>CACCID010000029.1 GCA_902545945.1 uncultured Pelagibacteraceae bacterium | reverse complement strand
CTCAGTCTTGATTTTATAAAAATCTTCCTTATCTGTAATAATCTCAAAAATATCGTCTAAAGTTGTGCAATCTCTTGCTCCTGCATTGATTGCATCATCAAAAATTTCTTCTTCTTTAATTTTACTTTTCTCTACATGAATTACGCCACAATTAGTAAACATATGAGATGTAGATCCAGTTTCACCTAATCTTCCACCTTTTTTTTGTAAAACAGTTCTTATACTAGAAGCAGCTCTATTTTTATTGTCAGTTAGAGTTTCGATTATCAGTGCAACATTAAAGGGTCCAAAACCTTCATATCTCAAGCTTTCGTAATTTTTGTCACCACTCATTTCTGATTTGCTAATTGCTCTTGTGATATTATCTTTGGGCATATTAGCTTGTTTTGCAGCTTGAATTGCAGTTCTCAACCTTGGATTCATATCTGGATCCTTGTCACCTAGTTTTGCTGCAACTGTTATTTCTCTAGATAGTTTTGAAAAAATTTTAGATCTCTCTTTATCAGCTCTGCCTTTTTTATGTTTTATTCCTGCCCAATGTGAATGTCCTGCCATTATTATTTAGCTAAGCTACCTCCATCAATTAATCTTATCACTTTTTTTGCAAGACCGGTTTCAGGATTAGTTTCAACTATAATACCAGATAAAGTTCCTTCTCCATCGGCAGGATAATGTTTCACTGCATCTTTATCTTTTAAGAACTTTTTTATAGAATTTTCCTTATTCATTCCAATTACTGAATTATAATCACCACACATTCCTATATCAGTTTGGTAAGCTGTTCCGCCATCCAAAACTCTTGTATCAGCAGTGGGGACATGTGTGTGAGTCCCAACAACACAAGTAGCAATACCATCAAAAAAATGACCTGTTGCCATTTTTTCACTTGTAATTTCACCATGAAAATCGACAACTAAAAAATCTACATCTTTTTTTAATTTAATTTTTTCACAAATTTCTTTAGCTTTTTGGAAAACATCATCTGTCTTCTTCATAAATACATTTCCCATGAGATTTATTACTCCTATTTTATATCTTTGGTCTTTCGAAAAATATATTTCATAACCTCTTCCGGGTGACCCGTTAACAAGATTTGCAGGTCTCAGTAGTCTTCTTTCTTTTTCGATAAAATCTGTTGTCTCTTTTTTATCCCAAATATGATTTCCAGAAGTAATCACATCTACACCAATTTTAAAAAAATCTTCTGCAATTTCTTTAGTAATACCTTTGCCGTCATCTGAAGCATTTTCACCATTGACAATAACAAAATCAATTTTATTGGTCTTCATTAAATCAGGTAATTTACTTGCTAAAGCTTTTCTTCCCGAAGCTCCCATAACATCACCTAAAATTAATATTTTCATTAATAAATACCTTTTTCTGTTAAAACATAATCTAATTTAATGTCATATTGATTAATTGGAAGCTTATGATGTTTTTGAAAAGAAAAAGCAACACCGATGGTCAAAATATTTTTATATTTTTTCAAATAACGGTCATAAAATCCCTTTCCATATCCTAATCTGAATTTGTATTTATCAAAGGCCAATAAAGGAATAAGCATCACATCAGGAACCTTTGCTTTGGTTTTAGCAGGTTCTAAAATTCCAAATTTGTTAACAAATAATACATCATTTTTCTTCCATGAAAAAAAATTCATTAAGTTTTTTGTATCAGTAACAGGGAGCAGAATATCTTGTGCCAAAATCTGTTTAATTTCCATAGACTTAGTAACATTCAATTCGAAATTAGAAGGGTAGTATAAGGCAATTTTATAACGTTTTTTTTTTATCTTTAGACGAATTAACTTTAATAAAGGCAAAAAAAATTTTCTGCTAATATTAAAATATTTTTTTTTTCTTAAATAAAGATATCTTTTTCTCAATTGGATTTTTTGTTGCATCTACTGTATTTTGGACAGTGACTCTGTATTTGAAATTATTTTTTCTAGTGACTGAGTAGTTTTATCTAGCATTGACTCATATAAAGAATTATTTCTTTCAATCGCTTTTTTA
>CACCID010000028.1 GCA_902545945.1 uncultured Pelagibacteraceae bacterium | reverse complement strand
TAAAGCTTCTAATTTTACGTTTTTAAAAGTTTTTACTGTTTTTAGAAAAACTTTAAAATTTTTAATCGATAAGCCGAATTTATTTTCAGCTTTACCAGTTGATATATTTTTATGTGTTTTGGCATCAACATTTGGATTAAGTCTAAATCCTATTGAAACCTTTTTTCTTAATTTTTTGGCTAAATTATTTACTAATTTAGCTTCACTTTCAGACTCACAATTGATTAATAATATTTTTTTGTTAATTGCAATTTTAAGTTCCTCTTCAGTTTTACCCACCCCAGAAAAAACAATTTTATTAGGTCTTATACCTGCTTTTAAGGCTTTTAATAATTCACCTCCTGAAACTACATCGGCTCCAGCACCTAATTTACCAAGAACTCTTAGTATATTTAAGTTACTATTAGATTTCGCTGCAAAGCAAATTAAAGGATCAGTTTTTTTAAATGTGTTGGCAAACTTTAAAAAATTGAAAGCAATTTGACTCTCCGAATAAATATAAAAAGGTGTTTTATTTTTTTTTAAAATATTCTTAATTGATAGTTTTTCAACAAATAAATTATTTCTTACATATCTTAGATTTTGCATAAGATTATGAAATTATATTGACCTGATCCATTTGACCTTGGTATTTAGGCTCAGATTTTTTTCCGCAACTAGATAAAATAAAAATCACCAGGAAAAAAGCAGTTATTAGTTTCATTAAATTTCCCTTTTATATTTTTTTATCATTGATTTCACATTAATTATAGATGTTCCTCCATGAGATTTTTTTGAATTCATAGAATTTTTTACATCAAATACTTTTAAAACACTTTTATCTAAATTTTTATAAAATTTTTTAATTTCATCCAAATTTAATTCAGATAACATCTTTTTATTTTTTTCTGCATAATTCACAACTTTTGCTGAAATAGCGTAAGAATCTCTGAACGATAAATTTTTATTTTTAACAAGATAGTCTGCAAAATCAGTTGCTGTTGTATATCCTTGGTTAGCCATAAAAAGCATATTTGCTTTATTAGCGATTACGGAATTTATTAATTCAGCGCTCATAGTTAGAGTATCTTTCAAAGTTTCAAAGCCACCAAAAACTAACTCCTTGTCATCTTGCATATCTTTAAAATATGACATGGGAAGACCTTTCATTATTGTCAACATTGCATTTAACTTTCCATAATTCATTCCAACTTTTCCTCTTATTAGTTCTGCAGGATCAGGATTCTTTTTTTGTGGCATAATTGATGATCCTGTAAGCATGTTATCTTTGAATGAAATTAAATTGAAAGCATCGGAATTGTAAATAATAAAGTCTTCTGCCAATCTAGATAGGTGCATTGCACAAACAGCAGACGCATATAAAAAATCAATTGCAAAATCTCTATCCGATACAGAGTCCATAGAGTTATCTGTAGGTTTTTTAAAACCAAGTTTTTTTGCAGTATAGGTTCTGTCTATTTTATAAGATGTTCCTGAAAGTGCCGCAGATCCAAGCGGACACTCATTTAATAGCTCAAGATTATTTTCAAATCTTTTTTTATCTCTTTTTAACATCTCATAGTATGACAACAAATAATGTGCGAATGAAATAGGTTGTGCATTTTTTAAATGTGTTAATCCAGGCATAACCGTATCTGTATTTTTTTCAGCTTTTTTTATAAGATTTCTCATGACAACCGAAATATCTTTTATAACTTCGTTTGATGCTTTTTTTATCCATAATTTAAAATCAGTCACGACCTGATCATTTCTAGATCTTGCAGTGTGCAAAAATCCAGCTGACGGGCCAATGATCTCAAATAATGCTTTTTCTATATTTAGGTGTATATCCTCGAACTTTTCTTTAAACTCAAAATTCCCCTTATCTATCTGAACTTTAATTTTTTTAAGTCCATTGATAATTTTGTTACCATCTTCACTTTTAATAATCTTTTGTTTCACTAGCATTTGCGTGTGTACAATAGATGCAGCGATATCTTGTTCATAAAGTCTTTTATCAATATGAATTGAAGACCCAATCTTTTGAAAAGATTGAGACGTTTTGTTTTTAAATCTATTAGACCAAATTGTTTTATTTTTCATTTTACTGTGTTATTTCTAATTTAAATTAATATGAAAATTAGTAAATCTTTTAAAATCTATATTCACATAATCCTTCTATATCTGATTAGC
>CACCID010000027.1 GCA_902545945.1 uncultured Pelagibacteraceae bacterium | reverse complement strand
TAATTTTTTTATTTTTTTTAAGAATTGGTTTAAAATCTGCTACAGCAGCCACACAAACTGCTAAATCTACTGGCAAAGAATCTTTGACCTTGAGCATCATTTCATCTGCGGAAGTTACTTTTTTGATCTTTATTTCTTTAGGAGTTTTGTAACTTGATGGACCAGCAATTACCGTTGTTTTAATGCCAAGTTTATTTAATGCCACAGCTATCTCATAACCTTGCTTTCCACTAGATTCGTTAGAGATATATCTTACTGGATCAAGATATTCCCGCGTTGGACCTGTTGTTACTAATGCTTTTAAATTCTTTTTTTTAACAATGTCTTTTTTATCAAAATAATTGTTAAGATAGGAAAATATCTGTCTTGGACTAGACATTTTTCCTTCACCAAATTCACCACACGCCATTTCACCTTTTTCAGGACCTATGAACAAATATCCAAAATCTTGCAAAACTTTAAAATTAGCTTGAGTAGCTTTATGTAACCACATCCTTACATTCATTGCAGGAACTAATAACATATCCTTATTTGAGGCTAATAAAACAGTTGTTGCTAAATCTTCAGCTTTTCCAATTGTTAGTTTACTCATAAAATTAGCTGTTGTTGGCATTACAATTATTATGTCGGCCCACCTAGATAAAGTTATGTGATCAATTTCAGCTTCAGCATCCTGAGCGAATATATTTTCGTATGTTTTAGATTGGGTTAGGGTAGTAAGTGACAAAGGCGTTACAAATTCTTTTCCACTTTTAGTAAGAATTGTTTTTATTTCTGAGCCATTCTTTCTTAACAATCTAATGAGGTCCAAAGACTTGTAGGCTGCTATTCCTCCGCCAATGATTATTAAAATTTTCTTATTTTTTAGTTCCATACTGAGATTAAAATACCAATAGCATAACAATTACAACACCAAAAAAACTCATAATAATGTTATTTCTAAAGTTTTTAATTTTCATCTGTTCTAATTCAAGATTTTTATTGCTAGGTCCAACACTTATTTTTCCTTCTGCCATAAGCTTCAAAGCGTAGTTAGCTTTATCCATCAATTCAGGGAAATCAGGAATTCTTTTAATTATTTCTGCAGAAGTATTTATTGCAGTATCAATAGTCTTTTTAGGCCCTTTCAAATTCTTTAACCAGTCTTCTAAAACTGGTTTTGAAACCTCCCAAATATTTGTTTCAGGATATAATTTTCTTGCAACACCTTCAACTACTACCATATTTTTTTGAAGTAACAATAAAGACGGTTGAGTTGCCATGTTAAACTTTTCTGTGATTTCAAATAATTGTGCCAGCAAATTTCCACCTGAAATGTCCTTAATAGATTGGCCGAATATAGGCTCCCCAACAGACCTTAAAGCTTGAGCAAATTCATCTCTTGAAGCCTCTTGAGGAACAAGCCCAGCTTGAAAATGAACGTCTGCAACTTTAACGTAATCTCTTTGAATAAATCCGTACAAAATTTCTGCTAAATATTTTCTGTTGTTTTTATCTAGCCTACCCATAATTCCAAAATCTACAGGTACAATATTTCCTTTAGTGTCCACAAACAAATTACCTTGATGCATATCTCCATGAAAGAAACCATCCCTCACAGCCTGTTTGAGAAAATGTTGTATTAAATTTTCTGCTAGTTTTTTTAAGTTAACACCTTGTTCTTTTAATTTTGTATGTTCCCTAATAGAAATACCTTCAACTTTATCTAAAGTAAGAATTTTCTTAGTTGTGTAATTCCAATAAATTTTAGGAACATTAAAACCAATATCAGATTTTGTATTTTCATATAATTCATTTGCAGCAGCAGCCTCAAATCTTAAATCCATTTCAATATTTGTAATCTCTCTTAGCAAATGAACAACCTCAACTAATTTTAATCTTTTTGCTTTTGATATTATATTTTCAACAATGTATGCGAATAACATGAGCGCATCCAATTCTTGGTTAAATAATTTTTCGATTTCAGGTCTTAATATCTTAATCGCAACTTGTTTTTCTTGATTTTCATTTTTTATTTTTGCAAGGTGTACTTGCGCAATAGATGCTGCTGCAATAGGATTACTTATTTCTATAATGTTATTAAATTGTTTTTCTCCAATCTCTTTTTTGATTACTCTCTTTGCATCGTATAGATCAAATGCCGGGACTTTATCTTGAAGTTTTTCTAAATCCTTAGCCATTTGATCTCCAATAATATCAGGTCGAGTTGCAAGGAATTGACCAAGCTTGATAAAAGTAGTTCCCATACCTTGCAGTGCTAAACAAAGTTTCTCACCAGGTTTTTGATTATTTTCAAATCGATTATTTTCTGCTCCAATTGAGATAAAAGTAAAAAATAAATTTATTGGTAAAGGAATTTGATGAATTTGATTTATTATATCAACAGCACCAGATGTAGACAACCTTCTAGCAATTTTAAATAATTTAAAAATTCTTTTTAACATTATATTTTCCAACCAGAGTGAATTGCTGAAATTCCACTTGATAAATTTCTATACT
>CACCID010000026.1 GCA_902545945.1 uncultured Pelagibacteraceae bacterium | reverse complement strand
TGGTGATTTAGTTACTACAAGCTTATCTTCTTTTAAAGATAACCAACACCATCCAGATCCAAACTGAGTAACTCCAGCATTAATAAATTCCTCCCTAAATTTTTCAAAGCCTCCAAAATCTTCTTTAATTTTATTTTCAAGTTTAGATGGAACATTTCCTCCGCCATTAGGTTTCATGCACTTCCAAAAAAGATTGTGATTCCAATGTTGGCTTGCATTGTTGAAAATTCCTGCTTTTTTTTCATTCGACGACTTTTTAATTATATCTTCCAAAGACAATTTTTCATATTCAGAACCTTTTATAAAGTTATTTAGATTTGTAATATAGGTTTGATGATGTTTACCATGATGTAAATCCAAAGTTTGCTCTGACATTATTGGAGAAAGTGCTGAATTGCTATAATCTAGTTTAGGAAGCTCAAACATATCATTCTTTTACAAACATTACGGTTAATTCTGCTACTTTAATACCAAATTTTGTCATAGTCGCTCTATTTATTGCCACGCGATCATCTTGCATAAAGATCCAGTCATCAAAAGTAATTTTAACATTTTTGCCTTTAACCGGTACCAGCAATACATATTCGAATTTAAAAGCTGGGCCATATGAGTATCCTTTGGCTGTTCCAACTACATCAGAGGCTGTTCCCTCGTAGTTATGTTCATCAATTTTTTTAATAGTCCATTGACGAGTTTGTCTTTCCCCATCGTTCCAATCAAAAACCTCGTCTAAAATTAATTGTGAACCATCCCATTTTCCGTTTAAATCAGCTTTAAATTGTCTCGTAACTTTTCCAGATCTATTTTGTAATACTCCCCAAGCTTTGACATTACCCGATAAATAATTTTCGATGATTAGTCTTGGTTTTTGATCTTTAAAATCTGTCGGTTTCATTTTATTTGCACATCCTGTTGTTAAAATTAGTAAAAATAGTACTATAAATTTTTTCATGACGAATATCTATTAGACATAGAGAATTGAATCAAGTTTATGTTTTTAGACTTAAAACCTCCTTCACAATAAGATAAGTAAAATTCCCACATTCGCTTGAAGTACTCATCAAAACCTAGTGGGCTAATTTTTTCCCAAGCACCTAAAAAATTTTTTCTCCAAGTTGCTAAAGTTTTAGCATAATCGTCGGTATAGGTATTAATTTTTTCAAGTTTAAGTTCATTTTTTTTAATTAGATTTTCCATAAATTGAATTGAGGGTAAAAACCCGCCTGGAAATATGTATTTTTGAATAAAATCCTCATTTGCTCTATATCTTTCAAATAGGTCATCTTTTATCACGATGCCTTGAATTGCAGCAGTTCCCCCGTAATTAAGAACATTTTTAATTGTACCAAAATATTGGTCCATGTATTTTTCACCAACAGCTTCTATCATTTCTATCGAAGCTACGTGATCATATTTTTCCTTGAGATCTCTGTAATCTAAAAATTTAACATTAACTTTATTGTTAAGTCCTGAGTTGAAAATCCTCTTTTTAGTAAACTCATATTGATTTTTAGAAATTGTGATACAGTCCACACTCACATCATAATTTTTAGCTAAAAATTCAGCAAATCCGCCCCAACCACACCCTATCTCTAAAACCTTGTTTCCATCTTTAATATTCATTAAATTTATAAGCTCTTGAAATTTATTTCTTTGAGCGATTTCTAAATCATCTTTCTCGTTTTTATAGACTGCGCTTGAATAAGTAAGAGATTTATCAAGCCACGAAGAAAAAAATTCATTCCCTAAATCATAATGTTTTGAAATATATTTTTTACTTTTAGATTTTGTATTTGATGCAAATATTTTTTTTAAAAAATTTTTGATTTTTTGTAATTTTAAACTTCCTGAGAAAGAATAGATTGTATTAATATTTCTCGCTGTAAGCTCGATTAAATTTGTTAAATTTGAGGAATAAAAATCTTTTTTCATGTGAGCTTCACCTAAAGCTGAACTTCCACCCATAATTACATTTAGGTAAAAATTAGGTTTATTGATTTTGATATCCGAAGATAATTTACTCTCTAAGTCACCAAAATGAAAAACTTTTCCGTCATAGTTTATGAGCTTAAGATTTCCTTGCGAGATTTTTTTTAATTTATTTAGGACAAATTTTTCTGAAATTTTTATTAAACTCATTAATATTCCTCGTAACTTAAATTATTTTTTATTTTAGTATTTCTTTTTCTGTATATTGCCCCTTTTTTCCATAAAAGTAATGCTTCAAAATGTATCGAGCTAATAATTTTAATTGTCATTAGGGGATACTTAATAAAGTTAAGCATGAGTTGTTTTGGGCTGAATTCTTTTCTTTCTCCTGTTTGGGTAGCTGTTAAAACTGTTCCTATTGAGTCTGTTTGTTTTATAAAAACTGAGAGTTTATCACTGGGGTTAAGTAATTTAAAATTATAATAAGTTTCCATATCCATAAATGGTGAAACGTAAAACTTTTTTCTGCATTTTTGAGCTATTTCTTCATTATCTTTAATTTTAAAAATATATGTGTGCTGCTCATTAAAAGTATTTTTTACTTCGTAAAAAATTG
>CACCID010000025.1 GCA_902545945.1 uncultured Pelagibacteraceae bacterium | reverse complement strand
ATTGACGCTCCGACTAAAAGTGACTCTGCCATAACTAATTGACCTGGCAAGGCATAAGTAAATAGGCTTGATGCAGCACTTTGCTGAATATTGAATCCCGCATCTTTAAGTAAAGCTCCAAGAGCGATGAAACAAGCAGCTAAAGGAATAGCTGGACTTCTAGATCCTTTTAAAGATTTTAAACCTGTAAGAAATACTTTTAAATTAATCATCCACCTAGGAATAATCTTCCTACGTCTGGATTTTTTAAAAGATCATCACCTTTACCTGCGATTGCAGTTTGCCCTGAAACTAAAACATAACCAATGTCAGCAAATTCTAATCCTTTTTTTGCATTTTGCTCAACAAGTATGATTGTTTTCTTTTCTGCTTTTTGAAGATCTTCTAAAATTTCAAAAACCATATTTATATATTTGGGTTCTAAACCGATTGATGGTTCATCAACTAATAAAACAGAAGGTTTCATAACTAATGCTCTAGAAATTTCTAGCAATCTTCGCTCGCCACCTGATAAAACTTTAGCGGGCTGATTTCGTCTGTTTCTTAATCTTTCATATTTTTTGAAAATTCTCTCAGCTTCATCATAGGCTTCGTCTTGTTTATCTTTAATATATCCGCCCATTAATAGATTCTCTTCTACTGTCATATCTGGGAAAACTGAGTTGTCTTGTAAGATATAAGCTATGCCCACTTTACTAAGTTTCTGTGCAGGGGTTAATTTCGTAATTTCATTTCCTTCTAATTCAATTTTTCCGTCAAAAATATTTGTAAAACCATATATAGAATGAAGTATTGTAGATTTTCCTGCACCGTTAGGTCCTATTAAACATAACGATTGAGCTTTACTTACTGTTAAGTCAAAATTATGTAGTATCTCCATTTTTCCGTAGCCAGCATTTAAGCCTCTAATGGTTAGATGAACATCGTTAGGAGATAATTTATTTAAATCTTCTAAACCAGGAGCTTTACCTAAAACATCGTATTGATTTGCCATTATTGAGCTCCTAAATAAGCATTAACAACCCGCTTATCATTTTTAATTTGATCTGGTGAACCCTCTGCTAGCATTTTACCGTGCGCTAAACAGAAAATTTTTTGTGCTAAACTCATAATCACTTTCATATTGTGTTCTATAACTAATAAAGTAATTCCATAATCTTTGTTTATTTTGATTAATCTATCTATAATTCCGTTAATTAAAGTTGGGTTAATTCCAGCTGTAGGCTCGTCTAATAGAAGCATTTTAGGCTCATTCATCAAAGCCATTGCTAATTCTAGTAATTTTTGTTGTCCAAATGATAAATCCCCTGCTCTCAAATTTCTTTTTTGGTAAAGACCAACAAAGTTTAAGAGATTTTCTGCTTTCTCAGTAAGTTCGGTAGGTACTTTTGCAAAAATAAATCCTGAGTCACTAGCTTTATGACTTATTAGCATATTCTCTACGCAATTTAGTTTTGAATAAATTCTTGTCTGTTGGAAAGTTCTTAATAATCCAAGTTTAGCTACTGCTGGTACAGGCATTTCAGAAACCTCTGTGTTGTCAAAAACAATTGAACCTTTGTCTATCGGATGAGTTCCAACAATAGAATTAAACAAAGTAGTTTTTCCTGAACCATTAGGTCCTATTAAACCAACAATTGATCCTTGCTCTACAGAAACCGATATATCTACGTTAGCTTGCACTCCGCCAAAAGATTTACTTACATTTTTAACTTGTAAAATGCTCATTTTAATTCCACCTGTGCTTTACGATCTTTTTCATCTATCACTTCACCAAATCTTTCAGGATATTTTTCTCGTAACCAGCCCATTAATCCCTCTGGGAAATAAACTACGATTACAACAATTAAAACTCCCAGCGCAACATACTGCCAGCCTAATATTAACGTCCAAAGTCCTTCTTTGAAAAAATGGAATAAAGTTGCACCAATAACTGGTCCCCACAAAGTTCCTTTTCCACCAAGTATTGCCATGAGAACCATAAATACTCCCATCTCTCTTCCATCAAATGCAACATCGGTTGAGTCTATATATCCAATTAGTCCTCCCATAATTCCACCTGCAAGACCACAAAAGAAGGCTGAACACATCCAACCTACAATTTTATATTTCATAGTTTGAATACCCATTGCTTCTGCTTTATCTTCATTGTCTCTAATGGCATTTAAAATTAATCTAAATCTAGAGCCGTAAATGTATTTAACGAAAACAAATGTTCCGATTAATAATGCAAAACTTAAAAAGTAGAAAAATTTTCCTCTTGCTTCTGTATCAACAATTTCAGCAGGAAAAGGTGGTGTGGTGAAACCTTGACCAGCTCCAATAATTTCTATTCCGCCGGCAATTTCACCAGCCGCGATACCTAAACCTAAAGTGCAAATTGCAAAATAATGACCTCTCAATCCCAAAATAGCGTAACCTATAGCGCCAGCAATAACAGCAGGAACAATTGCTGAAACTAATAATCCGACACCTATTCCTTGAAAATATTGCGCTGTAGTATGAACAAATGTTTTTTCTCCACCACTCTCTGTCCATTCTGCTAATGGAAAAAACATGCCAACCTGAACCGAGGCAGTTAAATACATTC
>CACCID010000024.1 GCA_902545945.1 uncultured Pelagibacteraceae bacterium | reverse complement strand
TATCAATGAAATAAAAATAGTTGTCGGAGACGAATGGTATGCTGGAAATTTATCTTATCATTTAAAATCAAGACCAACTTGGATAAACAATCTTGAAAAGAAAACTTCGAATATTACAGATGATCAGGGTGTGATTTACACAGGAAATCCAAAAATTTTAAAGGAAGTTTGCCCAGGAGTTTTTGGAACAATAAAACCAGTTGGCTATTGTATGATCGGTAAAAGATGAAAAAAATAATAATTCTAATACCAATATATAATGATTGGGAGTCACTTAATGAACTTCTTAGCGAGATAAATCAAAATATTAAATTTTATAATGATATTAATTTTGAGTGTTTAATTGTAAATGATGCTTCAACAATTCAACCTCAAAAATTGAATAAGCCAGATAATTTTGTGTCATTAGAGTTGTTAACTATGAAAGAAAACAGAGGCCACGGCAGGTGCAACGCGTTCGGTATAAGGCATATTTTTAAAAATAAAAAATTTGATTATTTAATTTTGATGGATGGAGATGGAGAAGATAGACCAGAAGAAATTAAAGATTTAGTAGAAAAGGTAAATGAAAATCCTAATTCATCAGTTGTTGCAAAAAGAGTTAAAAGATCTGAAGGTCTTTTCTTTCAATCCTTGTATCAATTACATAAGCTTATTACTTTTATATTTACTGGACAAAATATTAATTTTGGAAACTACAGCATTCTCACAAAAAGTGATGTAGAAAAACTTCATTCAAAAGCAAGTTTATGGAGTAGTTTTTCAGGTAGCGTTAAAAAGCATATAAAGTTTTATAACGAAACAAATTCAATCAGAGGATTAAGATATTTTGGACCATCTCAAATGTCTTTAATAAAACTTATAATTCATTCATTCTCTATAATTGCAGTATTTAAATATAATGTGTTTATTAGATCAATTTGAAGTTGTTTTGGGAAACGGGAAGCTTAAGCTTCCCGTTTAAAATGATGGCTGAAAATTATTCTACCTCTTTTTTATCGCTAATTTTCTCGTTTGAAGACGGATTTCCTTCTAACTCTTTGCTGATAGCGGTAGCTTGATCTCTGATCACTTTTTCTATTTCTGTTGCTACATTAGGATTTTTTTGTAGGTAAAATTTTGCATTTTCCCTACCTTGCCCAATTTTTTTCACCTTTGTATGCATACCAGGCACCCGATTTTTCTACCACTCCTGCTTTAGTACCTAAGTCAATTAACTCGCCAAGTTTACTGATACCTTTTCCATACATTAAATCGAATTCTACCACTTTAAATGGCGGAGCAACTTTATTCTTAATTACTTTAACTCTTGTCGAGTTACCAATAATTTGATCTTTTTCTTTAATTGCACCTATTCTTCTAATGTCCATTCTTACAGACGAATAAAACTTAAGTGCGTTTCCTCCAGATGTTGTTTCTGGATTACCAAACATTACTCCTATTTTCATTCTAATTTGGTTAATGAATATTACCATTGTATTAGATTTAGAAACTGAACCAGTAATTTTTCTTAGTGCCTGACTCATCAATCTAGATTGTAATCCAACATGATGGTCGCCCATTTCACCTTCTAATTCAGCTTTTGGTGTTAATGCTGCTACTGAGTCCACTACTAATACAGAAATAGATCCTGACTTAATTAATGTATCAGTTATCTCTAATGCTTGTTCACCTGTATCTGGCTGTGAAATTAAAAGTTCTTCAGTTTTAACGCCTAATTTCTTAGCATAAACAGGGTCCATTGCATGCTCTGCATCTACAAAAGCGCATATACCGCCGGCTTTTTGAGCCTCTGCCACTACTTGTAATGCTAATGTAGTTTTTCCTGAAGATTCAGGGCCATATATCTCAATAATTCTACCTTTTGGTAATCCTCCTATTCCAAGTGCTAAGTCTAAGCTTAATGATCCAGTAGAAATTGCTTCTACATCTAAGGCTTGTTGTTGCCCTAGTCTCATTACAGAACCTTTGCCGAAATTTTGATCTATTTGGCTAATAGCTGCCTCTAGAGATTTACTTTTCTCTTTCAATTCTTTTTGTTTCTTATCGTCTGTTTTTACAATTTTTAAGTTATTTTTAGTCATTTTTTATCCTTTTTTTTTGTTCGAATCGTACCTATAAATGTACACATTTTGTTCTTTTTATCAAGAAATTAAAATAATCACTTAAAATGGGCTATTTAATTGAATTAATAGATAGTGAACCAAGCTCCTTGGATAGTTCAAATTGTGAAATGATGAAGTCTCTTTCTGATTTGGCGAAAGCTATTCTGGCATCTAAAAGTAGGCTTCTAGATTGAATTAATTCAAGGGTGGTTCTTGTGTTACTTGAATCATATTCTAAAGTGATACCTTCATTAGCTATTTCAGCAGCTTTTAATTGCGCTCTTGTCGCCTCAAGTACGCTTTTATAAGACTGATATTTTGACCAAGCATTTGAAATTTCAGTATTAATTCTATTTTTTGTATCTTGTAATATTAATTGATATCTCTGTTTATTATATGAGGATTTCTTTATAGTTGAGATATTTTCACCCCCTTTAATAATTGGCCAAGTAATAGTTGCTTTGACGGTTTCTTCATCAGTCTTATCTATAGTTGAGCTAAAATCATCATTTTCAGATTTTGAGTAATTAAGTGATGCCGATGGAGAAAGTCTTGATCTTTCAATATTTAAGTCTT
>CACCID010000023.1 GCA_902545945.1 uncultured Pelagibacteraceae bacterium | reverse complement strand
AATATTGAAGTAAAAAAAATTATAAAAGCTTTAAATGCATCGGACGGAGCTGGGGTAAAATTAAAAAGAAGTATCGGTACTGCAGAAGCAGATTACATTGATCCATTTTTAATGCTTGATGAGTTTGGTTCTGAAAATAAAGACGATTATATTGCAGGATTTCCTCCACACCCGCATAGAGGCATAGAAACACTTATATGTTAAATGGGGAATTTGAACATCAGGATAGCACTGGTGCTAAAGGAATTATGGCATCTGGAGATGTGCAATGGATGAAAACTGGTAGAGGTATAATTCATTCAGAAATGCCTGCTATGAAAGAAGGAAAGCTGCTAGGATTCCAACTATGGATCAACATGCCTGCGAAACTTAAAAAAAATAAACCTGAGTATATTTATATTAAAGGTAACGACCTTGGTACTCATAAAGACAAAGATAAAACCGTTAAAGTAATTGCTGGTAAATATGAAAATGTTGAGGGACCTGAAAAAAATCATAATGTGGAACCAATTTATTTTCATGTAATTTTAAATGAAGGTAAAGAATTTATTTGTGAAGCTCCAGTTGGACACAACAGTTTTATATATTTACTTAAAGGTCAGTTGAAAATAGGTAATAATAATCACGGAAAAACTTCTGACTCAAATTTAATTTTACTTGAGAGAGGTAATAAACTTATTGTTAAAGCAATCAAAAAATCTGAATTTTTGTTTATTGCTGGTAAACCTATAGGTGAGCCTATTGCGAGAGGTGGTCCTTTTGTGATGAATACAAAAGCGGAAATACTTGAAGCGATAAAAGATTATAATAACGGAACATTTGCTAAATATTAAAAGTTCAAGTACGTTCTCTCAATGCCAAAGGCAATAATTATAAAAAATAATGGAGGACCTGAAGTTTTAGAACTTCAAGATGTTAATGTTGGAGCCCCTGGTCCTGATGAAATTAAAGTAACCAATTATGCTATTGGTTTAAATTATATTGATACATACCACAGATCAGGGTTATATCCACTTAAACTACCAAGTGGAATTGGATTAGAGGCTGCAGGTAAAGTTGAAGAGGTTGGATCTAATGTTAAAGAATTTAATATAGGTGATAATATTGCTTACGCCTCAGTACCTCTAGGCGCATATTCACAACAAAGAATAATCCCGTCTAGGATAGCCGTAAAAGTTCCGGATGGTATATCTCATAAACAAGCAGCAACCTTAATGACTAAAGGTTTAACTACTAATTATTTACTTTGTAAAACTTACAATCTTAAAGCTGGGGAAACAGTTTTATTTCATGCTGCTGCAGGAGGAGTTGGGCAAATATTTGCACAGTGGGCTAATAGCATAGGTGCAAAAGTAATAGGAACAGTAGGCTCAGATGAAAAAATTAAAATTGCCCAGGAAAATGGTTATGCTCATGTGATTAACTATACAAAAGATGACTTTTCAAAAAAAGTAATGGAGATAACTAACAACGAGGGAGTTCCAGCTGTATTTGATGGTGTTGGAAAAAATACTTTTCATGGATCATTAGCATGTCTGAAAATTAGAGGAATGATGGTAAGCTTTGGAAATGCATCAGGTCCACTTGATCCAGTCAATGTTCCTAAAGATATTCAGCCCAAAGGTCTTTACCTAACACGTCCATCAATTGGGCAGTATTTTACTAACAGAAAAGAACTTCAAGTTGGAGCTGATGCTATATTTGAAAAAGTAAAATATGGCAAAATTAAAATTAAGATTTCAAAAGAATACAGTCTGATTGATGCAAAAAAAGCACACGAAGATTTAGAAGCGAGAAAGCTAACTGGTCCAGCTATATTAATTCCTTAATGGAAAATAAAATTATTTCACCTTGCATTAGTATTTGCAGAACTGATCCTGTCACTGGTTACTGTTATGGGTGTGCTAGAACTAACGAAGAAAAAAAAATGTGGAAAGATGAAAGCACAAGTAATGAATGGAAATCTGTAAACCTGAAAGTAATTATTAGAAGAATGAAAGGTTGGCAATTAGAGACATTCAAAGAATCTTATGATCACAAAATTAATCATGGCATTTCATTATTTAAAAAAAAGCTTATTGAAAAATAGACTATAAATCTTTTTTCATAGAGTCCATATCACTAAGATGAAATTTTAAAGCTTCGTTAGAAAGTCTAATCTCTTGTAAAAATAAAAAAATAGAAAAAATCATACATACACAGCAAAATGCAAAACTTAGTCTAGCATAAAATACTAAATCTAAATAAAGAAGCAAAACTGTGAGCATATTAAATAAAAATCCAAAAGCTGAAAAACCCATAACATATTTAAGATAATTAGTTCTTTTGTTAAGCACATGCAGCTGATTTTCCCATTCTGGTGGAATTTTTTTTTCAAAAGTATACTGATCATGTATCTTTCTGATTAGAGCACTCAAGGTATGAAAACGGTTACTATACATGGTCATCATTAAAGGAATGGCTGGAAACATTAACGCTGCAACTGTGTAATCTATATCCATATCGAATCAAATTGATTATGAAGTTAGTGTTTGATATTTACAAGTTATATTTCATGCATCATTTAAAAATTTTTATAGAATTAACGAGACTAAACAAACCAATCGGTTTTATGCTACTCTTTTGGCCATGCTCATGGGGTTTAGCTTTCGCTAATTCCATTAATCAAAACACAGATTTATTAATTCATTATTTATTTTTATTTTTTATTGGCTCGATTTTAATGAGAAGCGCTGGCTGTATATTTAATGATATAATAGATAAAGATTTCGACAGAAAAGTAGCAAGAACTAAATCACGACCCATAGCTTCTGGGATTATTTCGGTAAAACAATCTTTAGTTTACGTTGTCATACTCTGTGCACTTGCTTTTATCATATTAATTCAATTTAATTTTTTAACAATTATTTTTGGGTTGAGTTCAATGATTTTAGCTTTTTCTTATCCATTCATGAAAAGATTTACTTATTGGCCCCAATTATTTTTAGGAATTACTTTTAATTGGGGAATTTTAATGGCTTGGACTGCAGTGAATAACGGTATTTCTGTTGAAATAATTGTAAT
>CACCID010000022.1 GCA_902545945.1 uncultured Pelagibacteraceae bacterium | reverse complement strand
TTGAGCATTGGCAGAAAAAGAAAGGCTTAAAGAAAAAATAATAATTAGTATTTTTATTATTTTAATCTTTTGCATCATAACTTTATATTGTCATGAATACTGAAGATTTCCCATCTTTAAGTTGATAAATAACATAGGGCTCATCTTTATCACCTGGCATTCCTGGTGTGCCGATCGGCATTCCGGGTAAAGCTATACCATCGATGTCGGGCTGCTCTTTTAATAATTTATTTACTGCCTCAAACGGGACATGTCCTTCAATAAAGTATTTGCCCATAATAGTAGTATGACAAGACTGCATTTCTACAGGAATATTATATTTTTGTTTTATTGTATGAAGACTTCTCATATCTGTTTGTTTTACTTTGAATTTTTCTTCTTCTAAAAATAAAACGTACCCATAACAACATCCGCATGAGGGTGTCTTAAAGACTTCAACAATTTGTTTATTATTAATATTGGCTAAAACGTCTTTTTTATCTGTGACAAAATTAAAGATATAAAAAACAGAGAATAATACTACTGTAAAAATTATGAATTTAGATGTGGTGCTTTTAAATAACATGTCTAATTATAATTAATAATGAGAATTTCTAACAGTCAAAATGAATATGGCCTATTGGCCAAATTGTTCCACTGGGTTACATTTATTGTCTTAATAGCCCAAGTTCCTTTTGGATTTTATCTAGTAGGGCTTGAATTTTCTGACGAAAGAATTGAACTTGAAAATATACATATCCTAGTTGGAATAACCGTTTTCTATCTCACTTTGTTTAGACTAATTTGGAAATTTTTTAACCCAAGTCCATCTGAAACTAAGAGTTTTTTTAAAGGCCAAGTCTTCATTGGGAAGGCTAACCATTTTTTGCTTTATGTAACTATTTTTTCCATAACTATTTCTGGCATTCTTAAGAAACTTTATATGGGAGAAACACTTAATTTTATATTTTTTAAATATGGATTTGAAAAAGATAATTTTGTTTTAGCAGATGCTTATTATCAAGTTCATATTTACGCTAATTACTTATTATTAACACTTGTAAGCCTACATATACTAGCAGTGATCATTCATCATTTTGTTTTTAAGGATAAAATCTTAAACAAAATTACTTAATGGCAAGCTTCGTTAAATTTCTTTAGTCTCCAATAATTATATGGCCAAGGTGTAACAAATCCCACGGCCAACATTATCGGAATGACCCACCAAGTAAGTATGGCTCCCCCTGTAAGAAAATAATCAGTAGCATTCATAGCAATTTCCATACTCACCATTGAGATTAAACTCATGCCTGCCGCTGTTTTGAAAGCTAACTTTAGAGAAAAATTCTGTCTTAATAAAATTATAGTCTCTAAAATAATACTTGTAATAATACCATTGATAATAGCTAAAACCATTATCGCTAATACTGGAAAAGGAATTTTAGTTAATTGAAAAAATAAAATAGTACCAAAATCACCTATCGAACATCCGAGTAAACACCAAAATGTATTTTTGGCACTTCTAGACCAAGTGTGTTTACAGCTCCAATTAAATGTTTCAGAACTCATTATGCAATATCTAAACCATTATCAGTTTTCTGAGAAGGGTGCACTAGGACAACTTTTCCGTTTTTTTCAATAGCTCCAAGTACTAAAACTTCAGATGTAACACCAGCTATATTCTTTGTTGGAAAATTACAAACTCCTATTACTTGTTTGCCTACTAAACTTTCAGCGTTGTAGTAATGAGTGATTTGAGCTGAAGATTGTTTAATTCCAATCTCTTTTCCAAAATCAACTTTAATTACTAACGATGGTTTCCTGGCTTTTTCATTTTTTTTAACCTCTAAAACAGTTCCAACTTTAATCTGTACTTTCTTAAAATCATCATAAGTTATTTCCATAATTTCCTTTCTACAAATAAAAAAGGGGGCCTAAGCCCCCTTTTAAATTGGTTAAGCAATTGGTTTATAATTCTTTGTATTTACCTTTGCTCCACTCATAAAATACATAACCTGGTAAGCTCACATCACCTTTTCTGTCAAAGCTTAGCGAACCGATTACAGTATCAAACTTACCTTTTCTCATAACTTTAAGAACTTTAGCAGGATCGTTTGTTCCAGCTTGATTAGCAGCTTGTTCGAATACTTGTAACGCAGCGTATGAATAAAGAACATAACCTTCTGGCTCAATACCAGCAGCTTTAAATTCTTTTACAACACTTGCAGCAGCAGGGTTATTTCTTGGATCTGGAGAGAAAGTCATTAACGTACCTTCACCTGCATTTCCTGTAATATCCCAGTACTCAGCTGTAACTAATGCGTCACCGCTAATTAATTTAGTTTTCATACCTTGGTCTCTCATTTGTCTTACGATCAAACCACCTTCTGTGTGGTAACCACCAAGATATACTGCATCAATGTTATTTGATTTTAGTTTTGAAACTAAAGCAGAATAGTCTTTTTCACCTGCTGTATAAGCTTCGTACATAGCGTCTTTAAGGCCAGCTTTCTTCATATTTTTTCTAGTCGCGTCTGCTAAACCTTTTCCGTAAGCAGTTTTATCATGAAGAATTGCTACTTTTTTACCTTTGTAGTTTTCAGCTAAGAATTTACCAGCAACTTCACCTTGCTGATCATCTCGACCACAAACTCTAAAAGTATATTTACCACCTTTATCCGTTAACGCTGGATTTGTTGAAGCTGGTGAAACTTGAATAATTCCTTCTTCATTGTAAACCGCAGAAGCTGGAATTGAAGAACCAGAGCAGAAGTGACCTGCTACATAAGCTACACCTTGACCAGCAAATTTGTTGGCTACAGCAACAGCTTGTTTAGGATCGCAAGCATCGTCTCCGATTTCTAATTTAACTTTCTCACCATTAATTCCACCTTTTTTATTAACGTGCTTTAACCACATTTCAGCACCAGCTTTTAACTGAGCACCAAATGAAGCGTACTGACCTGACATAGGTCCAGCAGAGGCAACAACAACGTCAGCTTTAGCTGATACTGTTGCAAGCATTAATGTTCCGGCAATTAATGAAAGAAGTTTATTGAACGTTCTAAACATATTATTTCCCTTTGTTGTTAATTAATTAATTATTGATATTGAACACCTTAATTACAATCTTGTAAATATGAAAAAAAATTAATTTTTTGCCCCACCTTCGAGATAAGCGGCTTGTATGTCTTTATTTTTGAGCAACTCTTGACCAGAACCCTTAATGGTCACTTTGCCATTAACTAAAACATAAGCTCTATCAGCAAGCTCTAAAGCTTTTTTAGCATTTTGCTCAACTAAAAAAATTGTAACATTTTTTTCTTTATTGATATTTTTTATTGAAACAAAAATTTGATTAACTAA
>CACCID010000021.1 GCA_902545945.1 uncultured Pelagibacteraceae bacterium | reverse complement strand
GTTAATCTTGAAAAAATTCTTCTTCCTTCTGGTACTTGGCAAATACCCATATCAACAATTTTGTGGGGCTGTTTATTTTCAATATTTTCACCGTTGAAAACTATATTTCCTCTTTTTGCTTTATTCACACCACTAATAGTCATTAGCAAAGTTGATTTACCTGCTCCGTTTGAGCCAATTAAAGAAACAATTTCACCATCATTAACATCAAGATCAACTCCTCTTAAGGCTTGTATCTTTCCATAAAATGTTTCAACATTTGAAATTTTAAGCATTATTCATCTACTCCCAGGTAAGCTTCGATAACCTCTTTGCTTTTTTTAGTTTGATCAGCTGTTCCTTCAAATATTTTTTTTCCATAATTTAAAACAACAACATGATCAGAAATTCCCATCACTACACTCATGTCATGTTCAATTAATAAAATTCCCGTCTGCTTCTCTGTTTTGATAAATTTTAATAATTTATTTAACTCAGCTGACTCTTTTGGATTCAATCCTGCAGCTGGTTCATCTAAACACAATAGCCTTGGCTCAATACACATTGCACGAACAATTTCCAATTTTCTTTGATCACCATAAGGCAGGTCTCCAGCATTATCATCTGCTCTATGAGTTAAGCCAATGATATCTAGCCAGTATTTTGCTTTATCAACCGCTAGCTGTTCTTTATCTCTATAAGTTTTAAGATTAAGTAAACCAAATAAAGAATAACCCGAAGCAACCATTAACTCATTATGTTGAGCAACTAACAAATTTTCAAGAACTGACATTGCTGGGAACAGTCTAATATTTTGAAAAGTTCTAGCTACCTTAGCTACATAAGCTATTTTAAAATCTGTATATTTTCTAAGTGAAATTTTATTCTCCTCTTTATGTAAGAACATTTGACCATTGGTAGGTTTATAAAATCCTGTCAGACAATTAAAAACGGTAGTTTTTCCTGCACCATTAGGTCCAATGATAGAAGTAATTTGATTATTTTTTACATCAAAACTTAAATCATCAATTGCAGTCAACCCACCGAACTTCATTGTTAAATTTTCTACTGATAATAGGTTGCTCATTTCTTACCTCCGTGCATGAGAATAGTTGGTTTTCTGTTCGCTAAAATTCCTTTAGGTTTAAACACCATAATTAAGACCATAGCTCCACCAAAAGCGATCATTCTGTATTGCTCTAAATCTCTAAACATTTCTGTAATTCCTATTAAGAAAATTGATGCGAGAACTACTCCAGTTTGCGAGCCCATACCACCTAATACAACAATAGCAACAATGATTGCAGACTCGATAAATGTAAAACTTTCTGGACTTATAAATGCTTGTCGTGTCGCAAAAAATGAACCAGCGAAACCACCAAACATAGCGCCGATTGCAAAAGCAGTTAATTTTGTATTTGTGGGATTTACACCTAAAGATTTGCAAGCGATCTCGTCTTCCCTTAAAGCCTCCCAAGCTCTACCAACAGGAAGTTTTCTTATTTTCAGCGTAAAGTAATTTGTAATTAAGGCTAATACTAAAATTAAATAGTATAGAAATATTATTCGGTGCATTGTTGAATATTCAAGATTGAAAAACAAATGAAAACTTGTTTCCCCTTCATCTGGAGATCTTTTAAAAGGTAATCCGAAAAAAGATGGTCGTGGTATTCCTGTAATTCCATCAGGACCATTAGTTACTTCATACCAATTAATTAAAATTATTCTTATAATTTCTCCAAATCCTAAAGTAACAATCGCAAGGTAATCTCCTCTTAATCTTAAAACAGGAAAGCCAAGTAAAATTCCAAAAAAAGCCGCAAACACTCCTGCTAAAGGCAAACAAATCCAAAAAGACCAACCAAAAGTAGTTGCGATTAATGCATATGAATATGCACCAACTGCATAGAAGGCCACATAACCTAAATCGAGAAGACCTGCTAAACCAACTACAATATTTAAACCCCAACCAAGCATGATGTAGGTTAAAATCATTATAGCAACATCCATAAAGTATCTGTCGGTAAAAGGTAAAAACGGAAAAACAGCGGCAAATAAAATTGCTGTAATAGCAAAGTGTTTTGCTTTATCTTCGGTTATAGCTGAAAACTTAGAAGTAAACTTTGAAAAAAAAGTAATTTCAGTTTTTCTAGCGGAATTTAAATTAATTAAAAATCTTCCTAAAATACAAAGTCCAACTAATAAAAAAACTATTCCCCATTGAGGGGTGATAAATAAACCTTCTCCTTTAGATGCAGTTCTAAGACCAACTATCGGGCCAAATAAAGCTAGAGCAATTAAGCCTGTAAATAAACTATCTTTAAATGACTGAATGATATCTTTCTTTTCCATTAAACTTTCTCGATATCAGGTTTTCCAAGAAATCCAGTTGGAAAGAAAATTAAAACTACAATTAATACACTGAAAGCTGCAACATCTTTATATTCAAGTGAAACATATCCAGCCCAGAAGGTTTCTATAAGTCCGATTAACAAGCCACCTAACATTGCCCCGGGCAATGATCCAATTCCTCCTAAAACTGCTGCAGTAAAAGCTTTTATTCCAGCTAAAAACCCAATGTAAAAATCAATTACACCATAATAAAGAACAAACATCATTCCAGCTACTGATGCCAATGAAGAACCAATAATAAACGTTATTGATATTGTTCTGTCTACATTTATTCCTAACAATGCAGTCATTGTTCTATCCTGTTCGCAAGCTCTTTGAGCTCTACCTAAATCTGTTTTTGTAATAAGATAAGTAAAAATACCCATTAAAATTATTGTTAGGATAACGATAAAAATTTGAAGATAACTAACTGTAACAATAAACTCAGAATTTTTAAAAAATTCTAAACCACCACTAATCATAGGCTGCATAGGCTTTACTCTAGCTCCTTGGGCTACTTGAACGTAATTTTGTAAAACAATTGACATACCTAATGCAGAAATAAGTGGAGCTAATCTGAAAGATCCTCTTAACGGTTTGTAAGCTAATTTTTCAACTGTCCATCCATAGCAAGCAGTGAAAAGCATAGCTATTAATAAAACTAAAAGTAAAATAATTGGTAATGCTACTCCAGTTAAACCAAAAATAATAAATGAAATTAGAGCAATAAAAGCTCCTATCATAAAGATATCACCGTGGGCAAAATTAATCATCCCAATAATTCCATAGACCATGGTGTAACCTATCGCGATAAGTCCGTAGATCGAACCTAAAGTAATCCCATTAACTAATTGTTGTATAAAATATTCCATGATTTACTTACTTACTCTTTTATTTACATTTTCAAGAGCTTTGGTGAACTTAGTAAAGAATTTTCCTTTTTTCAATTCATTAAGAACCTGCATATTTAGGCCTTTTGGTGTCTGTGAGTCCGCCACTAGTTTTTTAAATCCTTGAGATGATTTATTTAGAGCATCCTGGCTTAAGGACAAAAATAATTCAGCTACATATGTATCGGCTAGTTTTTTGTTAATACCCTTTTTAC
>CACCID010000020.1 GCA_902545945.1 uncultured Pelagibacteraceae bacterium | reverse complement strand
TATTAAAACAAAAAAAGAGATAATAAATAATATGTGGAAAAATTATGGGATGACGTTTGTGGAATATATGTTTTTAGGTCATTTTAGAAAACAAGACTCTCATATTTCAATCAAAGGTGAGAGTATCATATCCTCTTTGAAGGAAGATAAACCAGCAATCTTTGTATCAGGTCATTTCGCAAACTTTGAACTTATGTCAATGGAAATAACAAAAAAAAATATTAAATTGGCAACAATTTACAGACCTTTAAATAACATTTTTTTAAATCCTTTTATGGAATATTTGAGAAAAAAATATATTTGTAAAAATCAGATAAAAAAGGGAATAAATGGAGTAAGAGATGCAATAGAATATATTAAAGGTAATCACAGTATTGCTTTGATGATTGACCAAAGAGTAAGTGAAGGAACCCGACTAAACTTTTTTGGTAAGCCTGCTTTAACCACGACTCTACCAGCTCAACTTGCAATCAAATATAACATGGACATCATTCCGGTTTTTATTGAAAGAAAAAACTCAGATAAATTTGAAATTGAATTTTTAGAAAAAATTAATCCAAAAGAATACGATGATAAGCAAAAACTTAGTAGAAAATTAAACGATACTCTTGAAGAAATGATAAAGCGAAATCCTAATCAATGGATTTGGTCGCACAATAGATGGAAATAATTATTTATTTAAAAGTTTAAACTTTTCGTTGGCTTCTTTTGCAGAAAAGTAGGCCTCTTGTAATTCCACATTCCAGTAATTTAAGTCCTTTAATGGTATCTCTTTATTGGATATTGCGCACAAAACATAATCACCCTCTTCAATAATTTCAAAATAATTGTGCTTAAAAATAAGTTTAGCTTTTTTTTTATTCATCAATAAATTATACAATATAATCATTATCATGAACATTGGATTGATCGGCAGTGGAGGAAGGGAGCATGCTTTATGTAAAAAAATTCGTGAGTCTAGATTAATAAATAAAATTTATTGTTTCCCAGGTAATGCAGGCACCTCTAAAATTGCAATTAATATCGATGTTAATATTCTTGATTTTAAAAAAATTTTAAAGCTAATAAAATTTTATAATATTAATCTAGTGATAGTCGGTCCCGAAGAACCTCTGGTAAAAGGTTTAGTGGATTTTTTACAAAAAAATAATATTAAAGTTTTTGGACCAAACAAATTTGCTTCGCAATTAGAAGGCTCAAAGGCTTTTGTAAAAAAAATATGTGAAAAAAATAAAATACCTACCGCAAAATTTAAAATCTGTTCGCGTATGATACATGTAGAAAAATTTATTAATAGTTGTGATTTACCTGTTGTAGTTAAAGCTGATGGATTAGCAGCTGGTAAAGGTGTGACTATTTGCAAAACAAAAAAAGAGATAATTAGTGCTTCAAAAGAAATTTTTAATGGAAAATTTAAGTCTTCAAAAAAATTGATTCTAGAGGAATTTTTAGAGGGAGTAGAAGCTAGTTACTTCTTAATTGTTGATAACAATAGTTTCAAGTTTTTTGGATCAGCTCAAGACCATAAAAGAGTATATGAAAAAGACAAAGGGCCTAATACTGGTGGAATGGGAGCGTATTCACCAGCTCCGATAATAACTAAAAAATTAGAAAAAAAAATAATTTCGAAAATAGTTAAACCAACACTTTATGCTCTTAAGAAAAAAAATAATTCCTTTAATGGTTTTCTATATGTTGGCTTGATGATTAAAAATGATGAGCCATATCTTATAGAATACAATATAAGAATGGGAGATCCTGAATGCCAGGTAATTCTTCCGAGATTAAAAACTGATTTAGTAACTATTATCCAAAGCACAATATCGAATAAGTTAAAAAATAAAAATATTGAGTGGAAAAAAGATAAAAGTATGACGATTGTCTTATGTGCTAAGGGTTATCCAGGAAAATATAAAAAAAACTTAAAGATAAAAAATTTACATAAAATAAAATTATCTAAAAATGACTTTATCTACCATGCTGGAACTAAATTAGTAGGTGGGGAAATATTATCAAATGGTGGGAGAGTTTTAAACATAACTTCTATTGGAAAAAATTTTTTTGAAATAAGAAAAAAAATCATTTCAATTATAAAAAGATTAAATTGGAAAAAAGGTTTTTTTAGAAAAGACATTGGTTATAGAGTAATAAATAAAAATGCGAATTATTAGCGGATTTTTAAAAGGTAAGTTTATTGATTTTGTAAAAAACTCAAAAACGAGACCGTTAAAAGACTCAGTCAAAGAGAATA
Organism: uncultured Pelagibacteraceae bacterium; assembly: GCA_902545945.1. GTDB lineage: Bacteria > Pseudomonadota > Alphaproteobacteria > Pelagibacterales > Pelagibacteraceae > Pelagilacustribacter. Next base: position 1,270 of record CACCID010000020.1, on the reverse strand, counting down.
TATTCAATATTTTAAAACATTCTAATTTAATTAATGTTAAAATTGAAGATTCAAAAATTTTAGATCTTTATTCAGGAATAGGATCTTTTGGAATTGAGTCTATTTCCCGAGGTGCTAAAAAAGTTACTTTTCTGGAAAAGGATAAATTTGCTTTAGAAATCTTACAAGAAAATTTAAATAAACTTTCTATTTCAGAAAAAGCAGAACTATATAATTTAGAAGTTGAAGTTTATTTGAAAAAAAATAAAAAAAAAAAGTTTGATATATTTTTTTTTGATCCACCCTTTGCTGATAATTCCTTTTTAAAAAATTTAAATTATATTAAGATAAATAATTTATTTAATAAAAAACACATTGTTATTATTCATAGGGAGAGGGAGAGAGATGAAAATTTAGACAAATATATAAAAAATATAATTACGAAATTTTATGGTAGGTCAAAAATAATTTTTGGTAAATTTAACTTAGAAAAGTCCTAGTATAAATTTTTACCTCTTCAACAGCTGGTTGACTAAATGGATTTATTTTCATTAATTTACCAACTAAAACAGTCTCGAGTATAAAATATGAAAAAAGTTCACCTAGAGTCTCTTCATTTTTGTTTTTAATTATAAATTCTCTAAAAGGTATATTATTCTTTTTAAAAGATTTAATTAAGGCGTTTTGTTGTGCCTTTTTAATTTCACCCAGAGGTTTATTGCTTAACATCTTTATATCTTTATTATTGAAATTTATTCTTCCTGTTTTATTTTTTAATTTTTCCTCAATTTTAAAAATATAAAATATTTTATCTTTTGGTCCGTCTAAATAAAGCTGGAGTAAACTATGGTGATCTTTAGGAACATTTGAAATTATTGGCATAAAACCTTTATTTTTTTTACCTAAACTTTCCGCAATTAATTGTTGGCACCAATATAAAAATTTATTTAATTTTGGAGAATAATTTAAAAAAACTAAATTGTTGTAATTTTTAGAGCAGATAAGATTTGCTAATTTAATGGCACTTTCTTTTAAAAAAACATGTTTCATGCCTTTTAAAAAAGTCAAAGTTTTAGATCTTAACTTGTAAATATTAAGTCCTAATAAAAGAGCTGGCACAATACCAACTTCGGATAAAACTGAATATCTCCCACCAATATATTTATTATGTTCTATATGAAAAATATTAAATTTTTTTGAAACCGTAAATAAAATATTATTTTTTTTCTCGGAAATTAAAATTACGTTTTGTGCATTTTTTTTAATTATATTTAACGCGAGAGCATTCGAT
>CACCID010000019.1 GCA_902545945.1 uncultured Pelagibacteraceae bacterium | reverse complement strand
AAGTTGATAAAAAACTAGACGATCATAAAGAAATTTTAAAACTGATAGCGGATAAATTAGCAATTAATCTTCAAAAGTACGAGAAAGATCTTAGCCTGATGGGAAATGCAAAGTCTGCTGTGATAGTTGTATCTGGAGTAAACGGAGTTGGGAAAACAACCAGTATCGGAAAACTTGGAAAGTATTTTAAAGACAATAATAGATCTGTTGTTTTTGGAGCAGCGGATACTTTCAGAGCAGCTGCCATAGATCAATTGCAAGTTTGGGCTGCGAAAGTCAAAGTTGATATTATTAAATCTGAAATCAATAGTGATCCAGCCTCTGTAGCTTTTAAGACTGCTGAATTTGCAAAAAAAAATGAAATTGATGTAGCTTTGATTGATACAGCGGGAAGACTTCAAAATAAAAAGAATTTAATGGAAGAGTACAAAAAAATTATTAATGTCCTTAAAAAAATTGACCCTTCGTATCCTAACGAAGTAATTCTTGTTTTAGATGCAACTACAGGACAAAATGCACTTAATCAGGTTCAAGAATTTAGCAAGATACATGATTTGACAGGTTTAATTATTACTAAACTTGATAGCACAGCAAAAGGTGGTGTGGTTTTAGCTATTTGTAAAAAATATAATTTACCTATAGTTGCAGTAGGGATGGGAGAAAAAGAAGATGACTTACAGCCCTTTAATGCTGAATATTATTCAAAAGCCCTGTTAGGTATTGAAACCTAAAAACTTTTTTAAAGAATTTAAAAGTTGATCATTAAACTCCATCATATGATCATCGATATCAGAAAAATAACTAAACTTAGGTTGATTGGCATTGTCAAATAATTTTACTCCCATTTTGAAAGGGACAACATTATCTTTCTTTCCGTGCATCACTAAGATAGGAACATTTATATTTTTGATTTTTTTTAAAGAGTCGTATCTATCTTTTATTAATAAATCGATTGGCAAATAAGGATAATAAATTTTTGCCGCATCAGCAATCGAGGTAAAAGGTGACTCTAAAATAATTCCTGAGAAAGAATTATTCTGACCCAATTCTATAGCTACACCTGTGCCTAGTGACTCGCCATATAAAATTATGTTTTTACTTATAACTCCAGCCTTGTTAAGCCATTCTACTGACTTTCTAGCATCATTATATAAATTTTTTTCTGTGGGCTTGCCTGGATTACCACTAAATCCTCTCCATGAAATAATAAGAATATTTACATCTAATTTATTTAGTTCATTAAGCTTATGAACCCTATTAGTTAAATCGCCTGCATTACCATGAAAGTATAAAATAGTTTTATTTTTTTTTAAATCTTTTTCCAAAAACCATGATTTAAGTTTTATATTTTTATCAACCTCAATAAAAACTTCTTGATAATCAAATTGAATTTCATCTCCAGTGTAGTTATTTTCAGTTGGGTGATAAAGTAATTTTCTTTGATATAGATAAGTGAAAAGTACAATTATAATGTAGGCTAATATAATTGACGATAAAGCTAAATAAAGATACTTCATGCTTTTTTCCTAGCGAAGTAAACTCCAGTAAAGACTAGCAAACCACCTAAATAATGAAAACTGAGAAGGGGTTCTTCAAAAATTATAATTCCAAAGATAGATCCGTAGACTGCGAATAAATATAAAGTAAACCCGGCAAATGAAGCGCCTACATATTTTTGTAATCGTGTGTACAAGGAAAAAGCTATAATGCTAGGAGAAATAGCTGCAAATATAATCCAGAACAAAAATGTCTGATTATAGTTTGTCTTTGCAAAGTAAATATTTTCTAAAATAAAAAATGGGAAAAGTGATATAAATCCGAACATTGCGATCAAAGTAAATCGGGCCATCAAACTAAATTTTGATTTCCAATTTAACAAATAAATTGAGTAAAGAGCCCAACCTAAAGCTGCTCCCAAAACCCATAAATCGCCTGTTGTAAAATTTAAATTAATCAAAAAATCTAAATTACCTTTAGATATAATTGTAAAAACACCTGTAATACAAATTAATAAGCCTAATATCCTTAAAAAATTAATTTTTTCTTTAAAGAATAGAATTGATAAAAAAATTATTATGACTGGTGAAGATGTATAGATTATGCCAATATTAGCCATTGTTGTCGTCATACCTGCAAGATTTGGGAAAGCTCCACATACACCACAGCCCATTGAACCTAAGAAAAACAGCTTAAAAAACTCTTTACTAAATTCTTTTTTATATTTTAAAATTTCATTAAAAAAAAAAGGAAATAAAATGATGAATACTGTAAACCATCGCCAAAATGCCAAAGAAATAGGAGGCACGAACTCCACACCTCCTCTTGCAACAATAGTATTTGTAGCCATAAAAATTGGCTGAATTAACAAAAGTAAATAAGGAGCGTAAAGATTATTTTTTGTCAATGAAGGCTTCATAGAACATCATTACAATTACCATACCCATTAAAATATAAACAGGAAGCACATCAAAAAAACCTATCATCATTGATCTAGTCAATGTTGTTGCTAAACCAATTAAAAAAAAGGTACAGAGCGCAACTCCAATAATTATTGTAACTTTATCCTTCATCTCTACAATTTTTCTCAAGCCAATTAGCTGTTCCTAAAAATCTTAAATCATCAAGTTTATCGCCAACTAATTGAACACCTAATGGTAAGTCATTTTCTCCTGTAAGTAAAGGTAATGAAATTGTAGGTAAACCGAGATAAGTCCAAATCTTTTGAAAGTTTGCACTTCCAGTAGATTTTAATCCTTTGTCAGCAACACCGCTCGATGATGGAGTTATAATTCCATGATAGTCCTCAAAAACTTCTTTGTATGACTCATAGCTTTGTTTCATAAAATCTGCAGCATCTCCATATTCTTTTGCTGAATATTTTAATCCTCTGGCTATAGCTTCTCTCATTTCTTTAGAGAGTTTTGTTTTATCTTTTTCGTAGTAAACTTGAAAATTGTTTGCCATATCAACTTCATGAATTATTTGATGGAACTTTGGAATATCATCAAAATATGACGGTGTGTCAAAGACCTCAATATTCTTTTTAAAATTTTTTATTAAAAATTCAAAAGCCTGCTGTGATTTTTTGTTTATATCATTCCAATTTTTTGTTTTATAAAAAATAAACTTAGGATCAAAAACAGGACCTTTCTCACATTCCTCCACCATCTTTTCAGCAGCAAAATAAACTGTTGAGGGATCATGTAAATCTTTTCTAATTAGTGACTTAGCAAGTAAGGCAACATCTTTTACTGTTTTACCAAATACACCCATTGTATCTAATTTGTCTGAAACCTTTAGGACGCCATTTCTTGAAATCAATCCATAAGAAGGTTTATAGCCAACAACTCCACAATATGATGCTGGTCTAATTACTGAACCTCCAGTTTGAGAGCCTACTGATAAAGGAACCATATGTGCACCGACTGCAGCTGCTGATCCACTCGATGATCCTCCTGGTGTCCTTGAATAATCATGGGGATTTTTTGTTTTAGAAGGATGTATGTATGCAAGTTCACACGTAACAGTCTTACCCATTATAATCGCACCCGAATTTTTTAGTAAGTTTACAATTTCAGAGTCCTGTGAGTTAGACATTTTTTTTCTAAAAACTGTCCCACATTCAGTTGGCATGTCATAAGTTCCAATAATATCTTTTATTGCAACTGGCATCCCGTGCAATGGTC
>CACCID010000018.1 GCA_902545945.1 uncultured Pelagibacteraceae bacterium | reverse complement strand
ATTATTCATTGACTTTTAAAACCCCAAATTGTAGTTTCCACGAACTTTCCGCAAATACTTAAGTTTTTGCGGTGCTCTTGAAATCAAGAGTGTCGACACTAGTCAGCGAAGGTTCGCCCACTAGTGCGATAGGTGTTGGACGTTATAAAAATGTTTGAAAACTTAACAAATAAATTAGAAAATATTTTTTCTAAACTTAAAAGCGCTCCTTCCTTAACGGAAGAACAAGTGGACTCTGGACTTAAAGAAATACGCTTAGCTTTATTAGAAGCTGACGTAGCGCTGCAAGTTGTGAAAGATTTCATTGAAAATGTAAAACCAAAAGCTATTGGTCAGGAGATCATTAGATCAACTTCACCTGGTCAAATGATAGTAAAGATTGTTTATGATGAATTAGTAAACATACTTGGCTCAAAGAATGAGGAGATTAATCTAAAAGCAGTTCCACCAGTTTCCATATTATTGGTAGGTTTACAAGGGTCAGGAAAAACAACTTCAGCCGCTAAATTAGCTAAGTTAATTGAAAAAAATCATAAAAAAAAAGTTATGCTTGTAAGCTTAGACGTTTACAGACCTGCTGCTCAAGAACAATTAAAATTATTAGCAGAAAAAAATAATATACAAAATTTACCGATCATAGAAAAACAACAGCCTCTTGATATTACTAAAAGAGCACTCAACGCCGCAAATTTAAGTGGTTTAGACGTTATAATTTTTGATACCGCTGGTCGAACACAAATAGATTTACCAATGATGTCTGAGATTAAACAAATTAAAGATTTAACAAAACCAGCCGAAACTATTCTAGTTGCCGATTCTTTAACCGGTCAAATAGCTGTAAACGTTGCAAAAGAATTTGATACAGCAGTCAACCTTTCATCAATTATTTTAACCAGAGTCGATGGTGATGCACGAGGTGGAGCGGCGTTGAGCATGAAACACATCACAGGTAAACCTATAAAGTATATTGGTATCGGAGAAAAAGTTTCTGACTTTGAAATGTTTCACCCTGACAGGCTAGCTAATAGAATTCTTGGTATGGGTGATGTGGTTACACTTGTTGAAAAAGCAGCACAAGATTTAAGTGAAGAAAAAATTAAAGAAGCTGAGGAGGAACTTAAACAAGGTATTTTTACAATGGACTCTTACCTTTCTCAATTGAGACAAATGAAAAAAATGGGGGGCATGGAAGGAGTTATGTCTATGTTACCTGGTGTAAATAAAATGAAAGCTAAAATGGATCAAGTTAACATAGATGAAAAAATGCTCATTGAAAACGAGGCTATCATTTTATCTATGACAAAAAATGAAAAAGAAAATCCAAAAATCATTAGTGGTTCTCGAAGAAAAAGAATTTCCCAAGGCGCTGGAGTAGATGTTTCCAAAATAAATAAGTTACTTAAACAATTTAAAATGATGTCAGATATGATGAAAAAGATGTCACAAGGAAAAAAAATTCCATCTGGAATGATACCAGATGAAATGCTCAATAAACTAAAATGAAAGGTAAAACATGTTAAGAATAAGACTATCAATGGGAGGAGTAAGGAAAAGACCGATATACAAAATAGTTATCGCTGACGGAAGATATCCACGAGACGGTAAATTTATTGAAAAAATTGGTTCTTACAATCCATTACTTCCAAAAGATAAAAAAGAAAGAATAAAGATAGAAGCTGAGAGAGTAAAATATTGGATGAGTAAAGGTGCTCAACCAACTCTTAGAGTTTCTAGACTTTTAGGTGAGCTCCAAATAATGCCAATGCCGAAGCCGGGAAATAATCCTCAAAAAGCTATTCCTAAAAAGGACAGAAAAAAAAGTGCTGAAGAAATTAAAGAAGCACCTAAAACAAAAGGTAAAAAAGAGGAACCTAAAGCAGAAGCTAAAAAAGAAGAGCCAAAAGCAGAAGCTAAAAAAGAAGAGCCAAAAGCAGAAGCTAAAAAAGAACAGCCAAAAGCAGAAGCTAAAAAGGAAGAGCCTAAAAAGGAACAGCCAAAAGCAGAAGCTAAAAAGGAAGAGCCAAAAGATAAAAAATAAGGTTTTAAAAAATGCTCGAAGTACAAATATTTACTTTGTATCCGGATTTATATCCTGGGCTTTTAGATGTGGGCATCTATAAGAAAGCTAAGGAAAAACAAAAATGGAGTCTCAAAATTATCGATATTAGAGACTATGCTTTTGATGATAATCGGACAGTTGATGATACACCTTTTGGTGGTGGAAGTGGTATGTTGTTAAAACCAGATGTTGTAGCATCTGCTTTAGATAAAAACATAAAAGGCAAAGAAAAGATAATTTATCTATCTCCTAAAGGCAAAAGACTAGATCAAAAAGAAGTGAAATCCTTAAGTAAGCTAAAGAAAATCAATATTTTATGTGGTCATTTTGAAGGTGTTGATCAAAGACTTTTAGAAACACGAAATATTGAAGAATACAGTATAGGAGATTTTATTTTATCTGGAGGTGAGAGCGCATCATTTGTATTCGTAGATGCATTAGTTAGACTTCTTCCGGGTGTTTTGGGTAATGCTAATTCTGCTAAAGATGAAAGTTTTGAGAATAATCTTTTGGAGTATCCTCAATACACTAAACCGAGAGATTGGGAGGGTAAAAAAGTGCCAGAAGTCCTATTTTCTGGTGATCACGCTAAAATAAAGGGGTGGCGTTTATCTCAATCTGAGGCTATAACACAACGCCAAAGACCTGATCTTTGGAAAAAATACTTAGAGAAAAAAAATGAAAAACATTGAAGATATAAATAAAGCTGCAATTCAAAAAATAACAGCCAATAAGAAAATTACAGAATTTTCTCCAGGAGATACTATTAAAGTTGGTGTAAAAATCGTTGAAGGTAAAAGAGAAAGAATTCAATATTTTGAAGGTGTTTGTATTGCAAAGAAGAATAGAGATCTAAATTCCTCTTTTACAGTAAGAAAAATTTCTTTTGGTGAAGGCGTTGAGAGAACCTTTGCTTTATATAGCCCCAATGTAGATTCTATTAAAGTAATTCGATCAGGAAAAGTTAGAAGAGCAAAACTTTATTATTTAAGAGATAGAAAAGGTAAATCTGCTAGAATTGCAGAAAAAATTAAAAAGAAAATTGGTGTTGATGTATCTGTTAAACCAGAAGAACCAAAAGTTGTTTCAGTCAAGCCTGTTGAGGAAAAGCCTAAAACTGAAGAGATAAAAAAAGAAAACAAAAAAGTCGAAGCTAAAGCTGAAAAGCAAACTAGCGAAAAAAAATAAAATTTAATGTCGAAAACTCTATACGATAAGATATGGGAAAACCATCTTGTTCACGAGCAGAATGATGGCACTACATTAATTTATGTAGATCGTCATTTAGTTCACGAAGTCACAAGCCCACAAGCTTTCGAGGGGCTGAGATTGCAAAAAAGAAAAGTTAGAAGACCAGAATTAACTTTAGCTGTTCCTGACCATAATGTCCCTACAACTGATAGAACAAAGGGTATTGACGATGAGGAGTCAAGAATACAAGTCGAGACGTTAAGAAGTAATTGTAAGGAGTTTGGTGTAAAGCTTTTTGATGTGAACGACAAACGTCAAGGTATAGTTCACATTATTGGTCCAGAACAAGGATTTACTCAACCCGGAACTGTTATTGTGTGTGGTGATAGTCATACTGCTACCCATGGTGCATTCGGAGCTTTAGCATTTGGTATTGGGACCTCAGAGGTTGAGCATGTACTTGCTACGCAAACCTTAATCCAAAAAAAATCAAAAAATTTTAGAATTAATGTAAACGGGGAATTGCCTAAGGGTGTTACAGCCAAAGATGTAATTCTTAAAATTATAGGAACAATAGGTACAGCTGGAGGAACTGGATACGTTGTAGAATTTGCCGGCGCCGTTATACGTAGCCTTAGCATGGAAGAGAGAATGACAGTTTGTAATATGACAATAGAAGCTGGGGCTAGAGCAGGATTAATAGCACCGGATGAAAAAACATTTAATTATTTAAAAAACAAATCTATGTCACCCAAAGGAGAAGATTGGTTAAAAGCAGTAAAATTTTGGAAAACATTATATTCAGATAAAGAATGTAAATTTGATA
>CACCID010000017.1 GCA_902545945.1 uncultured Pelagibacteraceae bacterium | reverse complement strand
TTAATAAACATGATTTTATAGGCCACATAAATGGCATCCAAGTTGTATCCATTCCCCTTTCGCCTCTTCGAATTGACTCTTCGACATATCCAATTGTCATATAAAGAAAGACTATTAATCCCGGAAAATAAAATAAAATATATAACCAAAAATCTACAAGACCTTGATTCTTAGTTTTGAAATTTCTGTATAAAAAATCTGCTCTTATATGAACTCCTTTGGAGAGAGCATACCCTGCTCCTAACATAAATAGAGCCCCATATAAAAATCTACTCATATCGTAAGCCCAAATTGTTGGAGCTAAAAATAATTTTCTCATAATTACTTCATAAGTCATTGCTAAAATTAAAGGCATAAGGATCCAACAAACTATGTTACCTACACGTTTACTGAATTTATCTATTGAAGTAATAGTGTTCGCCATCCATGCTGGCATATCGGCTGGCATTTTTCCTGAACCGCCGCGTCTTTCAGCAATCATTTCATCTGAAATATCTATCTTTGGTGGCTTGTCATTCATAATCTTATCCTAAAAAAATTAGAGCGGACTTAACAGTCCGCTCTAAAATATTTATAAAGTTTTTGCTTATTACTTTAATGTCGCCGCGTGAGCCATTCCTAGCTTAGCGTTTGACATTTGAGCACCGCTCCAGAATGGTACAGCAATATCAGCAAATTCTTTCATTGATTTATAAACTTTAGCGAAGAATTTATTTTCCGCCGCGTTTTTATTCAATGTTTTCTTTGCTGCCGCCATATATTCTTTAAAGTAGTCTGTTGGAGTATCTTCTAAAATTACTCCATGCTTAGTAGTTAACTCTCTTAAAGCTTTTCCATTTTCATAGATTCTGTAGCTTAAAGATTTAGCTAATGAAGCGTTTGCAGCTACTTCTAGAGATTTTTTCTCATGAGCAGTCATTTTTTTGTAAGTTTTTCCAGTAATATAAAAGTCAGCATTTACGACTACTTGGTGTAAACCTTGTAGGTAATAGTGTTTTAATACTTTTTGGAAACCAAATGTTAAATCTGGTTTTGGACAACACCATTCTGCTGCATCGATAGTACCTGCTTGTAATGCTGGAAGAATATCTCCTCCACCCATTGCTACAGATGCAATACCGATATCTTTATATGTTTGACCAGGAATTCCTGGAGGTGTTCTGAATTTATATTTTCTAAAATCAGCCATGTCTTTAATTGGTTTTGGAAACCAACCTAAAGCTTCTGGGCCAACTGGTTGAAGCATAAATCCTTTAATGTCTCTACCCATTTCTTTCCAAAGTTGGTCGTATAATTCTTTGCCACCACCATATTGGAACCAAGATAAAAACGCTAAATTATCTATACCTACTCCACCACCTGCTACTGGCGAACCGAATAACATGGCAGCTGGGTGATCTCCAGACCAATAGTGTGTCCATGCGAAACCACAATCTATCAATCCTTTATCAACCGCATCTAAAGTCTCTTTTACTCCTACAACAGCACCTGCTGGTAAAATCTCAAACTTTAAAGATCCATCAGTAAGCTCTGTTACAGTGTCAGTAAAGTCCTTCAACATTTTCACTTCATCAGCTTTAGTGTTAAGAACGGTCTGACATTTTAGAGTTTTTGCATTTGCTGTAGTCATAGAGAATCCTACAAGTACAGCTAAACCAAAAACTACAGATAATAATTTTTTCATTATTTCCCCCGTTTTGTATTAATAAAAAAGAGAATTAAACCTCTTATAAAAATCAGAGTCAAACCAAACTAATTAAACCTGAAGTTGAATAAGTCATATTACTTGTATGAGTTTTCTCTTGTATAAGTTAAATTCAATACATGGATGAATTCGATTTTGTAATTATTGGAGCAGGCTCAGCAGGATGCGTTCTTGCAAACAGATTAAGTGCAGATCCGAATAACAAAGTTCTTTTGTTAGAGGCAGGAGGCAAAGATACTTATCCATGGATCCACATTCCCGTAGGATATTTTAAAACAATGCATAACCCAAAAGTCGATTGGTGTTTTCATACCGAAAAAGATGAAACAATGAATAATAGATCGATAAGATATCCTAGAGGAAAAACTTTAGGAGGTAGTTCCTCTATCAATGGTCTTCTTTGGATTAGAGGTCAAAGCAATGATTATGATAATTGGAGACAACAAGGTAATGCTGGTTGGGGTTGGGATGATGTTTTTCCTTATTTTTTAAAATCAGAAAACAACGAACTTGGTCCAAATGAATTTCATAATGACAAAGGTCCGATAACTGTTTCAAATAAAAAGATTAATTTAGATATGTTAGAAGAGTTTCAAAATGCAGCTGAAGAAACTGGAATACCAAGAACTGAAGATTTTAATACAGGAGATAATTTTGGTATTGGTTATTTTCAATTTACTACAAGTCGAAATAAATTATTAAAATTACGATGTAGTGCTGCTAAAGGATATTTAAACCCCGTTAAAAATAGATCAAATTTAAAAATTGTAACTAAAGCACATGTGCAAAAAATAAATTTTGATGGAAAAAAAGCATCTGGTGTAAGCTATTATCAAAAAGATAAAGTAGTTACAGTTAAAGCTACCAGAGAAGTAATTTTATCAGCTGGTTCGATTGGATCACCGCATATTTTACAAGTTTCAGGAATAGGAGACTCAGAAAAATTAAAAAAATACGGAATTAAAACTATTCATGAATTAAAAGGTGTGGGCAAAAACTTACAAGATCATTTAATGTTTAGACCTGTATATAAAGTTAAGAATTTAAAGTCATTAAACAGTAAAATTAATAGTCTAATAGGAAATTTTTTTATTGGATTAGAATATATTTTTAAGCAAAGCGGCCCAATGACAATGGGTGCGAGTCAAGTATGTGGTTTTGTCAAAAGTGATCCCTCCAGAGCTACTCCAAACTTACAATTTCATGTCCAACCAATTAGCACTGATATTTTGGGAGCAACAAAAATGCATGACTTTGACGGAATAACTCCAACTGTTGCTAATGTGAGACCAACAAGTAGAGGAGAAATTAATATAGCAAGTAATGACAGTAGAGATAATCCAAAAATTAAAATGAATTATTTGTCTACTCAAGATGATAGAGATGTCGCAGCCAAAGCGCTCAAAATTGTAAGAAATATAATGCTTAATACTGAAACATTTAAAAAATATGAGCCTGAAGAATATAGACCAGGCTCACACATTACCGATGATGAAGAATTAGTTAGAGCTGCAAGCGATCATGCTCAAACTATTTTTCATCCTGTAGGAACTTGTAAGATGGGTAAAGGAGATGAGGCTGTAGTTAATGATAAATTACAAGCGCACGGAATACAAAATTTAAGAGTTGTGGATGCATCTATTATGCCCAATATAACCTCCGGTAATACTAATGCACCAACAATAATGATTGCAGAAAAAGCCTCGGACATGATACTTAACAAGTAATCATGCTTGCAGAATTATTTACACCTGAACAAATAACAATATTAACTCAAATTATTTTTATCGACCTAGTCTTAGCAGGAGACAATGCAATTATTATAGGTATGGTTGCCTCAAAATTTCCTCCTGATCAAAGAAAAAAAGTTATTTTTTGGGGAATTGGAGGTGCAGTACTTTTAAGAATAATTTTAACTCTTCTCACAGCTTATTTATTACAAATTACTGGACTTAGACTTATTGGAGGAATTTTATTATTATATATTGTCTATAAACTTTACGTTGATGTGATCAAAGGTGCTGCAAAAAATGAGGATATAAAAGTTGATAATTCAAGCTTTCTTAAAGCTATATGGACTGTTCTTTTAGCGGACTTTACTATGAGTTTAGATAACGTTCTTGGTGTTGCTGGTGCTGCTGGTCATCATTATCATTTATTAATTTTTGGATTAATTCTATCAATAGTTCTAATGGCAGTCGCTGCTAATCTAATTTCAAACTGGATTAAAAAATATAAATGGATAGCTTGGTTAGGTTTATTAGCAATTTTAATTGTAGCTGTTGATTTAATATATACAGATATTAAAATTTTATTACTTTAATGTTAAAAAAAATAAATCTTAAAAATAGAACAGCTCTAGTAACTGGAGCTGGTAAAGGTCTAGGTAAAGCTTGTGCAATAGCTTTAGCTGAAGCAGGAGCAAAAGTAGTTATATTAAGTAGAACAAAATCTGACCTTGTTAAAGTAAGTAAAATTATAAAAAAAACTAAAGGTTCAAGTCAGTTATTTGTTTGCGATGTAACAAACTTAGAAGATTTAAAAAAAGTTTTAAAAAAAATTAGTCGATTAGATATTTTAGTAAACAACGCTGGAAATAATAGACCTCAACATTTTACAAAAGTTAGTCAAGAAAATATGGAGTACTTAACTAATCTAAATATGAAAGCAGCATTTAACGTTGCACAATTATGCTCTCAAAAAATGGTAAAAGCGAAAAATAGAAAAAAAATTGGGGGATCTATTATTCATATGTCATCTCAATTAGGCAGAGTTGGTTGTGAGGGAAGAAACGTCTACAACATGAATAAGTTTGGAGTAGAAGGCCTTGCTAGAGGTATGGCGTGTGAATTAGCTCCTTACAATATAAGAGTTAATACCATTTGCCCTACATTTGTCGAGACACCAATGGTAAAAAAATTTTTTAAAAATAAAAAATTTAAAAATAAAATGCTAAAAAATATTCCATTAGGTAGAGTTGCAAAAGAAAGTGATGTTGCAACCGCTGTAGCATTTTTAGCTGCAGATTCATCTGAAATGATTACAGGAACTTCTTTATTAGTTGACGGAGGTTGGACAGCACAATAATGGGAATTTTTTTAAAAGATATAAATTTAAAAGGTAAAACAGCTCTAATTACTGGTGCTACTAAAGGTATAGGTAGAGGTGCGGCTATAGCTATAGCTGAAGCGGGTGGAGATGTAATAGCTATTGGAAGAAATCAAACAGAACTTAACACTTTGAAGAAAGAAATTAAGAAATTTAAAGTTAAATACTTGCCATTTAAATGTGATGTAAATGACTATAATCGAATAAAATCTTTTATAACTAAACTTAAGCAGCTTGACATTTTAGTTAATAATGCTGGAACAAATATTCCAGAGCCTTTTTTAAACGTTAAAAAATCCTCAATGGAGACTTTATTAAACGTAAATACTAAAGCAGTTTTTAATGTCGCTCAACTTTGTGCTAATCAAATTATAAAATTAAAAAGAAAAAGTGGATCAATTATAAATATTTCATCTATTTTTGGACTTGTAGCTGGGCAAAAAAGAACTGTTTATAGTATGACTAAATTTGGTGTTGAGGG
>CACCID010000016.1 GCA_902545945.1 uncultured Pelagibacteraceae bacterium | reverse complement strand
TAAACAAACTTAGTCATGTTAATTTCTTTCCTATAATTTTAAAAAATACTTCTTTCAAAAAATGTGCTGATATCTATGAAAGAAAAGTTTCGAAGAAACCATCTTTTGTTTTACTATCTTTAGCTGAAGACGGCCATTTGGCATCAATTTTTATTAATTCAAAAGCATTAATTTCAAAAAAAAAAGTTGTTTTTGAAAAAAAATTATATAATGGCTTTCGAAGAATTACACTTTCACTCAAGTATTTGATAAACAAAAAAATATTCATAGTATGCAAAGATAAAAAAAGATTAGAAGCTTTTTTTTATTTTAAAAATAAAAAGAATCATATTTTGAATTATTTAATTAAAAAAAATAAATTGTTAACTATTTTTGTCAAAAAGGATGATTTAAGATTTTTACTAAGGAATTCAAAATGAAATGTTTAGTTACAGGCGGTAGTGGTTTTCTCGGGTCCCATGTTGCTGATGAACTATTGAAGGCAGGGCATAAAGTAGTAATTTATGATTTAAAAAAATCCAATTGGATTAAAAAAAAACATAAATTTATTAAAGGTGATATTTTAGATAAAAAAAAATTAAATAACGCACTCAAATCGATCGATGTGATTTATCACTTAGCAGCATTAGCTGATCTTGATCTCTCTCTAAAGAATCCAATAAAAACAGTAAATTATAATATTTTAGGTACTGTAAATATTTTAGATCTAGCTAAAATAAAAAAAATTAAAAGAATAATATTTGCTAGTTCAATTTATGTTAATAGTGAACAAGGTAGTTTTTATAGAGTAAGCAAGAAAGCAGCAGAGGAATATGTCGAAGAGTATAGTAAAAAATTTGGAATAAATTACACTATATTGAGATTTGGCTCTTTATATGGGGCAAGATCTGATAAATCTAATGGACTTAGAAAAATAATTGAGTCTGGTATAGATAAAAAATATATTACATATTTTGGAAATCCTAGATCTGTTAGAAAGTATATTAATGTTATTGATGCTGCAAAATCTTGTGTAAAAATTTTATCTTCAAATTATAAAAATAAATATTTAATATTAAATGGTAAAAAAAGCTTTCCTATTAAATCAGTATTAAAAATGGTTCAAAGAATGTACTTAGAAAAAAAAGAAATAAGATTTAATATAAAAAAAGCAGTTGGACATTATATTAATAATCCTTTTACTTATAAATTTAGAAAAGGAAAAAATTTTGTAATGAAAAATCAAATTAATTTTGAAAAAGGAGTAAAAGGCCTTTTTAAAGAATTAGTAGGTGAGACTAGATGATTGTTGCAATTATGATAGGTAGAGCTGGTAGCAAAGGATTCCCCAAAAAAAATTTAAAAAATTTAAATGGCAAAAAAATTTGTGAATATCCTCTAATTGCTGCAAAAAAATCAAAAAAGGTTGATAAAATCTTTGTATCTACAGATTGCCCTCAGATTAAAAAGATATCTAAAAAATATTTAGCTCATGTTATTGAAAGACCAAGAAACTTAAGCGACTCTAAGGCTTTAGGTGATCACGTTTTTGAACATGCTTATTATGAAATAAAAAAAAACTATAAGAATTTAAAATACATAATTCTTTTATTTGCAAATGCACCGTTAGTAACATCTGAGATGATTAATAGAGGAATTAAAATTTTAGATAAAAATAAAAAATTTGACTCTGCAGTTTCAACATCTGTCTACAATATGTGGAGCCCTTTGAGAGCAAGAAAACTTGATAATAACGGATGTTTAAAACCCTTTGTTAAATTTGAATACTTTGGTGATCCAAAAAAACTTAACTGCGATAGAGACTCCCAAGGAGATGTTTATTTTGCTGATATGTCCGTATCTGTTGTGAGACCAAAATGTCTTGAAAAATTGAAAGATGGTCTTTTACCTCAAAAATGGATGGGTAATAAGATTGCCCCAATTAAATCTTGGGCAGGATTTGATATTGATTATGAATGGCAAATGCCACTTCTAAAGTATAGGTTAAAAAAAAATGATAAATAACAAAGAATATCAAAAATATAATTCCTTTAACGAAATTCAATTTAAAAAAAAAGTAAATAAAGAAAATTTATTATCACAAATCAAGAACTGTTTGTATAACGATAATAACGGTGAATTAAGCAACTATCAAAAGAAAATTTTAGAAAGAGTTAAAAAGGATTTATTTCATGAAAGTTCAAAAGAAAAATTTAAATTAAGTAATCACGTGTTTAATGAAATTAATCAGATAGAGGAAAAAGATATTCCTAAATATCTTTTTCATAGGTATAGGTATGAAGTTTTTCCAAAGAATTTTGAAAAGGATGACTATCCTCCCTTTCTACAAATTGAACCAAGTTCCATTTGTAATTACAGATGTGTATTTTGTTTTGAAACAGATGAGACATTCACTAATAAAAAAAATGGACATATGGGAGTAATGCCATTACAGCTTTTTAAAGAAATTATTGATCAAGCAGAAAATAGTATTCAGTTTATTTCAATAGCATCAAGAGGTGAACCATTCGTTAATAATGAAATACCTAAAATGCTTGAATATACTAGTGGAAAATTTTTAAGCTTGAAAATTAATACGAATGCATCGTTACTAAATGAAAAAAAGATTCATGCGATTTTATCAGGTGGAGTTACTACAATCGTTTTTTCTGCTGACGCTGCTGACTCTGAACTGTACGCTAAATTGAGAGTTAATGGAAAATTAGAAAAAGTTTTAAAAAATATCGAGCTTTTCAATAAAATTAAAGAAACAAAATATAAAAATAGTAAAATAATTTCTAGAGTTTCTGGAGTAAAAGTTGGAGAAAATCAAAAAATAGAGGACATGTATAATTTATGGGGGCAATTAGTAGATCAAGTGGCGTTCGTAAATTATAATCCTTGGGAAAATGTTTATAACAAGGAAGAAAGTAAAATTAATTTACCATGTTCTGATCTATGGAGAAGAATGTTCATATGGTGGGATGGAAAAATAAACCCTTGCGATACGGACTACAAATCACTTTTATCAGTTTCAAATTTTAAAGAGAAAAGTTTGAGAGATGCATGGAACTCAAAAGAATATGATGATTACCGAGAAAAACATTTAAACGATAATAGAAATAAAATTTATCCATGTAAGAATTGTGTGTTGGTATGATAATTATATGAAAAAAGTTTTAATTTTAGGAGGTAGCTCAGATATCGGAGCTACATTGGTAAAAAGATTTTTGGAAAATGGATATAAAGTTCATGCTCACTATTCAAAAAATAAAAAAAATTTAAATCTACTTCAAAAAAAATTTAAAAATTTGAAATTAATCAAATCAGATTTTTTAAAAATTAATGAAAGAAAAATAAATAATTTACTTAAAAATTTTAAAAAGAATAAATATGATATTATAATTAATTTAATAGGTTTTATTGATAACAAAGGTTATGAAAACTACAACTTTAAAAGCCTAATTATATCTTTGAAAATAAATGCCATTATTCCAAATTTAATCATCAGGGAAAATATAAAATATATGAAAAAAAAAAGATGGGGCCGCATAGTAAATTGTTCTACGGTTGGTGTTAAATATGGAGGAGGGGAGTATTCTTTTAATTACAATTTATCTAAACATTTTCTAGAGTTTATTCCTGGTAAATATCGAGAGTGGGCTGCAAACAATGTATTAATTAATAATATAAGAATTGGGCATGCTAAAACAAAAATTCACAAAAGAATGAAAAAAATTCTTAAAGGAACAAAAAGAATAAAATTAATACCAATGAAGAGGATGATTAATGTTAAGGAAGTTTCAGAGTATATATTCTTTTACTCTACTGATTTAAATTCTTATGTAACTGGTGAAACTTTGAGTGTTTCAGGAGGTGAATAATGAAAATGTCAATTTCAAATATAGCTTGGGGAAATAAAAATTTTGAGGATTTTTTGAAACTTATTAAGTCAAATGGATGTGATTCTATTGAGCTTGCTCCCAGTCTCATATGGAACGAACCTATAAACTCAGATAAAAAAAGTCGACAGTTCTTAAAAAACTTGTTGAAAAATCATGATATAAAAATGGTAGGGTTTCACTCTCTACTATTTAATAGACCAGATTTAAAATTTTTTAAAGATAAAGAAAGTAGACTTAAAACAATTGAATATTTAAAAAAATTATCTGAACTTTGCCACGAATTAGGTGGTTCACAAATCGTCTTGGGCTCACCAGCTAATAGAGCGTTATCTGGAAGATCTTATGAATCATGTGTGCAACAAATACTTGAAGATTTTAACTTGATTGCAGATAAATGTAAAAAAAATGAAATTTATTTTTGCATAGAACCATTATCTAAATCAATGTCAGATTTTATAACATCTTCATCTGAAGCAGGTGAGATAATTAAGCAAATCAATCATGAAAATTTAAAATTACATTTAGACACTAAAACTATATTTGAAAACAAAGAAGATTTAGAGAGTATATTTGATAAATATCATGATCAAATTCAGCATTTTCACATTAGTGAATTAGGGCTTATAGAAATTGGAAAAAGCAAAAATAATCATACGAGCATTGCTGAGTGTTTGAGAAAAAAGAATTATAAAAAATTTGTTTCAATTGAAATGAAAAAAACTGATATGGCTACTATCGTGAGTAGTATTAATTTTGTCAAAAATCATTATTTACAATAAATAAGATGCACAAGTTTTATTTTGAAGAAAAAAAAAAAGTTGAAAATTGATGGAAGTAGAAATTGTTCATCACTCATTTTTTAAAAAAAAAAATATAAAATGGATATATTTTGGAACCTCGTATGAAAAGTTGGAAAAATGTCTTGAAAAAGATAATTTAAATAGAATTTCACTAAAACAAGAATTTTCAAAAACTGCTAACAGAGAAAGAGAAAACTTTTTAAATTGGATAAACAATCAAAGACTAAATTATAAAGACTCATTGTTATGGTGGATGAATGCAATAGCTGAAAAAGAAAACCTAGACTCGAATTTTTACACTATTATTTGTCATTTAATTACAATAATCAATTTTGTCAAAAAAAATAACAATTTAGATAAAATTTTAATTGTAGCTGAAAACTTCCATTTAATTAAAGTTTTAGAGGAAAACTTACAAACTAAAAAAAAAGGTAATTTTTCTAAAATGATCTTCATCGAAAAGTTTATTTATTTTTTTATCGCTATAAGAAATTATCTAAAAATTATAAAATTTTTTATACAACATTATTTCTTTGCCTTCATAACAAAAAATAAAAATGAAGTTACCCCTGAGGGTGATTGTTTTATATTTCACGATCTTATCAATTCACCAAACTTTAATGATAAAAATACACAATCGAGATATTATGGAAATTTTCCACAATGGTTAAAAGAGAAAAAAGGAAAAAATACAATTATAATTCCTTGGTTTTATAAAAATATTATAAATAAATACAAGCTATATAAAAATTTAAGAATACAAAAAGCTTTTGTCCCTGAAGATTGGTTAAATTTTAAGGATTATCTTAATAGTATTTCTTTATCAATTAAATCAACATTCATGGTTAATGATAAAATTTTATATCCTAATTTAAAATTAAAAACACTTATATCACATGAAAAATTAATAAATCTCGCTAACCATAAATCAGCAATTTTTTTCAGGTATGAACCTGCTTTTATTAGGTGGAGTAAAAATCTAACTAAAATAAATTATTATGATCTTTATCAAAATCAAACCTTTGAACATGTATTAAGAAATACATTAAAAAAAATTAATATTAAATCTGTTTCTATTGGGTATTATTATAGTTTATGTTCATCTGAGTTCATGCCATATCATTCACACAAAGATGAGTGGAACAGTAAAAAAAAACCAGATTTTGTAGGTTGTCCAAATATTTTTGTTAAAGAAATGTTAATTAAACAAGGAATACCTAAAGAACGACTAATTGTTACATCTGATTTGCAAAGAGAAAAAGTTCTTAATCAAGAATTTACCAAAAAAAATTTTTCAAAAAATTTACTAATTATTTTATCTGCATACAAAGATAGTAATATAGAAATTTTAGGCAAGATAGGTAAGCTGAAAAATTATATTGATGATGATTTAGGGCTAAAAGTATTTATTAGACCTCACCCATTAGATAAAATTGAGAATTACCTTAAAAAAAATAAGTACAAAAATCTTTTTCATGATTGGAAAATTACTAAAAATAAATTATCAGAGGATTTAAATAGTTCCTATTGCGTAATTTCCATGCACTCAACGGTAATTCAAGACGCCGTTATTAATGGAAATATAATTTTAAATTTATTTAGTGAACTTAAACAATGTGAAAATTCTCTAGATTATTTAACAAAAGAATATGATGTAATAAAAAGCGTCCATGAGAATGAAATTAAAATTAGACTGAGTGATATTTTTAAAGATAAAGTTAATCTTTATCATCAAGAGTTTGAAAAAATAAGAATAAATTTAAAAAACAAAATTAGCGAGAAAGACTATAACAATCTTATTAA
>CACCID010000015.1 GCA_902545945.1 uncultured Pelagibacteraceae bacterium | reverse complement strand
AGATTTAGAAAATAAATCGTGTCAGTAGAAACTGTAAGTTATTACGAAGATTTTTCAGAAATTGAAAAAAAAGTTTGGTCTTTATTAACTAATGCAGTTAAAGATAGATCTTCAGAGTTTAGAACTCCAGTTTTTATCTGTGGTAATAATAAAGACTTAGATGGTAGAGTTGTAGTTTTAAGAAAAGCTGATCAACAAAATAATTTTATTCAATACCACAGTGATATCAGGTCATCAAAGATAGAAAAGATCAAAAAAAATCCTAATTGCTCAATTTTATTTTACGGTAAGGAAGAAAAAATACAGCTTAGAATTAAAGCTGAATGTATTGTAAATCATGATAATGAAATCACAAAAGAGTCTTGGGAAAAAACAGGCCATATCAGTAGAAAATGTTATCTAGTCACTAATGGGCCAGGAACCAAGTCGGATAAACCAACATCAGGCTTGGATAATAAGTTCGATAATTTTGATTTTACGAAGGAAGAAAGTGAAGCTGGTTATAAAAATTTTTGTGTGATCAGATGTAATATAAAGAGTATCGAGTGGCTTTATCTAGCAGCTAAAGGTCATAGAAGAGCTTTGTTTGATTTAGAAAATAATAAAAAGAATTGGTTAGTCCCTTAAATATGAAAAATAAATTTAAAATTGGAATTGATTATGGTGGCACTAAAATCGAAGCCATATTAATGAATGATAAAGGCGGTGAAATTAAAAGAGAAAGATCGGCGTACGATAGAAATTATGAGTCTGGAATTTCAACAGTAAAAAAATTCGTTAAAGCTTTTAAAAAAGAGTCTAACAATGAAGCTACAGTTGGTATTGCAATACCAGGTTATTCTTCAAAAGAAACAGGGCTAGTTCATAACGCTAACTCTAACTGGTTAAATAATAAACACTTTAAAAAAGATTTAGAGAAAAATCTAAATTGTGAAGTTAAAATAATGAATGACGCCAACTGTTTTACTCTATCTGAGGCTATAGATGGAGCAGGAAAAGATTTTAAAAGTGTATTTGGTATAATAATTGGAACAGGCTTCGGAAGTGGATTATCTTACAAAAAAGAAGTTATTGAGGGTGCAAATCAAGTAGCTGGTGATTGGGGTCATCAACCATTACCTTACCCAACTGAAGAAGAAAAGAACTCAAAAATAAAATGTACTTTACCAACTTGTGGTAGACCATTGTGTGCTGAGCAATTTGTATCTGGCACAGGGTTTGCAAAGAATTTTAATCTAAAACATAATACTAATTACAAAGCTCCAGAAATTGTCGCTTTAGATAAAAAAGGAGATCCAAAAGCTAATAAAGAATTTGAACTTTATGAAGATAGATTCGCAAGATTAATAGCTGTGATGATTGGAATTTTTGATCCTGAAGCAATTGTTTTAGGTGGAGGAATGTCTAATACAGAAAGACTGTATAAAAACTTACCCAATATAGTTCCTAAATATACTTTCGCAGATAAAGTAAGAACAAAAATTCTAAAGAATAAACATGGTGACTCGAGTGGTGTTCGTGGTGCTGCTTGGTTATGGGACTAGTTATTTAATTTTAGATTTTTTGTAACTTTTTCTTTTGAACTTCCTTGATTAACTTCGTCAAAATAAACCACCATGGTTGGATAAGGTTTATCTCCGTGTTTTCTTTTCCAGTCACTTACCCCGGTTTGATAGATTCCCCATTCTATCTTAGCTCCTTTATTTGTATATGGTGTAAATGTTTTAATATTTAATGACTCTAATATTAATTTATTATTGATCCATACTTTCATAAAGCCATCATCCTTTCTTGTGTAACGAATATTAATTAAAATATCAGTCCATTTACCTTTCATATCATTAATTTTTATTCCTTTTTTCATTTCAACGTATTCACCGCTCCACATTCTTCCAACTTCAAGCCATTCACTGCTTCTATCCGTAATCATTAAAATAGGTTTCCAACCCTTTTCGTAAATTTGTGTGAAAACTGTCCTAACAGGAGCTACAGATATATAGTCTTCTGGAAGATAAATAGACGCTGAATACCAATATTCTTTATTTCTTTTTTGATATTCTACTGTTTGTAATTCAGTTCTTTGTCTATTAGATTTACAATCGCTAAATTTTTTATCTTCACCACAATCTCCTTCTCTTACTTCGAATCTCCAAGATTTATTACCAGATCTTACAGGGTGCCCGTCTTTACTATTTACTAATTGCAAAGAATATTTTTGTTTATGAGATATAGTTTTTATTTGAACTTTAGTATTAGAAACATCTTTACTATTTTTTGCTTCAACATTTATTGTAAGAAAAATTAAAATTAATAAACTATTTTTTATACTTTTTAAAATTTTCAACATAGTCTCTAGCGTTTTCTTTAATATATTCTATTTCTTCATCGGTTACCTGTCTAACAACTTTGCCAGGGCTACCAAGAACTAAAGATCTTTCAGGTATAACTTTGTTTTCTGTAACAAGTGCGTTGGCTCCAATGATACAATTTTTTCCAATTTTAGTTTTATTTAATATTGTTGAACCTATTCCTATTAAACAATCATCAGCAATTTCACAGCCATGAAGCATGACCATGTGCCCTACTGTTGTTCCCTTACCAACTATTGTTGGGCAACCTGGATCAGTATGAATTACGCTACCATCTTGAATATTAGAATTTTCTCCAATAATTATTGGTTCAAGATCGCCTCTTAGAGTTGTGTTAAACCAAACGTTTGAATTTTTTTTAAGTTCTACCCTACCAATAATAACAGCATTCGATGCAACCCAACTACCTGGATCTAGTTTTGGTGTATGTCCTTCAAAATCGTAAATCATAATATTGCTGTAATGTATTATTAAATAAATTATAATACATTATGGCTCTAACTAAAACCCCAGTTTGTGACTTTGGAAAGAAAGCTGAAGATTTCAAATTAAAATCAATCAATAATAAGTTAATTTCTTTAAATGATATAAAGGGAGATAAAGCTACTCTGATTATGTTTATTTGTAATCATTGTCCTTATGTAAAAGCGATTATTAAGGATTTAGTTATAGATTGTAATGAATTAAAAAAAGTAGGAGTTAACTCTGTAGCTATTATGTCGAATGATACAAAAAATTATCCGGAAGACTCGTTTGATAATATGATTAAATTTGCAGAAATGAACAATTTTGGTGAGTTAAATTATTTATTTGATGAAACTCAAGAAATTGCAAAGAAATATGACGCTGTTTGTACTCCTGATTTTTTTGGTTATAACAAAAATCTTGAACTTCAATACAGAGGTAGATTTAGAGAATTGAAAGATTTGAAACCTATTAATAGCGGAGAAAGTGATTTGAAGATGGCCATGAAAATGGTTGCAAAGACTAATAAAGGTCCTAATCAACAAGTTTCAAGCATGGGCTGTAACATAAAGTGGTTTAATTAATGTTTTTGGTAGCTACAAGAAATTTCCCTCCTGAGATTGGCGGAATGCAAAATCTTATGGAAGGATTATCAAATGCTTTGTTAAATCATGGTCCAGTAAAAGTGTTCGCAGAAAATTATGATGGTTTTGAGGAATACGATCAAAATTCAAAATTAGATATTGAGAGAATTTCAGGTTTTAAATTATTTAGAAAATACAGGAAAGCAAATCGAATTAATGAGTTTATAGAGACTAATGAAATAAGAGCGGCTTTTTTCGATCATTGGAAAAGTATAGAGAATATTGAAACCAGTACAATAAAAAAAACTAAATCATTTTGTTTGATTCATTCTAAAGAAATAAACCATCCAGTTGGTTCTTCTTTAAATAAAAGAGTTATAAAATCATTAGATAAAGCTGATCATGTCATAGCTAATTCGAGGTTTACTAAAGAACTTGCCTTAAAACTAGGAGTAAAAGATGTAATTGTAATTAATCCTGGCTGTAATTATCCAATTCCAATTAATGATGAAGCAAAAAAATATGCAACTAGTATTTATGGTAAAACTTCTCCAAAATTAATTACTATTTCAAGATTAGATGGAAGAAAAAGTCATTACAATGTAATGATGACTATTAAAAACATTTTACCTAAATTCCCAAATTTAAAATACGTGTCTATAGGTGATGGCGAAGAAGGAAATAATCTTTTAAAATTAAGAGAATATCTTAAATTAGAAAATAACGTTGAGTTAATATTTAAATGTACTGAGCAAGAAAAAGTGGCTCTATTAGAGCAATCAGATGTATTTGTTATGCCCTCAGTAGTTTTTAAAAAATCTGTAGAAGGTTTTGGAATAACTTATATTGAAGCAGCCTCTTACGGTAAACCTTCTATTGGTGGTATTTATGGTGGTGAAGGAGATGCTATTAAAAGTGGTCAAACGGGTTATTTATGTAATGGAAATGATCTCAGCGCAATTTACGATACATTTTTAAAAATATTATCAAATAATAATTACATAAAATTAGGTGCTAATGCATTAGAATTTTCAAAAGAATTCAATTGGAACAAAATAATTAAAAAATATATTAATTTAATCTAGACCTTATTTCACTAATTACTGTTTCAACATTTAAATTTTTTAAATCTTTTACTGAAATAGCTTTAAAATTAAAGTTCTCAATACTCACTTTTTTAGCTGATGTATGACTACCAAATAAAACTAATCCTTTTTTATCTAAATGAGAAGCAATATGTGCTGGACCGGTATCATTAGCTACAATAAATTTTGCACTGTAAATCATTGATACTAAAGTTTTAATATTTACAGGTTGGTAATTATTTAACATAACTTTTGCATTAAGTTGATTAGCTTCCTCAACTTCGCCAGGGCCAGGAGCAAGAATTACTGAGTACTTATTTTTAAATTCTTGTTTTAATTTTTGAATTAGCTCTTTGTAGTAAGGCCATTTTTTATTTTTTAACTTAGGCGAACAAAAAGGAAATAAAAGAATATATTCTCTATTAGTATGCTGTTTAACCAAATGAGAAATATCTTCAATAGCCCAACTTAAATCAACATTTTTAGTAAACTCAGCTTCAATTCCACTTTTTTTCAGCTGTATTTCAATTCTGTCTAGAACTGGTTCTTTATCAAAATCACTTTTATTCTGTCCTGATTCTAAAGTCGTTTCAGTCGATGACCAATCAACATTTTTTATAATGAATCTTTTATAAAATTTAGTTCGACTTGAATTTTGTAAGTCGAATACTTTGCTAAAGTCATATTTTGATAAAGTTTTTTTTAAATTATTTAAATAAAATAGATTCCATCTTGGCAATCTTTTATCTATTAAAACACCATCTATGTAAGGGCATTCTGACATAAATAGAGAATATTGTTGAGCAGTGAGTAAAAAGACTTTTCTATTGGGATAAAATTTTTTAATGTCCTTTATTGCTCCATTAGCTTGGATTAAATCTCCTAAAGAACCATGTTTGATAATTAATATATTTGACATTACAAATTCGAAGTATATTTAATGATAATTATAGTCAAATATTAATATGAGTAAAAAAATTGACAAAATATTGGCAGAAATCTCTGTTGGTGAATTGTATGATAAAATATCCATATTAGAAATCAAAAAATCAAAAATAAGAGATAAAAATAAACTTCTCGAAATAGAAAAAGAACTTAATTCTTTAAATATCACTTTGAAAGATCATGGATTAAACAATTTTCAAGATACGTATTTAGATAAATTAATTGAAGATTTAACACAAGTTAATTTAGATTTATGGGAAATAGAAGATGGAAAAAGATTAGCTGAAAAAAATCAAAAATTTGATGAAAGGTTTATTCAACTAGCTAGGAATGTTTATAAAAAAAATGATCAAAGAGCAAAAATCAAATTAAATATAAACAAAAGACTCGGCTCTAATATAAAAGAGGTAAAATCCTACGATTAGTTAATCTCCTTTTAAACTTGGAATTCTTTTTCTTAAATTCTTTGAAAGTTTTGGATTAATTGTAGCAGTGATAACACCCTCCGTTTTTTTTAGCTCTTTCATAATTTCTCCATCTGGAGATATAATAATTGAGTGACCAAAAGTTTTTCTTCCATTATAATGTAATCCTCCTTGAGCAGGTGCAAAAATGTAGCAAAAATTTTCTATGGCTCTAGCTTTTAATAAAGAGTGCCAATGTTTCTTTCCTGTGGTTTCTGTAAATGCAGATGGGACAGTTAAAAATAATGATCCAGCCTTAGATAATTTTCTATAAAGACTTGGAAATCTTAGATCGTAACAAATGCTCAATCCAATCTTTCCCCAAGGTAAGTTGAATGTTTTTATTTTTTTTCCTGGATAAAAACTTTTTGACTCAAAATATTTTTCTTTTTTATTTAAAATAACATCATACATGTGAATTTTATCGTAATAAGTTTTAATTCTACCGCTCTTATCAATTAAAATAGATCTATTAACTAATTTTTTTTTTGAAATCTTTATAATTGAAGATCCTACTAAAATCCATTTCTTATATTTTTTTGCTAGTTTTTTTATTCCATTAAGATAAATATCGTTATGCATTGAAGTGCAAATTTTTATCAACTCTTTTTTGTTTAAAGAGAAATATGAGGAAACTTCTGGTGTTAAAATAAAATCAGTTTTTTGTTTTACAGCCCTTAAAATTAACTTCTCTGTTTTTTTTAAATTTTGATAAATATTGTTATTTGATCTTAGTTGAATACAAGAAACTCGAAACATTACTTCATTATAGATGAAGCAAAATTCCAATTACAGTCAAAACTTGGGATGTAAGCGCCGGATAATTTAACATTTCCAAAGCTTTTAGTTAAAACTTTGCACCAGTTGTCTACTTGTTTTGGTTTTTTATCATAGCTTCCAACTTGCGCAGTGATCACCCCGCCCTTTTTAAGAATTCTTTTCAAATCTTTCATATTTTTTTTTGCTAGATCAATACAATATTGATCATCATTTAAATCAACAAAAATTTTATCGTATTTAGAATCTTCAATTTCTTTTATACTTTTAAAGGCGTCTCCCCAGAAAGTTTTAATTTTGTTACTTTTTTTAACTTTAGAGCAAACTTTTGGTAAGTGACGGTAACAAGCGTCTACTATTTCTGGATCAAGCTCGAACCAATCAATATAATTTGAGTTATTTTCTAGGCAAGCACGAGCCACTCCACCATCCCCACCTCCGATTATAGCTACATTGTTATTTTTTTTACTTAAATCATAGCTAGATTTAAAAAAACTTGAGCTATAAATTTTTTCATCTTTCTCAGCAACTTGTATTTCATGATCGATAAATAAAGCGTGGCCAAATTCTTCAATATCCATAACTTCTACAAATTGACCTACTTTAGATGTAAATTTTTCTAAAACATCTTTAACTACGTAATATTTTTTTTGACCAGGTGAGCTATAAATATCATCATAAAGACCGACACTGCTTCTATCAAAAGCATTAGTTACAACTCTTTTATGATCAATTTCATTTCTCAATATCTTTAAAGCAACTTTTGGATTTACTTTACCACAAGTAAAGAAATCAAAACTAATGACGCCTCTCTCTGGAAAAGTATGAAAACTAAAATGACTTTCTGATAGAAGTGCTACTAAGGTAAAACCTTGAGGCTCAAATTTATGTGAAGCTACATTTAATATTTCAACTTTTGCGGCTTTTGCAATTTTATAAATTACTTTTTCGTAAAATTCGGGTGAATAATCTTTTTTTACACCTAAGAAATCGATGGTAATGTGTTCACCAACTTTTATCATTAAAAACTATCCCTTCTTATAATTTTTAAATTTTCCTAAGACTATTTTCATTTCTTTTTTTGAAAGAATCTTAGGTATTCCAATTCTTAGGGCATTTATATATTGATGGCAAATATTTTCGATCTCTTGGGCAAGCTCAAAAGTTTTTTTTAAGTTTTCTCCAAACGCAACTTGTCCGTGATTAGCAATTAAACATGCTGTTCTGTTTTTTAAAGCTTTTATAATATTTCTTGAAAGATTCTTTGTTCCAAAAGTTGCGTATTTACTACATTTAATATCTTCTCCTCCTGCTACTGCAACCATGTAGTGAAATGCTGGAATATCTTTTTGATGAGTTGAAACAGCAGTTGCACAAGTTGAGTGAGCATGGACTATCGCTTTGGCATCTTTTTTACTCACATAAATATCTTGATGAAATCTCCATTCTGATGAAGGTTTACCCTTTTTTTTATCATAAACACCTTTAAGAGAAACAAAGACAATATCTATAGGTTTTAAAGAACCATATTCTCTTCCTGATGGAGTAATATAAAATCCATCAATTCCTTTTTCTTTTGCTCTTACAGAAATATTTCCTGATCTTAAAGCTGATAAATTAGTTATATTTAATTTTTTGGAATATTTAATTATTTCAGCTTTTAGTTTGCTCACTTAAATAAACCTTTCAAACCTTTTTCTGATGGTTCGCAAATACCCTTCTCTGTTATTAAACCAGTTACTAGTTTAGCAGGAGTGACATCAAAAGCTAAATTAAGCGATCTACTTTTTTGAGGGTAAATTCTAACTTTTTTAATTTCATTATATTCATCTACTCCCTCGACATATGATAACTCCTCTGAATTTCTCTCTTCAATAGGAATTTGTTTATGGTCTTTGATTTTCCAGTCTATAGTTGAACTTGGTAAAGCAACATAAAAAGGCACATTGTTATCCTTAGCAGATAAAGCTTTTAAATAAGTTCCAATTTTATTACACACATCACCATTAGATAAAGTTCTATCAGTTCCAACAATGCATATATCTACTTGCCCTCTTTGCATTAGTATACCTCCAGCATTATCTGTAATTACAGTATTTGGAATTCCTTCTTCATTGAGTTCATAAGAGGTCAAATTTGCACCTTGGTTTCTTGGCCTCGTTTCATCAACCCAAACATGAACTTTCAAACCTTTTTGATGCGCATGATAAATTGGTGATGTAGCTGTCCCCCAGTCTATAGTTGCTAGCCAACCCGCGTTACAATGGGTTAAAATATTAACTGTATCTTTTTTTTTGTTTGCAATATCTTCAATAATTTTAAGACCATTCAAACCAATATTTTTACAAAATTTTTCATCCTCATCTATAATCGCCTTTGCCTCATTTAGAGCTATTTTCAAGATATCTTTATCGTTTACTCCAGTTAACTTTTTCATCATTCTATCTACTGCCCACTTTAGATTAATTGCAGTAGGTCTTGATGCAATTAACTCTTCACTAGACTTCTTTAGAAAAGATAAATCGTTTTTTTCTATGATAGATAAAACTAAACCATAGGCAGCAGTTGCACCAATTAATGGAGCGCCTCTCACCTCCATTGTTTTAATTGCATTAATTGCATCTTTGACGGTTTTTAAGTCTTTAATTATAAACTTGTGAGGAAGTTTAGTTTGATCAATGATTTTTACTAAATTATTCTCAAACCAAATTGTTTTGTAAGATTTTCCCTCTATTTTCATTTTCTTTTTTCCATTTTTTTCAATCTTTTTCTTAAACTTGATGATAACGAATTAAACCATTTTTTTTCTTGTCCTGATTTAGGTAAAATTTCTCCATACTCAATCATTTGATCAGGTAATAAATCTTCTAAGTAAACCCAAACAAAATCGCTCTGCAGCTTTGTACTCTTAATCAAAATTTTTTTTAAATCTAAAATTAATTTTTTTTTGACTTTTAATGTTCGCCCAGCTCTAATCTGCCCATTTAAAAAAATTTCTTTAGTTTTTACTAATTTGCCACCCATAAAATGAGAGTCTTTTTCATTTTTTTGAAATATTACTTGAGCGAAAAAAGTATTTGCACCAGTAAATTTACTATGTGTGTTTGTTATATCGTTAGCAATAGAATTTTTTTGTTTTTTAGAAAGACTAATATTTGAATATTTTACCGTATACGTTGGCATTGAATTATTTTAAAACTCTTCCTGCTATATTTTTAAGTTTTTTGATTGTTTTCTTAGTCCTTAACTTTGGATCTGTAATAATAGCGACATCTAAACAATTGTTTGCCGGATCTTTCTCAACAGAAAAATCTTTAAATGTTTTTATTACCTCTTTGATCATATTTTGTGCATTAGAAGCATTGTTCATTAAAGTTTTAATCACCATACTTACATCAACTTCATCATGATCAGGATGCCAACAATCATAATCAGTTACCATTGCTACAGTGCAATATCTAATTTCTGCCTCCCTAGCTAATTTTGCTTCTGGCATATTAGTCATTCCAATTACATCAGCGCCCCATGTTCTGTAAAGATTGGATTCTGCTAGTGTTGAAAATTGTGGACCTTCCATTACTACATAAGTTCCATTTCTCTGATTATTAATATTGAGTTTTTTTAAGGCAGCTTCACAACAATCTGATAGGCCGGGACTTGTAGGTTTAGCCATTGATACATGTGCAACAATTTCATCATCAAAAAAGGTTTTTACTCTTGAAATGGTTCTATCTATAAATTGGTCAACTATTACAAACCTTCCTGGCTCTAATTCCTCTTTTAATGACCCAACTGCAGAAACTGAAATTATGTCAGTAACACCTAGTTGCTTCATAGCATCAATATTAGCTCTAAAATTGATATTGGTTGGATTAATCTTATGTCCTCTTGAATGTCTTGGAATAAAACAAATTTCTTCCTTTTCGAATTTTGCAATTAATATTTCATCAGACGGTTTTCCCCATGG
>CACCID010000014.1 GCA_902545945.1 uncultured Pelagibacteraceae bacterium | reverse complement strand
CAAAATTTATCAATCTCCTCCAAATTTTCACTTTCGGTCGGCTCGATCATAATCGTACCAGCAACAGGCCATGACATTGTTGGAGCATGGTAGCCAAAGTCAATCAGTCTTTTTGCTAAATCCTCCTCAGAAATTCCTGAACTTGCTTTTATTGGTCGGATATCAATTATACATTCATGTGCAACATTTCCATTTTTACCAGTATAAAGAACTTTGTAATCTTTGGATAATTTTTTTGAAATGTAATTTGCATTTAAAATTGACACTTGTGAGGCTTTTTTCAATCCCTCAGCACCCATCATCTTTATATACATCCAGGATATTGGAAGTATGCTTGAACTACCCCAAGGTGCAGCTGATACAGCTCCCATTCCATTCTTCGGGCCTGCTTCTTTAATAATTTCATGTGTTGGTAAAAAATCAGCTAGATGCTTAGCGCAAGCGATTGGGCCCATTCCTGGTCCGCCTCCACCGTGCGGTATGCAAAATGTTTTATGTAAATTTATGTGACACACATCTGGTCCAAATTTTCCTGGTTTTGCAACACCTACAAGTGCGTTTAGGTTTGCTCCATCCATATAAACTTGTCCACCATGCTTATGAATTTCTTCACAAATATCCATAATTTTTTCCTCAAATACTCCATGAGTAGAGGGGTAAGTAACCATTAAAGCAGCTAAATCTTTTGAGTGTTTTTCAGCTTTATTTTTAAGATCGTCTATATCTACGTTTCCATCTTCGTCACAATTGACTACAACCACTTTCATCCCACACATTTGGGCACTTGCTGGATTAGTTCCATGAGCTGAGTCTGGAATTAGACAAACGTTACGATTTTCTTGTTTATTATTTTTATGGAATTTTCTTATAGTCATTAGACCTGCATACTCTCCTTGAGCCCCAGAGTTAGGCTGTAAAGAAACTGCGTCATATCCAGTAATTTCTTTCAGATCATTTATTAAATCATTAAAAAGAATTTTATAACCCTCCATTTGATTTGTAGGAACAAAAGGATGTGGAAGTGAAAACTCTTTCCAAGTAATAGGAATTAATTCTGCTGTTGCATTGAGCTTCATTGTACAAGATCCTAAAGCAATCATTGATCTATTAAGTGCAATATCACAATCCTCTAGTTTCTTTAGATATCTTAACATCTCAGTTTCAGAATGGTATTTATTAAAAACTGGATGAGTTAAGTATTTTGAAGTTCTTAAAAGATTTTTTGGAAGATTATCTAGCTCAACCTTAACGTCTTGTTTAATTACTTTAGTTATTCCAAATATTTTTAACAATAAGTTAACATCGTCAAGTTTTTTTGCTTCATCAAAAGCAACAGATAAATGCTCGTCATCAACTTTTCGTAGATTAATGTTTTCTTTTAATGCGGTTTTAAAAATAGAATTAGTTTTTTCAGCGGTTTTAATTGTAACGGTATCGAAAAAATGATCTGATAAAATCTTATAACCACCTAATTTAATATTATCAGCAAAAATTTTAGCTAATTTAGAAGTTCTATTAGCTATCTTTAGTATTCCCTCTGGTCCATGATAAATTGCAAAAGCAGCGGAGATAATGGCTAATAATGCTTGAGCGGTGCAAATATTGCTTGTTGCTTTGTCTCTTCTTATATGTTGCTCCCTAGTTTGTAGAGAGAGCCTGTAAGCTTTTTTCCCGTGTCTATCTTTTGAAACGCCTATGATTCTTCCCGGCATTGATCTTTTAAATTCCTCTTTAGTTGCAAAAAATGCCGCGTGGGGTCCACCATATCCCATTGGAATACCAAATCTTTGAGCGCTTCCGACAGCAATGTCAGCTCCAAGTTCAGCTGGAGTTTTTAATCTAGCTAAAGCCAATAGATCGCAAACCAAAATAGCTTTTCCATTTTTTTTGTGTATTTGACTTATACTTTCACTAGGATCGTTTAACTCACCTAAAGTTCCAGGATATGATAAAACTCCACAAATAATATCTTCGTTAATTTTCGTAAGTTCTGTTTTTTCATCACCAATGATCAATTCTAAACCAAAAGGATTTGTTCTTGTTTTTATGAGATCTATTGTTTGAGGATTACAATTGCTTGAGATAAATATTTTTTTTGAATTAGTCTTATCTAATCTCTGGCTTAAACCTACTGCTTCTGCTGTTGCTGTTGCTTCATCCAATAAAGAAGCGTTAGCTATATCCATACCGGTCAAGTCAATTATTGATTGTTGAAAATTTAAAAGCATTTCAAGACGACCTTGCGCAACTTCAGGCTGATAAGGTGTATAAGACGTGTACCATCCTGGATTTTCTAAAATATTTCTAAGAATTACATTAGGTGTAATAGAATTGTAGTATCCCATTCCAATAAAATTTGTAAAGATTTTATTTTTTTTAGATATGGATTTTAATTTTTTTAAAGCATCGTTTTCTGACATTGGTTGATCAACTTTAAGATCATCTTTTAATAAGATTTTTTCTGGCACAGTATTGCTCATTAGATCCTCTAACGACTTATACCCAACGTATTGTAACATTTTAGATTGCTCTTCCTCAGAAGGGCCAATATGTCTTTTAATAAATTCTTTTGAATTATCGTCAATCATTTAACTTGGGTTCTCCTTACAAAATTTATCATACTCTTCTTTTGACATAAGGGAGTCAAACTCACCTTTGTCCTTAATCTTTAGCTTAAAAAACCAACTTGATCCCTCTGGATCCGTGTTAACGCTTCCTGGGTCGTCTGCTATAGCTTTATTCCCCTCAGTAATCTCTCCAGATATTGGGGAATAAACGTCGCTCGCAGCTTTAGTAGACTCTACAACAGCGGCTTGACCTTCTTTTTCCACGGCTTTTCCAGCATCAGGCA
The DNA here is from genome assembly GCA_902545945.1 of uncultured Pelagibacteraceae bacterium. Taxonomy (GTDB): domain Bacteria; phylum Pseudomonadota; class Alphaproteobacteria; order Pelagibacterales; family Pelagibacteraceae; genus Pelagilacustribacter. The sequence continues at coordinate 10,967 of CACCID010000014.1, read as the reverse complement.
CTTCAACAAAAACAATATCACCTAGCATCTCGGTTGCATGTTTAGTTATTCCAACTGTAGCTACTTCACCATCTAGTGAAACCCACTCATGTTTTTTAGAAAATTTTTTTTCACTCATAATTTATCTCCTTATTTAACATAACTTTTTTTGTAAAATGGAAGTTCAGAAATCTTACCCCCATATTTTTTTCCTCTTACTTCAAGCTGAATAGATGTACCTATTTTAGAAAATTCTGATTTTACATATCCCATTGCAACTGGCGCGTTTACACTTGGACCAAAAGTGCCGCTAGTTACGAATCCAATTTCATTATTATCTGGCGAAAAGATTTTTGTATTTTCTCTAGCTATAACTTTTCCATCTGGCTTAATACCAACTCTAATTTTTTCACTTCCTTTAGCTAATAAATTTTTTATTTTTTCCCATCCATTAAAGCCGCCGACTTCTTTTCTTTTTTTTGCTATAGCCCATTTTAAATTAGCCTCAACCGGATTTATTTTTTCATTTAAATCGTGTCCATATAAGCATAGACCAGCTTCTAATCTTAATGTATCTCGAGCTCCCAAACCTATTGGCTTTACTTCATTTGAAATTAAGTAATCAATTAATTTTTCAACTTTTTTATTGGAAATTGAGATTTCAAAACCATCTTCACCTGTATATCCCGATCTTGTTACATAAAGTTTTTCATCGTCATAATTAAAATTATTTCCTGTCATAAATTTTAAATTTGCAACACCGGGAATTAATTTGTCTAAAATCTCTACAGATTTTGGTCCCTGTAAAGCTATTAAAGATAAATCGTTGTTCAAAAGATACTTATGATTATTTGTTAAAAATTTAGAAATTTGTTTTATATCATTTTCCTTACAAGCTGCATTTAAAATTATACAGAATCCTTTTTCTGTTCTTGTAATAATTAAATCATCAATTATCCCACCTTCATTATTTAGTAAAAAGGAATATTTTGAATGATTAACTTTCAAATTTTTTAAATCTGCCGGTATAATTTTTTCTAGAGCTTCAGCTAATGTTTCATCACCTTCAATAAAAAATTGCCCCATGTGTGATACATCAAAAAATCCAGCATGAGTTCTTGTTGAAATATGTTCTTTTACAATACCGTCCTTATACTGAATTGGCATTTCATAACCTGCAAAAGGAACGAATTTAGCTCCTAAATATTTATGATAATTATATAAAGCTGTTTTTTGCACTTCCATAATAACTCTTTTTTTTTTTTCAAACCCCATCTGTCTATGTACCTGAGAGATTTAATCCTTCGGTGAGGCGTTAGCCTGCTTTCCAGAGTTATTACGGTAACGGTCCACTTGCCTGAGAGTTTCCGGGGTGGTTGCTCCTTCGGCGCTAAATTTAATTAGTCTCTCCCGTTACGTTGTTATAATAGATAATTATTTGAGAAATTTCAATATTATTAAAATTAACTAAAATTAGTGATTTTACTAAATAATGTGGTAGGACCTACTCTTTGATAAACGTTATAGTTGTTATTTTCCATATATTTTTTAATTAAAGGAAAAGTTTCAATCTCGGATTCATCTATATTGTGTGTTTCGATTGCTATTAAATTTGGGTTTAACTTATCTATCTTAATTTGTGTGAGTAATTCATAATCTTTACCTTCTGCATCTATATTTATAAAATTTATCTTTTTGTTAATTTTGCTAATTTTAAGTATTTCGTCTATTGATTTTGACTCTACTTGTATTTTTTTTTCATTTCTAAAAAAAGTCTTTTTTAAATTTTTGTAAAACTTTTCATCTATAGTGTTAACTGGACTTAAAGGATCATCATAAAAAACATCATATATTTTTCTCTCATAATTGATTGTTGTACATAAATTTACATCCTGTGGTCTTGCAATATTAAACAAATCTATTGAAGTTGGATTAATATCGATATTAATTCCATTCCAACCCTTTTTAAATAATAAGCAAGTGTTGCTATACATGAAGGGATGGAAACAACCTATATCTAAATATATTCCATTTTTAACATTTTTAAAAAACTCACCAATAATTTTATCTTCACCCCACTGAGAGTATCCTTTTCTTTTTAAGAATCCTTTATGCCTTAAATATAAATTGTAATATAAATAAATTTTATACGTTAATTTTGTTTTTAGAAATATTCTCTTTAAAGACATTAAGTTTGTTTAACAGTTTTTTTATCTAAGCTTTTTAAAATAATTGCTGAAATTATTACAAACCCTCCGATAAGCACGCTCAAGGGCGGTATCTCATTTAAAAATAACCATACCCATACTGGAGCAAATAAAGTCTCGGTTAACATTAAAAGTCCAATTGTAGCTGAAGGAGTTGTCCTTGATCCAATAGTAATACAGATAAATCCAAAAGCTAATTGAGGAACACCAAGAAAGAAACCCATTATAATGTCATGATTAGTAAATATGAAGGACTCAGAAAGAATTAATCCATAAATAATGCTAAAAATTCCTGAATAAAAAATAGCAGGAACCATATCTAGATTTTTATTTTTTCTTATGATCATTACTAATATTGAAAAATTTATAGGGATCGCTAATGCAACGATATTTCCAAACAAAGATCCAGTTGAAAGGGAGTCTCCAACCATTATTATAATCCCTCCCATTGCTAATAAAATTGAGAAGAAACTTATTAATGAAACTTTTTCCTTTAAATAAAAATAACCAAAAATTGCTAAAAACATTGTTTGAGTGCTTATAATGAATACAACATTAGCAACTGAAGTGACACTCATCGAAACGACGAATGCAATAAAACTTAAGGACATTACTAATCCTCCAAACACTGCAGGAAAACCAGCATCTTTAATTATTTTAATTGTATTTTTTTTATAAATTAAAATTAAAAAGATCATCAATGCGATCATAAAGAAAAAAGATCTCAATAGTAAGATTTGCCAAATAGTAGCTTCTTCGAATGACCTAATAATAAAACCACCCCAACTTAAACAAAATCCTCCAAATAACAAAAGAAAATAACCAGGAATTTTATAAAGAAATTGCATTTAAAACTTTCTTAGAATTTTATTAAAATAAAATTTCAATGTTAAAGCTCTAAGTATCATAAATATCATTAGAGAAAACCATAAACCGTGATTTTCAAAATATTTTGTTACATAAATAGAAATTGTTATAAAGGAAATTACAGAAATCATCATTGCGTTCCTCATTTCTTTAGTTTGTGATGCCCCTATAAATATTCCATCAAGCTGATAACAAAAAGATGCTATAGGTGGAATGATAATTATCCATATAAAATGCTTATAAGAAATAAATCTTAATATCTCTATGTCGGTTATGATATTAATTATTTCTTTAAAAAAAATAAGATATAAAAAAGCTATTATCACAGCTGTAAAAAAACTTAACTGAATTGAGTTTTTAACAACCAAAAGAAAAGATAATTTATTTTTTCTTCCAATAGTATACCCAATGGCGCCCTCGGTTGAAAATGCATAAGCGTCTAAAAAAAAAGCTGCTAGTATTATGAATTGCATTAGTATTGTGTTAACAGCTAAGTAATCTTCACCGAATTTAGAACCTAAAAAGGTAACCCATAAAAATGAAAAAGTAAGCAATAAAGTTCTTATAAATATATTTAAATTGATATCTAAAAGCTTAATAAGTTTTGATTTAATAAAAAGTCTCTCGAATTTTGGTATAACTTTAAATTTTTTTATTATGAAATTGTAAGTGAAAAAAGAAAATATTATAAGAGTTATGTAACTTGCAAATAAAGTTCCTAAAGCCACACCAAATACATTTAAATCGTAAGATAAAACTAATAAAGAACTAAAAACTATATTTAAAATTGAAAGAGTTATAATTAATAAACTTGAAATTTTTGTCTTTTGAACACCAAGATAAAAGCCTACAAGAATATAAATCGCTAGTTCAGCAGGTACTGAAAAAACTCTCACATTTAAGTACGTATTAATTAATTCTTGAGTTTCTAAAGAGGTTTTAAAAAAATATTGTATTGATAAGAAAATTAAAGGCTTAAAAAGAATAATTGTTAAAGCAATTACGATTGATATTACAAAATTTCTTAACAAAGTTTTAACTATTTCATTGTAGTCTCCTTTACCGAGAGCTTGCGAGACAATACCTACAGTTCCCATTCGTAAAAATCCAAAACTCCAGATAATCATTGTCATTACTGAAGTGGAAATACTTGTTGCGGCTAAGTACTTTGTCTCTCCTAAATTCCCCATGAGACCAGTATCAACCATGCCCACTAAAGGTATCGCAAGATTAGAAAAAAAGACCGGGATGGACAGCAAAATAATTTGTTTTTTTGAAAATTTTGTTGAATATTTTATTGAATTCATTTTTTCCTTTAAAATATTAAGATATGCTTATATACACTTAACAGAAGATTCCTAAGAAAATGTTAGAACAATTCATAATTTCTTTTCAAATTTTAATCATAGACGTAGTAATGGCTGCAGACAACGTAATCATTATTAGTTTAATTGCAGCTAATTTTGCACCTGAAAATCGAAGAAAAATCATAGCTTGGGGTGTAGCTGCTGCATTCATATTCAGAATCATGTTCGCTACTGGTGCAAATTTTATATTTGAGTTTGCATGGATCAAGATTTTAGGAGGAATAGCATTACTTTGGGTTATTAATAATTTAAGACAAGACTTTTTTGGTCAAAACAAAGTTAGATCACCTCAATTAAAATCAAAAGAAACAAAAAGTTTTTCAACAGGTGTTTACCAAGTTCTTGTAGCTGACCTTACTCTTAGTTTTGATAACGTATTAGCTGTTGTTGCGGCCGCAAAAGGTAATTTTCATATAATGGTTATTGGTTTATTGTTATCAGTATTTTTAATAGCAACTTTGGCAAGTTATTTTGCAGACTTTATCAAAAGACATCAATGGCTTGGTTATTTAGGTTTAGCTGTCATTCTTATTGTAGCGTTACAACTAATTATTGGTGGATTAGTTAATTATGAAGTGCTGTCAATTAACGAAAAATACAAATTTCTATTCTCAATATGATAGATTTTTGCATTCTAGGGTCAGGTATATCTGGCTCTACGATCGCTAATCTATTATCAAAAAAATACTCGGTACATGTCTTTGATAAAGCAAGAGGTCCAGGTGGGAGATCTTCAAATAAAAGATTTAAAAACAATTTAAGCTTTGATCATGGCGTTCAATATATATCTCCAAGATCAAAACTCTTTACAAAATATATTTTAAAACTTCATAAAAATAAAATATTAAAAAGTTGGGATGATAATCATTTAGATTTTACATTTGAGAAAAAACCTTATTCAACAAAATATATAGGAAGAAGAGCTAATAACGATTTAGCAAAATATAATTTAAAAAATATAAAACAGTCTTTTGCTTCACCAATTGAAAAAATAGATTTTAAACAATATTTTTGGGAAATAACATTAAAAAATAAATCAAAATATCAATTCAAATCACTTATAATTACTTGCCCATTCCCTCAATTAAAAAAATTAGCTAAAAAATATTTAGATAATAATATCTTAAAACTCAAAGTTCAAATGCAACCTAATATTACAGTCATGGTTGCCTTTAAAAATCAAAAAAATCTTCCAATTAGTTCAATCAAATTTGACGATGATATTTTAGCTTGGGTTGCAAATGAAAATAGTAAAAAAAGATTTAAATCAAATATAAATTTATGGACATTACAAGCTACGCTAAAATGGTCAAAAAAAACTATTAACAAGTATAAAACTGATAAATTAATTATGAATCAATTAATTTCACGTTTTACAAAATTAACAGGATTTGAAAAAAAAAAGATAATTTTTAAAAGAATTCATGGTTGGAAGTATTCATATAATTATGAGAAAACACCTTACTTAAGTATTTGGAATAAAAAAATTAATTTAGGTATTTGTGGAGATTGGCTAAGCGGTCCTAAAGTTGAAAATGCGTGGTTAAGTGCTAATGATTTAGCAAGAAAAATAAAATAATTAAAAAATACCTTTACTACTTTTAGATTTATCTTTTATTGAACCTTTAACCTCTACGTTTAAACCTAACAAATCTTTAGCTTTTAGTTTTGAAAGATTTTGTACGCATTTTAAAAACCGATCTGACTCTTTTTTAGAAATTATTCCATCAGTTAAAATTTTAAATTTATTAATATATTCTTTGCGTGTAAAAGGTCTTTTTCCTGCTGGATGAGCATCAGCAACATTAATCTCTTCAGATATTGTAGATCCATCTTTCATGGTTATTATCACTTTTCCACCAAAACATTTATTATCAGGATTAGGATCGTGGTATTTTTCTGTCCACCTTTCATCTTCTCTTGTTGAAATTTTTTGCCAAAGTTCAACTGTACTTTTTCTTTGCGCCCTTTGAGGTGTGTAGGATTTAACGTGATGCCATGCTCCGTCTTCAAGAGCTACTGCAAAAATATACATTATGGAATGATCTAAAGTTTCCCTACTTGCTTTTGGATCCATCTTTTGAGGATCATTTGCTCCAGTACCAATTACGTAATGAGTATGATGACTTGTTTCAATTACAATATTGTCTATATCACCAACATTGGAAATCTTTTTATGAAGGCTTCTAGCTAGATCAATTAATGCTTGTGATTGATATTCTGCAGAATGTTCTTTTGTATAAGTCTCTAGAATCGCTCTTTTAGGCTCATTAATATTTGGTAATGGGACTATATATTCTTTATCTGGTCCTGATAAAACGTAAGCAATAACGCTATCTTCCCCTTCGTAAATCGGTGAGGGTGCACCCTCACCTCTCATACATCGATCTACTGCCTCCACTGCAAGCTTACCGGCATGAGCTGGTGCAAAAGCTTTCCAGCTAGAGATTTCTCCTTTTCTAGATTGTCTTGTGGAAACAGTGATATGTAATGCTTGTTGAACAGATTGATAAATCAGATCTGTTTTTAAATTTAAAAGACTCCCCAAACCTGCAGCAACACTTGGTCCTAAATGAGCAATATGATCAATTTTATGTTCATGTAAACAAATACCTTTGACTAAATTAACTTGCACCTCGTAACCTGTAAGTATTCCTTTAATCAAATCTTTACCATTACAACCTTTTTGTTGTGCTACTGCTAAAATTGCAGGAATATTGTCACCTGGGTGACTATAATCTGCTGCTAAAAAAGTATCGTGATAATCTAATTCTCTCACAGCAGTTCCGTTAGCCCATGCGGCCCATTCACAATCCACTTTAATTTTAGGGTTTAAACCAAAGACAGTTGCTCCTAATTTTCTAGAATGAGCTAAAGCCATCGCTCTTGCTGAAATAACAGGTCTTCTATCAAACGAAGCGATAGCAACTGAGGCATTATCAATTATTCTATTGATAACCATATCAACCGCATCTTTATCTAATTTTGCTTTATCTGATGCGATCTCTGCGATTTTCCAGGCTAATTGATCCTTTTTTTTTAAATTTGATTTTGATGGATGAACTTTTACTTTAATATCTCTCATTTAATTAGCAAGCATGTTTCTTAAAACATACTGTAAAATTCCTCCATTTTTGTAGTACTCAACTTCATTAGCAGTATCTATTCTACAAAGCATTTGAATTTTTTTACTGGTTCCGTCTTGATATTTAATTTCACAAGTTACTTCTTGTCTTGGTTTTATACCTTTATCAATATCAACAACTGAAACTAATTCTACTCCTGTAATATTTAATTTTTTACGGTCAAAACCCTCTTTAAATTGAAGAGGTAAAACTCCCATTCCAATTAAATTTGATCTATGAATTCTCTCAAAACTCTCTGCTAAAACAGCTTTAATTCCTAAAAGTTTAGTTCCTTTTGCTGCCCAATCCCTTGAAGAACCTGTTCCGTATTCTTTTCCGGCTATTACAATTAAATCGTTATTTCTTTTTTTGTATTCCATTGCAGCCTCATAAACGCTCATTACTTTTCCATCTGGCTGTAACGTTGTAAATCCACCTTCAGTACCAGGAGCCATTTCATTTCTTATTTTAATATTTCCAAATGTTCCTCTCATCATTACTTCATGGTTTCCTCTTCTCGCGCCATAAGAGTTAAAATCTTTTTGTTGTATTTGGTGTTTCATAAAATAATCACCTGTTGGGCTTTCTTTTTTAATACTTCCTGCTGGTGAAATATGATCTGTTGTTACTGAGTCAGCTAATAATAAAAGAATTCTAGCATCATTGATTGGTTTAAAACCTTCTGGTTTGTCAGGTAAATCATCAAAAAATGGAGGTCTTTTTACATACGTAGAATTTGCTTCCCAGTTATAAATATCACTATCTGTTGTGTTAATAGCTTGCCATTCTTTAGGTCCCTCTGACACATTTGAATATCTTTGTTTAAACATATCTGCGTTTAAAGAACTTAACATTAAATCTTCAATCTCTTTATTGCTTGGCCAAATATCTTTTAAGAAAACATCTTTACCATCTTTGTCTTTTCCAAGAGCAGATTTATACATATCAAAGTTCATGTTACCTGCTAAAGCATAAGCAACAACAAGCGGAGGTGAAGCTAAGTAATTAGCTTTTACATCTGGATTAATTCTTCCTTCAAAGTTTCTATTTCCAGATAAAACTGAAACAGCGTAAAGATCATTTTTATTTATTGCATCAGATATATTTTGATTTAAAGGTCCAGAGTTACCAATACAAGTAGTGCAACCATAACCCACTAAATTAAAACCAAGTTCATCTAAATATTTATTTAAACCAGCTTTTTCCAAATAATCTGTCACAACTTGCGAACCAGGAGCTAAAGAAGTTTTTACCCAAGGTTTAACTTTTAATCCTTTTTCATTAGCTTTCTTCGCTAAAAGACCTGCACCAATCATTACGCTTGGGTTAGAAGTATTTGTACAAGATGTTATCGCGGCAATTACAATATCACCATCTTTTATATTAAAGTCAGTACCCTCAACTTTAGCTTCGATAGCCTTATCTCTTTTTGCATTTTCTTTATAAACTTTTGCAAAAGCAGTTGAAGCCTCAGTGAGCAAAACTTTATCCTGTGGTCGTTTAGGTCCAGAAATGCTCGTTACTACACTGCTAACATCTAATGAAAGAGTATCTGTAAATACAACATCATTGCTTGCCCAAAGCCCTTGTTCTTTTGAATATTTCTCGACTAATGCTATTGTTTCTTGATCTCTCCCAGATAATTTTAAATATTTAAGAGTTTCATCATCAACTGGAAAGAAACCACATGTAGCTCCATATTCGGGAGCCATGTTTGCTATTGTTGCTCTGTCAGCCAAAGTTAAATTTTTTAAACCTTCGCCATAAAATTCTACAAATTTTCCAACCACACCTTTTTTTCTTAACATTTCAACAATGATTAAAACTAGATCTGTTGCAGTTGTCCCTTCTTTTAATTTTCCTTTAAGTTCAACTCCAATAACTTCTGGAATTAACATTGAAATAGGCTGGCCTAACATTGCGGCCTCGGCTTCTATTCCTCCAACACCCCAACCTAAAACTGATAAACCATTCACCATTGTTGTATGACTATCAGTCCCAACTAGAGTATCTGGATAAGCATATAAATCATTTCCACTTTTTGATGACCAAACAACTTTTGATAAATATTCTAAATTCACTTGGTGACAAATTCCTGTTCCAGGAGGTACAACTCTAAAATTATCAAATGCTTTTTGTCCCCACTTTAAAAAAGAATATCTTTCACCATTTCTTGAAAATTCTCTTTCAACATTTTGATTAAATGATTTCCCTGAAGCATATTCGTCAACCATTACTGAATGGTCTATAACTAAATCAACAGTTGATAATGGATTAATCTTATCTGGATTTTTATTTTTATCTTTTACAGCATCTCTCATTGCTGCAAGGTCTGCAATTGCAGGGATTCCTGTATAATCCTGTAACAAAGTACGCGCAGGTCTGTAAGCTATTTCTGTATTAGATTTTTTATTTTTAAGCCAATCTTTAATTGCCAAAATCTGCCTCTTGTCTACAGTTAAATTATCCTCATATCTTAATAAATTTTCTAATAAAACTTTCAGGGATTTTGGTAGTCTTGAGACTCCTTCTAATCCATTCTTTTCAGCTTTTTTTAAACTGAAAATTTTATACTCTTTTTCAGAAGATGAAATGTTATCTAATGATTTAAAGGAATTTTTACTATTAAATTTCATGCGCTATACATAGAACAAAATTACGCAAACGATAAGTAAAAAAGACATTGTATAATTAAAATTCTTTATAAATTTATCACTTGTGGCGAATTTTCTCATGTATTTTCCCATTAAACACCAAGCTGTTTGGCTTCCAACAGCCATTAAAAACCAAACTAATGTTAAAACAATCGAGTCTCTCAAATAATTATTTTGTGTATTAATAAATAATGAAATTGAAGTTAAACCAACGATAATGCTTTTAGGATTAACGAATTGAAACCAAAATGTGTTTAAAAAAGTAACTGGTTTTGGATCAATTTTTTTATCTTTTGTTTGTCCTGCAAAAGATAATTTGTACGCCATATATAATAAGTAGATTGACCCTAATATTTTTATAGTAGTTTGAATAAATGCATACTTTTGAAAAACCGCGGCTGACGTTAATTGTAAAAGTATAATTAATAGTGTCCATCCAATAATAACTCCAAGCATTGTAGGAATGGCTTTTCTGAAGCCAAAATTAAAAGCCGTATAAGAAGTCATAATGTTATTTGGGCCAGGAGAAAACGCAGTCGCAATACCGAATAAAATTAGTGGAAAAAGCTGCATTTTAATTTAATGAGGTGCTCTGAATTTACTATGACAAGCTGAACAATTGCTCCACATGAGTTCTTTTTGAACTGCTCGAAGGTCCTCTGCAGTGTCTATTGCTTTAGCAAGTTTAATCATATCTTCTGAAGCTTTTTTCATTAAAGCGTTGAACTCGTCTTTATTTTCCCAAATGCTTGGTAGCGCTTCTGTTTT
>CACCID010000013.1 GCA_902545945.1 uncultured Pelagibacteraceae bacterium | reverse complement strand
ATTTTCTAAAACTTCGTTTGAAAATTTCCATACAAAGTAAAAAGCAATAATTACAAAAATTTGACTTAAAAAATAGTATGCCCAGTCATTATTACCGAAGATTTTATAAAAAAATTCTGCAGCAAACGCGCTAAAAGGTGGATGTTTGTTAAACCCCCAGTCTAAATTACTACCCCAAGCTAAAGCTTCAATAGTATCTAAAGGTAAATTTACGTTAGAAATGGAGGGAATTAATATCCACATTAAAAAATGTGAAAAAAGAAATATATAAAAAATCTTGTTAATATTTTTTTTAAGTATCATTAAATATGTAATTATTACATTTTATAAGCTATTGACACGACTAAAATCAAACATATACTCGCCAAGTTTAATTAAATGGTAAAAAAAACCACTGTTAAAAAAAAATATATTCCAAACTCTAAGGAAAAATACATGTGTGCTAAGCACAAAAAATTTTTTACCGAGGAGTTATTAAATTGGAAAAAAGACATAATTAAATCAAATAACTTAGGTAACTTATTAAATTCATCAGATGATAATGTCTCGTCTGCTGATATTGTTGACCAAGCATCTTCGTACACTGACAAATCAGTTGAAATGAAAGCTTTAAATAGAAGTAGAAAACTAATATCTAAAATTAATTCAGCATTACAAAGATTGAAAGATGGTACTTATGGTTATTGTGAAGAAACAGGTGAACAAATTGGCTTAAAACGACTTATGGCTAGACCTGTTGCAACTCTTTCAATAGAGGCTCAAGAAAAACATGAAAGAGATGAGAAAATTTTCATAGATGATTAAACACTAGGAATCTTTTCCCCATGATTAAGGAGATCGTATCCTTTTTGAACAGCCTTTCTTGATGAAATTTCTTTGTACCATCTGGTTAAATTAATAAATTTCTTTAAACCAATATCATGCCATTCGTGTCGTGCAATCCACGGAAAAGTTGCTATATCTGCAATTGTATAATTTTCACTTGCCAAATATGTTGATTTAGATAATCTTTCATCTAGTTCTTTATAAATTCTTTCTGAAATTTTAAAATATCTATTTTCTCCAAATTCACTTTTACCAGGATTATAATGATGAAATTGATGATGTTGACCTAACATTGGACCAATATATGCCATTTGACCCATTAACCATTGATTGATGATTGTCCTCTGATCTTCATCGTAAAACTTTCCACTTTTTTCTCCTAAGTACATAAGTATTGCACCAGACTCGAATAAGCTAATATTGTTACCGTGATCAATAACTACTGGAGTTTTACTAAATGGACTTATTTTTTTAAATTCAGGTTTAAACTGTTCATTTTTTGATATATTTATCTTTGTAACTTTGTAATCAAACTTAATCTCTTCAAGCATTATAGAAATTTTCTTACCGTTAGGAGTGTTTGCGGTAAGTAACTCGATCATTTTTTCCCTAACCTACTTTGAATTGTCTTAGATGATGTAGTAAACTCAAATCTGTATTTTTCATTAGGTCTAGCGCGTTTAAAACATTCTACTGCGGCAAGAGCAACTTCGTGAAACCCTGATAAAATTAGCTTAAGTTTTCCTGGATAACTACAAATATCCCCCACAGCAAATATTCCTTTTTTGTTTGTTTGAAAATTTTCAGAATTCACCTCTATAGTTTTTTTTATTCATATTCAATCCCCATTCAGCGATAGGTCCTAACTTCATTATTAGTCCAAAAAAACTTAAAACAACATCAGTTTTAATTTTTTCAGTTTTCCCATCAAGAAATTTCACAGTTATAGAGACAATTTTATCTTTTCCTTCAATAGACTCTAATTGACATGGAGTTTTTATTGAAATTTTTCCTACTTTTTCTAATTTCTTAATTTCTGATAAAGTATGAGGAGCTCCTCTAAATTCATCTCTTCGATGGATTAAATTTATTTTAGAAAATTTTGATAATTCTAATGCCCAGTCTAAAGCTGAGTCTCCACCTCCAAATATTGAAATATTTTTATTTTTAAATTTTTCTTTATCTCTTACAGCATAAAATATAGATTTTTCCTCAAATTTTTCTGCCTCTTTAAGTGCTAACTTTCTTGGCTCGAATGATCCAACACCTCCAGCAATAATAATATTTGGGGCTGAAAATTCATTATTGTTATTTGTTTTAACAATCCAGTTGTTTCTGTCTTGTTTTACTTCCTCAACTCTCTCATTTAAAAAAAATTCTGTCTTAAAGGGTTTGATTTGCATTAATAATTTATTAGTTAATTCTTCACCTGTACATTCTGGTACAGCTGGAATATCATAGATAGGTTTATCAGGATAAAGTTCTATACATTGTCCACCAGCTTTATCTAGGTTATCAATAACAATTGATTTTAATCCTTTGATTCCTAATTGATGAACAGCGAACAAGCCAACAGGTCCTGCTCCAATTATAATTGTATCAGTTTTTTTCATTAAGATTGTTTTGCTGGAGTAGTTACAATCAATCCTTCTAATTCATCAGACACAATTAGTTGACAGCTTAATCTGCTATTTTTTTTTGGCTCATAAGCCATGTCGATCATATCTACCTCGGCATCTTCCATTTTTGGAAGTTTATTGAACCATTTTTCTTCGACATAAACATGGCAAGTTGCACATGCCATAGACCCTCCGCAGTCTGCATCAATACCTGGTATATCGTTTTGAATTGCTCCCTCCATTATGGAAAGACCATTTTCAACTTCGATAGTTTTCGAAGCTCCAGTATTGTCTTTGTAAGTTATTTTAGTCATTATAAGCTAAATAAATTGAAATAATAACTACCCAAAAAAAAGCGTAATACAAAATATAGCCTTTTACTGTAAAGGGCATTTTTTTTATTTTACGTTTTCCTTTTCCTTTATAAGGTTTTGATAATTCCATTAAAGTTAATATATGTATCTAAAGAAAAAGGGCAAGTATGCAAACATACCCACCCTTTTTTTTATAAATTATTATCTATTATCTAGATGCTAATCTTGTGTTTTGCATTGCTGCTGCCCAGATAACTAGACCGAAAGCGATCTTGTTCACAAAGTCAGCTAAATTGTAAATTATGTTTAAAGCATTTGCATCAACACCACCAGTTAGGTATCCGAAAATATATCCTAAAGGATATATAGCCCAACCAATAGTTACGATTATTCTCATTGCACTGAACGCAGTAGACATAGCCTTGTTACCAGCTTTTGCCGCCATTGTTCCAGCTTCTCCTGAGAATATTTCAAACAAGATGTAAATCCATCCAGCCATTCCAATTACGAAACCTACAAATGGTTGAATGTAACCAGCTTCACCTAAGTATCCACCGATTAACATTATTAACGAACCAATTAATAGCTTCCAGAAAATAGAAGTTGGCACCTTTCTTACAGCTGCCAATATTAGATAGAATTCGATCATTTGAAGTGGCACTGTGATTAACCAATCAATATATCTGTATACTGTTGGAGTATCTCCAGTAGTCACCCAAACTTCTCTCATGTACATGTAGTGAACAAATGCAACACCTGTTACAAGTCCAGCTACTGTTAAAGATGTTCTCCATGATGCAGCCACTGTTCCTCTTTCAGCAAAGAAAAATACAGTTGTTGCAATCATACCCATTGATACAAGCCAAAATGAAATTCCTACGAAATCATTTACTTCTAACATGGCAGTCGCAGCGTTAGCAGAGCCAGTAATACCTAAAAAGGCAACAGCCGCTAAAGCTAAAAGACCTAATTTTTTCATGAAAACCTCCCTCGTTTGTTTAGTTTTCTATTTAGTTTATATATAAACTACTCAGACAAACGGCAAATCTAACCGCTACCGAGCAATTGAAGGGAACATAGTAAAAAACAAAGTTACAGTGAAGCGTTTTTTTTTGCAAAAACCCGCATTTTTATTGGTTTTTTTATTTTTTTTTGGGGATATTTATGGAATACTCTCGAAATAATAGAGTTTTTAGGGGGGATGATTTGAATCAAAAATATAAGGATATTTATCAAAAATCTATTCAAAATAGAGAAAAATTTTGGAAAGAAATTTCAGAAAACATTTTTTGGTACAAAAAACCATCAAAAATTTTAAATACTGACAATCCCCCTTTTTACAAATGGTTTGAGGATGGCGTCACAAACACTTGCTACAACGCTTTAGATATGCACATTGATGAGGGAAGAGGTGATAAACTTGCAATCATCTACGATAGTCCCATCACCGGAATAAAAAAGAATATAACTTACAACGAATTAAAGGATAAAGTTGCTTTGTTCGCAGGAGCATTAAAAAATCAAGGTGTTAACAAAGGTGATAGAGTAATTATTTATATGCCAATGATACCTGAGGCAGTGATTGCTATGCTTGCATGTGGTAGAATCGGGGCAGTTCACTCTGTCGTATTCGGTGGCTTCGCAGCAAACGAGCTTGCAAGTAGAATAGATGACTCGAAGGCGAAACTTTTAGTTACAGCTTCATGTGGTTATGAACCTGGTAGAACTGTTCACTATAAACCATTAGTTAACAAAGCTTTAGAGCTTGCAAATCATAAACCAGATAAATGTATTATTTTTCAAAGAGAAAAAGATAAAGCGGAGCTCGACTCAAAGATAGATATTACTTGGGAAGATGTTCATAAAAATGCGAAACCTGCAGAGTGTGAGAAAATGAATGCAAATGATTACGCATATATTCTCTATACATCTGGAACCACGGGTTTACCAAAAGGAATTGTAAGAGATATCGGTGGGCATATTGTTGCCTTGAAGTGGACAATGAAAAAAATTTATAACATTAATCAAGACGACGTATGGTGGTCCGCAAGTGATATTGGTTGGATAGTGGGTCACTCTTATATTGTATATGCTCCGTTATTTTACGGATGTACTACAGTTTTATTTGAAGGGAAACCAGTTGGAACACCTGACGCTGGAGTTTTTTGGAGAATAATATCAGAGCACAAAGTAAAATCACTTTTTACAGCCCCTACAGCAATAAGAGCAATTAAAAAAGAGGATCCCAATGGTGAATTTTTTAAAAAATATGACCTAAGTAAATTTGATAAATTATTTTTGGCAGGTGAGCGGGCTGATCCAGATACAATTAAATGGTTTGAAAAATTATCCAACTCACCTGTAATAGATCATTGGTGGCAAACAGAAACGAGTTGGGCAATCACATCAGACTGTACTGGAATTGAATCCTTTCCTGTCAAGTATGGATCTGCTTTTAAACCTGTCCCTGGTTATGATTTAAAAGTTTTAAACGCAGAAGGAAAAGAAGTTGGTCCAGGTAAAATGGGAGATATAGTTGTAAAACTTCCATTACCACCAGGTACATTTCCTACACTTTGGGGTGCTGATAAAAGATATAAAGAAAATTATATGACTACCTATCCTGGTTATTATCAAACTTATGATGCAGGACACATTGATGAAGACGGTTATGTGTGGATCATGTCTAGAACCGATGACATTATAAATGTAGCAGGTCATAGATTGTCAACTGGAGCAATAGAAGAAGTATTAGCCGAACATAAAGACGTAGCTGAATGTGCTGTCATAGGTATTGCGGATAAATTAAAAGGGCAACTTCCTATTGGCTTACTTGCTTTAAAAGCTGGGGTTACAAAAGACAAGAAAGATATAATTAGTGAGTGCATAAAAATGGTCAGAGAAAAAGTTGGTCCCGTCGCAGCTTTTAAAATAGCAATTGTCGTAAAAAGATTACCTAAAACAAGGTCAGGAAAAGTTTTAAGAGGAACAGTAAGAAAGATTGCTGATAATGAACCTTATAAAATGCCAGCCACAATAGATGATCCTGCTATTCTAGATGAAATAAAAGCAGACTTAATTGAGAGCAAAATTTTAAAACTTTAGTGGTGTTCCTTTAGACTCCGAAACCACTTTGCCATCAGACATCACCAAATGACCATTAACAATTGTCCCTACGGGAAAACCTTTAACTTTATAATTATTAAAAGGTGTCCAGCCACATTTGCTTGCTATCATCTCATTTTTTATTGTCACTTCTTTATTCATGTTAGCAATAGTTAAATCAGCGTCAAAACCCTCTTTTATATAACCTTTGTTTTTAATCCCAAAAATTTTACAAGGATTTTCACACATCAAATTAATCAATTGCTGTAGAGAAAGTTTTCCTTTGTTTACGTGGTCTAGCATCACTGGAAAAATAGTCTGAACTCCAGGCATACCAGAAGGAGTATTTGGGTATTCTTTATCTTTGTTCTCTTTTAAGTGTGGAGCATGATCAGAACCTAGTACATCTACAATATTATTTTTAATTGCTACCCAAAGGCGGTCATAATGTTCTTTGGTTCTTAGCGGAGGGTTCATTTGCGCATAAGTCCCAAGTTTGTCATAACAATCTGGTGCGTACATAGTTAAATGTTGGGGCGTCGTCTCGAAAGTAACATTTTTTTTGTGCATGGCTAAAAAATCTACTTCTTCTCTGGTTGTGACATGAAGGACGTGAATTTTTTTATTATATCGCTCTGCAATTTTAACTACTCTTCGAGTAGATGACATTGCTACTTCTACATTTCTCCACTCAGCATGAGAATGAACATCTCCTTTTTTAACAAATTTTTTTCTTAATTTGATAATATCTTCATCTTCAGAGTGAATAGAAACAATTCTATCGCTACTGGAAATTACTTTTTCGATATCGGCCTCTTTGTCTACTAATAAGTTCCCTGTTGATGAGCCCGCGAATAATTTAACGCCACAACATCCTTCAACATCTTTTAGTTGAGCAAGTTGATCGGTATTGTTAGGTGTTGCTCCGAAATAAAAAGCATAATTACTATGCATTCTGTTTTTAGCTGCTTGCAACTTTTTATCAAACTCAACCAAATTAGATGTAGGAGGATTAGTATTGGGCATTTCAAATAAAGCAGTTACACCACCTAACACTGCTGCTCTACTGCCGCTTTCTAAATCTTCTGCATCAGTTGATCCTGGCTCCCTAAAATGTACTTGGGTATCTATAATACCTGGTAAAACAACCTTATTTGTAGCATCATAAACTTTGGAGCTATTGAGTTCGATTTTACCAATTTTTTTTATTTTATTGCCTGATAAACCAATATCTGTTTTTGTAAGCTTGCCATCAATATAGCAAGATCCATTTTTAATAATGAGACTATAATTATCAGACATGACTAAATTAATATATTATACAGTATATATTTACAAATATGGAAAAAGATCAAATTATTTTATTAGAAGATCGTGGATTAATCTCAATAACTGGTGAAGATACCAAAAATTTTCTTCAAAATATCATTACAAATGATATTGATAAAGTAAGTTTTTCCTCCTCAATTTTTTCAGCGCTTTTTACGCCCCCAAGGAAAATATTTATTTGAATTTTTTTTGATACAAACAAAGAATGGCTATCTTTTAGATTGCGATAATGAATTTACAAAAGAAATAATAAATTACTTATTGAAATATAAATTAAGATCAAAAATTGAAATAACAGATATTTCCACAAGTAATGTAATTGGATTGATAAGCTCAGAAAAATTTTTAGATATTCAAGAAAGTGAAAACAAAACTGACGATACGATAGAGTTTAGGGATAGCCCGCTTTTTCTCGATCCTCGAAATAAAAATTTAGGAGCAAGAATACTATCCTCATTAGAAAAATTACATCTTACTATAAAAAAATTAGACTTAAAAATTGTTAAGCCCGATGCATATTTTGCAAAAGCTCATTCTTTAGGAATTCCAATAAAAGGTATTAAAAATTTAAAAGATCAATTATTTGGTTTAGAGGCAAACTTTGAAGAGCTTAACGCAATTGACTTCAAAAAGGGATGCTACATCGGTCAAGAGAATACTGCTAGAATGAAATTAAAAGAAAAATTAAGAAGAAGATTATTACCGATTTCTTCTACCGAAAAATTAAATTTAGGAGACGAAATTTTTTATGACAAGAACAAAATAGGTAAAATACTCATCGAACAACCTTATCCATTTGGTTTGATAAAAGTAATAGATCCAAATATTGAAGACTTTGAAAATAAAGAACTTTTAGCGAATAACAAAAAGTGTAGAATTTTAAAGAGCGTTCAATAATCTTGAAAGAGAAGCTAATATCCCGTAACCGCTCAATTCAATAAAAGCTATAACTAAAATTATAAGCACTATTCGTTTATTTTTTTTTAAATAATCAATCATATATAAGCTTTTCTGGTGCGGTCGGAGAGACTCGAACTCTCACGGGAAACCCACACGCCCCTCAAGCGTGCCTGTCTACCAATTTCAGCACGACCGCAACAATAATGCGACAATAAATGAATGACAATTTAACCTCAAGTTGATAAATTGGAATTAGTATGTCTGTACAACAAAGAAATTTAAACGGTTCTAGCGAGATTTACAAAAAAATCTCAAAATTTGTCCCTGAAAATGAATGGAAAATTCATGCTCCTTTAATACAAAAAATCAATAAACTAAAAAAAGAAAAAAACGCAATCATTCTCGCACATAATTACCAGACTCCAGAAATTTACCACGGAGTAGCTGACATAGCAGCGGACTCTTTAGCATTAGCAGTTGAAGCCGCAAAGACTTCTGCAGATAAAATTATTATGTGTGGGGTACACTTTATGGCTGAGACAGCAAAACTAATGAGCCCAGATAAAAAAGTTTTTTTACCAGACATGCAAGCGGGTTGTTCTTTAGCAAGTTCAATCACTGGAAAAGATGTAAAATTATTAAAACAAAAATATCCAGGTGTTCCAGTAGTATCATATGTTAATACCTCTGCTGATGTAAAAGCAGAAACGGATGTTTGCTGTACTTCTGCAAATGCTGTTAAAGTAGTGGAGTCTTTAAACGTAGAAAAAGTAATTTTTCTTCCAGACCAATATTTAGCAGATTATGTTGCAAAAAACACGAAAGTAAAAATTATCTCTTGGAAAGGAACTTGTATTGTTCACGAACAATTTACTAGTAAAGAGATTGAAGATATTAAAAATCAAAACCCAGGTATCAAAGTCATAGCTCATCCTGAATGCCCACCGGATGTAATTGAAGCATCTGACTTCGCCGGATCAACTTCTGGTATGATTAAATACGTAAAAGAGAATCAACCTAAAAAAGTTATGTTAGTAACCGAATGTTCTATGAGTGATAACGTAGAAGCTGATAATCCAAACGTTTCTTTCATCAAACCATGCAATCTTTGTCCTTATATGAAAAAAATTGATTTAGAAAAAATCTTAGATTGTTTAGAAAATGATACTAATGAAATCATTTTAGACAATAAAACTATAGAGGCCGCAAGAAAATCTGTAATTAGAATGACCGAAATTGGTCGTTGATCAGTGCAAAAATTAAATCAGTCTTATATTAAAACAGTTGTAATGAAAGCTCTAGAGGAAGACTTGAGGCCTAGAGGTGACATAACTACTAACCTCATTAATTCGAAAAATAAAATAATTAAAGCTAAGATCATAGCTAAACAAGATGGAATAATTGCTGGATTAGAATTCTGTAAAGCGGCCTTTAAATTGATTGGAAGAGAAACAATCTTTATCAAAAAAATCTCTGATGGCGAAAAAATTAAAAAAAATAAAATAATTGCTGAAATAAGAGCTAAAACTAAAACAATCTTAATTGCTGAAAGAACCGCGCTAAACTTTCTTAATCACGCTTCAGGTATCGCAACTTTAACTGATCAATTTGTAAAAAAAACTAGTAAAAAAACAAAGATATGTTGCACCAGGAAAACTACGCCTAATTTGAGAACTCTAGAAAAATATGCTGTTAAAAAAGGTGGGGGATATAATCATAGATTTAATTTAAGTGATGAAATCCTAATTAAAGATAATCATATTAGCACATCAAATAGCCTTAGGGAATTAGTTAACAAAGCTGTAAAAACAAAAAAAATAGTTACGGTAGAAATTGAAAATATCAATCAACTTAAACAAGTTATAGGTTTAAAATTTAAAAGACTACTTTTTGACAATATGAAAACTTCACAAATAAAGAAGTGCTTAAAACTTTGTAAAAACAGATATCAAACTGAGTATTCAGGAAATGCTTCACTAAAAAATATTAAACAAATATCAAAAACAGGTATTAATAGAATATCTGTAGGGGAGATTACACATAGCGCAAAATCGTTTGATACAACTTTATTGTTTAGATAATTCTGCTTGAGCAGCTGCTAATCTTGCTACTGGGACTCTAAATGGAGAGCAAGAGACATAGTTTAGGCCTGTTCTAGAACAAAATTCAATACTCTTTGGATCGCCTCCATGCTCACCACATATTCCTAATTTGATATTTTTATTTGTCTTTCTGCCTCTTGAGGAAGCTATTTCCACTAACTCACCTACTCCATTTTGATCAATACTAACAAAAGGATCAACATCAAAAATTTTATTATCGATATAATCATTTAAAAATTTTCCTGAATCATCTCGACTTATTCCTAAAGTCGTTTGAGTTAAATCATTGGTTCCAAAACTAAAGAAATCAGCATGTTTTGAAATAGACTTCGCTTGTAAAGCGGCACGTGGTAATTCAATCATAGTACCGACCATATATTCAAGTTTTAATTTATTTTCTTTTTCTATTTCTTTAGCTATTTTATTAACTAAGGCTCTTAAAATTTTTAATTCAGAATCAGTTGATACTAAAGGTATCATTATTTCTACAAAAGCTGCTTTTACTTTTTGTTTTTTTAATTCAACTATAGCTTGAAATATTGCTCTACATTGCATCTCATAAATCTCTGGGAAAGAAATGCCTAGTCTACATCCTCTATGTCCAAGCATAGGATTTTCCTCATGAAGTTCTGCTATTCTATCTTTAACCTCTTTCGCTGACAAATTTAAAGATCTTGCTACTTCTTCTATGTCTTTATCAGCTTTTGGTAAGAATTCATGAAGTGGTGGATCTAATAATCTTACTGTTACAGGTAAACCAGACATAACTTTAAATATTTTTTTAAAGTCTTCTTTTTGATGAGGAAGAAGTTTATCTAGCGCACTATTTCTGTCATCTTTTGATTTAGACAAAATCATTTGTCTAACGGATAGAATTCTCTCTTCATCAAAGAACATATGCTCAGTTCTACATAAACCGATTCCCTCGGCACCAAACTCTCTAGCAGTTTTACTATCTGCCTCTGTTTCGGCGTTTGTTCTTACTTTTAATTTTCTAAATTCATCAGCCCACTTCATTATTGTAGAGAAGTATCCAGAAATTTCCGGTTGGACAGTAGGAACTAATCCTTTCATTACTTTTCCACTTCCTCCATCTATAGTAATAATATCTCCCTCTTTAATAATTATATTACCAGCTTTAAATTGTTTTAACTCATAATCGATTGTTATCTCACTTGAACCTGAAACACATGGTCTTCCCATTCCTCTTGCTACTACTGCGGCATGGCTGGTCATTCCCCCTCTTGCAGTAAGAATTCCTTTAGCTGCATGCATTCCATGGATATCTTCTGGTGAAGTTTCTAACCTCACCAATATAGTATTTTGCATCAACCCATTTAATTTCTCTGCTTCATCGGCGGTAAAAACAACTTTACCACTTGCGGCACCTGGTGATGCAGGTAAACCCGAAGCAATTACTTCTTTCTCAACTTTATCATCTAAAGTGGGGTGTAACAAACTGTCTAAGGTATTTGGATCTATTCTTTTGATTGCTTCTTTTTTTGAAATTAATTTTTCTTTAACCATATCTACTGCAATTTTGATTGCAGCTTTAGCAGTTCTTTTTCCAGATCTTGTTTGAAGCATCCAAAGTTTATTATTTTCAACTGTAAACTCGATGTCTTGCATATCTTTGTAATGCCTTTCTAACTTAAGAAATACTTTTGCAAGTTCTTTATAAACTTTAGGCATAGCCTCTTCCATTGAAGGTTCTTTAGAACCCGAATCTTGTTTTGCTTTTTTTGAAATGTATTGAGGAGTTCTCGTACCCGCTACAACATCTTCACCCTGCGCGTTTATTAAAAATTCTCCAAAAAAAGAATTCTCTCCGGTTGAAGGATTTCTAGTAAAGGCAACACCTGTTGAGCAATCATCACCCATATTTCCAAAGACCATAGCTTGCACATTTACAGCTGTTCCCCAATGGTCTGGAATTTGATTTAATTTTCTATAAGTTTTTGCTCTTTGACTATCCCAAGACAAAAATACAGCGTTGATTGCTCCTAGCAATTGTACTTTTACATCTTGAGGAAAATTAATTTTTTTTTCTTTTTTTACTAACTCTTTAAAATTAATAATTAAACCGTCCCAATCGCTTTCATCTAGATCTGTGTCTAGCAAAACTCCTTTGGTTAACTTGTAATTATCTATTAGCTCTTCAAACAAATGTCCTTCTACGCCTAAAACTACATTGCTGTACATTTGTATAAATCTTCTATAGCTATCTTTTGCAAATCTTCCGTTAGATGTTTTGTTTTTTAATGACTCTACTGTTTTATCATTGAGACCAAGATTTAAAATTGTGTCCATCATACCAGGCATTGAAATTCTAGCTCCTGATCTAACTGATACTAGTAATGGATTTTTAAGGTCACCGAATTTCTTTTTAGTTTTCTTTTCTATATTTTTTAGCTCTGACTCAATATTATGAATTACTTTTTTTGGTAATTTTTTTTTATTTTTATAAAATAGATCACAAACATTTGTCGTAATGGTAAATCCTGGAGGGACGGGTAATCCTAATCTACCCATCTCACCAAGGTTTGCTCCCTTTCCTCCCAAAATATTTTTTTTATTCTTTAGCTTTTTGGCAGATTTATCATCAAAGCTAAATACTACTTTACTCATTACAGACCCTCTAATTTTGAAAAATCAATAAAGTTATCAAAAGTATTGCAAAACATTTTTAATAACTCTAATCGATTATTTTTAATATCCTGATTTTCATCATTTACTACGACATTGTCAAAAAAATTATCGGTAGATTCTTTTGTATCAGAAAGCTTTATCAACAAGCTTTCATAGTCCTTATTGTCATCTTTGACTGTGAAAGCTTTCCGAATCTTAATTATTTTTTCATGAAGTATTTTTTCTTCATCTTTTCTAAATAATACGGCATCGGGTCTACCGGTGATTCTTTTTCCAGCTTTATCTAAAATATTTGACGCTCTTTTATACGAGTTGATTGCATTTAGTCCTATTCCTTTATTTTTGTATTTATTCATTAAAAGTGTTTTTGCATAAAGTGCCAAGAACTTATCTCCAGCATGAGAACTGATTGATGCTTCAATAACATCAGTTTTAACATTTTTTAATTTTAATACGTTCCGCATTCTTTCCTTTATAAATTCTAGAACTTGTTGTTCGGTTTTTTCATTTTTAATTTCAACACCTTGTTCTTGGTAAAGTCTTATAGCGTAACTAATTAAATCTCTGAGTTTAAATGATAATTTATTTTCAATAATTATTCTAAGCAATCCAATTGCAGCTCGTCTTAAAGCAAAAGGATCTTTTGAACTTGTAGGTTTTTCATCGATAATAAAAAAACCAACTAAGGTATCTATCTTATCTACAATTGAAATTGAGTAACTAAAAGGTTTTTTAGGTAATACTGATGTTAGACCTATTGGTAAATAATGATCACTTACCGAATTGGCTACATCTTCCTCAAAACCTTGTGCTAATGCAAAATATTTTCCCAAAACACCCTGAAGCTCAGGATACTCTCCAACTAGGTCTGAACATAAATCAGATTTAGAAATTGAAGCTGCAACCTGAGCCCTTTCTTTATTAATATTTAAGTCATCTGACAAAAGACCAGCCAATTGTCTTAACCTCTGTGTTTTGTCATAAATAGTTCCAAGCTTTTCATAGAAAGTTACTGATTTGAGATTGGCTATCTGTTTTATCAAATTTTTGGATCTATCTTTATCCCAGAAAAATTTGGCATCTGCTAATCTTGCTTCAACAACCCTTTTATTTCCTTGGGTTATTAATTTTTTTTCATCTTTTTTATTTGCTATAACAAAAAAATAATTAGTTAGTCTGTCTCTGCTATCAAAAATTGGAAAATATCTTTGATGTTTCTCTAGGGTAGATATTATAATTTCTTTAGGTATTTCTAAATAATCTTTGTTAAAATTAACATGAAGTAAATTGGGATCCT
>CACCID010000012.1 GCA_902545945.1 uncultured Pelagibacteraceae bacterium | reverse complement strand
CCTGGGTTAAGTGGTGCAATAGCCATTTTAGAAAATAACAAAGTAATTAATATTTTTGAGATTCCCGTTATGTCTGAAGGGAAAAAAAATAAGAGACAATTAAATAGTGCTTTACTTGTTAATCTAATAAAGGAAAATATTAATCAAGACGAGGAAGTTGCTGTTGTTGTTGAACAAGTAAACGCTATGCCAGGCCAAGGTGTTACCAGTATGTTTAATTTTGGTCAAACTTTTGGAGCTTTAAAAGGTATTTGTGCAGCTTTAGAATTGCCAATTTTCTTTGTCAGGCCATCAAAATGGAAAAAACATTTTGAATTGATTAACTCATCAAAAGATGCGAGTCGTACAAAAGCTATCGAAATGTATCCTCAATTATCAAAACAACTGGCAAAAAAAAAAGATGTCAATAAATCTGATGCTATTTTAATAGCCAGATTTTTTAGCGATACAAGATTATTAGAAGAAAATAAAACCTAATTTGATAATTGACGCCAAATTCATGACACAATCTAAAAGTAATTAATCCAAATGGAACAAGATATAGCTTCACAAATTGTTGGATTAGGCGGAGCAACAGACTTTTCGTTATGGAAGCTTTTTTTACGAGCTGATTGGGTTGTTAAATCAGTAATAATAATTTTAATCGCTTGTTCTATTTTTTCTTGGGCATTAATTTTTGAAAAAATTAAATTGTTCAAAAATATTAACAAATCTATTGAAGAATTTGAAAAAAAATTTTGGAAGGCAAAATCTGCTGAAAGTTTTAATAATAGTCTTCCAGCAAACTCAAAAGACCCTGCAATTTTAATCTTTAAATCGGCAATGGCAGAACTGGTAAAAACTAAACGACAGTCTTCCGCAATACAATCTGCAAGAGTTGGAAGAATGTTAGAAATTTCAACTGATAATGAAATGAAAAAAGTGGAAAAAAATTTTACCTTTCTTGCATCAGTCGGATCAACTGCGCCATTTATTGGTTTATTTGGTACAGTGTGGGGCATTATGAACTCATTTCAATCAATTGCTATTTCAAGAAATACAAGTTTGGCGATAGTTGCACCGGGGATAGCAGAAGCATTATTTGCAACTGCTTTAGGTTTATTAGCAGCTATTCCAGCAGTAGTTGCTTACAATAAATTCAATAGCGACACTCAAAGATATTTTTCAAAAATAGATAATTTTTCAAAAAGATTTTTATCAATAATTTAGTAATGGCTTTTAAATTCAATCGCTCAAAAAAAGAACCAATGAGTGAAATAAATGTTACTCCTTTTGTGGACGTTATGTTGGTGCTATTGATAATTTTCATGGTTACGGCTCCACTATTAACTGTTGGAGTTCAAGTAGACTTACCTGAGTCAGCAGCCGACTCACTTCCTGATGACCAAGAACCACTCACAGTGAGCATTAATTCAAAAGGTGAAATTTATATTCAAGAAATACAGGTTAGCGCTCAAAAATTTATACCAAAATTGCTAGCTATCGCTAAAAACAGAACTGATACAAGAATTTATGTAAGAGGAGATAAAAATATTAATTATGGAAGAGTTTTAGAAGTAATGGGCACATTGTCTGGCGCAGGCTTTTCCAAAGTAGCCTTAATATCAGAGCCTTACAAAAATTAGAATGATTTATGATAAGAAGTCTAATTTATTCTTTAACTTTTCACACTGCTATAGTCTTATTAACTATATTAAGCTTACCTTTTATGCTTAGAGAACCAATAGATTTACCTCCAATTGTTTCAGTAGAGTTAATTCAAATTTCGGACAAAACTAATATACCATACGCGCCTAAAGCAAGAAAAATAATTGAGGAAAAAAAAAAAGAAGAAGAAAGACTTGTATCTGAACAAGCTCCGCCTGCAGCAAAGGCTAAAGAAAAACCTGATAGAATTCCTCTACCAAATGAAAAAAAAGAGGAAAAACAAATTGTTAAAAAGAAACAAAATCCTGAAGAAGTAAAACCAGAAATAAGGCAATCTTCTGAGTTTGAGAAGAAAGAAATTATAGATACAAACCAAATAGCTGCACTAATTGATAAAGCTAAGGAAGAACAAGCTGTAAAAGAAAAAGCTAAACAAAAAATTACACAAAGTAGCCAAAAAAATTCATTTGCAACTGGATTAACTCTTTCAGAGGAGGATGCTTTAAGAGCACAAATTTTTGGTTGTTGGAGCGTTCCTTTAGGTTTACCATATGATGAAGACTTGCTTGTAAGGATCAAACTTGAATTAAAACAGGATGGAACAATAATGAAATCAGAAATTTTAGACCACCAAAGAATGAACAGGCCTGGACAAAAATTTTATAAAGTTTTGGCAGAAAGTGCGTTAAGGGCAGTTAGACTTTGTCAGCCTCTGAAAGTTCCACCAACTGGATATGATAAATGGAAGAATATACAATTAAATTTTAATCCAACAGAAATGCTAAAAGGATAAAATGAAGAAGTTTATAGTCTTATTAATTTTAAAAATATTTTTAACTAGTAATGCTTTTGCATTGATTGAAGTTGATATCACAAGGGGAAATTTAGATCCTCTTCCTATTGCTGTATCTCCATTACATGTTGATATTAAATCGGAAGCCTATAATGGAATAAAAATTAAAAAATTAGGAGAAAATATATCTGCAATTGTTGAAAAAAATTTTAGGGCAACAGGATTATTTAATCCACTTAAAAAAGAAGCTTTCGTTCAAAAACCAGATATCGCTCATTTAAAACCAAGATTTGAAGATTGGAGATTAATTAAAGCTCAAGCATTAATAACTGGTAAATTATTAGTTAAAGATGGAAAATTAAAAGTAGAATTTAGACTTTGGGATTTAGCAGCCGCAAAAGAAATGACTGCCTTGGCCTTTACCACCACTCCTTCTAATTGGAGAAGAGTAGCCCATATCATTTCGGATAAAATTTACGAAAGGTTAACCGGTGAAGAAGGATATTTTGATACGAGAATAATTTATGTTGCAGAGAGTGGCGCAAAAAATCAAAGAGTAAAAAAATTAGCAATTATGGATCAGGATGGCGCTAATACAAAATATTTAACTTTAGGAAATGAATTAGTTTTAACACCACGATTTAACCCAACAAATCAAATGGTAACGTATATGTCATATTTTAGAAATATGCCAAGAGTTTATTTACTTGATATTGAAACTGGCACACAAGAGGTTGTTGGGAACTTTCCTGGAATGACGTTTGCACCAAGATTTTCACCAGATGGAAAAAAAATTGTTATGAGTTTTGCTAAAGACGGTAACTCAGATATTTATACAATGGATCTGGACACTAGGGTTGTTGAAAGAATAACTGAACATTCATCTATTGATACATCGCCATCATTTTCACCAGATGGAAAATTTATAGCATTTAATTCTGATAGAAGTGGATTACAGCAAATATATGTAATGAGAAGTGATGGCAGTGGAGTAAAAAGAATTACTTTTGGAAATGGAATTTATGGAACACCTGTTTGGTCTCCAAGAGGAGATTTAATTGCATTTACTAAAATGCGTAAAGGTAGATTTTATATCGGAGTAATGAGAATAGATGGAACTGGTGAGAGGTTGTTGACAGAAAACTACTATCAAGAAGCACCTTCATGGTCTCCAAATGGAAGAGTTTTAGTTTTTTACAGAGAGACTAAAGCCGGGTCAAAAGGCGAGGGGTTTTCAGCAAAATTATGGTCAATAGATATCACTGGATATAATGAACGAAGGCTAAATACTGAAACCGACGCTTCAGACCCATCTTGGTCCTCTCTATTATCAAAATGAGGATAATTTTTGTATAAATTACACTTGAATAATATCTGATAATTTGAAATAAACCAATTTAATAAACCCAGGGGAAAAAATGATGTTTAATAAGAATTTAAAAAATATATTTTTAGTAGTATTTACCACTTTAATTTTAAGTGCATGTTCTACTGCAAAAAAATCAGGAAACATTGATGGCGACGTTTATACTGGAAAAGAAACAGTTAAATTTTTAGCTTCAGGTGTTCCTGACAGAATATTTTTTGCAACTAATAAGTCTTCATTGACAACTGCATCAAGAGAGACTTTAAGAAAGCAAGCAACTTATTTAAGAAAGAATAAAAGCCTTAATGTTACAATTGAAGGTCATGCAGACGAAAGAGGAACTAGAGAATATAACTTAGCTTTAGGGGAAAGAAGAGCTAATGCTGCAAAAGACTACTTAATGACTTACGGAATTTCGGGAAAAAGAATTTCTGTTATAAGTTATGGAAAAGAAAAACCTGTTAACCCAGCTTCTACACCATTAGCTTGGTCTCAAAACAGAAGATCTGTAACAGTTAAAGTAAACTAAATTTTTATAAAATACAAAGACCCTTTAATAGAGATATTAGGGGGTCTTTTTTTTGCCATTTTATCAATTTAAAAAAGAATCATGAAGATATCAAAATGTTACAAATACCTCTCAGTATTATTTTTAACTATGTTTTTTGTAAGTTTTGTTAATGCCGAACAAGAGGAGATATACTTACAATCAATATCTGATCAAATCCAAGTTATAACTAAAGATTTAAAAACCTTAGAAAAAGCAGTTTACCAAAAATCTGATGTCACCTCATCTAAAGTTTTAAATTCAATCAAATCTGATGGCTTAAATGAAGATATAATGACGAAACATCTTCTAAAATTAAATGAGATAGAAAATCAATTTAGAGAACTAACTAACAAATTTGAGGAAGTAAATTTTAAGTTAGATAAACTATCTTCACGGGTTACAAAAATTCAATCGGATACACAATTACGATTTTCAGATTTAGAAAATGGAGCAGTTTCTTCTTCACAAAACAAACAAGTGTCACTCCCAGGATCAAGTAAGCCTCAAGATTTCGGAGCAGCGCCTGCTTATGAAACAACTAACTTACCGAAAGAGCAATCAATTAACTCAGTTGAAAGTGCTCAAACAGTAATTACCCAGGAACCTCAAGAGAGAGATTCTTTATTGCCAGACAAATCACCAGGAGAACAATATGAGTTCGCTGTAAGTTTTATGAAAGTTGGAGATTATGAAACAGCAGAATTTGCTTTGAAAGAATTTATAGATAAAAATAAAGATCATGATTTAGCAGGAAGTGCGCAGTATTGGTACGGTGAAACTTTTAGAATAAGACAATTATATTCCGATGCAGCTACTGCTTATTTAGATGGATATCAAAATTATCCCAAAAGTAAAAAAGCTCCAGATAACCTTTTGAAGTTAGGAATCACCATGGTTGAGCTTGGAGAAAAAGATCAAGGATGTAAAATGATTTCAGGATTAAAAAAAGAATATCCAAAAGCTAGCAAGTCTGTGTTACAAAAAGCTCAGTATGAGCAAAAAAAATTCAAGTGTAAATCTTAAAAACGGTTTTAAAGAATTTAAAGATTTATCAAAAATTTTTCTTAATTTTAAAAAGAAACTATATTTAACAAATAAAGAAAAATTTGTTGTTGCAGTATCAGGTGGCCCTGACAGTTTAGCTTTAGTAGCTTTAACAAAAGCATATACATATTGCCATAAATCAAAATTTTTTTATGTTTTGATCGATCACAACATTAGAAAAAATTCATTTCAGGAAGCAAAAAAGGTCAAAAATTTGCTAAAAAAAAAACAAATAAACTTAAAAATCATTACTAACAAAAAAAAGATTCAGAAAAACATACAAGGAGAAGCTAGAAATATAAGATACGAACTTCTCTCAAATTTCTGTTTTAAAAATAAGATCAGATCATTGATTACAGCACATAATTTAGAGGACCAAGTAGAAACTTTTTTAATTAGACTTTCTAGGGGAAGTGGATTGAGAGGATTATC
Organism: uncultured Pelagibacteraceae bacterium; assembly: GCA_902545945.1. GTDB lineage: Bacteria > Pseudomonadota > Alphaproteobacteria > Pelagibacterales > Pelagibacteraceae > Pelagilacustribacter. The sequence continues at coordinate 12,847 of CACCID010000012.1, read as the reverse complement.
TGCCATGAGACCTAAAAGTAAAATTAATAACAAAATTGATTTATACCGACCTTTATTGGATATTAAAAAAGATTTTTTGAAAAAGATCTCTAAAAAGACCTTTGGAAATTTTGTAAAAGATCCATCTAATAAAAACTTAAAATATTTACGAACAAAAGTTAGAAGACTTAAAAAACCTTTAGAACAAAGTGGTGTTGAGTATGAGCAGATTTTTAAATCAATAAGTAATTTGTCAGAGAGCAGAGATTCACTTGATGATTTTTTAAAAAAAGAATTTAGTAAAATCATTAAAAAAAAAAATAATGAAATTTTAATAAATTTGAAAAAAATTATAATAATGAAATTAAAATGGCTATTATTAATGTATCAATCAAAAAACTTCAAAAAAACTACTATGATCCGAGGGCAAAAAAAGTTACTAACTTAATAAGGGCCGTCGACACAGAGGGTTTCAAAAAATCTACTCTTGGAGGGTGTATTTTCTTTAAGAAGGGTGACAATTTGTGTCTAAAAAATGAAAAGCTTTAATTCTAAGGACTATTTGTTGCTTTTTGTCTTATTTACAACTTATTAAATGTTAAAGTATACTTGTTAAATTTGAATAAATGACTATTTAAGAAATATGAATGTAAAAAATTTAATAATGTGGATCATAATAGTTCTACTTTCAGTAGGATTATTTAACATGTTTCAGGATCCAAATAAGATTAATTCAGATAGAAACTCTCTAGCATTTTCTAACTTTTTAAATGAAGTCGAAGCAGGTAGAGTTGTTGAGGTTCAGATACAAGGGAATAATATTTCTGGAGTTTTATCTGACGGCAAAACATTTAAAACTTACTCACCAAATTACCCTGAGTTAGTAGATAAGCTTTCTTCTAGTGGCGTGAGTATAGTAGCCGCACCGCAAGAAGACAAAATGCCATCACTTCTAGGAATATTATTGTCATGGTTTCCAATGCTTCTGCTTATTGGCGTTTGGATATTTTTTATGCGTCAAATGCAAGGAGGTAAAGGCGGTGCAATGGGATTCGGAAGATCAAAAGCAAAACTTTTAAATGAAGCACAAGGAAAAGTTACATTTAATGATGTTGCTGGTGTTGAAGAAGCCAAAGAGGAAGTAGAAGAGATAGTTGAATTCCTTAAAGACCCAAGAAAATTTAGTCGCTTAGGTGGAAAGATACCAAAGGGTGCACTTTTAATAGGCCCCCCAGGCACTGGTAAAACTTTATTAGCTAAAGCAATTGCGGGCGAAGCAAACGTTCCATTTTTTTCAATTTCGGGCTCTGATTTTGTTGAAATGTTTGTAGGAGTTGGAGCATCAAGAGTAAGAGACATGTTTGAGCAAGGAAAAAAACATTCCCCATGCATTATTTTTATTGATGAAATTGATGCAGTCGGAAGAAGCAGGGGTGCAGGTTTAGGAGGTGGAAATGATGAGAGGGAACAAACTCTAAACCAATTACTAGTTGAGATGGATGGTTTTGATACCAACGAAGGTATTATCCTGATTGCTGCAACTAACAGACCAGATGTCTTGGATCCTGCTTTGTTAAGACCTGGAAGATTTGACAGACAAGTTGTTGTAGGTAATCCAGATATAATTGGAAGAGAAGCAATCTTAAAAGTACATGTAAGAAAAATAAGCACCGGACCAGACGTAAAATTAAGAACAATAGCAAGAGGTACACCAGGATTTTCAGGAGCTGATTTAGCAAATTTAATAAATGAGTCTGCATTACTTGCTGCTAGAAAAAATAAAAGAGTTGTAACTATGTCAGACATAGAAGAAGCAAAAGATAAAGTAATGATGGGTGCTGAGAGAAGATCAATGGTTATGTCGGAAGATGAGAAGAAACTCACAGCATATCATGAAGGAGGTCACGCAATTGTAGCGCTAAACGAAAAAGCCTCTGACCCAATACATAAAGCAACTATAATTCCAAGGGGTAGAGCGCTAGGAATGGTTATGAGGTTACCGGAAAGAGATCAACTCTCAATAACTAGAGAGAAAATGCACTCCGATATAGCAGTCGCAATGGGTGGCAGAATTGCAGAAGAGATTATTTTCGGACATGATAAAGTTACATCTGGGGCTTCATCAGATATAGATATGGTAACTAAAATGGCAAAAAATATGGTTACAAAATATGGAATGAGTTCTGAACTTGGAACTATTGCATACGGAGAAAATGAGGAAGAAATATTTTTAGGAAGATCAGTTACAAAACAACAAAATATGTCTGAGGAAACAGCCAAAAAAATTGATGCAGAAGTCAAGAAGATTGTCGACAAAGGTTATGAAAGAGCAAGAAAAGTTTTAACAGAAAAAATAGATGATTTGCATAAGATAGCTAAAGCTCTCTTAATTTATGAAACATTATCTGGTGATGAAATTAGAGATTTAATTTTAAAAAATATCAAACCGACCAGATCTTTTAAAGATGAGGATGAAGAAGATGGAAAAACATCTTCAGCTCTTGGTTCTCTAGGATTAAAACCAAAACCAGCAGTTTAATTTAATGACCAAATATTACACTCGTGCGTGTAATTTTTTTTATGGTCAAAATTCAAGAAAACTAGTTAAAAAGAAACTTACAGTTTCTCTATGTAATGATAACTCAATATCTTTCAATCAAATTGAGCTTTTTTCCAGAGATAAAAAAATAGTAAAAAATAAAATCGTAGATTTAAAAAATATAAAGAAATTACCAAAAAAAATTAAACAAAAAGTAATCCAAGATTTAAAAAAAATAACAAGTAAAAGAAAGTTTTTAGGAAAAAAAACCCATGCAATTATGGGTGTAATAAACATGACACCAGACAGCTTTTCTGATGGCGGAAAGTACAATACCTTTAAAAAAGCTAACCAAAAAATTAAAAAACTTATCAAGTCAGGTGCAGATATAATTGATATAGGGGGTGAGTCTACTAGGCCTGGATCAAAAGTGATTAATCCAAAAAATGAAATTGAGAGAGTAAAAAGAGTAATTGAAAAATTTAAAAAGAGCTTTTCTAAAACATTGCTATCCATAGATACAAGGAAAAGCCAAGTAATTGATTTTGCTTTAAAAAAAAATGCAGACATTGTAAATGATGTCTCATGTTTCAAATTTGATCAAAATTCTCATAAATCTGTAAGAAATAAAAATATTTGGAAAATTATTCACCATATGCAAGGGACACCACAAACAATGCAAAAAAATCCTAAATATCATCATGTCTTATTAGATATTTATGATTTTTTTGAAAAAGAAATTTCAAATTTTAAAAATGATAAATATAAAAAGAAGTTAATTTTAGATCCAGGTATTGGTTTTGGAAAAAAGCTGAAACATAATTTGATGATATTGAATAAGATTTCAATATTTCATTCTTTAGGATTTCCTATATTAATTGGTACGTCTAGAAAAAGATTCATTAATCAAATTTCTGGAAAATATGATACTAAAGAAAGAATTGGCGGTACCTTGTCTTCAATAATATATTCATTTTCACAGGGAGTAAAAATTTTTAGGGTTCATAATGTTGAAGAAGTAAAACAAGGTCTCTTAGTATTTGAAAAATTATTAAATAAATGAAAAAAAAGTATTTTGGAACTGATGGCATAAGAGGCACAGTAAATTTAGGTAATATTAATGGTGAAAAGTTTTTTAAATTTGGTTTAGCAGCTGGTACATACTTTAAAAACTTAAAGAAAAAAAAGCAAATTGCTATTATAGCTAAAGATACAAGATTATCAGGGTATACTTTAGAACCAGCTCTCGTATCTGGATTGGCCTCAGCAGGAATGCACATATTTACATTAGGGCCTCTCCCCACCAACGGATTAGCAATGTTGACAAAAAAAATGAGAGCAAATTTAGGAATTATGATAACCGCGTCTCACAACCCTTTTCATGATAATGGCCTTAAGTTATTTGGACCAGATGGATTGAAACTATCAGACAAAATTGAAAAAAAAATTGAAAGTCTCATTGACAAAAAAACAGTTAATCAATTATCAAGACCAGATTTGTTAGGAAGAGTAAAGCGATTGGAAGATGGAAACGATAGATATATTGAAATTTTAAAGAAAAATTTCCCAAATAATTTTAGTCTCAAAGGAATGAGAATAGTTTTAGATTGCGCCAATGGTGCAGGATATAAATCTGCCCCTAAAATTCTCTTTGACCTAGGTGCGAAAGTATTTTCAATTGGTATTAAACCAAATGGTTTAAATATAAATTTAAAATGCGGCTCCACTTACCCTGAACTATTAAAAAAATACGTTAAAAAATTTAAGGCTGATATTGGAATATCTTTAGATGGAGATGCCGACAGAGTGATAATGTGTGATGAAAAATCTCAATTAATCGACGGAGATCAAATTATCGCCATGATTGCTAAGAGGTGGAAAAGAAAAAAAATCCTGAAAGGCGGGGTGATTGGAACTTTAATGTCTAATTATGGTTTAGAAAAATTTTTTTTAAAAGAAAAAATTAATTTTAAAAGATCAAAAGTTGGAGATCGTTACGTTAAAGAATTAATGAAGAAAAATAATTATAATTTAGGTGGAGAGCAATCAGGACATATAATTCTAGGTAAATTTGCTACAACAGGTGATGGTCTATTAGTTGCGTTAGAATGTCTATTTGCTCTGAGAAAAAGAAAAGTAGCAAGTGAGTTATTTAAAGTCTATCAGTCGGTGCCTCAAAAACTTATTAATATAAAGGTAAAAAACAAAGAAATTATTAATACACCAAAGTGTAAAAAAGCAATTAAACTTGCAAATCATATTATAAAAGATCAAGGTAGGTTGCTTGTAAGGCCTTCTGGTACAGAACCGAAAATTAGAATTATGTGTGAGTCTTTCAACTCTATTTTACTTAAAAGATGTATTAAAATCGTGAGAAGATCTATAAGTTAAAAAATGCTTTTAAAATCTAAAGTTCTTATAATAGCTGGATCTGACTCTTCCGGTGGCGCCGGTATTCAAGCTGATATTAAAACTGTAACTTCTTTAGGTAGTTATGCAATGACCGCTATCACAGCTGTTACTGCTCAGAACACTACTGGAGTTAAATCCATTATCCCTATTCGTCCAAAAGAAATTTCAAATCAAATTGAATATTCCGTTAAAGATATTCACCCCCAAGCAATTAAGATAGGGATGTTACATTCAAAACAAGTAATATTGGCAGTTAACAAATCTTTAAACAAAGTAAAAATAAAAAAAATTATACTAGACCCAGTAATGGTTGCTAAAGGTGGAGCAAAACTAATTAATTCTACCGCTATTTCATTTATTAAAAATGTATTAATGAAAAAAGTTTTATTAATAACTCCTAACATACCAGAAGCAGAAATATTATCAGGGTTAAAAATTAGATCTTCCAAAGATATGATAAATGCTGGAAAAAAGTTAATTAAATTAGGTGCCAAAAATGTTCTTATTAAAGGTGGTCACTCAAAATCTAAAATAATGATTGATATTTTAATAAATAAGAAATCAGTTACAGAATTTAGAAGCAAAAAACATAATTCAAAAAATACTCACGGAACAGGTTGTACTTTATCTTCAGCAATTACAACGTATCTATCATGTGGAAAAGATTTGATTAAATCTTGTGAGCTTGGAATTAAATATGTTAATGATGCAATTAAAACTAACACTAATCTAGGAAAAGGAAACGGTCCAATCAATCATTTAAACTCTATTACTCTAAATAAAAAATTCAAATAATGAAAAATGTTGCAGTTGTAGGTTCGCAGTGGGGAGATGAGGGAAAAGGAAAAATAGTAGATTGGCTCTCGAGTCAAGCTGATGTTGTGGTTCGATTCCAAGGCGGTCACAATGCTGGCCACACACTAGTTATTGATAAAAAAGTTTTTAAGCTAAGATTATTACCCTCTGGCATTGTGAGAAAGGGTAAAATGTCTATTCTTGGAAATGGTGTTGTTATAGATCCTTGGGCACTCTTAAGCGAGATTGACGAAATAAAGAAAGAAGGTGTTGATGTAACTCCAGATAATTTTATGATTTCTGAAGCAGCATCTTTGATTTTACCTTTTCATCAAGAAATAGATGAGATTCGGGAAGATGCTGCTGGAGAAGAAAAAATTGGCACAACAAGAAGAGGAATTGGTCCATGTTATGAAGACAAAGTTGGTAGAAGATCAATTCGAGTAATGGATTTAAGATCAGAAACTAATTTAGATAATAGGTTAGAAAATGTACTACAACATCATAATGCTATTAGAAAAGGTTTAAATAAAAAAGTCTTTGAAAAAAATGCTCTTAAAAAAAAATTATTAAAAATTGCTCCAGAGTTATTAAAATTTGCTCAACCTGTTTGGTTAAAATTGAGTCAATTTAGTATCAATAGAAAGAAAATATTGTTTGAGGGTGCCCAGGGAATTCTTTTGGACGTTGATCATGGGACTTATCCATTTGTAACATCTTCAAATACTGTACCTGCAATGGCTGCAACTGGATCCGGTTGTGGTCCTGACAAAATTAATTATGTTTTAGGTATAACAAAAGCTTATACTACTAGAGTAGGCAGTGGACCATTCCCGACCGAGTTGAATGATGATATAGGTGAAAGTTTAGGTAGAAGAGGAAAAGAGTTTGGAACTGTTACAGCTAGAAAAAGAAGATGCGGTTGGTTTGACGGAGTTTTAGTTAGACAGACAATTAAAATTTCAGGAATTCACGGTATAGCCTTAACAAAGTTAGATGTTTTAGACGAACTTGAAGAAATTAAAATGTGTATTGGCTATGAATTAAATGGAAAAAAAATAGACTATTTACCAACAACTTCTGAAGACCAGTTTAATGTAAAACCAATTTATAAATCATTTCAAGGATGGAAGAGCAAAACACAAGGCATAAGAAATTTTAAAGATTTACCAGATAATGCAAGAAAATATATACATGCTTTAGAGGATTTTATTGAAGCTAAAATATCAAGTATATCAACAAGTCCTGAGCGAGATGATACAATTTTAGTTGAAGATCCTTTTGATAATTAATTTGCGGGTAATAAATTTTTTGACTTACTAGCGTTAATCATAGATTTTTGTAATTTTTCAAACGCTTTAGTTTCAATTTGTCGTATTCTCTCTCTACTGATCTTATACTTTTTACTTAAATCCTCTAACGTTTCAGGTTCTTCAGAAAGTCTTCTTGCTGTAATTATCTCTTTTTCTCTCTCATTTAAAATTTTCATTGCACTCTCTAATAATTCCCTCTTGTCGTCATACTCTTGCTTTTGTGAAACAATAAGCTCTTGATCTAAGCTATCGTCAACTAACCAATCTTGCCATTCATCAGTTTCTCCACTTTTAATAGGATCATTTAGAGATTTTTCTTGACCCATCATTCTTCTGTTCATATTTACAACCTCGTAAGATTCAACATCTAATCTTTTAGAAATTTCTTTAACTTGGTCATCTTTTAAATCTCCTTCTTGGTTAGGAGCTATTTGGTTTTTAAGTTTTTTTAAATTAAAGAAAAGTTTTTTCTGAGCAGTTGTTGTACCCATCTTAACTAAACTCCACGATCTTAGTACATACTCTTGTATTGCAGCTTTAATCCACCACATAGCATACGTTGCTAATCTAAAACCTTTATCTGGATCAAACTTTTTTACTGCTTGCATCAATCCTATATTGCCTTCTGATATCAATTCATTGACAGGTAATCCGTAACCTCTATAACCCATGGCTATTTTAGCAACTAATCTTAAATGACTAGTTACTAATTTATGTGCAGCTTTTAAATTTCCATTTTCTCTCCAGTTTTTAGCCAGCATGTATTCTTCTTCTGCATCAAGCATCGGAAATTTTTTAATTTGGGCTAGGTAAACAGATAATCCTCCAGCTGAAGGAACAGGTAAATTACTTATTTGATTTTCTTGGCTCATGACTTTTATTTATATATTAGATAATTTATTTCAACTGCTTAAATTCTCAAGTAAATTCAATATTTTTTTAAATCCTTCAGGTAATTCTGAATTAAAATTCATCCATTTCTTAGTTTTAGGATGAGTTAAGCCTAGGGTTTTAGCATGCAATGTTTGGCCTGATAGTTTGTTTACTTTAGTAAAAAAATCATTATTAATTTTTTTAAATTTTATATTTTTTTTTCCATACTGTTTATCTCCAAGCAGGGATGTGCCTTTATATTTTAAATGAACTCTAATTTGATGTGTTCTTCCTGTTTCTAATTCGCATTCAAGTAAACTTATTTTTGGAATATCTTTAATGTTGAAAACCTTAATAGTTTTATAGTTTGTAATAGCTTTCTTTCCATTAATTTCACTTACAGACATTAACTGACGATTTCTTTTATCTCTTGAAATTAATGTACTTATTTTTCCATTCAAAGGTCTTACAACTCCCCAGACTAAACAAAAATATTTTCTTTCTATACTATGATTACTAAATTGACTACCTAGATATGAGTGTGCTTGGTTGTTTTTTGCAATTACAAGTAATCCACTTGTTTCTTTATCAATTCTGTGAACAATACCTGGCCTTAAGGGTCCGTTGATATTAGATAATTTTTTTTTGTACTTAAAAAGCAAAGCATTAACTAAAGTATTTTTATAGTTTCCAGGTCCAGGATGCACCACCATGCCTTTAGGTTTATTTATAACTAAAATATCACTGTCTTCATAAACAATCTCTAAATTGATTTTTTTTGGTCTAATATTTTGCTGATTATTTTCAACAATATTAATTATAACTTGATCTTTATATTTAACTTTAGTTGATGGCACTTTTAGTACTTTTTTATTGAGTTTTACTTGTTCATTTTCAATTAATTTTTTTAAAAAAGATCTTGTCAAATGATTTATATTTTCTGCCAAAAAAATATCTAATCTTTTCCCTGTATTTTTCTCATTTACTGAAAATTTAATTGTATTATTCATAAATTAATTTAAATTACTCGTATAGCGCCGGTAGCTTCAACTGGATAGAGCGCCGGATTTCGGCTCCGGAGGTTATGGGTTCGACTCCTATCCGGCGCACCATATCTAAATTATCCAATCAGAAAGTTTATCTTTATTTTGAATAATATATTTCGGATAGCTATTATCTATATAAACTTTTTCTAGTTTATTTTCGCGTCCAAATATATCCTCATTTTCTAAAATTTTTTTTTCTATGGTTTTTGTGTTTAGACTCTTCTGGTTGAATTCACCGTGAGAAAATGATTTTATTTTATTTAATATTTGATCCGGTGTTTGCAGAAAAGAAAAATGCCAACCACCATTTATAATTTGTTGATTTAATTTATCTAATCTCCAAACTGGATAATTTTTAAACTTCATATTTCTGAACTCTTGCATGGATTTTAAATATTTTACTTTTGTTATCTTAGATCCAATCCAATTACTTTCATTTAAGTTTTGAAGATTTAGCTTGTACATGAACATTTTTTGACAAAAGGCTATATATTTTTTTTTGATATTTATCTCAGATAATTTTGTTAAATCTGGTATTTCATCTGAGTCTGATAAAATAATAAGATCTTCACTTGAGGCATTCTTAAGTCCTTTAATTAGTGAATTTCTCTGATGCTGTTCTATAGGAGACTCTCCCCCGGTATGATTAGTAAAATTTATTTTTTCTTTATAGTCGGCAATAATAAACTTTATTTTATGCTTAAATTTATAAAATTTATTAATGTCGAAATTAATCTTTTTATTTTCCCCCTGATGAGTTTTTGTGGACTCTGAGATTACAAAATAATCAACATAATCATCTAAAATATTTAAACGAAGATCTACTATATGATCTTCATTGAAGTATTGAAAACAGTCGTAAATAGCCATTAGTTGAAATAATTATCTTCTAATTTTTCTAATTCTTTAAATTCTATTTTAAATCTTTTCAAGATAACTTGTAATATTTTCAATTGACCAAATATTAACATTAAACTGATAAACTTATCTCTATTATCTAAAATTAATTTTTTACCAATTTTGTTATTAAAATTTGGTATAAAAATCATATCTGCTTCAGCGGGAATTCTAGTATTGTGACTACCAATCCCTTTTAAATCTATTAGAGAATAATTTAATTCATGTAGAAAACTTACAAGCTTATCCCAACTAGGCACATTTTTGTACATTGAAAAAAAATGAGCTTCTATTTTAATTAATAAAGGTCGATACAAGCCTATTCCTTTTAAAATTTCTAATTCGGCTCCTTGCGTATCTATTTTGAGATAATCCAGTTTACTTATTTCCAATTTATCCATCTGATTTGATAGAGTATCACACTCAATTTCTTCTATTCGAGTTATCTTAAAATTATCATATTCTTTTTCTTTTAAATTATGTAGGTCAAAACATTCTTGATTTGGCTCGTACATGGAGGAGCTACCTAGCCTATTTTCTAAAATATACAATCTCTTTATTTCATTTTTACTCCATAACCCCTTGTTTAAAATAAATTTATTATACTCAAGTTTTTTTGCTTCTGATTTTATTGGTTCTACCAATATATTTTCAAAAAAACGATTATAACTAGAGGAAAAAAAATTATCTGAATTAAAACCTCCTTGAGCGCCAACATCTAAGGCTATAATTTTTTCATTTTTTAATAAATCAGATATTAAGCCAACAAAGTTATATTCATCGTTACTTTTGTAACTTCTATCGCTTAAATAATTTATTACTCTTCTATTTAACTTAAACTTTAATAATATCTTATAAATGATAGGTAAAATTAACTTGATCAAGCTTTTTGAAATTTTTTTTGGCATATCTTAATAAGTTTACTTTTTAGTAAATGTAGTTAGACCGATTTTTTTTCCATCTATCACACACGATGAACAATGAAGTCTAGTCCGATCAAAAATTAGCATTGAACCTATTTCCCACTCATAAACCAAATCAACTTCTAATCCAGCTAAGTTCTCAATTTTTTCATGTTTTAAATATTTTTCGTGATTTTCTCTATCGAATGGTTTTTTATTATACATATCAATGTGTTCTGAGGATCTAAAATTTTGACCATATTTAAGCTCTTTAACCTTAAGCTCGTCCTTATCAATAGTAAAATTAGTAGAGTTACCGTAAAATTTATTTTTAAAAATCACTGTGCTACCTTTAGATGTTAATGGTATTAAAGTTTGTTTAAAGATTATTTCATCAAGATTAAATCCTGCATCAACATGTAGGCCAATAGGATTATAACTTTCTTGAAATAATCCTAATATATCCTCATTTTTTTCATCTTTAAGATTGTCCATTTTAAAATCACCAATTTCATTTTTTACTTTATTATAAAAAAGTTCTTCTAATTCGTTACTGTAGCTTTTAAGCCATCTTTTTTTAATTACGTTTTGCTTTTTATTATGAACGGTGGTTGGTAATTCATTGTAAAGATTTAAAAATTTTTCAATTTCATTTTTGTCGAACAAATTTTTGATTACTTGGGGAGGGCTTTCTAAATCTTTTATCTTATCAATATTTTTATGCATTTCTTACTCACCCATATTAATTAAAGTTCCTCTATTTTTAGCTCCTTCATATGAAAGATAAAATACAATTATCCCAAAAACAAAATATATGAAAGATATAATTACTGCTTTTAGTATCTGAAGATAATTCACAATATCATGAATTAAGACATTTCGCATCTCTTCAAAAATGTGAACTAGTGGAAGTAATTTAGCAATAACTTGTAACCAATCAGGAAGAATTTCTATTGGGTAATAAATACAGCCTAAAGGAGCTAAAAAAAACAGACTCGCCCAAGCAATATTTTCAAAAGAAGGGCCAAATCTCAGAAGACCTGATGTAACCAGAAGACCTAACGTAACACCAAAAATATAAAGTGTAATTAGTAAAAAAATTAGCGGAACTCCTATTACAAATATTGACACACCAAAAAGAGGTATTGCTAATAAAGCTGCAGGAACTAAGCCAATTAATGTTCTAAAAATCGCAGTGAAAGTAAGTGCAGCAATTATTTCGCTCATTTTTATTGGAGCGATAAATAAATTAGTGAAGTTTCTGCTCCAAATTTCTTCGAGAAACATCATATTGTAGCTAATACTTGATCTGAAAAGAAAATCATAAAGAATAGCTGCGCTTAAAATTATGCCAACCGTGTTTTCAAAATATGAAGAATTTAAGGTAAAAAATTTTGAAATAAATCCCCAAAGAAATATTTGAATAGTAGGCCAATAAATCAAATCTAAAACTCTCGGAAAAGAGCCTTTAATTAAATATACGTGTCTCAAGCTTAGTGCAAAAATTTTATTTAAGTTCATTATTACTCCTAGCTATTTTTAAAAATGTATCCTCTAAATTTTGTCTTCCATGTTTTTTAATTAATTGATCACAAGTTCCACTATCAACAATCTCACCTTTTTTCATCATAACTATTTTATTGCACAATCTCTCTACTTCTTTCATGTTATGAGATGCCAAGAGTATTGTGAGCTCATTCTTTTTTTTATATTTTTCTATATATTCTCTAACAAAATCTCCGACATCCGGATCAAGACTAGCTGTCGGTTCATCTAAAAATAACAGTTTAGGTTTATTGATAAGTGATTTTGCCAGAGATACACGATTTTTTTGACCAGATGAAAGCTCTCCAGTTTTTTTATGTAAAAAATTTTTTATATTTAGATCCTCCACCATTTCATCCACTCTTCTATTAATTTTAATAACTCCATAGAGCCTAGCGTAAACTTCAAGATTTTGCCTCACAGTTAGTTTTTTCGGTAATTCAATATAAGGTGATGCAAAGTTCATTAAGCTTAACAACCCAATTCTATTTTTAGGTTCTAAACAAGTATCATCAATATAAATCTTGCCACTTGTTGGCGTTATTA
>CACCID010000011.1 GCA_902545945.1 uncultured Pelagibacteraceae bacterium | reverse complement strand
TTAACTTTTTCAACAACTATTTCACCACTGTACCACTTAAATTTGATTCCAAGATTTATTGACGTAAAAGAAAATTTTTTTGTAGTCAATGTTGATCAAATTGAAAAAAATATTAATAAAAAAACTTCTGCAATTATGATTCCTAATTTGTTAGGAAACATTCCTAATTGGGAAGAAATTCATGCAATTGGAAAAAAATATAAATTAAAAATCATAGAAGACTCAGCTGATACGATTGGCTATACCTATAAAAAAGGAAATACAGGCAAATATTCAGATGTAGTTACCAATAGTTTTTACGCCTCACACATTGTTACTGGAGCTGGTTTTGGCGGAATAGTATGCTTCAACGATAAAAAACATTATGACAGAGCAAAACTTTTAAGAGGATGGGGAAGATCTTCAGCAAATTATAATGAGTCCGAAGGTATCAAAGAGAGATTTAATTGCAAAGTTGATAACATTCCTTATGACTCTAAATACGTATTTAAAGACATGGGTTATAACTTTTTACCTTCAGAAATTAGTGCAACGTTTGCTTTGGAGCAAATTAAAAAATTGAATAATGTTATTGATAGACGTGTAAAAAACTTTGACTTATTAAAAAAATTTTTTAATAAATTTGGAAAATATTTTAAGGTACCTGAACAGTTAAAATTCGTTAAAACAGCTTGGTTAGCATATCCTATTGTTATTAAAGAAAAATCAAAAATTAAAAGAAGAGACTTACAAATTTTTTTAGAGAAAAATGGAATACAAACTAGAACCATATTTACTGGGAATATTATGAGGCAGCCAATTATGAAAAATAAACAATATAAAAAAAGAAAAGATTCAAACAACATAAGTGATGACGTAATGAAAAATGGATTATTAATTGGATGCCATCATGGTTTATCAAAGATAGAAATTGATCATATTTTTTCAATATTTAAGAAATTTTTAAAAAAATACAAATTTTAGTAATTAAAAATTTAAATTAGATTATATATTTATTGGTAGCGAGGGGCGGATTCGAACCGCCGACCCCAGGCTTATGAGTCCTGTGCTCTAACCAACTGAGCTACCTCGCCAAAATTCTATCTTTATATTATTTTTTTTCTTATTCAATCCTTAATTTTATTTATTTTAATTAAAAAATGATTATAAAAAAAATTGTATAGTTTGTGTCTAAAGTAATAATAAGACATTTTTGAAAAATTATAATAATTTAAAAAATAATCAATAAAATTAAATTTTATCTCATAATTATTTTTAAGAAAATATTTTTCAAAGTTCTTTATTACTGTCTTTGGTGTAAGTTTTTGATACTTATTTTTTTTAATTTTTTTATTAGTTTTTTTAAATTGACATAATAAATCATATAGCTCTTGAAAGGATCCATATTCAAAAAAATTATTCCTAGACATACTAAATTTATGATTTTGATGTCTATTAAATTTATAAGAAATTATCGATTTATTTTGTATAGCAAATTCAGCACAGGCCAAACCAAAAGACTCGCCTAAACTTCTTCCATATATCATTGCATCACAAGTATTTAAAAATTTTTTTTTATAGATTTCATCTGTTGTGCCTTTTAAAAATTTAATTCTTGGATGGCTATAAAACTTATTTATATTTAAGAAAAGAAAGGTAATATTTTTCTTAATCTTCACAATTTTTTTTATGGCGTCGTGAGCAAATGTCAAATCAAAACTGCTCTCTCCACCGTGGCAACCAAAAACAATTTGTTTTTTACCAATATTGAGATTTTTTCTTAAGTCATTTTTTGTTTTATGTAGTTCAACCATATAGGGTATGGATGGAACTTTTCTATTAGAAAAATTTTTACTTAACCATTCTGAAATGTATGCATAGTTATGCCCATGAACCTGACTTATTTTTTGAGGATAAACAGCATGTACTAAAGTTTTGATTTCTTTTAAATACCAACTGTCTTTGTTGCCACTTTTTTGAGTATACAAAAAATCTAGTTTATATTTTTCCTTAAAATTATTTATTTCCTGAAAGTTTTTAATACCTATAATTATAAATTTTCTTTTAAATTTACGCACTACGTCTTTTTTATTTCTAAAGTTTTTTTTATTATAAAAAATTATTGATTTATTACCTAAAAGTTTTTTATTATAGAATGCCAATTGGTAAGTTTGGTTGGCAACGCCTCGATAATTCATTTCATCTACATAAAATCCTATGATCATTTAATTGTAGATACTAAATTTAATTCAATAGTTAAACCCTATCGAATTTAAAGTCGTTTTTATTAGATTTTGCTTAGTTTAAATTGTGAGAATTATACCAAAAACAGCTACCGCTGAGACAGCTGCAACTCCTAGAGCTAGATTTCTTTTTTTCTCAACTTTTTTCTCCTCATTTAATCTGTTGAGTAAGTCAGTAACTTTGACTTTTCCTTGAGATGTAAAGTCTGATTTATTTTCATTAAGATTAAATTGTGTGCTCATACCTCATTAAATCATATTATTTAATTTAATGAATACTAATAAAGAGCAAAATGGGTTTTTAAAAAAAATCTTGACCCAAAATGACTAAAATTAAACTCTTGTTTATAATAATTCTAAGGCAGGGGTATATTTTAAGTTAAAGGCATCAGATACTCCCTTATGTGTAATTTCTCCCCTATAAACATTTAAACCAGCAAGATAATTTTTGTTTTCTTTTAAAGTTTTCCTATAACCCTGGTCTGCTAATTTTAATAATAAAGGTAAAGTTGCTTTATTTAATGCCATAGTAGATGTTCTTGGAACTCCTCCAGGCATATTTGATACGCAATAATGAACAACTTCATCGACCATATAAGTTGGGTTAGCATGTGTTGTAGGTTTGCTTGTCTCTACACATCCTCCTTGATCAATAGCAACATCAACTATTACTGAACCTCTTTTCATAGATTTTATCATTTCTTTAGTAACTAACTTAGGTGCTTCTGCTCCGGGAATTAAAACTCCACCTACTAATAAATCACACTCAGAAATTAATTTTTTTAAATCTGTTTTGTTACTCTCTGTAGGAATTATTTTGTCACCAAACTGTTTGTGTAGCTCCTCTAATCTTTTTTTTGATTTATCAACTACAAAAACTTTTCCTCTCATGCCTGTAGCTATAATTGCTGCATTTTCTCCAACTACTCCACCTCCTAATATTACAACATTAGCAGACTCAACACCTGGGGCTCCGCCAATAAGTAAGCCTCTACCTTTTTGATTTTTTTCTAAACAATGAGCTCCAGCTTGAATGGACATTCTACCAGCAACAGCACTCATAGGAGCAAGTAATGGTAAACGACCATCATCATCAGTTACTGTTTCGTAAGCTATGCAGATTGATTTTGAATTCATTAAACCTAAAGTTAATTCTTTTGCAGCAGCTAAATGTAAATAGGTATAAATTATTTGTCCCTCTCTTATCATATTTACTTCATTCAATTGGGGTTCTTTAACTTTAACAATTAATTCGGCTTTTTCAAAAATTTTTTTAGGAATATTAATTATTTTTGCTCCAGCTTTTAGATAGTCCTCATTAGAAAATCCTGCTTCTAATCCTCCATTATTTTCAACTAATACCTCATGATTTCTTTCAACTAAAACTTTAACGCTATCAGGTGTTAAACCGATCCTATGCTCTTGAAGCTTTATTTCTTTTGGAACTCCAACGATCATTTATGACTTTGAGTAATTAGTAATGCCGGTCCTTAATTTTTCTATTATTTCATCGATATGCTTTTTCTCACATATGAATTGAGGGGCTATAATTAATGAGTCTCCTGTATTTTTGAAATTTACACCAGCATCATAGCAATGTTTAAAAGTTTGAAATCCTGACTTTCCAGGCTTATCTTTCATTCTCATTTCAATTCCACCCATCATTCCATAACCTCTAATACTTACAATTTCTTTAAGATCTTTAAGAGAGTGTAATCCGTCTTGAAAATAAGGAGACATTTCTTTCGCTCTATTGAAAATATCTTCTTTGTCAAAAATATCTTGCACTGCTAATCCTGCTGCAACAGCTGCTGGAATTCCAGAATATGTATAGCCATGAAATAATTCAGGTGTACCCTCTGGATTTTTTGACGAGTCTAATACAGCATCGTACATTTCTTCTTTTACCGCAACTACTCCCATCGGAATAACACCATTTGTTGTAGCTTTTGCCATTGTAATCATATCAGGTGTGACGCCAAACTCTTGTGATGCAAACGCGGAACCGGTTCTGCCCCAACCAGTTATAACTTCATCAAAAATTAAAAGAATGCCGTGCTTGTTACAAATTTCTCTTATTCTTTTTAAATAACCTTTTGGAGGCACTAGAGTACCAGTTGATCCCGCAATCGGTTCAACTATACAAGCAGCAATATTTTCTCCACCAAAATTCATTGCTATTCGCTCTAAATCTTCAGCCATTTCTACGCCTGTGTCTGGTTGACCTTTAACAAATTTATGTTCTGGTAAATGAGTGTGTCTCATGTGTTGAACTCCAGGCATTAAAACACTAGCGAAAGTTTTCACATTATTAATCATTCCTCCAACGGTAGTCGCTCCAATATTCATACCGTGATAACCTCTTTCACGACCAACAAATCTAAATCTTTTTGAGTCACCTTTTGCTCTATGATATGCGATAGCAATTTTAATTGCCGTCTCTACTGCAGTAGATCCACAAATTGTATAAAAAATTCTATTAATTCCTTCAGGAGTTTTCTTTGCTATTCTTGTTGCAAGTTCAAATGATCCTCCATAACCTTGGTTGAATGGTTGGCAATAATCTAGTTTATCTAATTGTTTTGAAACAGCTTCAGTAATTTCTTTCCTTCCGTGACCAAGAGGATTGCAAAATAATCCAGAGCTTGCATCTATCATTTTTTTACCTTGATGATTGGTTAAATAAACTCCCTTTGCGTCAGTAATTAATCTCGGATTTTTTTTAAAAGTTTTATTATCAGTAAATGGCATCCAGTGCTCATTTAAAGAATTTGGTATGTTAGTTCTGTTAGAAGCGCTCATAATTCATCTTGTAGACTATTGTTATAGTTTGACAAGAAGTATAACATACAATCTTTAGTTGTAAAATCAATATGGCCTCACTTATCCAATCAACTATTTACTTCTTAATCAATTTAATTTTAAATCTTAGTATTAAACAAACCATATGGGAGAACTATGAAAAAAATAATAAGTACAGTTCTTGGGATTTTATTTGCGTTTACTCTAACGGCTACAGTAGCTAACTCAGCTGCAAAAGAAGTGAGAGTTGCGTACTTCTTGGAATGGCCATCTCCAAATCTTGAGGACATGAATAAAAAAGCATATTCAAAAGCACTTGGTGTACCAGTTAAGTGGACTAATTTCACAAACGGTGTAGCAATGACTGATGCTATGTTAGCAGGAGATATCGATATATCTTACTCACAAGGTTTAATGCCTTACATCAATGCTGTTAAGGCAAAAGCACCTATAAGTTTAGTAGACGTTGCAATGGAATACGGAATGGGAGGAACAACATGTGTTACTTCTAAAAAATCTGGTATTACAAAAGCAAATGCCTCTGAACTAGAAGGTAAGAAAGTTGCAGTTCCTCTAGGAACTATGGCTGAATACGTTTTCACGGAAAGTATGAAAATAGTTGGTGCTGATAGAAAAAAAATGGAAATCATTGCAATGGACCCTGAAGAAGGTGCTGCTGCATTAGTTAGTGGCGATGTTGTAATGGCATGTTTATTTGGAGGTAACTCTATTAAATCTGCTACATCTGTTGGAACAAGACTTCTTACAGTTGATGAAGCTCGTGCTGGAGGTATCATGGGTATAGATATCGTTTCTGTAACAAACAAATTTATGAAAGAAAATCCAGGTATGTTGAAAGCTTTCGTAGAATTAACTCATGAAGCTAATGAGAGATACAGAAAAGGTGGAAGTGATATGAAAGCTATGTCTAAAGAGTCAGAAATGAAAGTTGCTGACATGAAAGACACTTTAAGTGGCTTCAAATTCTTGACGCCAAAAGAAACAAAAAAATCTATGAAGAGTGGAAACCTTGCTAAGTTTTTAAAAGGTTTTGACACTCCAAGAGGTACAGTAACTACTAAGTTTTTACCGTAATTCTTGAAAGTAAAATTATAGGCACCAATGAATATTATTGGTGCCTATTTTTTTATCAAAATATCTAATATAGTTCTTTTATGAGTGATCTAATTTCTCAAAACTTAAACATGATATTTAAAACTCCTAAGGGAGAAACTGTTCACGCTCTTAAAGATTTAAATTTTCAAATTAAAAAAGGAGAGTTGCTTACTGTACTTGGACCTTCAGGTTGTGGAAAGACAACTTTATTAAATATTACAGCAGGTTTCATTAGGCCAACCTCAGGAAAAATTACTCTTAATAAAAAAGAAATTAATGGACCAGGTGTTGATAGAGGAATGGTTTTCCAACAGGGAGCTTTGTTTGAATGGTTGACTGTTGCTGAAAATGTAAATTTTGGTTTGAGAATGAAAGAAGAAGATGCTGCTCAAACTCAAAAGAAAGTTGATGAATGGTTAGATATAGTTGGACTAAAAGGTTTTGGTAATACTCCTACCTATCAGTTATCTGGGGGAATGCAGCAAAGAGTAGCTCTAGCAAGATGTTTGATTAATGATCCAGAATTAATATTGATGGACGAACCTTTAGGAGCTTTAGATGCTTTAACAAGAGAAAAAATGCAATCTTTAGTTCTAAAGATTTGGAAAGAAACTGGAAAAACAATTATTCTTATTACACACTCTGTGGAGGAAGCGTTGTTACTTGGAGAAAAAGTTTATGTTATGGCACCAAGACCAGGAAGAATACACAAAGAATATAATTTACCTTTTGCATCAATGGGTCTTAAAGAGGACTTAAGAGATATTAAAAACAATAAAGAGTTCGTCTCTAAAAGAGAAGAGATTCTCTCAATGATATGGAACATGGAAGAAGAAATAATGGGAAAAGAAGTTTAAATGATCACAGGTTTTTTAACATTTTTATTTTTTTTCGCCATTGTAGGGTGTGTTTTATACGGTAGAAAATTAATAAGAACTGAAAAAGTCGATGCTGTTTTTGGAAATCCTGAAAGAGCCAAAGGAGGTATCCATTGGGTTATTGTAGGAAGTAGTTTTCTTTTATTAGTTTGGCTCTATTATTCATGGGACATAGCTAAGTCTTTTTTTCCAAAGTCAGCTAATGAACTTTGCCAAGTTGGAAAAGTAAACGAGTCTCTTCTCTCACTTAAGTATCTATTTCCAATAGATGAACGTCAACTTAAGAGTACATCAGTAATAGAAACTGAGTCAGAAAATCTAAACAAAATCTCTATTGAAATAGAAAAATCGAGTATCAAAAATCAAGATAAAAGGAAGTTACTAAACTTTGTTTCTCAAACTAAAAATACAATTCCATTACTTACCAATGAACAACTTCTAAATAACGATACAAAAGAGCAAATTAAATTAATTAATGAAAAAATTATAAATCTAACTGAAAACTTTAAAAGTAGTGATTATCCTAATGAGAGCGCTGAACAAGAGTTAGAGAGAATTGAAGCTGCTAAGGAAGAAGGTTCTTGGAAAGCTTCAAGTACATCAATTGAAAACACAATCGAAATTCCCTTTATTCCAAAAACTAAGCGTGGTTTAAAATTTCAGGCAGCAGCCACAGAATTAAACTTGATAAGTGATGAATTCTTTGAACTTAAAAATCATAATGAACAATATGCTTCTGCTTTAGAAAAACTAAAAAAAGAAATAAAAGATTATAGAAATAGTTTAAGCACTTCTGAGGAAATTTCCTCTTCATTAGCTAAAGATATTCTTAAGATTGCACGTCGAATTGAATATGCGAGTATATTTCCGCCTAAAACTTTAAATGATATGCAGTCGTCAATAATCAATTTTGATAACGTACAAAAAAAAGAACAAGGCAGTCTTAGATGGGTAGATCTTCTTTTATTTCCATCAGGCACGATCATTTCAAGTGGCCCAAGTTGTTCTGAACAAGGCTCTGGTAGATGGCTTCCAAAACCATCAGATACCCTTAATAAATTTACATTAATGTTAAACCCAAATGTCGGTTACAAACAAATTCCATTAATTTGGTATGAGATGATGGATGTAAGTAAGATCATTGGTTTTTTAATACCTGATTGGTTTGCAGACATTTTACCTGGCGAATATCCAGTTCATAATGAACAAGGAGAAGTTAAGCCAAATTTCAAAAGTAAAGTTTTAAGTTTTGTTACTGGAGAATTTAACTTATTTAAAATTCCAATTCCTACTGGTCACATATGGGACTCATTTTTAAGAGTGTTCCTTGGTTTAGTAGCCGGAATTATAGTTGGAGTTCCATTAGGATTATTCATGGGACTAAATAGATTTGCAAAAGGATTTTTTGATCCTTTAATTGAACTATACAGGCCTGTTCCGCCATTGGCATGGGCGCCGTTAGTCATTTCAGTTCTTGGAATAGACAATCTTGGAAAAGTATTTTTGTTATTTATGGTGTCGTTATCAATTATGATAATTTCAGCAAGAGCTGGCGCTTCGGGAACTCAATTATCAAAAATTCATGCTGCACACTCTCTTGGAGCATCTAAATGGCAAATATTAAGGCACGTTATTTTTCCTAACTCCTTACCTGAAATACTAACGGGAATAAGAGTTGCAACAGGAATGTGTTGGGGAACATTAGTCGCAGCAGAATTTTTAGCGGGAACTACAGGTGTTGGTTTCGTAGAAAATGTCGCGAAAAAATATTTTCAATATGAAGTAATATGGATCACTATATTTATTATGGGAATGTTAGGATTAATTTTTGATATCACAATTAGAAAAATAATAGACAAAACGATACCTTGGCGAGGAAAAGGTTAATCCATTTTATAATTTATGATTGGAATACTTGGTGGCATGGGCACACAAGCAGGGTTAGATTTTTGCTCTAAACTTGCAAAATTAAATAGAGGAAAAGCTGATCAAAAATATCCTTTATTTGTTTTATACAATAAGTCGAATATTCCGGATCGAAAACAAAATCTTAAAAAATATAATAAAGTTTTAAAAAGTCTTATAGAGGGATGCAAGTTTTTACAGAAAAGCAAATGTAAGTTTATATCAATTCCATGTAATACCGCGCACTATTGGTACAAAGACCTCAGAAAGAAAATAAAAATACCAATTTTAAACATGCCAGAAATTGTATATTTAAATGCAAAAAATAATTTAAAAAAAAATTCCAAAGTTGGTTTATTAGCAACTGAAGCAACAATAAAAACTGGTGTATATGGTCATTACTTTAATAAAAAATTTTTATTAATTTCACCTAATACAACATTACAACAAAGAAGCGTTAATAAATCTATAAAGCTTGTTAAAATGGGTAAAAGCAAGGAAGCTGAGAGGGCTATAAAGCCTGCGGTAAATTATCTGATTAAAAAGAAATGTAAAAAAATCATTTTGGGCTGTACAGAGTTGCCAATTGCAATTTTTGCATATAAATCTTTTAAGAAAGCTAAGTTTTCAAAAACATTTATGGATCCCAACTTGATTTTAGCTGAAGCTTCGATGAAAAAATACAGATGAAAAAAATAATATTAACTATTCTTATAATAATTCCTTTCTCTTTAAATGCGAATGAAAACGCAAAAGAAAAAAAAGTTGCAAAGTATGTTATGGAAAATATTCAAAGAGATTACGTTAATTGTTACAGTTTTTATAAAGTTGCCGCCCAAAGTTTTAAAGATGCAGGAAAAGATAAAAATATTATTGATAGCTTAGAAAGTAGTGCGGATGTATCTTTAAAATATAACTATGATCTTGGGGAAATAATGGGACTAAATCCAGAAGTAATGTCTCAAATGACAAAAGATAAAGTAAATAAATTTGTGGAATTAGCTAAAAAAGATTTTTCTTCTCTTACTAAGGAGTATGGCATGATGTGTAAAAGTCTAGTTGAGAACCCAGAGCAGAGAACAAATTTTTGGGAAGCTAAAGGAAATAAAAAATTTAAGTGAAAAAAAGTCTTTTAAAATCAAAACTTAAACAAATATTTTTAAAACACAAACTCTCAAAAAATCACGCTGAAATTTGTTCTAACTATTTAGTTAAAGCAGAAATATTAGATGCAAAAGGTCATGGTTTAGCTAGACTAAAAATGTATTGCGATAGAATTAAAGCAAAAGTAATAAACCCAAAACCAAAAATTAAAATAAAAAAGATTAGTTCTTCTGCTTCATACATAGATGCTGACAATAGTATTGGTTTCGTAAGTGCTGACATAGGTATTAAACATGCAATTAAAAATGCTAAAAAAACTGGAATAGGTTTAGTTGCTATAAAAAAAAGTGGACACTATGGACTTTCAAGTTTTTATGCTGAACAAGCAGTCAATAATAAATTAATGGTTTTTTGTTTCACAAATGCACCTGCTGCCTTAGCGCCTCATGGTGCAAAAAAATCTCTCTTTGGCACTAACCCTATTTGCTTTGGGGTTCCAACAGGAGGAGTTCCTTTTGTATTTGATGCTTCAACATCAATAATAAACAGAGGTACTATAAGAAGAGCAGATAAGTTAGGTTTAAAAATTCCTTATGGTGTTGCACTCAACAAACAAGGAAGGATAACTACAAATGCTAAAGAAGCCCTAAGAGGAACTCAATTACCTATCGCAGGTTTTAAAGGTTCTGGTTTAGCTTGGATGGTAGATATTCTAAGTGGCGTTTTTACTGGTAGTAGCCATGGAGGAAAAACAAAGGATCCTTTTGATGATTTTTCGGGGCCTCAGAATATGGGTCATTTATTTATTACTATTAATCCAAAAATTTTTATTGGAAATAAGTTTATTAAAGAAATAAAGAAAAATATAAAGCTAGTCAAAAAACTTCCAAAAGCAAAAGGATTTTCAAATATATTGTATCCGGGTGAGAGAAAAAATAAGACGTATAAAAAGAATTTAAATAAAGATATATCTATATCTGCTAAAATTTTAAAAGAAATGGATGAATTAAATGCTTAGTACAAAAGATATTATTTGCCCCGAAAATTTACTTAAGATAGCTAAAATAAAAGGACCAGCAAAAGCAGTAATAGTTAATGCAGTAAAGCCTGTTTCAATAGAGTCTGCAAAACAAGCTGTAGATGCAAATTTAATCATACCAGTTTTTATTGGAGACAAATCAATTATCGAGAAAAATGCTAAGCAATTAAATTGGGATATTTCTAAATATGAAATAATTAATGAACCAGATGAAAACAGTACTGCTCCAATTGCTGCAAAACTTGCAAGTGAAGGTAAGGTAAAAATAATTGTAAAAGGACATATTCATACCGATGTGCTTATGAAAGCAGTTTTGAAAAGAGATTTGAATTTAATTGGGAAAAAAAGACTTAGTCATATTTGGCATATGACTTTAGAAAAAAATGATAAGCCATTTGTTATTACGGATGGAGCATTAAACGTATTGCCAAAATTAGAAACAAAAATGCACATATTAAAAAATGCAATTGATTTTACAAATAGAATAGGAATAGAGAAACCTAAAGTTTCAATATTATCAGCCACTGAGGAAGTTTTAGACAGTGTGCCGAGTTCCTTAGAAGCAAGTGAACTTACTAAAAGAGCTAACGAAGAAGGTTTAAATGCAGATGTATTTGGTCCAATGGCTTTTGATAATTCAGTTTCTGAAAAAGCTGCTCAAATTAAAGGGATTAAAAATGCGGTTGCTGGTAAAACTGATATTTTATTAGTTCCAAACGTAGAAACTGGAAATGCTTTGGTAAAAATGATGATTTTTTTTATGGGAGCTTGTGCAGCTGGTGTTGTAGTTGGTGGAAAAGTTCCTGTAGTAATAACAAGTAGAGCTGATGATACTCAAGCAAGACTCGCATCCATGGCTGCTGCTGTTGTTGCACTTTAATGAAAAAACTTAAAAACTGGGATAATAAAACCTGGTTATCATCTAAATCATATATCTCTCAATTTAATAGATTTCTTAAAACAAAAATTAATTTAAATAAAAATTCAAAAATATTAGACATTGGATGTGGAAGAGCAAATATAATAAGTTCACTGCAACAAAAATACAAGTTTAAATATAAAGCTATTGGTATTGATATTGTTAAAAATAAAAATATTAAGAAAAATATTATATTTAAGAAGAATAATGGAATAGATTTTTTAAGAAAAGATAAAAAAAATTATGATCTTATTTTAGTAAAACAAACAATACATTTTCTCTCTCCAAAAAAAATTAATTTACTTTTAAAGTTAGCAAAATCAAGACTAGCTACTAGTGGAAAATTATTAATTTTCTCACTTAAAACTAAAAATAATAAAATCCCTTGTTTTAAAAAAATGAAAAATAAATTAGAAAGTAGTCTAAAAAGAGATGAAAAGTTGTTAAAAATTATTAAAAAAAATTTAAAAAATAATAAAAAAAGCTATTTTTCTTTCATAGTGAAGATTACTTTAAAAAAATATATTAAGATGATTGAAAACAGATATATGTCTTGTTTGCTAGATGTTTCAAATAAAGATCTATTCAATGGTATAAATGAATTGAACTCTATTTATAATGATAGAATAAAGTTCAAAGATACGCTTATATGTATAGAATATAAAAAATAATCAAGATTTCTTGATAGTATAATTAGAGACTTTATCTAATCCTATTCTCTTTAATCTAAGAGCGATAGAAATAAAATATCTTAAAATTTTGTAGAAATAATTATTATTAATTTTACTAAGAGCTTGATCGTAAGAAATAACTTTTTTTGAATTAGTTTTTATGAAATTTTCAAAATTTTCATAGTCTGTATCTTTCCATGTATGTAAATGAAGTTTTGTTGATTGTATCCCAAAAGGTAATAAAATTATTTTTTCAAATAACTGAGGAATAAATTTTATATCATTTTCATAGTATGGCATTAGGCCATATCCATCTATTACTTCTTTAATACCACAATTTTTAAGGGCTAAAAAGGTATTCTTATCGTAAGTTTGATTTGGAGCAAAGAAAGATCTGATATTTATTTTTTCACTTTTAAATTTTTCTAATCCACTTCTTATTCTTTTTTCTTGGACCTCTAAAGAGTGACCAACAAATTCTGACCCTCCTCCGTAATTAAAATAATCAGATTTTTTTTCACATAATTTATCATAAATATGTGTATATCCATGTTGAACTATTTCCCATCCTTTGCTTTGCCAGTTTCGAACTTGCTCCCAAAAATTATCATTCCTTGGAAAAGAAAAAAATGAGTCATCTTTATTGTGAGGAATCACACCTAATACAGGTTTAATTGAATATTTATCGAATAAAGACTCTAATTTAGACATCAGTTTCCAATCCATATTTTCACAAACATCGTCTATTCGGATTAAAATTCCTGTATTATTATTTATATAATTTTTCATTAATAACTATTATATATTAATTTCTTTAAGTTAAAAAATTAAAATTATGATTTTTAAAAAAAATAAAGCTAATCACGTACCATTATCACCTATAAATTTTCTTGAAAGGACTGCTAAAATTTTTCCAAATTATTCTTCTATAATTTCAGAAACAAAAAGATTTACTTGGCGCGAAACTTATGAAAGGTGTAATTTATTTGCATCATCACTAATAAAAAAAAAAATTAAAATTGGTGATGTTGTTTCAATTTTGGCGCCCAATACATACGCTATGTATGAGGCACACTTTGCTATTCCAATGGCAGGTGCCATAATTAATACAATAAATATAAGATTAGATGCCAAAACTATTTATTACATTATCAATCACTCCAAGACTAAACTAATTTTTGTTGATAGTGAATTTTTACCCTTACTTAGAAGTGCTTTAAAATTAGGAAAAAAAAAAATTAATATAGTTACTATTGATGATGATAGAAGATTTTCTAAAAATATAAAAAAAGAACAAAAATATGAGCATTTTTTAAAAAAAGGAAAAAATTTTTCAAAAAAAATTATAATAAAAGATGAATGGTTCCCAATAAGCCTTAGCTATACTTCCGGTACAACAAATAAACCAAAAGGGGTAGTCACACATCATAGGGGAGCGTACTTAAATGCAATCAACAATCAAATTGTTTGGAACATGAAAAAAAAACCTTGTTATTTATGGACTTTACCTATGTTCCATTGTAACGGTTGGTGTTTTCCATGGACGATTGCTGCATTAGCAGGAACCAATATTTGTATAAGAAAAATTAATTCAAAAAAGATTTTTCAACTAATAAAAAAATATAAAGTATCTAATTTATGTGGAACAACAGTTATAATAAATCTTTTAATCGAGGAAGGAATAAAATTAAAAAATAAAGTTGAATTTATGACTGGAGCTGCGCCTCCACCCTCAAGTGTTTTAGAAAAAATTGATAAACAAGGTTTTAATATTACTCATACTTATGGCCTCACTGAAGTGTATGGGCCAGCTACTGTATGTGAATGGCAAAGCGATTGGTTAAAATTAAAAAAAAATAAAATTGCTGAATTAAAGTCTTATCAAGGAGTAAAATATCCAGGCATAAGTGAAATAAAATTATTTAATAAAAAAACAAGAAGAGAGATAAAACATAATGGAAAAGAGTTGGGAGAAGTACACTTGAGAGGAAATACAGTGATGATGGGTTATTTCAGGGACAAAGTAGCATCAAAAAAAGTATTTAAAAATAATTGGTTTAGTACTGGAGACTTAGGTGTAATTCATAAAAATGGATACATGGAGTTAAAAGACAGGTTAAAAGATATTATTATTTCAGGTGGTGAGAATATAAGTAGTGTTGAAATTGAAAATATAATTTTCAAAATGAGAGATGTTACCGATGTGGCAGTTGTAGCTAAAAAAGATGATAAATGGGGAGAGGTGCCCTGTGCTTTTGTTGCTTTAAAGAAAAATTCAAAACTTAATCAAGTAAAAATTATCGATTTTTGTAAAAAAAATATGGCAAAATTCAAAATACCTAAAAAAATTATATTTGGGAAAATAAATAAGACTTCTACAGGTAAAACACAAAAATATTTGTTGCGTAAAATAGCAAATCAGACTAAATGATATTATTTAATGATTAATTTAAAATGAGTGTAATTAAAATAAATAAAGATATTAAGACTAACTCTCGTAACGATTGGAGAGACCCGCTATATTTAAATGATATTTTAACTTTAGAGGAGAAGTCAATACATAAAAAAGCAAAAGATTTTTGTCAAAATACTTTGATGCCTTCAGTCATAGAAAATAACGAAAAAAGTCTTTTTGATAAAAAAATCTACCCAGCTTTAGGTTCAAATGGATTTTTAGGTAATACTATAAAAGGCTACGGTTCAGCAGAAGTTTCAAGTGTTGCTTATGGATTGGTTGCAAGAGAATTGGAAGCAGTTGATAGTAGTTATAGGTCTGCCATTTCAGTTCAATCTTCATTAGTAATTCATCCAATTTATAGTTTTGGATCTAATGAACAAAAAGAAAAATATATTCCTGAAATGATTAAAGGAAATTTAATAGGATGTTTTGGTTTAACAGAAAGTATATCTGGCTCTGACCCATCTTCTATGGAAACAAGTTTTGAGGAAGTTTCAGATGGATATATTATTAATGGTTCGAAAAATTGGATTACTAATGCTCCAATAGCTGATGTTTTTTTAATTTGGGCGTTTGACAAAGAAAAGAATGTCCATGGTTTTTTAATTGATAAAAATACAAAAGGTCTAACTACTGAAAAAATAAAAAAATCTAGTATTAGAATAGCTCAGGCAGGAAAAATATTTCTTAGAAATGTAAAAATTCCTAAAAGCGCAATATTGCCTAACACTAATGGATGGAAATCAGTTTATTCATGTATTAATAAAGCAAGATACGGAATAGCTTGGGGGGCTATGGGTGCAGCTGAAACCTGTTGGTTAATAGCTAAAGAATATGCAGAAAAAAGAATTGTAAACAAAAAACCATTAGCGTCGAAACAATTAGTTCAAAAAAAACTTGCTGATATGATGTCAGAAATAACCCTTGGTTTTAGTGGATGTATATTAGCTGGAAGATCAATGGATGAAAATAAAGATCTTAAAATTGCTATAAGTTTATTAAAAAGAAATAACTGTAAAAAAGCACTTAATATAGTTAGAGACGCAAGAGATATTTTGGCTGGGAATGGAATTTTAGATGAGAATCATGTGATAAGACATTTAGTAAATCTTGAAACCGTAAATACTTACGATGGCACTGAAGATACGCACGCTTTAATATTAGGTAAGCTTCAAACTGGTTTGGATGCATTCTAAAGATAATATTTTATCTAAATGCAAAATAAAAAAAATTTCTGAAATCAGTAAAGACAAATTACTCAACTTCTATAAAAAAGTATATCCAACAAGATTTAAAAATTTAACAGATAATTGGAAATGGTGGTATCGTGTTGATGAAAAATTTGCTGAACCAATTATACTATTATTGGATGAAAAAGTTATTGGTCAAGCAGCTTTTCTAAAAAATGATATAATTGTTAACAAAAAAAAATTTCCTGCAATATGGTTTCAAGATTATGCAGTTCTTCCTGAATTTATGGGTATGGGTCTTGGAAAACTTTTGACAAAAGAGTGGATGAAAATCTGTCCCAACCAAATGGCCATGTGTAGCCCTTACTCGCTGCGCGTTTTAAAAAAATTTGGATGGAACTTTAATTTTGAGACTAAAAGACTTATTAGACCAATAAATTATCTTAAATTTGTACCAGTTCTAAACAAATTAGATTTAAATTTATTTAATAATATATTGAGATTTTTTATAAAGAGAAAATTTAATAACCAAATAAAGGTAAAACCTTTTAAATTAGTAGATAATTTTAAAGTAATTTCTGACTCTTTTAATAAAAAAAGGTTTCCTGAAAACGTTGAAGGATATCCAATTATTGACAGAAATGAGAGTTGGTTACATTGGCGACTTAAAGAGTGTCCTTATAGACAAAATCTTTATTTTTTTGAATATAAAAACTCTTTCTCCATTGTGCACATCTATTTTATAAAAAAAATTAAAAGATTAAATGTTTTATTTACTTATCATACTGATTCTTCAGAAGAGTTAAAATTATACGAATTGATAATAAATTGGGCATTAAATAACGAGATAGACTATGTTTGGGCTGTACATAGAGACCAAAATTTTAAAAATATTTTTCCAAAAATTCATAACCGGCCTTTAAGATTTGCTTCTTGGAGCAATGAAAAAATGATCTCTAATACTTTGCAAAATGGATTTTACGATTTACAAGGAATAGACTCTGACATTGAGTCGGGTTTTTTTGTTGAGGAAAATTGATGAGTCTAGTTAAGTAAATTAAAACTAGACTCATCATAATCTTTTTTTTACAAAGATCGAAATTATTTTCCTGGCTCTTTGTATGATGAAGCCATTTTCTGAGCAGTTTTAGCTATCTCATTTAGATCTACATCTTCTAAAATTGTAAAATCTGAAACAGCACCACTAGAAACAGCAACCATTGCAGCTGCAGCAGCTTGTGCAAAAGTTCCTTCAATCACTGCCATAAAATCATATTTCCCTCTTAGGCCTGAGTATTGAGTTACTTTAGCTCCCACAGAAGCAGCTAGTGCAGATGTAGCAGCTTTTCTGTCTGTAGATGGATTGCTTACAAATCCCCCTAGA
Source organism: uncultured Pelagibacteraceae bacterium (assembly GCA_902545945.1). GTDB lineage: Bacteria > Pseudomonadota > Alphaproteobacteria > Pelagibacterales > Pelagibacteraceae > Pelagilacustribacter. The sequence goes on along the minus strand of CACCID010000011.1, from coordinate 6,874 downwards.
CCTTTAGCTGTGTAACATCCAAGTGTATAAAATTTTGCCATTGTTACCTCCTTTTTTTTCTTATTGACCCGGAGCCTTATAAGACATCTTTGAAGCTTTTGTTGTAGCCTTAGCAAAATCTATAGCTTCAAGTGCTGATAAGTTTTTTACAGCTCCAGTAGACTCCACCACTAATTTGACAGCAGCAAAATCATCAAAACTAGGAAGATCTGCAACTACACAAAAATCGTATGAGCCTCTTACAATATCCATAGTGTGTAATGTTCCACCCACACCTTTAACAAGTTTTTCAACCACTGCTTTTCTGTCACTATTTGGATCTTTTAAAAAACCTTGAAAGGCTTTTTCGGTATAGTTTCCCATAATGTACATCTTTGTCATATTATCTCTCCTTTCTTATTTCTCGATTACAACTGTTCCAGAGTGAGGATCTGTTACTCCTAAATCTGATGACAGCTCTTCTAAAGTGTGCCGAAGCGTATCCAAAAATGAAATCATTTTTGGTCTTGCTGTAGCAATGTCATCTTCAGAATTCCATTCACCTATCATAAAAAATTCATTAGGTTTCGTTTCAACGTATTTCGCTGAAATCTGCCCATCGAACTTTGGCATCTCATCTATTTTTTTCAAATATTCTTCTCTGCTAGATGATTTGACTTTGCATCTAACAATATTCATAAACTTTGCCATGTATCTCCTTAAACGTAAATTTTATCTGCTAAACCGTAACAAAGAATAGCACTGATAATAACAAGAACAAGTGGAGCATATATTCCATCGTTTCTAGTTTTTTTAGTTAAACCTGTTTTATCAATCTTTAATGTATAAAAATTTACAACTAATATCGAAACATTCATTATAAAGACTAAGTTAAAGAAAGCCCAAGTAGCCTCTACACCGCCTGATCTTATAAAAGCGATATATATTGCCATTAAAACAGTAGCAACCATGAATGAACCCGCGAATCTTGTAATTAAAGTTGCAGTTTTATCTACCCCTCTACCCTTTAGAAATTTTTTAGTATCAAAAACTAACTGGTAGGCGTAACTACCAACTATAATAAAATGTGCTAAGTAAATTATTAAATAAAATGCGTTTCCAAATTTATCGATCATAAATATCCTATGCGTTATAGTCCATGACTTGATCTGTGCACTCAACAAACTTATGAGGAGTGAAAAAATCGTTCATTTGACCTAGTTGATTTATAATTGCTTGCTCATCTTTTCCTTTCCACCAACAATACATTTCTATTGTGTCTCCCGGTGTATTCCAAGTCATTTGACAAGCAGCATTGTCACTTTTCATGCTCTTAACAATATCCTCCATCTTCATAGAAGCCACTGTATCATTAAATTTTTTTTTCATTTCGGCAGATTTAAAAGTATGCGTCACCATATAGTTTTTCATTTTTCCTCCTTTATAAGTTTATTTTTGATAGTTCATATAACTGAGCACTATCTACACACTCTGCATAAATTGCTTTAGCTGTAGGGTTGTTCCCTGTAACAAACTCTTTCATACCAACTTCGTTGTGAACATTAACTTTAAATAACATTCCACTTTTGTCTGGAGTCATAGCTCCAACAGTTTTTTCTGGGTAGGCAACACTTTTTCTAACACCCATACCTTCATCTGATTGCATCCAACCCATGAAAGTTTCTAATTTGCCTTCTTTAAATTTAAGATGAACTAACATTTCTTTTTCCATTTTTATCCTTTTATTTAAATTCCTTTTATTATAATTCCATTAGCTACTGAGTTAGCTAATCGAATTGGTTTTACTGGTTTATATTCCTCAGAGTCATACCACTCTAAAGCTTTTTCGTAAGTTGGAAATTTTATTACAACTGTACGAGGATACTTCCACTCACCATCAATAACTTTGTACTCACCAGCACGTACAAGATACTCTCCTCCAAATTTTTGAACAGTCGGTAACACCCTACCAACATATTCTTTATAAGCTTCAGGATTTTTTACATCTATATTAGCTATAACGTATCCGCTCATTAGCCTGCATAAATGGTTCTAGATAATTTTTCGATTTTTTCTTCTGAACCCTTAATTTGTTTATAAATAAATTTATTACACTCACTATTTTTAGATTTGTCAAAAGGCTTTCCATAAACTTTGTCTACGTAAACATTCATACCTTTATTTATCTCATCGTCTTTAACACCCTCGGATGCGAGATATTCTCTTATAACTTTTACAGAGGCCAAGGCTAATTCCATGTTTTTAACTTCGATAGTCTCAGCTGGTAAAACAGCTGTTGCACTGTAATGGCCTAAACACTCTATTGTTTTTTCTTTTTGAGCTTTAGTTATATGTCCTGCAGCAAAGGCTGAACTCACGTATAAAAAAACTGCAAAAATTAAATAATGTTTTCTCATAATGGTTTAATTTCTCAAATTATGGATTAATTTAATTGTGTTAAAAGTAGATTGCAGGTATGCATAATGTCTACAACCTTGAGGTTAAAAATTAATGAAAATCATTGATTGTACGTCTTTTTACAACGAACACATGATGTACGAAATAAGATTAAACGTTCTAAAAGATAGAGTTGATAAATTTATTGTTACTGAGTCAACTTATTCTCATAGCGGTAAAAAGAAAAAGTTAAATTTTGATATAAACAATTATCCCAAGTTCAAAGATAAAATTAAATATATCGTGATAGATAAAGAACCTGACGGAATTGTTGAAGAAAATAATAATCCATATTTGCAAAGATCAAATAGCTTAAAAAGAATAGCTTTGTCTTATGATGAAAGCTTAAAAGAGTTAAAGAATTTTTCAAATAATGATTTTATCATGCTTAGCGATAATGATGAAATACCAAATTTAAATTCAGAAGATTTTTTAAAAAATAATAATTCGATAGTTTTATTTAATCAGTTATTTTTTTATTATAAGTTCAATTTACTTTACGATAAAATGATTTGGCCTGGCACAAAAGGATGCACAAAAGGTAAATTAAAATCTTTATCTTGGTTAAGAAATATTAAACTTAAAAAATATCCATTTTGGCGTTTAGACACCTTGTTTTCTGATACAAAATATATTGACATAAATGTAATCAAGGATGGAGGTTGGCATTTCACAAATTTAAAATCTCCAGAGGAAATGTATGACAAATTTATGAATTTTGGTCATCACGATGAATTTAGACTAAGCGGTATTACAATAGAGAAAATAAAAGAAAAAATAATTAATAAAGAAATGATTTATGATCATTTTGCTGATAAATCGTCTAGTAATAAATGGGAAAGTAACTATAAGCTTAAATTGGCTGATAAAAAAATACTACCTAGTTATTTAATAAATAATAAAGATAAGTTCAGTGAATGGTTTAGTAATTAAGGAGTCAAAATTATTTTAGGCGCTACACAAGTTCCATTATGAATTTCTTTAAAAGCTTCTGAGCCTTTTTTTAAATCCCTATATTCAATCCAACCTAAATCTTCTAATTTTTTTTCTTTTAAAATGTTTAAACTATTTTTAAAATCTTCATTTGTATAGCAATAAGTTCCAACAAGAGTTACCTCTTGAATTGTAAGTTTTTTAAAATTAAAAGTTCCTGAAGGTTGAGTTAAACCTATATGAACAATAGTTCCTCCAGGTGCTATCGAGTTAATCGCTTGATGTCTAGTAATCTCTAGGCCCACGGACTCTAATATTAAGTCGAAATGATTTTCTTTTATAGATTTATCATCAGGAGCAACAAAACTTGCTTTTAGATATTTTCCGCATTCGTCTAATCTTTTTTTATTAGGATCAGACATAATAATATTACTAGAATTTTTTTCTTTATTTAACAATAGTCCACAAAGTAAACCTATTGCCCCCGCCCCTTGAATTAAAATCTTACACTCTGATAAAGGTTTTTTTAAATTTGTCTCAGCTAATAAAACTGAATGTAATGCTACAGCTGTGGGTTCAGCCAGTGCTGCTTCTTTCATATTTAAACCCTTTGGTACCTCGAAAATATTTTGTTCTGGAACAGAAACTAATTCCGCTAAACCTCCATTTCTTTTTGTAGGAGTGCTCATCCCAATCATTGTTCTTTTTGGACAAAGATGTTCTCTTTTATTTTGACAATAATCACAATTATCACAACTAATAAGTGGATTAATTACGACTTCTTTATTTTTAAATTTCCCATCTAAACTTGTTCCACTAAACTCATGACCTAGTATAAGTGGTGGAATTCTTCTTTCATCTTTACCGTGATAAGCATGCATATCTGAACCGCAGATACCTGAAGCATGAACTTTTACTAAAGCCTCGCCAGGTTTTTTAGTTGGATCTTTTTCTTCTCTATAAACTATTTTTTCTGTACCAGTATAAACTAAAGCATGCATTAATTAGAAAAACCGTATTTTCTTAATCTCACATCTCCCGTTCTAGCGTGAGCTTCCATTCCTTCGTATCTTGAAAGTCTAGCAGCAGCTGCTCCAACTTCCTTAGTCGACTCCTTTGTCATTCTTTGAAAGCTTAAAGTCTTTATAAATTTTCCGACAAATAAACCGCCTGTATATTTTCCAGCACCTTTTGTTGGTAAGATATGATTTGTCCCTGAACATTTATCACCATAAGCAACCGTAGTTTCTTCTCCAATAAATAATGATCCATAATTTTTGAGTCTTTTATGAAACCAATCTAAATTTTTTGTTTGAACTTCTAAGTGTTCTGGAGCGTATTCATCACTTATCTGAACCATTTCTTCATCAGTGTCACATAATATAATTTCTCCGTAATCTTTCCATGCAGCTTCAGCACTTTTTCTTGGTAATTCAGGAAGTTCTTTTATTAATTCTGGTACTCTTTTTAAAACTTTGTCAGCTAAATCTTTACTTGTTGTGTAAAGCCAAGCTGGTGAATTATAACCATGCTCTGCTTGCCCGACTAAATCAACTGCAACAATTTCAGGATCTGCATTTTCGTCAGCTATAATTGCTATCTCGGTTGGTCCAGCAAATAAATCAATTCCTACTCTTCCAAATAAAATTCTCTTAGCCTCAGCAACAAATTGATTGCCAGGGCCGACTAACATGTCGGCTGGAGCATTTTTAAACAATCCATACGTCATTGCGGCTATGGCTGGAATTCCACCTAAATTCATTATTACATCTGCTCCACATAAATTTGCTGTATATATTATAGTTGGATGAGCCCCAACATTTGGTTTTGGAGGGCTACATGCAATGATGTTCTTAACACCTGCTACTTTAGCTGTAGTAACACTCATAACAGCTGAAGCGATATGTGCAAATCTTCCTCCTGGTATATAACAGCCTGCAGTATTAACTGGCACAAGTTTTTGACCCGCATATAAACCTTTAGATAATTCTATTTCGAAATCATTACCGTAATTTTTTAATTGAGCTTCTGCAAATTTTCTTACTCTATCATGAGCAAACTTTACATCGTCTTTAGTTTTTTGATCTATAGATTTATTTATTTCATCAATTCTTTCTTTGGAGACAATTATATCTCCTTCATATTTATCAAATTTCTTTGTTAGTTCTTTACATCCAGTTTCTTTAGATGTTTCTAAATCTTTTAAAAGTGTTTGAACGATTTCTCGAGTTTTTGCATCATCAGTTGATGCTGTTTTAGGTGCTTTCTTTAAATATTTAATTGCCATATAAAAGTGTCGGTAACCACAATGCAATCTGTGGAAATATAACTATTAATATTAATCCAATTAATTGTAAAACCATAAATTGCATCATTCCAAGATATATATCTTTTAAATCCCATTCAGGCACAACACCCTTTAAAAAATAAGCTGATAAAGCGACGGGTGGCGAGAGCCAACAGGTCTGAAGATTGACTGCAACAAGAATAGCAAACCAAGTTAGGTTAAAACCAAGAGCTTCAACTAATGGTAAAATAATTGGAATTATAATCATAACTATTGGGACCCATTCTAAAGGCCAACCAAGTAAGAAAATCATCGCCATGATCATTGCTAAAATTAAATATTTATTCATCTCTAGCCCAAGTAAAAATTCAGTTAATAAAGTTGGTGTACCTAATCTTGCAAACACAGCTCCAAAGAAGTTTGAAGCAGCTACAAGAACCATTATTAGAGCTGTTATTTCCAAAGTTTTCACAAGAGCTTCTTGTAATTTAGGAAGAGTTAATTTTTTATATGCGAGTGATAGCAAAAGTGCACCCATTGCTCCACAACCTGCAGCCTCTGTAGGTGTTGCAAAACCTAATAATATACTTCCAAGCGCTGCAAAAACTAATGCTGCTGGAGGAACTAATCCTAAAAGAAATTCAACCCAAACAGTTTTCATACTGGTTGGTCTCATGTCTTCTGGTAATGGTGGACCTAATTTTGGATCCAGCATACATCTAATTGTTGTATATGCAGCAAACAACGAAGCTAAAAGTATTCCAGGTAATATTGCAGCTGCAAATAAATCTATAACAGGAATTTCCATAATTGGCCCCATAACTACAAGCATGATGCTCGGTGGTATTAAAATTCCTAAAGTACCACCTGCCGTAATTGTTCCCGCAGCAAGCTGAACATTATAACTAGATCTATTCATAGATTTAGCAGCCATAATTCCTAATATCGTTACAGAAGCTCCAACTATTCCTGTCGCTGCAGCAAAAATCACAGAAACAAATAAAACAGCATAATAAAGTGATCCCCTAACTCTAGCTAACATAAGTTGGAATGATGAGAACAACCTTTCCATTAAACCAGCTTGCTCCATCATAATTCCCATGAAGACAAAGAGCGGTACGGCGGCGAGGGTTTGTTCGGTCATGACCATCGAAAATTGTAAGGTCATCAAATAGAAAACTAGTTTACCAAATCCTAGATATCCAAATACAAAACCTA
>CACCID010000010.1 GCA_902545945.1 uncultured Pelagibacteraceae bacterium | reverse complement strand
AATTTAAAAAAAAAACAAATAATATTAAGGAAACACTTGTAAATTTTCTTGTTGGTAAATGGCTATTTTCTTATATCTCTAACTGCGTATATTTTTTTTATCTTTTAAAAAAAATAAAAGGCAAGTATCCAAAAGCAGTTTTAATTCAAAAAAAAGGAAATTTTTTAATTAACGATAAACATTTTATTCCTCAAACCTCAGATAGGTTCATGAATTACTTTGTAAATGAAATTGGAAAATATCTTGGCTTTAAAATAATTGAGTTAAACAATACAAATTTAGATGAATATTTCTCTCCAAATTACGATACAAATACAATCAATTACAGCTCTTCATATACTTTACTTAATTTAATGAGAAAACTATTATCAATATCGTCAATATTTTTATCAAAATTAATACATAGGAAAACAATTTATTTACACGATTATTCCTTTAATACTAAGCAAACAATCAAGATTATTCTAAAATCAAAATTTAAATTTTCTTACTTATATTTTTTTGAAAATGAAAAAAATAAACAAATATCTGAAAGAGAATTTTTTGAGGATAAAAATATTTTTAAGTTTTATAGAAAAATAAATAAAAAAAAAAATTTACAAAACTTTACCATGAGATATTTAGAAAAGTTTTTACCATCAGAGTTTAAAAAATTATTAAAAAAAGATTTAACAAAAAATAGAATTAAAAAAAATATATTAATTAGTAAAAGTATAAGTGATACAAAAAATTTCAATTTTAAAAATTTTTATTTAAATAATTATCATAATACACAACTTGCCTCTTTACAGCATGGAGGAGGTTACGGTTTTGATAAAAATTTGTTTAATGAAATGTATGAGAGAAAAATTGCAGACTATTTTATATCCTGGGGATGGTTGGGAAAAAAGGTTCTCAGTCTTCCACAAAATATTGAGATAACAAATCAATCAGAAGTTAATAAAATTAAAAAAAGAATTGGAAAGTTTGTTTTGTTTGTTACCTGGTCCTTGAATAGAAGTTATTTATGCTCTTTAAAAAATACTGATTATTATGTTTCAAAATCATTAAATCCCTCTGTAAACTTTGTAAAAAAATTAAGCAAAAAATATAAAGTTGTAGTTAAATTACCACCTTTCAAAAATTCATGGAGAGAATTAGATAATTTTAAAATTAATAAAAATATAGTCGTTGTTAAAGATGAATACAAATTTTTAGATTTAGCTAAAGCATCTGAGTTAACAATCCACAATCATTTGAATACAACTGCATTACAAGCGTTGTCACTAAACATACCTACTTTTATTTTTTGTGACAAAATATTTGTTAATTGCAAAACTGAAGCTAACAGAGATCTTAATAAATTAATAATTTCAAAGATTTTCTTTTACAATGAGTTAAATTTGCTTAATCAAATAAAGACTAAAAATTTCATAATTAATGAATGGTGGAATAGTAAAATTATTCAAGAAAATAGAAAAAAATTTTGTCAAAAATACATTTATTCTTCAGCTAATTATCAAGAAGAATGGTTAAAAAGATTATTGTAAAATAATTTCACGACAGTAATTGACAGTTCATTAATTGAACTATATTGTGTTCAATAATTGAACAATCATTAATTATTTTATGAAATTGATAAAAAAATTATTATATACAATTTTAAATTGTTTAAATTTTTTTTTAAGTTTAAAAAAAAAAGACAATCTATTAGTAACTCTACCAAGATCAGGAACACATTTAACATTAGCCATGCTTAATATTTGCTATTCTATGCAAAAGGGCCATGGAAAAAATTTTTCTGCTATTGATAATGGTTATAAAACTCTAGATAATTTAGATTTTCCTTTTGATGAAAGAAGCATTTTTTTAAAAGATAAAAATAGAAAAATTTTATGGCACTCACATATGCCGTATAACAAAATAATTCCATTACGAAAAAAATATTGTAAAACAGTCGTTTTAATAAGAGAACCCGTGGAAGGTATAAAAAGTTATGCTGTCAAAATCATTAGAGACTCAAAAGTAAAGTTTGATAATCAATTAAGCTATGAAGAATTTTTAAAACTTAATAAAAAACATAACATTATCTATCGATATAACAGTTATTATAGCTCGTGGTACAAAGTAAAAATAAAAGCAAAAAAATACAATTCTGTATATGAACCTTTCATTTTTGATTTAAACCAAATAAAGAAGAAAAAAAAATCTTATTTAGAGTTTTTGAACAATCTTTATAATTTTGAATTTAATGAAGAGCAGATACAAAGTGCTATAGAACAGCTTGATATGAGTCAAATTAAAAAAAAGCTGAGTCAAAATACAGTAAGATTTACCAATACATCAATAACGTTTTCATCAGAAATTGATAAAATCATAGATCAAGAATGTAGAAAAAATTATGAAAAAATTAAAAAACTTTCTGATGAAAAAATTCTTTTAAATCATGTTTAAAGATCTGGATTTCATACTTAACAACTTAGAAGGCTTAAATAAAAAAATTTTTTTCCTATTTATATTAACTATTTTTGGTACAATTCTAGAAACATTAAGCATAGGATTAATATTTCCATTATTAAAAATTATTTTGGAAGGTAGTGATATCTTAAAATTAAGTGGTACCAGTTTTCAATTTATTGAAGATTTTAAATCAATATTATTAAACTTGAGTTATGAAAAGTTAATATTATTATTTCTTTTTTTTATCCTAACAGTGTTTTTTCTAAAAACTATTTTTTTTATTTTTTTTGTATGGACACAAAACAAATTTGCGTATGAAGTAGAGTCATTAATTGGCAAAAAACTTCTAAAATATTATTTCAATCAAAATTATAATTTTCATTTGAATAAAAATTCTTCAGAACTGTTAAGAAATATTGTAGATGAAATTAAAATATTTAGAGTCAATATTATCAATTCTTTTTTAATATTATTAGTTGAAATAATGATAGTTTTATTTATCAGTGGCCTACTAATTTACATAGTTTCTTTTGAAACAATTTTAATTATTTTATTTATTTTTTTGATTGTAATTTTTTATTCAAAACTTAATAAAAGTAAAATTATTTCTTTAGGAGCACATCGACAGAATGAAGATGCTTTAAGAATTCGTCATCTTAAACAAGGTCTTGACGGTATTAAAGAAATCAAAATATCAGGTAATGAAAATGAATTTTTAAAATTATTTGATAAACACAACAAAAAAAGTGTTAAGGCAAAAGCAGAGCAACAGTTTTGGGTTGGGATACCAAGGCATATCATAGAATCTGTAGGAGTTTTAGCTTTTGTCTTAATAACAGTCTATGCGATAATGTCTGGTGTAGAGGTAAAAAGTTATTTACCGGTTTTAGGTTTATTTGGAGCTGCTGCTTTTAAATTGTTACCTTCAGCATCTAAAATTATACAATCTATCAATAATATTAGATATGGAGGACCGTCTTTAACTTTACTTGCAGAAGAAATTAAGCAGATTAACATTCAAGATAAAAAAAAAATAAAAATAAATGAAAAAATCAGCATTATCAATTTTGAAAGTTTACAATTCAATGAAGTAGATTTTAAATATGCAAATTCAACCTCATTAGTTCTTAAAAAGATTAATATGAATATAAATAAAGGTGATAAGATCGCAATTTCTGGAATTTCAGGTTCAGGAAAGTCTACTTTGGTTGATTTAATCTCAGGTTTAGCAGAACCATCAAATGGAAAAATTCTTTTAAATAATAAGATTGTCAATTTAAATGATAAAAATTGGTTAAATCAGGTTGGATATGTACCCCAAAAAACTTTTTTAACTGATGACACAGTTGAAAAAAATATAACATTCGGTGAAAAAGAGTTATTATTCAATAATAGTAAATTAAAAGAAATAATTTCTTTGGTTGAATTAGATGAATTTTTAGAAAATGACAGAAAAAAACTAAAGTTAAATGTTGGTGAATTCGGAGATAGATTATCTGGCGGGCAACGTCAGAGAATTGGTATAGCAAGAGCATTATATTCAAAATTTCAAATCTTAATATTAGATGAAGCAACAAGCGCATTAGATTTTAAAACTGAGAGCAAAGTTTTAGAAAATATTTGCAATTATATGAAAGAAAAAACATTAATTATAATCTCACACAGATCTTCATCATTTAAAAGTTGTAATAAAATTTACGAAATAAAAGATGGTGTTCTAAGTTTAAATAAATAAAAATGATTAAATACTTTAAAAGCTACAAACTCTTAAAAATTTTAGTTAAAAGACTTTTGAATGAGTTTGGTCTCTAAAATGAAAAAAAATGATACGGAGCTAGCGATAATCAAATGGAGTTTTGTCTAGAAAAAAAAATATGAAAGTAGTTATTTTAGCAGGTGGACTGGGAACAAGAATATCAGAGTACACAAAGAATATACCAAAACCAATGATAGAAATTAATAAAAAACCTATTATTCGTCATATAATGGATCATTATATTAAATACGGATTTAAAGAATTTTATATAGCAGCCGGTTATAAAGGCAATATTATAAAAACCTATTTTAGAAAAAATAAAAATTATAACGTAAAAATAATCGATACTGGTAAAAATACGATGACTGGTGGAAGGCTAAAAAGATTAAAAAAATATTTAAAAAATGAAACATTTCTAATGACATATGGTGATGGCGTATCAAATATAAATATTAATAAATTAATTAGATACCATAGAAAAAAAAACAAATTAGTGACATTGACGGCTGTGAGACCCCCAGCAAGATTTGGAGCACTCAAGATCAAAAATGGTAGAGTTTTATACTTTAAAGAAAAATCTAAATTAGATGAGAGTTGGATTAATGGTGGATTCTTTGTAATGGAGCCTGAATTTTTAAAATTTATCACAAGTGATAAAACTTATTTAGAAAGAGAACCGCTAGAAAACATATGTAAAAAAAATCAATTGTCAGCTTTTATGCATCCAGGATTCTGGCAATGTATGGACACGAAAAGAGATAAAGATTTTTTGGAAAAAGTATTAAGGAGAAAGATTAAATTTGAGTAAAAAAAAAATTTTAATTATAGGTGGAACAGGTTTTATTGGTAAACATCTTGCAAAAAATTGCAAAAAGAAAAATTGGAAAGTTACATCTATCTCATCATCATTACCAAAAAAATCAAAAAAAATTGATGGTGTTAAATATATCAAAGTTGATATTCGGAAAAAAAAACAGTTATCAAAAAAGCTTTTTAATAAAAATTTTGATTATGCAGTTAATCTCGCAGGCTATGTAGATCACTCAAATTTTAAAGAAACATATTCATCGCATTATCTTGGCTGTAAAAATTTAGTAGATATTCTGTCCAAACAAGAATTAAAATCATTTCTTCAGATGGGAAGCAGTTCTGAATACGGAGTTAGCAAATCACCAATATCAGAAAATTTTGCATGTAAACCTAAATCTGTTTATGGCAAATCAAAACTTTTAGCTTCTAAATTTTTACTCAAAACTTTCAAGTTACATAACTTTCCTGTAATTATATTTAGACTTTTTCAGACATATGGACCGAGCCAGGCAGTGAATAGATTAATACCAATTACAATTCATTCATGTTTAAGCAATAAATTTTTCGACTGTTCATCCGGTTTACAATATAGAGATTTTGTTCATATTGAGGATTTAATCAAAGCAATTTTTTTATCTTTAAATAATAAGAAAGCTATTGGTCAAATTATTAATATTGGATGCGGAAAACCAATTAAAGTTAAAAATATTATTTATAAAATAAATAAAATTATTAAAAAAGGTCATCCCAAATTTGGAAAAATAAAAATGAGAAAAGATGAAAGCAAAGTATTTTATGCAAATATAAAAAAGGCAAATAAAATTTTGGGTTGGAAACCAAAAATAAAATTTAATAACGGACTTAAATCTACAATTAAAAATTATGCAAGACAAAAAAAAAGATAACATTTTAATAAGTATAATAATGAATTGTTATAATGGTGAAAACTATCTACAAGAAAGTTTGAATAGCATAATAAATCAAAGTTACAAAAATTGGGAATTAATTTTTTGGGATAATATGTCTTCGGATAATAGCGCAAATATAATTAAAAAAAATAATGATAGTAGAATTAAATATTTTTCTTCTAATAAATTCGAGAAATTATACAAAGCTAGAAATCTGGCTTTAGAAAAATGTACTGGAGATTTTATATGTTTTTTGGATACCGATGATTTTTGGGATGAGTCATTTTTACAAATATGTCTTGATCAAATTCTCAAAACTAACAGTAACGTAGTCTATACAAAATATTTTATAAAAAACGAAATAAAAAATAAAATTTACCTGAATGAAAAAAAAAAATTACCCTCAGGTATTATTACTAAGAATTTATTTAAAAAATATTTAATCGGAATTAATGCTATTTTTTTGAAAAAAAAAGTTTTTGAGAAACAAAAATTTAACCCAGAGTATCAAATTATTGGTGATTTTGATTTTCTCATGAGACTAAGTTTTAAAAATGAATTTTATCCTATACAAGAACCACTTTTAACTTATAGATATCATAAAACAAATTTTACTAATAAAAATATGAATTTATATGTACAAGAATATAATAATTGGATTAAAATCAACAAAAATGAAATAAAAAATAGTTACTATCTTCTTCTTTTGAAGTTTCATGGATTAAAACTTAAATTCAAGTTAATAATTTTAAAATTAAAGGGTTTGATCTTATGAGAAAATATAAAAAAATTCTAATAATGGGCTTACCTGGTGCAGGCAAAACTTATTTAGCCAACATACTTCATAAAATTATTGGAGCTGAATGGATAAATGCGGACGAAGTAAGAAGAAAGGCAAATGATTGGGATTTTAGCGAAGAAGGAAGAAAAAGGCAGGCTTTAAGAATGAAAGGACTTGCAGATGAAGCTTTAAAAAAAAAAAAACATGTTGTTGTAGATTTTATTTGTCCTACTCCAAAAACTAGAGCTGAATTTAACGCAGATTTTGTTATTTGGATGGACACCATTAAACTTGGAAGATTTGAGGATACTAATCAAATGTTTATAGAACCTAAAAAGTATGATTTTAGAGTAAAAGAAAAAAATTCTGAGGTAATATCTTTAGAAATAGCTAAAAAAATTGAGGACCGTTAGCTCAAAAGTAGAGTGCTCGCTTGACATGCGAGAGGTAGTAGGAGCGTTACCTACACGGTCCACCAAAAACAGACATTTTTCAGATTTACTTTGTATTCGGTTAATAATATATAATTATTTGATTTCAAAAAATTAGTTTAATTAGGTTAATAATATGAAAGTACTTTTTATATATCCAAACACTTATGGAATGAATATGATTCCACCTGCAATAGCAATGTTTTCAACAATGCTTAAAAAAGATGGTCACCAAGTAGAAATATTTGATACCACATATTATCAAACTGATCATGGAATTGACTCCGATGGAAGTAAAGTAGAAAGATTAAATGTTGTTCCTTTTAAGATGAATAAAAACGTTTTGATAAAAAAAACGGATTGGAGGGTTGACCTTAGTAATCAAGTTGAAAAATTTAAACCCGATTTATTTGCTATATCATCAACTGAAGATATGTGGGAATTAGGGATAAAAATAATTGAAGAAGTAAAAGATTACAAAATGAAAAACAATGTACCAGTCATAGCTGGAGGCGTATTTGCTACATTTGCACCTGATCTATGCATAAAACATGAGTTAATCGACTTAGTTTGTGTTGGTGAGGGAGAGAACGCTCTAAAAGACTTATGTAATAAAATTGAAAATAATGATTATGATTTTTCTACTATTACAAATTGTTGGGTAAAAAAAGATGATAAAATTATTGCTAAAAATCCAATTACAAAACCAGTTGATATAAACAACAACTCTGTGATTGATATAAGTTTATTCGAGGATGAAAGGCTTTATAGACCTATGGCTGGTCAAGTGTATAAAATGCTTCCAGTTGAAACAATTAGGGGCTGCCCTTTTACCTGCAGGTTTTGTAATTCTCCAGATCAAATGCGGTTATATAAAGGAGTTGGTGCAAATTTTTACAGAAAAAAGAAAATGGACCTTGTTTATAAAGAATTAAAATATTTTAAAGAAGTAGAGAAAGTCCAATATAATTATTTTTGGGCAGACACCTTTTTAGGCATGAGCAATAAAGAGTTTGATGAGTTTTGTGAAATGTATAAAGATATTAAACTTCCTTTTTGGATTCAAACAAGACCAGAAACAGTTACTGAGTACAATATGAAAAAATTAAAATCTGTGGGTCTTCATAGAATTTCATTTGGAATTGAACACGGTAATGAAGAGTTTAGAAAAAAAATTTTAGATAGAAGATGGAAAAACAAAGATATTATTGAGAAACTTAAAATTCCAAAAAAATATGAAATACCTTTTAGCGCAAACAATATTACAGGATTTCCAACAGAAACAAAAAAATTAGCATTTGATACTATTGAACTGAATAGACAAATTGATGCCGACAATGCAAATATTTATGCATTTGTTCCTTTCCATGGAACACCACTAAGAAAAATGTGTGAAGATTTAGGATTGATTAATCATGAAACTATTACTAAATGTTTAACAGCTGAAAGCCAGTTAAATATGCCTCAGTATCCTCCACACGAAATTGAAGAAATAAAGAAATGTTTCTCATTGTACGTGAAGTTTCCTAAATCAAGGTGGAAAGAGATTGAGAGAGCAGAAAAAAATGATAAAGAAGGAAATAGGATTTACAAAATTCTCAAACAAGAATATTTAGAAAAATATATGCCAAAACCAGATGCAGACCCACATGGTGGAGCAGAGGACTTTGAAAAATTGGATGATCCAATCTGCAGTACTCCATTAATAAGACCTAAGAGTGTTTCAGATGAGATGCACTAAGAATAAACTTTAAAATTACATTCTTACAGAATTAAAAATTATATCTGCGTTCCAATTTTGGTTTTAAATAATTTGTAAGCAATCTCTATAATAAAACTAAAAAATAAGGTAGATATTAAGGTGTAACCAAAAAAAGGTAGTGCCAAGGTGTATGTTTGAGCAAGATTATTTAAGCTTTCTCCATGTACACCGGTTATCCAAACTCCAAAATTAGATACTAGGTAAAAAATTAAAGCGCTTAACAAGACCCCGCCAAATCTAAATAATAAAGTTTCATTAAAATATCTAGATAAATACCCAATCAACAAAACACTTCCCCAAGTAAAAAAAATCGTATTGTGAAAACCAAAAAAAATATCTGTTATGGCAAAGCTTAAAACTACAATAGGTATATAAGTAATTCCTAACAAAGCTGGAACGTAAAATCCTAATGCAATTAAACTTGTAAAGTTAGGTGGATGGGGAATAAATCTTGATATAGCTAGTGTTATTAAAATTAGTGAAGAAACTTTTAAATATTTTTGCATTAATACTTTCTGTTTATCATAAAGTTTAAAGATCTACCAGGAGCTTTATATTCGTAAGCTTCGGAGTAATCTTTATCAAATATATTTTTTGCTGATAAATTTAAATTGTATGTGTCAAATAAATTATAGTTAATAATATAATCTGCTAAAAAGTATTTTGAAAGAATAACATCCTCAAAACCTTGGTTCACATTTCCATAATCTCTTCTTTCACCTACATATTTAATCTTAATTGATTGTGATAAATTATTATTAATAAACTTTGTTCCCTCTAAATTAATTTGATTTCTAGGAACTCTAACATTCATTTCATCATTACAAGCTGCTGATCCAGGTCCCCCTGTAGAATCTGGATTATCACAAGTTGTTCCATCAAAAGATTCTGTTCTTGTGTATCCTATATTTAATAAATGTTTTTCATTTGGTTTCCATTTTGTTTGTAATTCTAAACCATAACTTTCAGTTTTTGAATTAGAGTTATCTAAAGCATAATTACCTCCTCCGGCATAATAATTTTCTCCTACACCACCAGAGTGTGATTTCCACCCCTTAATATCATTTTTATATTTTAAATAAAAAGTTGTAGCGCTTAAATTAATATTTTCTTCGGGAAAAAATTTATCTATTCCAATGTCTATACTTCTACCAGTTTCTGCTTTTAAATTTTCTTTATCTTTTAAATAATTTCCATGATGTAAGGAATTTAAGGCTGGAAATCTTACAGATGTACCTAAATTTGTTCTTAACTTAGTATTAGCATCTAAACGATGAGATGCTGTAATTCTACCTGTATAGTAATCTCCCACAGTCGTATGATCATCCCTTCTTAAGCCAAAAGTTGTGTAAGTTTTCTTTGCTGGCCTTAATTGCAAATCAAAATATTGAGAAAAAATTGCCTCATCACTTTTTGCATAAGAACTATCCGTATAGTAATTGTAAAGTTCAGCTCTATCAAATTCATTATCAAAACCAAAAATAATTTTGTTATCTAAATTGAAATTGTACTCAGATAAAATATTTATTGCATCTCTATAACCATAGTAATTTCTTTTATTATTATTGTACTGTGTTGTATTTCTAAGAACATAAGTATTGTTATAAGAAAGTGTATTTTTTAATTTCCCGTTTTTATGTATTAAACGAGCAGTATAAATAGCCTGTTGATCATCCGTAGCATCATTTAAATCAGTTTGTGCTTTATTTACAGCGTCATATTCTAAGAAGGAATCATTATAATATAAATAATTTTCTAACCTTAATTTATCACTAAAGTTATAACCATAATTCATAGTTAAACTATCACTCCTATAGCCATCCTTCTCAAGATTATCTCTCATAGCTGACTCACCGTCAGTGGAGAAGTTTGTGTAACCTAAATAATAATCATAATATCCATCATTACCATCAAAACTAAGATCTATTTTTTTTGTTCCAAATGAGCCAGTCGAAATATTAATATCCTTATTATTACCTTCACGGCCCTTTTTCGAGAATATTTGAATTGTTCCTGCTAACGCACCACTTCCATACAATGAACTTTGAGCTCCTTTAAGAACTTCAATCCTCTCGAATGAATCAGGTAACAAATTATTGAAATAGTAATCGTTTGACGGTGTTGATGGATCAGAAACTTTAACACCATCTATATAAACAGTTGTATACCTTTTAGGTTGACCTCTTAACTGAATACCTGAAACAGTTCCATATCCTCCTGATTGAAAGTAATTAATACCATTCAAATTATTGTCTAGAATGTCACCAATAAAATAATCATTGGATTTAGAGATTGTTTTAATATCAATAACTTCTACGTCACTACCTACAACACTTTTTGACTGGATTGTCTTACCAGGAGAGATTACTAAAATAGGTATATCTTTAGCAAATATATTGCTAAATGTTAAAAAAAATAAAGTTAATAAAAAATAATTTAAAATTTTATTCACCGATCTTTATTAGTTAAGTAACCATATTAAACTTCACTATTAATAATAATGCCGATGCCAATTTTTCATTGTAGAACTAGACTTTTCCTGGCCATCATCCAACAGCGGTCTCTACTGGGTGGCGCTCCGACTTTACGGTTGCAGGTACAGCCAGTGAATTTCACACTGATTTCCCACCATGCATTTCAGTAATAATTTATTATAGGCATTTAAATAATAAAAACACCTATTTATTTTCTAAAGTTAATAAATATTAAAGCTATTCTTGCCTAAAAATTAAGTTTTTAGCTCATTTACTTTTTTTACTAAAAGTAATATAAAACAGCGCCTGGTAATTATTGCGAAGGGGCCACACCCGATCCCATTCCGAACTCGGAAGTTAAGTCCTTCAGCGCCGATGGTACTTTGTCTTAAGATATGGGAGAGTAGGACGTTGCCAGGCTTTTAAAATTATGAAAATAGCTAGTTCTTTAAAATCCCTTAAAAAAAGAGACCTTAATTCAAAACTGGTTAAGCGTAGAGGTAAGCTTTACGTAATAAATAAAAAAAATCCAAAATTTAAAGCTCGTCAAGGTTAAAGATGAGTGAAAACGATTTTAAAAAAACTTATAATGGTTTTACGAAGTTTGTATTATGGGGAACGATTGCAGTTATTGCAGTATTAGTAATATTAGCAATCTCATTACTTTAAGATCTAAAAATAAATAAAATGATTGTCGGTTCAATTAAAGAAAACACATTATTAGAAAAAAGAGTTTCAGTCACACCTGAGTCCGCAAAAAATATAATTGGACTTGGATTAAAAGTATATATTGAAAAAGATTATGCAACACATATTGGTATAAATGATAAAGATTACAAAGATATTGGAGCTGAGGTAAAAGACACGTCGAAAGAGGTTTTAAATTCATGTGACTTAATAACAAAAGTTAATTGCCCTTCCGACGATGAAATTAACATTTTAAAAGATAATACAATTTTAATTGGTATGCTAAATCCATCAAAAAATAAAAACCAAATTAATAAAATTATTGGAAAAAAAATTAAGCCTTTTTCTTTAGATTTATTGCCTAGAATTACAAGAGCTCAATCAATGGACGTATTATCTTCCCAATCTAATTTAGCTGGTTATAGGGCAGTAGTTGATTGTGTTGCAGAGTTCGAAAAAGCCGTACCTATGATGATGACTGCCGCAGGCACTGTGCCAGCAGCCAAAGTTTTAGTTATTGGAGCAGGCGTAGCAGGTTTGCAAGCGATTGCAACCGCTAAAAGGCTAGGTGCTATTGTTTCAGCAACAGATGTAAGAGCAGCATCAAAAGAGCAAGTAGAAAGTTTAGGTGGAAAATTTTTAACAGTAGAGCAAACAGAAAATATGGAAACTGAAGGAGGATACGCGAAAGAGACTTCAGATGATTACAAAAAAAAACAAGCTGAAATGATGAAAGAAGCACTAAAAAAAAATGATATAGTAATATGTACCGCACTAATTCCCGGAAAACCTGCTCCAAGAATTTTGACAGAGGATTTAGTAAAACTTATGAAACCTGGGTCTATTGTTTATGATTTAGCAGCAGAACAAGGAGGAAACTCTGCATTTTCAGAAGCAGGCAAGATTAATTCAGTTGATGGTATAAAAATAATAGGTGTCAAAAGTTTGATGAATAGCTTACCACTAACTGCTTCAAGCTTATATGCTAAAAACTTATTTAGTTTCATACGTAACCTGTATAGTAAAAAAGAGAGAGATTTTAATATTAATTTAGAGGATGAAATAATAGATAAATCATTAATTAAAAAAGTTTAATTATGGAAATAGATCCGTTTATATTTAGATTGAGTATTTTTATTTTATCAATTTTTATTGGTTACTATGTTGTATGGAGTGTCACTCCATCTCTTCACACTCCGTTAATGTCAGTTACTAACGCAATCTCATCAGTTATTATTGTTGGTGCTGTAATTGCAGCTTTAGCCGGAACCTCCGAGAGTATTTTTAATACGTCGAGTATATTTGGATTTATAGCTATTATTTTAGCAGCAATAAATATATTTGGAGGCTTCTTGGTAACTCAAAGAATGCTTCAAATGTACAAAAAAAAGAAAGATAAAAAGAAATGATCTCAGCTAATTTAGCAGCAATTTTTTATTTAGTATCTGGAATATTATTTATTCTTGCGCTTAGAGGATTATCATCACCAGATACATCTAGACAGGGAAACTACTTTGGTATTGCTGGTATGATAATTGCAATCGTAGTGACATTCCTATCACTTGGAAATTTTTCAACATCCTTAGTCTATGTAATTATATTTTTAATTATCGGTGGAGCAATCGGCGCTTTTATAGCTTTTAAAATTCCGATGACCGCAATGCCAGAGTTAGTAGCTGGTTTTCACAGTTTAGTGGGTTTAGCGGCAGTTTTTGTTGCGATCGCAGCTTTTTTAAATCCCGCGGCTTTTAATCTAGGAAATGTTGGTGATATAAAATTAGCGAGTCTTATTGAAATGTCTATTGGAGCGGCAGTAGGAGCGATAACTTTTTCAGGTTCTATAATAGCTTTTTTAAAGTTAAGAGGAATAATGTCTGGTGCTCCGATCACATTTAGTGGTCAGCATATTTTAAATTTAATACTTGGAATAGGTATTTTTGTTTTAATTTTTTATCTATGTAAAACTCAGTCAACAAATATTTTTTGGACTGTAATTATTATATCATTTCTTGTCGGAGTCTTATTAATTATCCCTATTGGAGGGGCTGATATGCCTGTGGTAATTTCAATGCTTAATTCCTATTCTGGGTGGGCTGCAGCTGGAATAGGTTTTACATTAGAAAATACTGCTTTGATTATAACAGGTGCACTTGTTGGATCCTCTGGAGCAATACTCTCATATATAATGTGTAAAGCCATGAACAGATCTTTTGTAAGTGTAATTCTAGGTGGTTTTGGAGCAGACAATTCTGCTGATGATAGAAAAGAGAAGAAAGATCAAAAGCCAGTTAAAAGTGGTAACGCAGAGGATGCAGCTTTTTTAATGAAAAATGCCTCATCTGTAATTATAGTTCCAGGGTACGGTATGGCCGTAGCCCAAGCACAACACGCTCTTCGAGAGATGGTAGATAAATTAAAAAAAAACGACATTAAAGTAACTTACGCTATACACCCTGTAGCTGGAAGAATGCCTGGCCATATGAATGTTTTATTAGCTGAAGCAAATGTTCCTTATGATGAAGTTTTTGAATTAGAAGATATAAATAACGATTTTGCTAATTCCGATGTTGCATTTGTAATTGGGGCAAACGATGTTACAAATCCTGTAGCAAAAACAGATCCAAAAAGCCCAATATTTGGAATGCCTGTGCTTGATGTTGAAAAATGTAAATCTGTTTTATTTGTTAAAAGAAGTTTATCACCAGGGTATGCGGGTATAGATAATGAACTCTTTTATAAAGATAATACTTTAATGTTGTTTGCGGATGCAAAAAAGATGACAGAAGATATAGTTAAAAATTTAGACTAATGAAAACTAAAATCTTTTGTGACATTGCTGACTATAAGACAATTAAATTTTTTAATAATAAGCCTTTAGTTGATGGCTTTACAACTAATCCAAGTTTAATGCGATTAGCTGGAGCCAAAAATTATAAACTGTATTCTCTTAAAATTTTGAAAATTTGCAAAAAAAAACCTATTTCTTTTGAAGTATTTGCAGATAATTTTAAAGACATGCTCAATCAAGCTTATGAAATTAATTCTTGGGGTAAAAATGTTTATGTAAAAATTCCAGTTGTAAATTCTAAAGGAGTATTTACAGGACCAGTAATCAAAGAATTAAGTGATAAAGGAATTAAACTTAACATAACTGCAGTTTACACATCCGATCAAACTAAAATGATTTTTAAAAAATTAAATAAAAAAACAAAATCAATAATTTCAATATTTGCAGGTAGAATGGCTGATAGGGGCAAAGACCCTCTTCCAATATTTAAAAAAAGCATCTCTTTGACTAATAAAAATAAAAATATCGAAATTCTTTGGGCTAGTACGAGAGAAGCCTATAATTATATTCAAGCCAAACAATTAAAATGTAATATAATTACAATGCCACCAAAAGTTATTAGCCAAATTGAAAGTTTTGGCAAGAGCTTTAGATCAATGTCTATTGATACTGTAAAGGGTTTTTTAAAAGACAGTAAAAAATCTAAATTTAAGATTTAATCATCTCTTTTTAAAGAATTTACTAACAATAGAAACTTTAAAAATTTTTAAGGTAATAAAATCGACTAATCCATAAATAAAAAAAAGAATAAATGATCGTAAATATCTCATAGATGTTCTTAATAAAGTAGAGCTTATTTTTTTTAGCATTATTTGAGAATATTTTAGCATTAAGACATGCTTAAAATTTTCAATAGTTTCAGGTATTTTCTTTTTTGGAACATTTAGTGAAAGACTTCTTTTCTTTTTACCACATACTATAAAAAGATTTTCTAAATCATGATTATAATAATAATCAAATTTAATCGACTCTTTCGGAGTTTTTGTAAAACCATAATCAAAGATTTCATATCCAGAGGAATGAAACATTTTAACTAAAGAGTATTGGGTAAAAGCTATTTTGTGAGCCTCATCTCCAAGAGGAAATCCATACAAATTTGGAACCTCCGCGTATATCACTCCTTCGTCAGATAAAAGGCTCTTCAATTCTATTATGTTTTCTTTTGGTTGATCTAAATGCTCTAAAACGTGCACTATTGTAATAAGGTCAAAATTTTTTTCGTTAATTTTATTTTTTGATAGATCAATAGTATTTGAGCCTAAAAATTTAGCCGTATCCAACCCTTTTGGATCTAAATCTGCCACAAATGAATTAATTTTATGCTTTTGATTTAAAGCATAAGGTAGAAAACCATTGTAACCACCATAGTCTAACATTTTTATTTCTCCATTAGAAAAAATATCAGTGGATTTCTTCAAGACCTTCCATATGTGAGCCCATCTTTTGAAAGAAATAGCTGACCAAAAATCTATTGGAGGTAAAATTTTTTCATCGTCAGATTTTGTATTAAAATGATTTTTATTATCTCTGTAAGTTCCATCAGCATATGTAATTTCTTTCTCTTTAATTTTAAATTCAGAGACTGATCCACACTCAAAGCAAAAGAAACTTTTCCAGTTTTCACTTTTAGTTACAAAACCATAATGTACAATTTTAAATTCTTGAATCTTTTTTGATAAACAAACTCTACAACTAAAATTAATATTTTTTGCCATATAAATGAAACTCAATTACTAATTCTTTTTTTTTGAAAACACTATAAGTTTTTCAAAATCGGTTTTAATATTTTAAGTATCCATTATTAATAAATTTTTCTATAATAAAATACTTCGTATTTTGTAAACTTTTACTACGATAATTTTGATTGCCTTTTTCTCTCATTAGCATCTAAAATTACTTTTCTAAGCCTACAAGATGTTGGTGTTATTTCAAGCGCCTCATCACTATTGAGGATACTTAATTGTTCTGCTATGGCCATTTTTCTTATTGGAGTTAAAACTACATTTTCATCAGTACCTTGAGTTCTCATATTTGTAAGTTTTTTTCCTTTTAAAACATTAATTTCTAGATCATCACCTTTTGAAGATAAACCAACTATCATTCCTTTATAAACTGGATCGTTGTGCTTGACAAACATCTCTCCTCTAGCCTGTAAATTAAAAATTGCAAAAGCTACAGCTTTTCCTTCTTCCATAGAAATTAGAGCACCGTTCCTTCTTCCCTCCATGTCACCAGTGTACTTTCCATAAGAGTGAAAAATTCTATTAATTACTCCTGTACCTTTTGTTAAAGTTAAAAATCTACTAGTGTAACCCATCAATCCTCTGGTTGGTGCATGAAATATTAATCTTTTTTTTTCTTTACCGGTATCTTTTATATCAATTAATTTACCTTTTCTTCTGTTCATCGAGTCAATAATTTTTGATGAAAACTCTTCATCTAAATCCATTGTAATTTCTTCGATAGGCTCAAGTTTATTTCCTTTATCATCTTTTTTTATTAAAACTTTTGGAGGGCTTACTGTCATCTCAAAACCTTCTCTTCGCATTTGAGTTAAAAGTATTTCTAACATTAGCTCACCTCTACCACTTATAACGAACGCATCTTTACTATTATTTTCTTCAAAGGTAATTCCGACATTGTTTTCAGCCTCTAAAATTAAACGGCCTCTTATTTGAGTACTTGTTAATTTTTTTCCCTCTATTCCTGCCAAAGGAGAATTATTTACTGTAATTTTTATAGACATAGTGGGGGGGTCGATTGGTGTTGCATCGATAGGATCATTGACCTCTAAATCACAAATCGTATCAGCAACATTTGCTTTCTCTAATCCTGCTATAATTACTATATCACCAGCCTCACCTTCTTCTATAGGAACCTTTTTTGTTCCCTCATATCTAAAAATTTTTGTTAATCTTCCCTCATCAACTTTTTTTCCTTCGAGATTTATAGCTTTAATTTGTTGATTTGCTTTTGCAGTACCTTGGGTAATTCTTCCCACTAAGCTTCTTCCTAAAAAACTATCAGCATAAAGAAGGGTAGAAAGCATAGCGAACGGTTTATTTTTATCAAAAGTTGATGGTTTAACGTGGTCAATTATTAAGTTTAGCAGAGGTTGTAAATTTTCTCTTGGACCATTAATTTCTTTAGAAGCCCAACCAGATCGTCCACTTGCGTACAAAACTGGAAAATCTAACTGTTCTTCATTAGCATCCAAGCTTACAAATAAATCAAAAGTTTCATCTAATACTTCGTTTGCACGTTGATCAGGTTTATCTAATTTATTAATAACAACAATCGGTTTTAAACCTTGCTTTAAAGCTTTATAAAGAACAAATTTAGTTTGTGGCATTACTCCTTCAGCAGAATCTATTAATAATAAAGCACCATCAGCCATATGCAAAACTCTTTCAACTTCTGCAGCAAAATCTCTATGACCTGGGGTATCAATAATATTGATTCTAGAGTCCTTCCAGTTTATAGAAGCAGGCTTAGCGAGAATCGTAATTCCTCTTTCTTTTTCTAGTTCCCCTGAGTCTAATACTCGCTCTTTAATATTTTCATTTTCTCTAAAAGTACCACTTTGTTTCATCAGATTATCAATTAAAGTAGTCTTGCCATGATCTACGTGAGCTATGATAGTTATATTTCTGAATGTATTAGTCATTTTGGTTGCGGGGGTAGGATTTGAACCTACGACCTTCAGGTTATGAGCCTGACGAGCTACCAGACTGCTCCACCCCGCGATTAATTATTTTTTTTTTATGTTTATAGCTTGAAGTTTTTCTTTATCTTCTTTTATATCGTAAACAATAGTTTGATCTTCTTTTAAGACTCTTAATTTAGACTCTTCTAGCGCTGAAACATGAAGAAAAATATCTTTTTGTGTTTCGTCATCAGTTATGAAACCGTAGCCTTTTTTGGCGTTAAACCATTTTACCTTACCAGATGGCATAGTTAATCCTCTCATTTTAAATAAATTTAGTACCTATTCTTTAGTTTTTGGAGTTTTTTTATTCTTTTAAGATTTTCTGTTTGAAGTCTTTTTTTCTTTTCAGATGGTTTTTCGTATGTGCTCTTCATCTTCATCACTTTAAAAAAACCTTCTTTTTGAAGTCTCCTTTTTAGAACTCTAATTGCTTGCTCTACGTTGTTATCTTTGACGTCTATTTTAATAAAATCCTCCGGTTAATTTTGTGGTAGTTATCATTAGAAAATGAATTTGTCTATAGAGAAGCTGCCTGGGCCTTTTTTTCCTCTCTTATTTTAGCTTTTTTTTCTCTTTCTACTCTCCTTTTTGCTTTATCCAAAGCTTTTTGGAAAGTCTCTTGAGTACATAAAGCTAATATTACCGGATCTCTTGGTTTTAAGTTTGAGAAGTTCCAATAACTTCTTTTTCTAATCAGCGAAACCGTGCCTTTTGTGCTTCCAACTAATTTAGAAATTTGTCCATCGGTTAATTCAGAAGCATTCTTACATAACCATAGGATTGCATCTGGTCTGTCTTGTCTTTTTGATAAAGGTGTGTACTTAGGTTTTTTTCTTTCTTTTACCTCAATCTCTTCAATTTTTTTTAATAATCTTAATTTTTTTCCTGGGTCATTTGAGCATGTTTCGATTTCTTCTCTGGATAATTGACCAGCTAAGATAGGATTATATGCTTTTATACCTTTAGCAACATCTCCATCAGCTATGCCTTTAATTTCTAATTCATGTAAGTTACAAAATTCTGCAATTTGTTTAAATGTTAATGTAGTGTTTTCAACTAGCCAAACAGCGGTTGCTTTTGGCATAAATGGAGTTTCGGTCATAGATTATTTTTTCGATCTTAGGTTACTAAATTTCTTATTATACTTACTAACTCGTCCTTTATCTAAAATTTTTTGCGTTCCACCGGTCCAAGCAAAATGAGATTTTGGATCAATATCCAATTTTAAAGTATCGTTTTCTTTACCCCAAGTTGATTTAGTTTCAAATTCTGTTCCATCAGTCATCACAACTTTAATTTTGTGATAGTCAGGGTGAATATTCTTTTTCATGGACGGTGTTTTATATTATTAATAGTTATTACTCAATATCTTTTTCATTTTATAAGCTCTTTTAATTCATTATGGATATTGGAATTAGTAGCTAAAATATTCCTTTTTAAGGGGGAGCTATCATCTTGCTCAAAAAAATCTACAAATCCTCCAGCTTCTTTTAAGATAATGATACCTGCAGCAATATCCCAATAATTGAGCTCTCTTTGCCAATATCCATCAAATCTTCCGCAAGCCACGTAAGCCATATCTAAGGCCGCACTTCCAAATTTTCTAACATTTGAAACATTTTTTGAAACATTGATGTACTCAGAAAAAATTTTTCCCTTAATTTTACTCATACTTTTTGGTCCTCCCGTTACAATTAATGAATCTTTTATTTTTTTTTTATTTGAAACTCTTATTCTTGAATTATTAAGAAAAGCTCCGTTACCTTTTTCCGCACAAAACATTTCATTCATAATAGGATTAAAAATTACGCCACACTTAATTTCATTTTCTTCTTCATATCCAACGGATATTGCAAATTGAGGAATTCCATTCATAAAATTCATTGTCCCATCTATTGGATCTACGATCCATCTATTATTTATATTTGATTTATTAATCAATCCTGCTTCTTCGGATATAATTCCATAATCTGGATGAGCTTTTTGTAATTCCTCAATTAATATTTTTTCTGTTCTTCTATCAGCAGAAGTTACAAAATCTCCAGGACCTTTTGTTGAAACCTGAAGTTTTTCTATTTCTCCAAAATCTCTTATTAAAGCTCTCGAAGCTTTCATACATGCTTTAATTATTAAATTAATCTGAGGAGAATCAAGCCTCATTAATTTACTCTTTTCACATATTCTAATGATCGAGTATCAATTATTATTTTTTCACCACTTTCAACAAATGGAGGAACATTAATTTTGATTCCACAGTCTAGAAGGGCAGGTTTATAAGAAGAAGATGCGGTTTGGTTTTTTATTGCAGCATCCGTTGACTTAATTGTACACTCGATATTATTAGGAAGCTGAATAGAAATGGGCTTTCCTTCCATGAAAGAAATGTTAACTTCTAAATTTTCTTTTAAAAGTTTATATTGTTCGCCAGTTATAGTTTTTGAAATTTCAACCTGATCAAAAGTTTTATTATCCATGAAATGACAGTTTTCACCGTCTATATATAAAAAATTAAATTTTTTTTCGTCTACCTCTGTCTTTTCAACCGTTTCACTAGATCTAAATCTTTCATTTAATTTTGTTCCTTTAACAACACTTTTAAGTTCAACTTGATTGAAAGCTCCACCTTTTCCAGGCTTAACATGCTGGGTTTTAAGAACATTCCAATAATCATTTTTATGCTCTATTATCATTCCAGGTTTTATTTCATTAGCTGTTATTTTCATTTAAATTTTTTTATAGCTATTTCAGGTTTTAAATTTGGGTTATCCCAAATATAGCTTGATAAAGCAATATAATTTGCGCCTGCGCTCATTAGTTTTTTATAATTAATATTATTTATACCCCCAATAGCAACAATCGGTTTTTTAATATTTTTTTTTGACCATTTTAAAATACTAATATTTGATTTTTTAGCTCTTGGTTTAAGTTTTGACTTAAAAAATGATCCATGAGCGATATAATCTGCTTTATTCTTTAAAGCATTATTAGCAAGGATTTTAGAGTTATGACATGTAATTCCTAAGATTTTCCCTTTAAGTTTTTTTCTTGCAACTTTAAAAGACCCGTCAAGTTGACCCATATGGCACCCATTAGCTTTTATTCTAGAAGTTAAGGTAAAATAATCATTAATAATAAATTTCACTTTATGTTTAGTTGTAATTTTTTTAATTTTTTTTGAGATATTTAAAAGTTTGTTTTGATCTACATTTTTTAACCTTAATTGAAAAAACTTTACATTTTTAAATGACAATACTTTATCTAAGCTAGCGTAGAAACTTTGGTTAATTTTATTTGGGGAAATTAAGTATACTAATCTCTTCAAAGGTGTTATGCCGCAAATTCTTTCTCTAATTCTTCTGACCACTCCCCTTTAGATGAGAGACCGTTCATTTTTGCTCTATGATTAAAAGCCTTTTGGATATT
Source organism: uncultured Pelagibacteraceae bacterium (assembly GCA_902545945.1). Lineage (GTDB taxonomy): Bacteria > Pseudomonadota > Alphaproteobacteria > Pelagibacterales > Pelagibacteraceae > Pelagilacustribacter. The sequence continues at coordinate 4,059 of CACCID010000010.1, read as the reverse complement.
TTCTATGTTTTCTTGATTTTTTCCAAATTCTTTTAATGCGCTTGCTTGCAATCCTCTTCCATACGAGAAAGTAATTAAAAAATTACTATCGTTTATTTTGTTTATTTCATTTAAGTTTTTACTAGACTCTATTTCTGATTGTCCGCCAGACAAGAAAGCTATTCCAGGAACTTCAGCTGGAACATTTTTTTTTAAACAATCTAGAGTTTTCTTTGCGATTTCTTCAGCACTAGATTTATCTTTACACTGAGAGCCAGGTATAACCATATTAGGTTTAAGAACAGTGCCTTTTAAATCAACTTTATGTATTTCAAGTTCGTTGTAACATTCATTAAGAACTTCAGTTGTAACTTTATAGCATTTATCAATATTATGCGAACCATCCATTAAAACTTCTGGTTCAACTATTGGCACCATTTTTGCTTCTTGAACTAAAGCAGCGTATCTTGCTAATGCATGAGCATTAGACTTAATTGATTGCGCCGATGGAAATTTATCTGAAATTTTATACACAGCTCTCCATTTTGTAAATCGTGCGCCTAAATCATAATATTCTTTTAATCTTTCACGTAGACCATCTAAACCCTCTGTCACAGTCTCATCACTTGATCCGGCAAGAATTTTGGCGCCTTTATCAACTTTTATACCTGGAACAGCCCCATGTTTAGAAATTAATTCTGGAACTGTGGGACCTAAAGAAGTTTTCTGTCTAATCGTTTCATCAAATAAAATTACTCCACCAATAAAATCTTTCATAGCGCTTGAATTAAAAAGTGTTTGTCTAAAATTAAGTCTATTTTTTTCTATGTTTTCTACATTTATACTTTTAAATCTTTTAGCTATTGTCCCGGTACTTTCATCTGCAGCAAGGATACCTTTTCCTTTTGCACACATTTTTTTTGCTATTTCGTTTAATGTCATAGCGATTATTTATTTTAAAACACTTATGCCAGGCAAGTCTTTTCCTTCTAAGTATTCTAAAAATGCTCCTCCTGCTGTTGATAAGTGAGAGAAAGTAAGTTTGTTATTACTCTTATTTACAGCTGCTAGAGTATCTCCACCTCCAAGCACGGATATTAAAGATTTTTCTAAAGTATTTTTAGAGATGCTTTCTGCAATAGACATAGTCCCTTTTGAAAAGTTTTCATTTTCAAAATATCCTGCTGGCCCATTCCATAAGACAGTGTTAGATTCATTTATCTTTTTTTGAATATTTTTAATTGATTTGAAACCAATATCTAAAATTATTTCATTATCTTCTACTTCTGTAAGATTTTTATTTTTACCAGATCCGTCAAAATCTATACCTACCTTGCAATCTTCAGGGATTAATATTCCACAATTATTAATTTCAGCTACTTTATAGATATCTTCTATTATTTCTTTTGTATTTTTTTCTATTAAAGATTTGCCAACATTAAAATTTTTATAAACAAAGAAGTTGTTAGCCATGGCTCCAACAATTATTAAATTATCGACTTTTTTTAAAAGATTAGTAATGACATTTATCTTTGTTGAAATTTTAGATCCGCCTATAATACAAGTGACTGGCTTTTTTTTATTTTTTATAACAAGATTTATTGCAGTTATTTCTTTTTTCAATAATGGACCGGCATAACATTTTTTCACAAATTTAGTTATATTATGAACCGAAGCTTGTTTTCTATGAGAGCATGAAAATGCGTCATTGATATAAATATTACCAAGCTCGCCTAACTTTTTTGAAAAAATATGGTCATCTTCATTCTCTTCTTTAAAAAATCTTATGTTCTCAATTAATATTATCTCACCTCCTTTCAGGTGAGAAAATTTTTCTTTAGTTTCATCATTAAAAGTTCCTCTAAAAAAATAAACGTTAGTTTTGAGAGCATCTTTGAGATATTTATAGACAGGTATTAAAGATAGTTCCGGAATATTAATTCCTTTTGGTCGACCTAAATGACTTATAATAATTATCTTAGCTTTTTTTTGAATCAATTTATTTATAAAAGGCAAGCATAAAGTTATTCTTGTATCATCTTTTATAATCTTATCTTTAATAGGGACATTTAAATCTAATCTGAGAATAATTTTTTGATCTTTAATTTCTAAATCATCAGGAAAAAAATTTATTTCACCCATTAACTATTATTACTCTCTCAATTTTTTTTGAATAAAACTTGTTATATCTTCCTCAGATAATTTAAAATGTTTGTAAACTTCTTTATAGGGAGCACTTTCACCAAATTTATCTATACCTAGATTGACGCCTTTATCTTTAATATATTTTTGCCAGGACATTACACTTCCAGCTTCTAATGTAACGATCAACGAATTTTCCTCTAAAATATCTTTACGATAATCTTCAGGTTGTTTGTCAAAAAGCTCCATGCATGGCATAGACACAACCTTTGAATGGATATTATTTTCCATAAGTTTTTCTTGAATCTTTAAGGCTAACTCTACCTCTGTACCTGAAGCAACCAATGTTACATTGCTTTCATGCGAGGTTAAATTAACTGTATAGGCACCCTTTTCACATTTATTTTCTTTTGAGTTTTTAGGATTTATGTAGGGGACTTTTTGTCTAGATAACGCAATCGCACTTGGTGTGTTTTCACTTTTTAAAGCTAATTCCCAACATTCAAAAGTTTCATTTATATCTGCAGGTCTAAATACATTTAAATTTGGTATAGCTCTTAATCCAGCTAGTTGTTCAATTGGTTGATGAGTGGGACCGTCTTCGCCAAGACCAATTGAGTCATGAGAAAAAACATAAATAACTTTAAGACCCATTAAAGCAGAAAGTCTAATAGAGGGTTTACAATAATCAGAGAAAATTAAAAAAGTCCCCCCATAAGGAATTATTCCTCCATAAAGTGCCAAACCATTCATAACTGCAGCCATACCGTGTTCTCTAACTCCATAATGTATGTAATTTCCATTAAAGTTTTTAGAGTTAATAATTTTTGAATTTTTAGTTTTTGTATTATTTGAGCCACTTAAATCTGCTGATCCACCAATAAATTGTGGAAGAAGATCAGAAATTTTTTCAATTGCTGCCATTGAGCACTGTCTTGTTGCTAAGCTTGGTTTAGCTTCAAAATATTTCTCTTTTTCTTTTTGGATTAAACTTTCTAAATCTGATAGATTTAACTTTTCTTTATATTTGTTAAGTTCATTTTTAATTTTGAGATTTTTTTTATTAATTTTTTGGAGCCAGCTGTTCTCTAATTGCTCGCCTTTATTTCCTATTTCTCTCCATTCATCTAAAATTTCTTGAGGTATTTCAAACGGCGAGTTGCTCCACTTTAATTTTTTTCTTACCAAAGATATTTCTTCATCTCCTAAAGGGGAACCATGAGAAGAAGCCTTACCAGATTTATTAGGTGATCCAAATCCTATGATAGTTTTACAAGATATGAGCGTTGGTTTTTTTGATTTTGACGCTTTGGTAATCGCCTTTGATATTTGCTTTTCATTATGTCCATTAACTTCTATAAAACTCCAACCATAGGATTCAAATCTTTTTTTGTAATTATCAGAAACACTTAAGGAAGTTGAACCGTCTATTGAAATTTTATTATTATCAAAAAATACTATTAAGTTTTTTAATTTAAGATGCCCTGCTAAACTCATTGCCTCATGACTTATGCCTTCCATTAAGTCACCATCACTAGCAATAACATATGTTTTGTTATTTATAATTTCAGGCCCAAATTTTTTTCTAAATATTTCTTCCGCTATTGCCATTCCAACTGCATTAGCTAAGCCTTGTCCTAATGGTCCGGTGGTGGTTTCAATTCCTGTGCTTTTTTTATATTCAGGATGACCTGCACAAACAGAATTTAATTGTCTAAAATTTTTTATATCTTCAATAGAAATACTTTTATAACCGTTTAGATAAAGTAGAGAATAAAGTAACATGGACCCATGACCAGCAGATAAAATAAATCTATCTCTGTTAATCCAATCCGGATTTTTTGGATTAAACCTCAGGTGGTATTTAAATAACACAGTTGCAACATCCGCCATTCCCATTGGCATACCTGGATGACCAGAATTTGCTTTTTGCACGGC
>CACCID010000009.1 GCA_902545945.1 uncultured Pelagibacteraceae bacterium | reverse complement strand
GTGAGATATTTAATTAATTTTAACCAAATCAAATTTGAATATCTTTTCTTAGCTTTAGGTTTATCCGCTTTATTTGTTAGTTTAGATATTATATTTCAATTTTTTTTTAGGTTTGATATTTTTGGATTGGAAGCCCCGCCAGGAGAAAGAAGGCTTGCTGGACCGTTTGGTGATGAATGGATAGCCGGATCTTTTATTCAAAGATTTTATATTTTCATAATTTTTTACATTTTAATTTTCACTAAATTCAAAAAAAATTGGAAGATGAATATTATTTTTTTAACAATTTTATCTGTAACAGGTGCTGGGGTACTTATGAGTGGTAACAGAATTCCTGGGGTAATGTTTTTCTTGAGTTTATTATTAATAATATTATTTGAGAAAACCTTTAGAAAAAAATTTATTGTTTTAGTTCTTATTTTTTTTGTTGGTTTATATTTATTTGCAAAAAAAAATGAAACTCTCAAAATTCATTATTCCTCCTTTGTTACTAAAAGTATTGGTGTTTTAGATTATTATAAAGATAAATTTAATCCATCAATAAATAATGAAATTAAAATACCTAATTCCTATGTAAAAGAATTTGAAACTGGGTTTGCAGTTTGGGATAAAAATAAATTATTTGGGGGAGGTATTAAATCATTCTATTTTAATTGTAGAAAAATTGAGTCGAAGAAATCTTATTTAGGGTATTGTTCTCCTCATCCACACAATTATTATATACAGTTTGCTGCTGAATTAGGTTTGATTGGAATATTCATAACACTGATATTGTTCTTTTCTATTATTTTAAGATCTTTAAAAACTATTTTTATAAATAAAAATTTAAATGATAATCAATTATTAGTTCCTTTTTTTATTATATTTCTTATCGAAATTTTTCCCTTAAAAACAACAGGAAGTTTTTTTACAACAACAAATGCTACTTTTATATTTATTTTGATATCTTTTATTGTAGGATTACTTGAAAGAAAGAAAAATTTTTATGAGCAGTAAAGTTATCGTTACATCCGCCTTAAGAACTGCAGTAGGTTCTTTGGGAAAATCTTTAAAAAATATAAAGGCAGAAGATCTTGGATCAACTGTTATTTCAAGTGCACTAGACGACTCTATGTTACAAAAAAATGAAATAGACGAAGTTATAATGGGTCAGGTTTTAACTGGTGGTAGTGGTCAAAATCCTGCAAGACAAGCAACAATAAAATCAGGTATACCTAAAGAAATACCTGCATTTTTAGTTAATCAAGTTTGTGGTTCTGGAATTAGATCTGTGGTTTCAGGTTTTCAGAGTATAAGAGCAGGAGACTCAAAAATAGTTATTGCAGGAGGGCAAGAGAACATGTCCTTAGCACCACATGCAATTCATCTTAGAGATGGAAAAAAATTAGGAGATATAAAATTAATAGATACAATGATTAAAGACGGTTTGTGGGATGCTTTCAATCAATATCATATGGGGGTTACAGCAGAAAATGTTGCGGAAAAATTTCAAATTACTAGAGAAGAGCAAGATAGATTTGCTTTAAATTCTCAAGAAAAAACGCTCAGCGCTCAAAGAGATAATAAATTCAAAAATGAGATTGTTAATGTGAAAATTAGATCAAATAGAGCTGAAATAGAATTTAATAAAGATGAACATCCGAGGGATGGAATTAATTTAGATGCTTTATCTAGACTAAAACCTGTATTTAAGAAAGATGGAACTGTAACGGCTGGAAACTCATCAGGTATAAATGACGGGGCTGCGGCTGTTACTTTAATGACTGAAAAAGAAGCAGAAAAACGAAATTTAAATAGAATGGTTTCAATTAAATCATGGGCAAGTTGTGGAGTTGATCCAGCACTAATGGGTACCGGCCCTATTCCTTCAACTAAACAAGCTTTGGACATAGCTGGATGGTCGGTTCGAGACGTAGATTTATTTGAAATTAATGAAGCATTTGCGGCTCAAAGTATAGCTGTAGTAAAAACACTTTCTATTCCAAAAGAAAAAGTTAACGTAAATGGTGGTGCTATAGCATTAGGTCATCCTATTGGAGCCTCTGGAACTAGAATTCTTGTAACACTTATACACGAAATGATCAAACGTGATGTAAAAAAGGTTTGGCAACACTTTGTATTGGTGGGGGTATGGGCATTGCAATTTGTGTTGAACGATAAATTATTTTTTAATGAAATTGCCTGTTGTTAATCATCCCGATTATGTAGCTAAAATTAACGATGATAACAAATTTCCAATTAAAAAATTTGGTGCATTAGCAAAGCATTTGTTGAAAGAGGCGGTGGTGACTAAATTTCACATACCTAAAGAATGCTCTATAACCACAATGCGATCATCTCACTCTTTAGAGTATATAAATCATATTAAAAATAAGACTTTAGATTTAAAACTTCAAAAGAAAATTGGTTTTCCTATTAACGAAAGTGTTGCAAGAAGGTCATTTGTTGCTACTGGTGGAACAGTTTTAGCCAGCAAACTCGCATTGGACTCAAAATTAGCATGCAATACTGCTGGGGGTAGTCACCACGCTACGTTTGATTGTGGTGCTGGGTACTGCGTCTTTAATGATGTAGCTGTTGCAGCTAATTACTTAAAAAATAAAGGTTACGCAAAAAAAATACTTATCATCGATCTAGATGTTCACCAAGGAAATGGAAATTCAGAAATATTCAAAAATGACAAAAACGTTCTTACATTTAGTATGCACTGCGCATCTAATTATCCTGCAAAGAAATCAAAAAGCGATATTGATGTTGAGCTTAAAGATCATACAGAAGATAAAGAATACTTAAATATACTTAATAAAAATTTAAAAGAGCTAAACAAAGATAAATATGATTTTGTGTTTTATGTAGCTGGAGTAGATATACATTTTGACGATCGTTTAGGTAAACTAAAAATTTCTGATGGAGGAGTTAATAAAAGAGATCAAATAGTAATTGAAAATTTTTATTCTAAAAATACTCCTCTATGTGGTGTTTTAGGTGGAGGATATAACAAAAATTTTGAAAAATTAATTGAATTACACTCAATGCTTCACAAAAACTGCGCTAAAATTATCTAAAACTCAGCCCTAACTACCTATTTAAGGAGTTCCAGGGGTTAGGGCCAAGCTTAAGATTATATTATTTTAAATTTGAACCATAATTAATATAAAAAAATGACGCGCTACAATTTTAACTGTGGCAAATTTTCAAAAAACTTCAAACTCTCAGGATTTGATATTGCCTCTTTATTGTTGATTGTTTCGCCGTGAATTACTTTTTTAACGGCCAACTCAACAATTTTACCGCTTTTAGTCCTAGGAATTTCTGGCACCTTAATAATAATTGCAGGAACATGTTTTGGAGAGCAGTTTTTTCTTATTCTTGACTTTATTGATTTTATTTTTATATCATCTAAATCTTCGTCATTTTTTGTAGTAATAAATAAGATAATTCTTACATCATCATTAAAGTCTTGACCGACTACTAGTCCTTCAGTAATGAAATCAATGTCTTCAACTTGTTGATAGATTTCTGATGTTCCTATTCTAACTCCGCCCGGATTTAGCGTGGCATCAGATCTTCCTCTCATAATAAAACCATTATTTTTAGTTCGTTCAATGAAATCACCATGATGCCAAATATTTTTAAATCTATTAAAATAAGCTTGATGATATTTTTGCCCATCATCATCGCCCCAAAATTTTACTGGCATAGAAGGAAAAGGTTTTTTAACTACAAGCTCCCCCTTCTCTCCATCTTTGACGCTTTTTCCCTCATCAGTAAAAACATCCACATTTATACCTAGGCTCTGCCCTTGAATTTCTCCCATGTAAACATTTGAGTAAAGATTTCCTAAAATTAAACAGCCGACCAAATCTGTTCCTCCAGCAATGGATGCAAGATGAACATCTTTCTTTATATTATCATATACATATTTGAAGCTTTCTTCGGCTAAAGGAGAGCCTGTTGAAGTTATAATCTTAATTGAACTTAAATCTAAATTTTTACTTTTATATTTTTCATTCTTTAAGTGATCTATGTATTTAGCACTTACACCAAAAAGATTAATTTTCTTATTTTGACAATACTCTAAAAGAATATCTATTTTAGGATAAACAGGCGCTCCATCAAATAAAAATATTGATGATCCTATTGCTAATCCTCCTACTAGCCAATTCCACATCATCCAACCGGTAGTAGTGTAATAAAATAATTTTTCATTATCTCTAATATCACAATGAAGCATGAATTCTTTATTGTGTTCGATTAAAACATTTCCTGCTCCATGTGTTATGCATTTAGGCTTTCCAGTTGTTCCACTTGAGTAGAGAACGTAGATAGGATGATTGAAATCAAAACGTTCGAAAGTTTCGTCCATGTCTGTTTTATTAAGGACATGATCAAAGTTTATATAGTTTTTTAGATTTATTTCTTCTTTTTTATTATATGAAAACACTAAAGTTTTTTTTATTGATGGAATTTCTTTTAAAATATCACTAACCTTTTCAAGAATATTTATTTTTTTTCCATTATAAAAATAATGGTTGCTTGTAATTAAAATCCTAGGATCTATTTGTTTAAATCTATCGACTACACCTTGAGTTCCAAAGTCTGGCGAACAAGACGACCAAATAATTCCGTTTTTTGCACAAGCTAAAAAGCTTATAATCGACTCTATTTTATTTGGAACGTATGCTGCTACCCGATCGCCTTTTTTCAAACCAATAGATTTTAAAAAACCAGAAAATTTACAGACCTTTACATAAAGTTGTTCCCAGGTAATCTCTTCCTCAAATCCTTTCTCAGATAAAAAATTTATTGCAATTTCAGAAGTCTTTTTCTTAAGAATATTTTCGGCGTAATTTAATTTCGAGTCTGGAAAAAATTTAGTCTTATTAAAAATTTTATTATATTTAATTATTTCTTTTCCTTTATCTCCAATGATCTTTGAATAATCCCAAAACTTTGACCAAAATTCCTCTGGATGATCTACTGACCATTTCCACAAATTTTTAAAATTGTAGTTTGATTTTATACTTATATATTTTGAAAAATCCTCAAGAAGAGATTCTTCTTTTCTTTCGCCAGAAGGTTCCCACAGAAATTTTTCCATAAAAGCCAGCTTAGCTTTTATTTTTTTATCTTAATAGATATTTTTTAAGAATAATTTTCTGAACTAAAACTGCTCTATTTGTTTTAATTTCTCTTTTTTTAAATAAAAAATTTATTAACCAACGCATGACACATATAAATAAAATTAATTGACGAAAAAAAGCGGAAAATGTGACAAAAATTGATCTTATCCGACTATTTGCCCTATTCTTTAATGTTTATTAATTATTTATTTTTTAATATGTTGCACCCAGTTTATAATAGCTAATTATGGCTCAGAATATTTCAGTTCCAGATATAGGTGATTTTAAAGACGTTGAGGTTATTGAAGTTTTGGTCAAACCTGGAGACCAAATAAATAAGAACGATCCTATTGTTACAATTGAGAGCGACAAGTCAAGTGTTGAAATACCTTCTCCTGCAGCTGGAGAAATTAAAGATTTAAAAGTGAAAATTGGAGACAAAGTTTCAGAAGGAAGCATCTTAGCAACGATAGAAAATGGTCAAGTTGCGTCATCTCCGAAAGAGAAAAAAATTGAAAAAGAGGTTCAAACTGAGGAAAAACCAAAAACTAATGGTGAAGTAAATCAGGTGAGACAGATTAAGAAAGTCTTTGCTGAACCAGCTTCAAAAGATGATATTGATCCTATTGAAACAAATGAATGGATAGACTCTCTAAATTCAGTTATTGAAAATGATGGTTCTTCACGAGCAAGTTACTTATTAAACAAAGTAATCGATCAAGCTTATAAATCTGGTCTTGTTCTACCAGATACAAGGACAACTCCCTACATCAATACTATTCCACCAGAGGCTGAAATTAAGTCACCCGGTGATCAAAATATTGAAAAAAAAATACGGGCATATGTAAGGTGGAATGCGGCAGCTATGGTTGTGAAGGCTAATAAAAAAAGTCCTGAACTAGGTGGTCACATCGGTACTTTTGCATCTGCAGCTACACTTTATGATGTGGGAATGAATCATTTTTGGAGAGCAAAGAATAATAAATTTGGTGGAGATTTAATTTATTTTCAAGGACACTCGGCTCCAGGAATGTATGCAAGAGCTTTCTTAGAAGGAAGACTTACCGCAAAACAGCTAGATGGTTTTAGGCAAGAAGTGAATAAAGGAGGTTTATCCTCATACCCTCACCCATGGTTAATGCCAAAATTTTGGCAATTTCCAACTGTGTCCATGGGTCTTGGACCTATCATGGCTATCTATCAAGCTAGATTTTTAAAATACTTAATTAACAGAGGATTAATAAGAGACGAAGGTAGAAAGATTTGGGTATTTCTTGGTGACGGCGAAATGGATGAACCAGAGTCGCTTGGAGCAATTGGTTTAGCTGCTCGTGAAAAATTAGATAATTTAGTTTTTGTAGTGAATTGTAATTTACAAAGATTAGATGGACCTGTTCGAGGAAATAGTAAAATTATTCAGGAACTAGAGGGAAGCTTTAGAGGTTCGGGTTGGAATGTAATAAAAGTTATTTGGGGATCATACTGGGATCAATTATTGGCTAAAGATAAGACAGGTCTTCTTATAAAAAGAATGAACGAATGTGTAGATGGAGAATACCAAGCATTTAAGGCTAAAGGTGGATCTTATGTTAGAGAAAAATTTTTTGGAAAATATCCTGAACTTACTGAGCTGGTTTCCTCTTTAACAGATAAAGATATTTGGAGATTAAATAGAGGAGGTCATGATCCTCACAAAGTTTATGCGGCTTACGCAGCAGCAGTGCAACATACTGGATCACCAACGGTTATCTTAGCAAAAACTATTAAAGGATATGGAATGGGTAAAACAGGTGAAAGTGTAAACACAACTCATCAACAAAAAAAATTAGATGAAGAGGATTTGCTTTACTATAGAGATAGATTTAATGTCCCGTTAACAGATAAACAGGTTAAGAATATTGAATATTTTAAACCTAATGAAAATTCTGAAGAGATAAAATATTTAAAGGATAAAAGAATTAAACTAGGTGGTTTCATTCCTGAGCGATCATCTTTTGCTAAACAAATTAAGGCTCCACCAAAAGACATCTTTGATGTATTCATGAAATCAACTGGGGAAAAAGAGATGTCCACGACAATGGCTTTAGTGAGAATGATGACTGCGCTCCTTAGAGATAAAAATGTTGCTCCAAGATTAGTGCCAATTATTCCTGATGAAGCGAGAACCTTTGGAATGGAAGGCTTTTTTCAAAAAATTGGTATATATGCACACGAAGGACAGAAATATGAACCCGTCGACTCCGAACAACTAAGTTCATATCGAGAAGATAAAAGTGGGCAAGTTTTAGAAGAAGGTATTAATGAGTCTGGGGCGATGTCATCTTGGATTGCAGCAGGAACCGCTTATACTAATCACGATATCGAAATGATACCAGTTTATATTTTCTATTCTATGTTCGGATTCCAAAGAGTTGGGGATCTAGCATGGGCAGCTGGTGACTCTCAAGCTAGAGGGTTTTTAATTGGAGCAACAGCAGGAAGAACCACATTAGCTGGGGAAGGATTACAACACCAAGACGGGCACAGCCAGTTATTGGCATCAAATATTCCAAACTGCGTAAGTTATGATCCAACATTTGCTTATGAGATGGCAACAATATTTAGAGAAGGCTTAAAAAGAATGCATGAAAAGAAAGAGAATGTCTTCTACTACATCACTGCAATGAACGAAAATTACTCTCATCCAGAAAAACCTAAGGATTGTGATGAAGGAATTCTAAAAGGTATGTACTTATTTAAAGAGGGAAAAAATAAAGGAAAAACTAAAGTTCAATTATTAGGTTCAGGAACTATTTTAAGAGAAATTATAGCCGCTTCTAAGATCCTATCAAAAGAATATAATATAGACGCTGATATTTGGAGTGTGACGAGTTTCAATGAGTTAAGAAGAGATGGAATGGAAACCGAGAGATTAAATCTTCTTAACCCAGATAAAAAAGCGAAAAAATCTTATGTTCAGAAATGTTTATCAAAAAGAGATGGACCAGTTATAGCAGCTTCAGATTATACAAGAGCATTCACTGATCAAATAAGACCTTACACAGACAAAAAGTTTTATTCATTCGGAACAGATGGTTATGGAAGAAGTGACACTAGAAAAAATCTTAGAAAATTTTTTGAAGTAGATAAAGAGCATATAGTGGCCTTTACCTTAAGCGCATTAGCAAAAGAACAACTTGTAGGTTCTAAAGAAGCAGAAAAAGCGATTAAAAAGTACAAAATAGATAAAGAGAAAGATTTCCCAGCAAATTTATAAAATGGCAATTCAAAAAATTTTAGTTCCAGATATGGGTGACTTTAAAGATGTCGAGGTTATCGAAGTTCTGGTTAAAAAAGGTCAAGTCATTAAAAAAAACGACTCTTTAATTACTTTAGAAAGTGACAAATCAAGTGTTGAGGTGCCTTCAACTCAAGAAGGTAAGATAGAAAAAATTAATGTTTCTGTAGGTGATAAAATTAATAAAGGAGATTTAATTCTTACTTTAGAGTCAAAACAGGAAATAAACGAGCCTGTAAAAGAAAAATCTAAAAAGGAACCTGTAAAAGAAAAAAAACAAAAAGAAGTAGTCCAGGTACAACAACAGCCTGCACCTAGTGTTCCTACTTCAGGAAAAAGTTCTGCAAGTCCAAAAATAAGAAAATTTGCAAGAGAGCTAGGAGCGGATATTTCTAAAATTTCTGGCACACAACGAGCTGGAAGAGTTTCAGAAGAAGATGTAAAAAATTTTATAAGATCTCAAGTGACAGTTTCTCAAGGTGAGGTGCAAAAAAAAGAAGTTACAAAATATGTAGAAGAATATTCTCACGGGGAATTTGGAGAAATTGCAACACAAGATCTACCACGTGTTAAGAAACTTTCGGGACCACATTTAGTCAGATCATGGACAGAAATTCCGCACGTTACCCAACATGATGAAATAGATGTTACTGACATGGAACAGTTTAGAAATTCTTTATACGATTATTATACTGGTGAAAAAATAAAAGTAACTCCTCTTGCTTTTATTGCAAAAGCCTTAGTGAGTGCTCTAAAAGAATTTCCAAATTTTAACGCATCGTTAAATCATGAGAGCAATAAAATTATTTATAAAAAATATTTTCATATTGGTTTTGCTGTTGATACTCCTCATGGTCTTATGGTTCCTAAATTAAGAAACGTTGATCAAATGAGTATTCAAAAAATTGGGGAAGAGCTTAAAAATACAAGTCAACTTTGCAGAGAACTTAAGATTGATAAAAAAGAATTTTTTGGTGGATCGATGACTATCTCGAGTTTAGGAGGTATTGGTGGGACACATTTTACACCTATCATTAATCCGCCAGAGGTTGCAATTTTAGGTGTTGGAAGAACTTTTGATCGACTTGTTAAAGAAAAAAATCAAATTGTTTCTAAAAAGATACTTCCAATATCACTATCTTATGATCACAGATTAATAGATGGAGCAGAAGGCGCTCGATTTTGTGTCTATCTTGGAAAATGTCTTGGCAAAGATTTTGCCTTTAAGCTTGCTGTTTAGAACTTCTTAAACTATTAACCCCTGATGGATAAAAAAGTATTTTCTCTTTTATGTGCTATAAGCTGTTCTTTAATTTGGGGTTCAGCTTTCGTGGCTCAAGATATGGGAATGGATTATAACGGACCTTTTACTTTTACTTTTGGCAGGCTATTTCTTGGATTTCTAACGCTAGTCCCATTTTTTTATATTTTCGAATATAAAAAGGTTAATTCAATAATTTTTAAAAAAGTTAACATTTTAAATCTATTGCTTATTGGATTTCTTCTCTCGATGGGAAATGTTTTGCAACAATATGCTCTACTTTACACAGATGTTGCTAATACGGCAGTATTTACAATTTTTTATGTAGTTTTAGTTCCATTTGTTGCTTACTATTTTTTTTCAAAAAATATTCATAAGTCTGTTTGGTTGTCTATTATTATTTGTTTATTTGGAGGTATACTTTTAACCGAGTTCGATAATATTCAAGTAAGAATAGGAGATAGTATTGCAGTTTTTAATGCATTATTTTGGGCTTTTCATATTGTTTTTATTTCAAAATTTTTAAGAATATTTAATTATCCAATTACTATTGCATGCCTTCAATGTTTAATTGCATCTATATTTGCATTGATGCCAGCTTTTGTTTTTGAAAGTGTTAAATTTTCAAATATGGTTTTAGATGGAAAAGAGATGTTATACGCTGGAATTCTTTCAAGTGGAGTGGCCTTTCTTCTTCAAATTTACGGACAACAAAACCTTTCTCCAGCGCCTGTAGCTATTATATTTTCACTTGAAGGTGTATTCGCTTCAATTTTCGGATGGATTATTTTAAGTCAGTTTTTAAATGAAATTAAAATTATAGGAATAATTCTTATTTTATTTGCAGTTATTTTTTCACAATTAGCTCCGTTATATGATAAAAAAAAGTATGGACGAGTCTAATCAAGGGTTTATGAAACATCTTGGCGGGTTAGAGCTAAAAAAAATTAGCGAGACTCAATATGAGTTTACGGTAGAGGTTAAAGAAATTCATTTAAACACTGGTAAAATTGCACATGGTGGATTCCTCTCTGCTATTGCTGATACTGGCATGGGGACTGCTGCACATAGAGTTGCCGGGGACAAGAGATGTGTAACAATTAATTTAGATATGAAATTTATCTCAGTAGGTCAACTTGATGATAAACTTGTTGGGAAAGTAAAAATATTAAAAAAAACTAAAACGCTAGTGTTTATTAACTGCGAAATTTTTCACGATAAAGAAATAGTAGCTTCTGCATCAGGAACTTGGAAAATACTACAGTGATATTTAATGAAATTAAAAACTATCTTCATTTCAATTTTATTTATTTTTATTTCAATTAAAAGTGCGTCTGCAAATTTTTTTAAAAATATCACAGATTTAATAGATAACAACTATGAAAGTCTTAGATATGGTATTTCTGTAACTGATATTAATAATGATGGGGCTTACGAGTTTATTGTAGCTGGTTTTGGAAGTGAAAATTTAGCTTTAACATACAAAAATAATAAACTGATAAATATTGTAGATGATACTAAGTTTACAGATAGAAGGAGTTTTACCATTGGTGTAGCTGCTTGCGATATCGACTCTGATGGATACGAAGAAATTTATTTTTTAAATACTGATACTTACAGCGGTGAAAAGAGATATTCTGATCGTTTAATAGATCTAAAAAAAAATAAATTTTTTGATATTTTTGAGCTAAAGAAAAATCAAGTAGATTTAAACTTTACAGCAGGTCGCTCCGTTGTTTGTGTAGATAGAAAAGGAAATGGAAAATACGGAATTTATGTTGCTAATTATGGTGGTCCAACAAGATTTTATGAAAAGTTTAAGGGAAGAATAAAAGATAGGGCAGCAGAGTTCGGCTTGGATAAAATAACAGGAGGAAGAGCTGTCGTTGCTGGTCATATATTATCAAACAATATTGATATTTTTGCAGCTAATGAAAGAGGTGCAAACTTTTTGTACAAAAACGTTGATGGTACTTTTTACGATGTAGCGTCTGGGTACAATATTTTAGACGCTTATGAAAATGGCAGAGGTACTTCATTGAGTGATGTTTTGTACAGAGGCCAGTTAGATATTGTTAGTGGCAATTGGGATGGAGAACATCGTATTTTTATAAAAAAAGAAAACTCTTTTAAAGACATTGCCGATAGTAATTTTAAAAGACCATCTAAAATTAGAACAGTTATCACAGCTGACTTTGATAATGATGGATATGACGAAATATTCTTAAATAATATCGGCGAGGCAAATAAATTATTTAAAATTAAGGAAAATGGAAAACTAGAAGAAATTGATATCACTTTAAACTCTGAAGCAAATGGTCTTGGAACGGGTGCTGCTGTAGCTGACATTGATAAAGATGGAATTTTAGAATTATTAATTGCACATGGAGAAACAGGAAATCAAATACTTACACTTTACAAAGCAAACGTAAAAAAAGATCAAAATTACTTAAGAATAAAAGCTTTAAATAAAAATGGAGCTCCAGCTAGAGGAGCAACGGTGACGCTAAAATCTAATTTAAGAAAGCATTCTAAAACAATAGACTCTGGTTCAGGATACTTATGCCAGATGGAACCCGTTGCCCACTACGGAATTAGAAATGGTGAAAAAGACTTCGAAGTACAAATTAAATGGACAAACGGAAAGACTAATAATTACAAAATTACAAAAACTGGGAAAACATATATTTTTAAACAAAGTAACATGACTATCTCGCCATCTTAATGAATATATCGCCCATACCAATATCCATTTCTTCTAAAGGAATATCATTTTTGAAAGCACAAAATTTTCCTGTAATTTCATTAGACTCTATTTTCTTAATGTCTGTTTTTCGACATTTTTTTGCTTCGTACAAAATTCCTATTACTAATTTACTATCAACTACATGAACCTCTTCTTTATTTAATTTTTGACCATTGCAGAAATAATTTCTATTTACTTCCTTTGGAAAATCTTTTTTTGTACATGGATTATCTATTAAAAGAACATCAATCGATCTTGATCCATCTTTAAATTTGTGTTTGATTTCTTTAACCTTAGCATAATTCATGAGATCACAGGAGCACGGCCAACAACATCTATAAAGTTCTCCACAAATATTTTTTTGTGTTCTTAATTCTTTAACAAAAATAAAATCTGGTTTTTCTCCAGGGTTGATCAATGAACCTGACACAGGACAATATAATTTATTATACTCAATAAATTCTTCGTAAGTTAAATTTTGGTCTATTAAATATTTGAAAAATCTAGGCCCAGCAGCATTTCTATTGCTGTCTGGAAATATCTTAGTCCAGTTTTTCACAAGATTTTCATAGTAAAATTTTTTTTGCTGAAAGTTTGTTTCAGAAAAACTTAATGAGATTAATGAAAAATAAATTAAAACAATTTTTAAGATGTATTTCATTTAATTATTTAATTAAATTTCTGGAAAAAAGCACTGCGCTTTTATGATGCTGTTAAGGATTTATTCCTAGAGTTAATGAAACCAAAAATAAAAAGAGAAATTAAAGCAAATGGGTAAACAATAGCTTTATTCGGTCTTTCTGGATTTTCAATTTTAAAATTACTTATGATGTCACCCATTTGGATACCAGATTTTTTTGCCTCTCCTTTCCAATTTAATTTATCAACAGTAAGTTGATTATTTTGATTTATTAATGTCACTCCATATTCTTCTAGATTGTAATCATTTTCAAACTTACCTTTATCAATAACAAATAGTTTATATCTTTCGCCGTATTCAGTAACTCGAGTAACTTTTATGTGAACTTCTTTTGAGGGGTCAAAAGATAAATTTTGAATATTTTCTGCCGAAAGTTTTTGTTCATTAAACTTTGGATAGAACTTACCTAAAACATAGTCTGGAGCTAAAAAAGATAAAGATATGATCAGAAATGCTATGGTTTCGTACCACCTTAATTTATTTATGAACCATTGCTGTGTGGCAGCAGTAAAAACCAAAATACCAATTAGTGATGTTGCTATTACTAATATAGCTTGCCAGATACTATCTACCCCGATTAATAAAAGCTCATGGTTAAATAAGAAGACGATTGGTAGAATTCCTGTTCTTAAACTATACCAAATAGCTTGAAGCCCAGTTCTTAGAGGATCGCCACCAGATATTGCGGCGGCTGCATAAGAAGCTAAACCCACAGGAGGTGTAACATCAGCCATCAATCCAAAGTAAAATACAAATAAGTGAACAGCAATTAATGGAAAAATAAAGCCCGAGGCATTTCCAACATCAACTAAAACTGTTGCCATTAGTGAAGCCACTACAACGTAGTTTGCAGTTGTGGGAAGACCCATTCCCAGCAGTAAACAAAGAATAATAGTTAATGAAATTAATATGATTACGTTGTCTCTTGCTATGGTCTCGATGACTATAATTAAATTAGTGCTTAATCCAGTAGAACCAACCGCTCCTACAATTACACCTGCAGTGGCAATTGCTATTCCAACTCCAACCATGTTAATCGCTCCTTTTTGTAGTCCAACAATAGTTTGGTTACACCATTCGATTAAGCCAATTTTATAATCTGAGTTTTTAACGATACGACTTATCAAATTCACTATTATTAAAGAAATTGTTGCATAAAAAATTGAAAAACCTGCCGTATATCTCATGTAGACAAGTAGAAAAATTAATACAAAAATTGGTATGAGAAAATGTAATCCAGATAAAAAAGTTCTCTTAAGATGTGGAACGTCTGCATCATCCATGCCTTTAAGTCCTAATTTAAGAGCCTCTAGATGAGATATATAAAATAAAGCAATGTAAGAAATGATAGCTGGTAAAAAAGCATGTTTAACAACTTCAAAATAAGTAACACCGATAAAACTTGCCATAACGAAAGCTGCGGCTCCCATAACTGGAGGCATGATTTGACCATTAACAGATGATGAAACCTCAATGGCTCCTGCTTTCTCTTGAGAAAAACCTGTTTTTTTCATTATAGGAATTGTAAAAGTACCTGTTGTTACTGTGTTTGCTATTGAAGAGCCTGAGATCATACCTGTCATTCCAGAACCTAAAATAGCTGCCTTAGCAGGGCCGCCTCGCATTTTACCCACCATTGCAAATGCCAAATCTAAAAAATATTTTCCTCCGCCGGCGGTTTCTAATAAAGCACCGAAGAGTACAAACAAAAATATGAAATCTACGGACACACCTATAGGTATTCCAAAAATAGCCTCTTGATCGAACCATTGAAAACCTACAAGTCTTTTAATAGAAAGGCCGCCATGAGAAATAATATCTGGCGCATATTTGCCAAAATAAGAAAATAAAAGAAAACAGATAGCAATAATTACTAATGGTAATCCGATGGCTCTTCTTGTGGCCTCTAAAAGAATTAAAATACCTGTTGCACCAATAATAAGCTCTACAGGAACTTTAAATCCGAATATCTCTTTAACTAAAAGTATCCCACCCCTATTAACAAGATCATCATAAAAAAAATAAATATAAAGACAACAGAATGCAGCGACAATACTTATAAGAATATCAAAAACTGATATTTTTTTTCCACGCACAAAAGGAAAAATTAAAAATGTAAGTGTAAGTGCAAAACCTAGATGTATTGCACGAGCAGGTAGACCTTTGAACATTCCAAAGTTGAACCAAAAAGGAAAGGGAGAAGCATACCAAAGTTGAAATAAAGTCCAAAGAATTGCTATTCCAAAAACTATTTTTAGATGAATGCCCGATAAATTTCGAGTAGGAGAAATATCTTCTTGAATTTTTTCTTTAATCTTACTTTGAATAGATTGATTCATTTCACTTAAGATACAATATTATAAAAAAAAAGGCCCAAAAAATATTGGGCCTTTTTTAATTAAACTAAAAAGTTGAATTACATTAATCCAGCTTCTTTGTAGTACTTAATTGCACCTGGATGTAATGGAGCCGATAAACCATCAGCTATCATATTTTTCTTTTCTAGTGGACCAAAAGCAGGATGTTGAGCTCTGAAATCATCAAAGTTTTCCATAACCGCTTTTGTTACTAAGTATACAAGTTCTTCAGAAACATCTGCACTTGTAACAACTGTAGCTTTTACACCAAACGTTGTAGCGTCTTTTTTCTGATTAGAATAAGTTCCTTTTGGAATTACAGCTTTTGCATAGTAGTCAGCTCCATCAATTAAACCTTGAACTGGTGCACCAGTTAAGTTGATTGGACTAGCTTTCGCTTTACACGTAGCTGCTTGCTCCATTGCTCCATTTGGAAATCCAACAGAATATCCGAAAGCATCTATTTTTCCATCGCAAAGAGCTTTTACTTGTTCAGAAGAAGTAAGCTCAGTAGTAGCTTTGAACATACTCATATCCGCACCCATGGCTTTCATTAATTCTTCCATAGTTCCTCTTTGACCAGAACCTGGGTTACCAATGTTTACTGTTTTCCCTTTTAAGCCTTTGAAATTTTTAATTCCAGATTTTTTACTTGCCCAAATTTGGAAAGGTTCATTGTGAACAGAAAATACAGCTCTTAAATTACTAAACTGTTTTCCTTCCCATTTACTTGAACCATTGTAAGCATGATACTGCCAGTCTGACTGTGCAACACCAAATTGAAACTCACCATCTTTGATTTGTCCAATATTGTAGTTAGAACCACCTGTTGAAGGTGCAGTACATCTGTAAGCTTTAGCTGTACCTTTTTTTCTACCATGATCAGCACTAATTGCTGACTTATGTAACATTTTACATATAGCGTTACCTGTTTGGAAGTATACTCCTGTTGGTCCGCCTGTTCCTATTGTAAAGAACTCTGCTGATTTTGCTATTGAAGTGAATGGGCTTGAGAAAGCTATCATTACTAGAACAGCTGAAATCATTGATATTATTTTTTTCATGTGTTCCCCTTTTTGTTAATTGTTTAATTTAACTACGTAATTCAATTGAGGTCAAAGAGATTCTTATAAATTTTTAACCCAATTTGACAATTTAGAAACTCCTTCAACTACATTTGGGGCATACTTTTTGATCATCTCATCGTCTATCATTTTACAGTTTGTAACGTTTCTAAAAAATTTTGTTCCATCAAAATCGGTAAAGCTCAATCTTGTTAACATTTTATTTGATTTAAAACCAAAGTCCGATCCTGGTAACATTGCTACACCTGTCTCATTTAGAATTGCTTCACATAATTTAGATGAAGTTTTGTATTTTTTTATTTTAAATTCTGGCATTAAATAAAATGCACCTTGTGGAGGAGCAATTAATATTTTATTTGATTTAAGATTATTATAAACATAATTTCCAACAGCATTTAATATAGCCCTAACTTTTAGTTTGTATTGGTCATGCTCATAGGCGTAAGCTTCTACTGATGCATATTGTGTAGGTGTATTAACTGTTGAGTAAGACTCACTTGCAAGTGATTTTAAACTTTTTAAAAATTCAGTTAATTTTTTCGGAACAGCTAGAAACCCTAATCTCCAACCTCCAGCCCCACACCATTTGCTTAATCCACCAGTGATGAAGGTTAACTCAGGATAAAATTTGGAAATCGAGTTATAATCATTAGTAAAAGTTAAGTCAGTATAAATTTCATCTGACAAAACCATAATTCTATATTTTTTTGCTACTTTAGCTAACTCTTCTAAATTTTTGCAAACCGTCCCCGATGGATTGTTAGGAGAATTAAGAATTAAGATTAAATTTTTTTTCTTACCGACTGATTTAATTTTTTTTTCAAGCTCGCCCCCGGTAGGAAACCAATTATTTTCTCGTGTAGTTTCTAACCAGTGAACTTTATTTGAACCTATTTCTGCTTGAGGTTCATAGGATACCCAACCAGGTGCTGGAATTATAATTTCTCCATTAAAAGCAATATGGATTAATAACATTGCCTCTTTCGAGCCAGGTGTAATTAAAATATTTTCTTTTGGATAATCATTTCCTGTTCTTTCAGATAAGTATTTTGAAATATTTGCTCTTAATTCAGGTAATCCTTGAATAGGTAAGTATTCTTTTCTATGAGCGTTATTTTTTAAAGCCTGTACAATTTTTTCTGGAACTGGAAATGGCGACTGTCCAAAACCAAACTGATATACTTTTTTTCCATTAGAAATTAGTTCTTTAGACTTTTCATTTATTACAAGTGTAGAGGATTCTTTAAGCTTGAGAATTTTTTTTTTTACTTTAGAGGACATTTTAACTTTTAAATACCTATACGGGGACTGCCTATCACAAGTCAAATCAATTGTGAAAATTGGAACATTTGACAAAACGATTCGGTCATGTTTTAATCTTATTTTGTTCTCAACCTGGATCTACATATAGTATAAATATATTTTTCTGACACAAACATGAATAATCTAAATCAAAAAATAATTGCTTTATTAGGACCTACAAACACAGGAAAAACTTATGTTGCAATCGAAAAAATGCTTGAGTTTGAGTCTGGTATTTTTGGATTACCATTAAGGCTGTTGGCTAGAGAAGTTTATGACAAATGTGTTAAGAAAATTGGAGAAAAAAAAGTAGCTTTAATAACTGGAGAAGAAAAAATTATACCTAGTACTGCAAAATATTTTATTTGCACGGTTGAGTCTATGCCAAAAGGTAAAGAAGTAGATTTTATTGCGGTTGATGAAATACAAATGTGCGCTGATAGAGAGAGAGGTCATATTTTTACCGAACGAATGCTTCATTCAAGAGGAACAAAATTAACAATGTTTCTAGGATCACAAGTCATGGCTAATATTATTCAGGATTTAATTGATGGAGTGAACTTTGAAAAGAAAGAACGATTTTCAAAATTAAGTTATGCAGGAATTAAAAAAATCTCTCGACTTGAACGTAAGGTAGCAATAATAGCTTTCTCAATCGAGGAAGTTTACGCTATTGCCGAATTAGTGAGAAGACAAAAAGGTGGTGCCGCAGTAATAATGGGGTCGCTAAGTCCTAAAACTAGAAACTCACAAGTAGGATTGTATCAATCGGGTGATGTTGATTATTTAATTGCAACAGACGCAATTGGTATGGGTTTAAACATGGATATAAACGAAATTTATTTTTCAAATTTGAAAAAATTTGATGGAAAAAAAACTAGGAGGCTTAATTTAATTGAAATGTCTCAAATTGCAGGTCGAGCTGGTAGATTTCAAAATGATGGAGGATTTGGTACTACCGGAGATTGTGAAAACTTAAATTCAGATGAAATTGAAAAAATTGAAAAGCATCAACTTCCAGATATTAAGTCAATTTATTGGAGAAATTCAAAATTAAATTTTGAAAGTCCTGAAAAACTTATTAATTCATTAGAACTAAGACCAATTAAAAAAAATTTGATTAGAAGCAATGACTCACTGGATGAAAGTGTATTAAGGTTTTTTTTAAAAAAAGGTGAAAATAATATTATCTATCATAAAAACTTAGAGTTGCTTTGGGAATGTTGTCAAATACCCGATTTTGAAAAAAAAGCTTATGGTCAACATATAAATATAATAGACAAAGTATTTCAATTTTTATCAACGCGAAAAAGAAAAATTCCAAGTATGTTTATGAAAGAACAACTTAAAGGCCTTGAAAGAGATCATGGTAATGTAGATTTACTTTCACATAGATTGTCAAATGTTAGAACATGGTCCTATGTTGCTAATAAAAAAAATTGGGTTGAAAACTCTGATTATTGGGTGCAATTGACTAAAAGTATTGAAGATAAGTTATCAGATAAACTACATAATGAATTAACAAAAAGTTTCATAGATAAAAAAATCAGTATTCTTTCTAGAAGTCTTAAACAAGATTTAGTTTTAAACACTGAAATTAATGAAGACAATAAAGTTTATATTGATGATCAGCTTATTGGAGAATTGAAAGGATTAAAATTTTTGATTGAGGTTACTTCCAAAACTTTAGATACAGATATTAAATCAATTAAGAAAGCTGCTAGGAAAGGGGTAGAAAAAGAGTTAGTCAAAAGAGTAGAAGCTATATTAGATCACAAACAATTAAAAATTAATGATGAAAATAAAATTTTATGGAATAAAAATCCTATTGCAAGACTAAAGAAAGGAGGCGACTATTTAAATCCTGAAATTGATATTATAGCCGATGACTCATTGGATGAAATTTCTAAATCTAAATTGACTAATTTTTTAAAACAATGGTTAGAAAGTCATATTAATGAGGTATTGGGTGATTTGATAAAACTTACTAAATACGAAATTCATAATCAGTATCTTAGAGGTCTTCTTTTTCAGCTTTACGAAAAAAATGGTGTTATTAAAAGAAGTGAGGTTGACAAAATAGTTAAATTGATACCCGCTGAAGAGAGAAAAAAATTATGGGGTATGGGAATTAAAATAGGAAGGTATCATATCTATTTGCCCAAAATGTTAAAACCAAAAGCCGTAGAATTTAGAATAGGTCTATGGAATATATTTCATAACTTAACTGGTAAAAATATAATTCCTAAATCTGGATTAAATTTTTTAGAAAATGCTAAACTCAATAAAGACTTTCTTTTGCTATGTGGTTTTGAAAAATTTAGAGAATTTTTTGTAAGAATTGATATTTTAGAAAAACTATTTTTAAAAATTATTGAAAACACTAAAGATAGAAAATTTAAAGTAAATACTGAAATGATGAATTTATTAGGTTGTTCTAAGGAAAATTTTTATAAATTGATGAATAATATGAATTATAAAAAAGATAAAGTAGAAGATACTTACGTTTTTAGAGGTGAAAGAAAGAAAAAAGAGAAACTATTACAGTTTGACAATAAAGAAAATCCATTTAATAAACTTCTATCTCTTAATTTAAAATAAATGAACAAACTAGATAAAAATAGCGTTATTGGTATTTCGGCATTGTTAGTACATGCTGCTAATATTGATGAAAATTACTCTGATCATGAAAAAGAGTTAGTTAAAGAATTTATTAAATCTTATTTAAAAAATGAAAATATAGATGAAATTTTAAAAAAAGCAGAAGAAGTAGAAAAAGACTCAAATCAACTTCTTAATTATACAAACATTATAAAACAAAATACTATGGATATTAAGAAAGATATAATAGAACATCTTTGGAAAATATTAATCTCTGACGATAGTGTAGACCAATATGAATCCAATTTAATGAGAAGAGTTTGTGGCCTTATATATTTTCCAGATAAAGAATGTGCAGAGATAAAACTTAAACTAATAAATTCAAAATGACTTATATTGTTAAAGACGAATGTATAAAGTGTAAATTAACAGATTGTGTAGATGTGTGCCCTGTAGATTGTTTTTATGAAGGCGAAAATATGTTAGTGATAAATCCAGATGAATGTATAGATTGTGGAGTATGCGAACCTGAATGCCCTATTGATGCTATTAAAGCAGACACTGATGAAAGTGTTGAGGATATGAAAAAATGGTTATTGCTTAATAAAAAGTTTTCTGCATTATGGCCTAATATTTCAAAAAAAAAGGAGCCAATGACTGAGCATGAAAAATATAGAAAAGTAAAAAATAAGTATGACAGTCATTTTTCTGAGAAACCTGGAAAATAAAAAAAATGCCTAAAAAGAAAAAAACAAAAAAGAGTAAAAAATCAAAAAAAATAAAAAGTAAAAAAATTCAAATTTCTACAAAACTAGCTGAGAAAAAAAATAGTATTCCTGGGGCTGATGAAAAACCAGAAATAAAGAAAATAAAAAAACAACCGACTGAAAAACGTATTTATAATTTAAAAGATTTTGTTGTTTATCCAAAACATGGTGTTGGAAAAATTACCGCTATTGAAAAAGCCAAAATTGGAGAAATAGATATTCAATTTTACAAAATTCTTGTAGAAAAAGAAAAACTGACTTTAACAGTTCCAATAAATCAACAATCAAAACTAAGACCAATTTCTTCTATAAATCAGATAAATAAATGTGTTTCTATTTTGAAAACTAAACCAAAAATAAAAAGAACAATGTGGAGTAGACGTGCACAAGAGTATGATCAAAAAATTAATTCTGGAAAAATTTATGAACTTGCAGAAGTAGTTAAAGATTTAAACAAAAATACAGATATTATTGCTGATCAATCCTATTCTGAAAGACAATTGTTTGAAAAAGCTTATGAGAGACTTAAATCTGAGTTTGAAGCAGTATTAAAAACTAGTCCTGAAGAAGTTCAAAAAAAAATGGATAAAGCATTAGGAAGAGCTAATATTTCTGAAAGCGCAGAATAAAAAAACGCCCTTTTTAAAATAGTTAAAAAGGGCGTTTAGTAAAAGAGAAAACTATCTTCTTTTTCTTCTTCTCTTTTTAGCTTTTTTCTTTTTTTTAGCTTTTTTTCTTCTTTTAGCCATCTTTTCTCCCTGGTTATAAAACAAATCTTAATGATTCGTTTGTTAATTAAACATTAATTATTAAAAGATTCATGTCAAACATAAATTATTTTGTAAATTTGATTCAAAATTTAAAAATTTTAATTAATTTTTTGTTTTTTTTTAAAATTTTTAAAAAAGTTAACAATATCAATGTTTTTTTAACCAATTTAATTAACTTTTTTTTGTAAATTTAATAAAGATTTTCTAATTGTTGTTTATAATTTTTAATTATTTCTTTTCTTTTTAACTTTAAAGTTGGCGTTAACATTCTGTTTTCAATTGTAAATTCTTCGGAAATTAAAACAAATTTTTTTATTTTTTCTATTAAAGTTAATTTTTTATTTATATTTTCAATTATAAGTTTAATCCTTTCTTTATCTATTTCTTTTTCACAAACAATTAAAGCAACTAAATAATTTTTTTTATCTCCATAAACAAAAGATTGCTTAATATTCTCGTTTAAACATAAAATATTTTCTATTTTACTTGGTGAAATGTTGTCTCCACCTGAATTAACGATGATATCTTTTTTTCTATCTGTTATTTTTAAATAATTATTTTGATCAAACTCACCAATATCTCCTGTGTGGAGCCATCCATCTCTAATTGTTTTTTCAGTCTCTTCTTTGAGATTCCAATAACCCAACATTACGTTTTCACCCTTGATCAAAATTTCACCGTCCTCAGCTATTTTTACTTTATTTGTTCTAAATGGAGGACCGACTGATTCGACCTTGACTAAATCTGGTAAATTACAGCTTACAACAGGAGAGGCCTCTGTAAGTCCATAACCTTGCAAAGTAGGTAATCCTATAGCATTTAAAAACTCACCAATATTTTGGTCCAAGGCTCCACCTCCGGAAACGAAGGCTTGAAGATTTCCACCAAACTGGTTTTTGATTTTTTTTCTTACTAATTTTTCACATAAAAAGTTTACGATTTTTTGACTAAAACTTAATTGCTCTTTTTTAAGTATTTTTTTTCCTAATTCTAAAGTTTTATTAATTAATTTTTTTTTAAAACCCTTTTGTTTATCAAAATTCATATTTATTTTTGTAAATAGGTTTTGATAAAATCTTGGTACAGCTGTCATGATAGTTGGTTGAGCTACTTGCATATTTGAAATTAATTTTTCTAAACTTTCAGCATAGAAAACTTTTGCACCAACTATGATTTGAATAAATTGAACTGTATGTTCATAAGAATGTGATAAAGGTAACCAAGTTAAAAACACAGGATCTCTCTTTTTAGTTAAAGTTTCAAGCAACTCAACTGCTCCTTCGCAGTTCGATAAAATACCACCATGACTTAAAATAACACCTTTAGGATTTCCTGATGTTCCCGATGTATAAATAATACAAGCAGGCATATTTCTTTTTAACTTATTATTAATCTCTTTTTTAAAATTTTCTTCATCTAGGATATTTTGAATTAGTAAACTGTCGGTATCTATCTCTTCAAAAGATATTATTTTTTGCTCATTTAAATTTATGTGATTTTTTATTTTTTTGAATTGATCGTTGTTTGAAATAATAATTAAAGATGGCTTACAGTCATTTAAAATATATTCATAATCGTTTGATGAATATGTTGTAAAAATTGGAACAGAAATTCCTCCTGCATTCATTACGGCAAGATCTGATATTAACCAATAAGGTCTGTTCTCAGATAATATTAAACAGCGGTCTCCTTCTTTAATTAATGATTTTATTTTGGATGAAAGTTTAAATATTCTCTCTTTTATATAGCCCCAGCTATAAGTTGGTTTTCCTGGTTTTAACCATTTCAAAAAAGGTTTGTTTGGATCAACCGCTTCACACTTTTTAAAGTATAATTCTACAAGACTATTAATTTTATCTATTTCCATAACTTGGTGGGCGAAGAGAGATTCGAACTCTCAAGGTATTGCTACCACCGGATTTTGAGTCCGGCGCGTCTACCAGTTCCACCATTCGCCCATTTTTTGAAATAATCTAATTTATTTTTCTTACTATGAGAACAAAAATAATTGAGGTAACGAACATAATTAGTGCATATGCAGCTGTTGGCACCATAAACACAATATCATTCCATAATTGAGTGGCAACGAAAACAGCTAAAGTTCCATTTTGTAAACCACATTCAAGTGAAATACATTTCCTTTGTTCTAATCCCGAAGCTAAAAATTTTGCCATGTAGTAGCCTATAAAAATCATTGTGATATTTAAAATGAAAGCTACTAAACCCGCTCTTGTAATAAAACTAATAATTCTATCCCATTCTTCTACCCAAATAGAGATAAAGACAACTAAAAATAATATTACTGACAATCTCTGAACTAACAGAGTTTTGGATACGATGAAATCTGTCATCAAACTTCGTACAATCATGCCAAAAATAACAGGAACAGTTACTACAAAAAACATTTTAGCAGCAATATTAATCATTGATATTTCTTTTGTTATTTCGAAACCAAGAAAGCTTGCTGAGTTGTAGACAATTAAAGGTACTGTTATTATAGATAATAAACTCACAACTGCTGTTAACGTAACAGAAAGTGCTACATCTCCATTTGCAAATTTAGTCAAAATATTTGATGTAACTCCACCTGGAGCTGCTGCAATAATCATTACACCAAGTGCTATTTCTGGTGACATTGAAATAATATGAATTAAGATAAAAGCGATAATTGGAAGTATTATAACTTGACCCAAAAAACCTATTATAAAATCTCTAGGTATTGTGATAACTCTTTTAAAATCTGCTATGGTTAGGCCAAGACCTAATCCAAACATTATTATGGCTAGACACAACGGAGCTATTGTTTTTGCTATTTCCATAATATTTTTGAATAATTTTAGATACTAAATTTTGAAAATTTCATCAAATTAAACATTGATGTGCAATATTCACTAAATGCTCTTTGATTGATTTTGTAGTTTTCCCCTATCGCTTTCATATGTTCTCGATTATTTCCAAGAGAATACTCCAGTTTTTTATTTCTTATTATATGTTTCTTTTTCTCCAAAGACCTAAGTTTTCGAATTACCGTTGCCCTTGGTATTTCTGATATATCTGAAATTGAGGAAGCGTTAATACCTCGTTTAGTCTTATGTTTAAGAGTAGCTAAAAAGAAATCCTCATGAGTTTTAGGTTTTCTTGTTATATCATTTTCAATAGACTCTATTAAATCTCTAATTTGAACTAGACCTATAGATCCCCACACATTCCAGGACTCTAAATCTCCAAAAAAAGTTCTATGTCTCACTAAGTAAGGTATTTGAAATCTATACCAATACTCCCAACTCACAGTATAGTGCTCTGAAATAAATTTTTTTATATCCTCTTTTTCTAATGATTTGCCAAACCAATCTTCTGCAGATAAATAAATTGAAAGTTTGCTTAGTAATCCGGACATGTTTTCGATCGTGATCATGGGTTTTTGAATCTGCAATCCTTTTGAATTTAAAAAGATTGATTTACCAGATCTAATGATTACTTCTTTATTTTGCAAAAAGTTTACCTTTCTTCTTACCGTTTCTTTTGGAATGTTAAGATCTTTAGATATCTCAATTAAATTTAGTTTTTCAATACCTACTTTTTCCTGACTGTAAAAAGCTTCCATTGACATATAGTGAAATCGGTCCGAATAATTAATATAAACCTTATTCATTAAGTACATTAAAATTAAATAAGTGTCGAAATCATTCCAATTCTTATAAGCGCGATTTACCCACTCTTGTTGTAATCTATAGAATGTTTTTAGTTGTTCATTTATATTTGCTTGAAAAACTTCATAAACTTTATCTTTATCTAAACTACTGTCTGAAATATCATTTCTATTTATGTGAGCAATTTTTATGTCTACGGGTTTACTCATGATTACTATTTATTCCAAGTAACGCTTTGATTAATAAGTAAAGCCATTAAGATCCAAATGATAAAAGTATCAGCTGGAGAAAATCCATAGTCTGCACCGAAAATTCCCGCAACTATCACGATAGCGTAGATAACAACTGTCGATAAAATTAAACTTGCGAGGTATCTAAGAATTGTGCATTTTAAATTCATGTTAAAAAAATTATACGACAGATGTGTAGAG
Organism: uncultured Pelagibacteraceae bacterium; assembly: GCA_902545945.1. Classification (GTDB taxonomy): domain Bacteria; phylum Pseudomonadota; class Alphaproteobacteria; order Pelagibacterales; family Pelagibacteraceae; genus Pelagilacustribacter. The sequence continues at coordinate 2,940 of CACCID010000009.1, read as the reverse complement.
CTGGCTAGACATAAATTTTCTAAGCCTTTTCTTGGCTTTGTAGCTTTTATAGAAAGTTTCTTTTTTCCTGTTCCGCCAGATTTAATGATTATACCTATGGTTGTTGCAAAAAGAGAGGATTATTTAAAAATATTTTTAATTGCTACTGTAGGTTCTGTATTAGGTGGATTATTTGGTTACATGTTAGGAGTATTTTTCCTTGATGCTTCGATGGTTATTATCGAATTTTATGGATATGAAGAAAAAGTATTTCAAATACAAGATAAGATGTCGACTAGAGGCGGTTTTTTTGCTTGGCTTGGTATAATGTTTTTAGCTGGTTTCACCCCTCTTCCTTTTAAAGTGTTTACAATTACAAGCGGAGTCATTGGATTTAATCTTGCCGTTTTCTTTTTCATATGTCTTTTTACAAGAGGTTTGAGATTTTTATTAGTTTCTTACTTTACTTATCTTTTTGGTAAAAAATTTGGTGAATTTATCGAAAAGAAAGGTGCGTTATGGTTTACTGCAGCTGGAATATTTATTGTAATTTTAGCAGTCGCCTTATACATAATCTTCGTTAAATGAATTTAAATAATAAGTTAATATTAAATGGTATTTTAGCCTTTAGTATTCTCACACTTTCAATAGCTTACTTCATACAGTATGTGCTTGGCCACAAACCTTGTAATTTATGTATAATTGAGAGAATTCCTTATATTGCTGCGATAATACTTATTTCACTAATCTTTATTTTAAATAGGTATCAAAAAATAATTTCTAGCCTCATTTTAATATTCTTTATTTTTGGTGCTGTAGTTTCTTTTTATCATTTTGGTATAGAACAAGGTTTTTTTAGCGAATCCTTAGTTTGCGATTTAGGCAATGGCCAGCCCTTAAATAAAGAAGATCTTCTAAATCAGCTTAAAAAAACAGAGATAGTAAGCTGTAAAGATGTAACTTTTAGATTTTTAGGGCTTTCACTTGCTACAATAAATACAGTTATCTCATTAATACTTAGTGGTATTATAATAAAAGTTATTAAAAATTATGGAAAAAACTAACAAAAAAACTTTAGAAGAAATTATAAGAGTTGACCATGCTGGTGAACGTGGGGCTATAAAAATATATGAAGGACAACTTCTAGCTCTTAAAACGTTCAAACAAGATGAATTTTTAAAAAAGAAAATAGAGGAAATGAAAGAGCATGAAAAAGAACACTACGAATATTTTGATAACGAAATTAAAAAAAGAAATATAAAACCTACAAAACTTTTACCTCTCTGGGATCTGATGGGTGTAACTCTTGGTTTTGGAACGGCAATGTTAGGAGAAAAAGCAGCCATGCTTTGTACTGCATCAGTTGAAGAGGTAATTGATGGTCACTATAAAGATCAAACTTATAAACTTGGAAAAGATGAAGAAGAGTTAAAAAAGAAAATTATGAAATTTAGGCAGGACGAATTAGATCATAAAGACATAGCGTATGATAATGGAGCAACAAAAAAAGGATTATACGGGGTCTTAGATAAAATCATTAAAACTTCATCAAGAATAGCTATTACGATTTCAGAAAAAGTCTAATTAAGGTTCTAACTCGATATCCCAATATAGATAATCCATCCAACTTTCATGAAGAAAGTTTGGTGGAAAATGTCTACCGTTGCGATGTAAATCTTCGACTGTCGGTGCGTAAGGTTTATTAGCTAATTTAAGATCACAGTCTCTATAAAGCTTTCCGCCTTTTTTAACATTGCAGCTAGAACAAGCTGTTACAACATTGTTCCAATCTGTTAATCCCCCTCTCGACTTCGGCAACAAATGATCAAAGGTCAAATCTTTTGTGTCGCCACAATATTGGCAAGCAAACTTATCTCTTAAAAAAACATTAAATCTTGTAAAGTTTGGATTTTTTGAAGGTTGAATAAAATTTTTAAGCGCGATCACACTTGGTAAATTCATTTCAAATGAAGGGCTTCTTATTTTTCTTTTATAGTTTGAAACAATACTCACTCTGTCTAAAAAAACTGATTTAACTGCATCTTGCCAACACCAAATTGAAAGCGGGTAATAACTTAGCGGTCTAAAGTCGGCGTTTAGCACTAACGCCGGACATTTTTCAAGAGGTACTTTATCGACAGAAGAAATAATCATACACTAAAGCTATCTGATACAAAAAATTATATCAAGTTATAATTATGTATCACTCAAAAAATTAAGAATTAAATTGTTTTTTTATAAATTGAAGACCCAAACTTGACCCCTCTGTTGGTATACGATGTTCACAGTTTTTGAAAATTTTTGTTTCTATTTCATAATTATTTTTATTAAAAAAGTCTTTAGCCTCTAATAATGAGTCGATAGAAACCACTTGATCTATGTCCCCATGCATTAAAATAATCTTTGGTCTAGAAATAATATTTTTTGAAAGATGTTCGGTGTCTATAATTCTACCTGAGTAGCCAATTACAGAATTCACCATATCTTTTCTTTTTAAACCAGCTTGTAAAGTAATCATGCAGCCTTGGCTAAATCCTCCAATGATGATCTGGTCAGCTTTTAGACTATTATTTTTTTTTACTTCGTCAATAAGTTTATTTAATTTGTTTTCTGCTACTAGTGATTTAGCTAAAACTTGCTCTGGTGTTTGATCTATTAAATCAAACCATTGAAAACCGGATGGGCTTGCTGCGCATTTCTCAGGAGCATCAGGACAAATGAATATTGTGTCTGGTAAATAAGTGCGCCAGTAATTTGCAAGGATTGAGATATCGTTACCATCACCACCATAACCGTGGCAAAGTATTACGGCGTTTTTGGGTTTATTTTTAGAAAGTGGTTCTAAAACAATTGTATTTAGTGAATAGGTCATGATAGTAGAATATTAATGTCTGAATTTTTTTTTAATTTTATAGGTTTCACTTTATTGGGTGCTGTAGCCATAGTTTTAATAATGGGTAT
>CACCID010000008.1 GCA_902545945.1 uncultured Pelagibacteraceae bacterium | reverse complement strand
ATATTTATTGGAAGTTGCACAAATGGAAGAATTGAAGATCTTAGAGTTGCTGCAGAACTTTTAAGAGGTAAAAAAATTGCTAATAATGTAAGTGCAATGGTTGTTCCTGGATCAGGATTAGTTAAAGAGCAAGCTGAAAAAGAGGGTCTAGATAAAATTTTTAAAGAAGCTGGATTTGAATGGAGAGAGCCTGGTTGCTCAATGTGCTTGGGAATGAACCCAGATCAGTTAAAACCAAGAGAAAGATGTGCTTCAACATCTAATAGAAATTTTGAGGGTAGACAAGGACGAGGAGGAAGAACTCATTTAGTCAGCCCAGGTATGGCTATCGCCGCAGCGATAAATGGTCATTTAACAGATGTAAGAGAGATATAAAATGGAAAAATTTTCTTATTTAAAATCGATACCATCTTATTTATCACTTCAGAATATTGATACTGATATGATAATTCCAAAACAATTCTTAAAAACTATAAAAAGGACGGGATTGGGTAAAAGCTTATTTTATGAAATGAGATATGATGAAAATGGAAAAATAATCAATGATTTTATTTTAAATAAAGAGCCTTATAACAAATCAAAAATTTTACTTGCTGGAAAAAATTTTGGATGCGGGTCCTCAAGGGAGCACGCTCCTTGGGCTTTATCAGATTTTGGCATTAAGTGTGTCATTAGTTCTAGTTTTGCTGATATTTTCTATAACAATTGTTTTAAGAATGGAATTTTGCCAATTAAAATTGATGAGAAAGTGGTTTTAGAACTTGCCGAATATTCAAAGAGAAAAGAGGAAATTGAAATTAATTTAGAAAAGCAAGAAATTAAATATGGGAATAAAGTTATAAAGTTTGAGGTAGATGCTTTTAAAAAGAAATGTTTAATAGAAGGTTTGGACGATATTGCCTTGTCGATGGAAAAAATCTCTCAGATAGATAACTTTGAAAAAAAACTTAAAAAAGATAAGCCCTGGCTTTTAGTGAATGATTAAAGTAAAAGATAGAAAACTTTTACTACTTCCTGGTGACGGTATTGGTCCCGAGGTAGTGAGAGAAGTTAGAAAAATCTTAGAATGGTTTAATAAAAAAAAATCATTAGATTTTAAAATTGAAGAAGGATTAGTTGGCGGAGCATCTTATGACAAGTATAAAAAAACTATTACAGACGAAGTTTTTTACAAAGCACTAGAGAGCGAGGCAGTAATATTAGGTGCTGTTGGAGGGCCTAAGTATGATAATTTAGAATTTTCTAAAAGACCAGAAAGAGCTCTTTTAAAACTTAGAAAAGAATTAAAATTATTCGCAAATTTGCGTCCAGCAATATGTTTCAAACAATTGGTAGAAGCATCCTCATTAAAACCTGAAATAATTTCTGGTTTGGACATAATGATTGTGCGAGAATTAACAGGAGGGATTTATTTTGGAGAACCTAGAGGTATCGAACCTATAGAAAATAATGAAAGAAAAGGAATTAACACTCATACTTACACCACAAGTGAAATACAGAGAGTGGCAAGAGTAGCTTTTGATTTAGCAAAAAAAAGAAAAAATAAAGTAACATCTTGTGAAAAATCAAATGTGATGGAAGCTGGTATTTTATGGAGAGAAGAAGTTCAAGCGCTTAAAGATAAAGAGTATAAAAAAATTGAATTAAGCCATATGCTAGCAGACAACTGTGCTATGCAACTATTGAGAGATCCAAAACAATTTGATGTAATTGTTACTGACAATTTATTCGGTGATATTCTTTCAGATGAAGCTGCGATGTTGACTGGATCTTTAGGTTTATTACCTTCAGCTTCTTTAGGAGCCAAAGATAAAAATGGTAAAATGAGATCAATGTATGAACCTGTGCATGGGTCAGCACCTGACATTGCCGGAAAAAATGTTGCAAATCCAATTGCTACAATTTTAAGTTTATCGATGGCCTTAAAATATTCTCTTGATTTAGATAAAGAGGCAGAACAATTAGATAAAGCTGTTCAAAGCGTACTGAACGATGGATTAAGAACCAAAGACATCATGTCAAAAAATATGAAAGAGGTCTCCACTTCTGTCATGGGTGATGCAATTATAGCAAAATTGAAATAAAGTAATAATTATATGAATTTTGCAATTATTGGAGCATCAGGAAATGTAGGTAGAAAAACTATTGAAATATTAGAGAAATCTAAAATTACATTTAAAGAACTATATTTAGTTGCTTCAAAAAAAAGCGCCGGAAAAAAAATTAAATTTCGAGGAGATGATATTGTTATTGAAGATTTGGAAAGCTATGACTTTTCAAAAGCTCAAATAACTTTTTTTGCTGCAGGTAGCCAAATCGCCAAAGAGTGGGCTCCTAAAGCTGCAAAGAAAACTATAGTCATTGATAATTCTAGTTATTTCAGAATGCAATCAGATGTCCCTTTAGTTGTTCCTGAAGTAAACGCTGAAGAATTAAACAGGCATAATAATATTATCTCAAACCCTAATTGTTCTACAATGCAGATGGTCCTTGCGCTCAAGCCTTTGCACGACGAATATAAAATTAATAGAGTCGTTGTTTCCACTTATCAAGCAGTATCTGGTGCAGGTAAAGCTCCAGTGGATGAATTATTTGAACAAACAAAAGATTTTTTAGAAAATAAAAAAATTAGGTCAAAAAATTTTACTAAACAAATTGCATTTAACTTAATACCTCATATCGATATTTTCGATAAGGATGGATACACGAAAGAAGAATTAAAAATGACAAATGAAACAAAAAAAATTCTTGATAAAGACATTGATGTTACAGCGACTTGTGTGAGAGTACCAGTAAGAACTGGACATTCTGAGTCTATAAATATTGAATTTGATAATTTATACGATTTTGAGAATATTATTAAAATTTTGAGTAACGCGCCAGGGTGCAAAGTTATTGACGAAAGAAATGACGGTGGATATATCACACCTCTTGAAGCTGAAGGAGATTATTCTACTTTTATTTCTCGAATCAGAAAAGATAATTCAAACGTAAAAGCTATTAATATATGGGTTGTGTCCGACAATTTATTGAAAGGAGCGGCTTTAAACACTGTCCAGATCGCTGAGCACTTAGTGAAAAAATTGTAACTTTAGTTTATAAATCTTTTATGGAAGAAAAAAATAATCCTTTAAGCCCACATCTTCAAATCTATAAATGGCAAATTTCTTCTTTGCTTTCTATTACACATAGAATAGTTGGAGTAATAAATACAATTGCTATTACAATAATTTGTTTTTGGAGTTTGTCCCTATTACTCGGAGCAGAGGATTATTTAATAATAAATAATTTTTTTCAAAGCTTTTTTGGTAAATTTGTAACTGTTGGTCTTTGTTGGACCTTTAGTTTTCATATTTTAAATGAACTACGTCATTTATTTTGGGATTTAGGATATGGTTTTGATTTAAAAATTTCAAAGATCACTGGAGTTTTGGCTTTAGTTGGATCTTTTATACTTACAGTTTTATTTTATTTAATTGGAAAAAATATTTTTTAACATGCATGTTTCTACAAAAAAATGGTTATTTACAAAAATTAGTTCTTTCGTGCTTATTCCCTTTATGATTTGGTTTATTTTAAACTTTGTATCTATTTATGAGAACGATTATCAAACAGTACTTCTTTTCTTCACACAACAGCCAACAAAAACTTTATTTTCAATATTTATTGTAATAGCTTTCTTTTTTTCAGCCTTAACAATAAGTGAGATATTTGAAGACTATATAAAAGATCAAAAAATCAAAAATGTCGCAAATAAAGTATTAAATATATTTGCTATAATAATGCCTTTAATAACAATTACAGGTATATATAATTTATCATAATGAGTGCATATAAAATTATAGATCATGAATATGACGTTGTAGTTTTAGGAGCAGGAGGATCTGGTCTTAGAGCCGCAGTTGGCCTATCAGAAGTTGGATTAAAGACAGCTTGTATTTCAAAAGTATTTCCAACTAGAAGCCATACATCTGCTGCTCAAGGAGGTATCTCGGCTGCACTTGGAAATATGGGGGAAGATGACTGGAGATGGCATATGTACGATACAGTAAAAGGTTCTGACTGGTTGGGTGATCAAGATGCTATCGAATATTTGTGTAAAGAGGCTCCAAGAGCAGTTGTTGAACTTGAGAGATATGGTGTTCCATTTAGTAGAACAGATGATGGAAAAATTTATCAAAGACCTTTTGGTGGAATGACAAAAAATTATGGAAACGGAACAGCACAAAGAACATGTGCTGCTGCTGATAGAACGGGCCATGCGATTTTACACACTCTTTATGGTCAAGCACTAAAACACAATACAGAATTTTTTATCGAATACTTTGCATTAGACCTAATAATGAAAAATGGAGAATGTAAAGGAGTTATAGCTTGGAATTTAACAGATGGTACCATTCATAGATTTCGATCACACATTACAATAATTGCAACAGGTGGTTATGGAAAAGTTTATTATTCAGCTACCTCAGCGCATACTTGCACTGGTGACGGCAATGCGATGGTATTAAGAGCTGGATTGCCCTTACAAGATATGGAGTTTGTGCAATTTCATCCTACTGGAATTTATGGAGTAGGATGTTTAATAACAGAGGGTGCAAGAGGAGAGGGAGGATTTTTAGTAAACGGTAAAGGTGAAAGATTTATGGAGCGTTACGCACCTAACGCAAAAGATTTAGCTTCCAGAGATGTAGTAAGTAGATCAATGGAGATGGAAATTAATGAAGGAAGAGGTGTTGGTAAAGATAAAGATCACATAAATTTACACTTAGATCATTTGGATAAAGAGGTTTTAGAAGAAAGGCTTCCAGGTATAACCGAGGCTGCAAAGACCTTTGCAAATGTTGATGTGAATAGACAACCAATTCCAGTTGTACCTACGGTTCACTATAACATGGGCGGTATCCCTACAAATTATAAAGCAGAAGTTTTAACTTTAAATGGTTCAGAAAAAACAGTGCCCGGGCTTATGGCTATCGGGGAAGCTGCTTGCGTATCAGTGCATGGGGCTAACAGATTAGGTTCAAATTCATTAATTGATCTTGTAGTATTTGGAAGGGCAGCCGCTAAAAGGGCAGCAGAACTTGTAAAACCGGGTATGGCTCATGAAGAAGTTTCAAGTTCAGAAACAGATAAATGTTTAGATAGATTTGATAAAATTAGAAATTCCTCAGGTGCTACTAAGACAGCAGAACTGAGATTAAATATGCAAAAAACGATGCAGTCAAAATGTGCTGTGTTTAGAACTGAAAAAACTTTAAAAGAAGGAGTAGATCAGATACGAAAGCCTTATGAAGGTTTGGAAGATATTTCAGTTAAAGACAAATCTCTTCTTTTCAATACAGAACTAGTTGAAACTTTGGAATTTGATAATTTAATAAGACAAGCGCTTACTACTATGGACTCAGCTTACAGCAGAAAAGAGAGTAGAGGCGCCCATGCAAGAGAGGATTTTAGCAAGAGAGATGATAAAAACTTTATGAAGCATACCTTGGCTTGGCAAAGTGACAAAAAGGTGGAAATAAAATATAGAGATGTCCACTCAAGAACACTAACTAACGATGTTCAATACTTCCCACCAAAGGAAAGAGTTTATTAAGAATGGTTCAATTAAACTTACCTCAAAGTTCAAAAATAGAAATCGGTAAGTATTATAAAGACAAGACAAATTCAAAAAATTTAAAAAAAGTTAATGTTTATAGATGGGACCCATCTACAAATCAAAATCCTAGAGTTGATACTTTTGAAGTTGATATGGATAATTGTGGTCCAAAGGTTTTAGATATTTTATTCAAAATTAAGAACGAAATAGATCCATCACTTACATTCAGAAGATCATGTGCTCATGGTGTTTGTGGCTCATGTGCGATGAATATAGATGGAGTAAATACTTTGGCTTGCATAAAATCTCATACTGATATTAATGGAGATTTAAATGTTTATCCCTTACCTCATTTAAAAGTAGTAAAAGACTTAATCGGAGATCTAACTACTCTTTATAAACAGTATGAGTCGATTAAACCATGGCTTCAAACAGAGCAAACAGGCAAAGAAAAAGAGGAAATTAAGCAGTCTCAAAAAGATAGAGAAAAATTAGATGGTTATTATGAATGTATATTGTGTGCTTGCTGTTCAACTTCTTGCCCAAGCTATTGGTGGAATGGCGATAAATACCTAGGCCCTGCCGTTCTATTACAGGCATATCGTTGGATCAATGACAGTAGAGATGGAGATAAAAAGGAGAGACTTAAAAAGGTAGCAGACGAACTAAAATTATATAGATGTCATACAATAATGAATTGCACTAATTCTTGTCCAAAAGGATTAAATCCAGCAAAAGCTATTGGATCTATCAAGAAAATGCTTGCAACAAGTTAAAAGCTTATTTATTCAATATCATCATGAAAATTATTGAACACTTTGTTGGAGGCAGATCATTTAGTGGAGAGTCTAAAAGAACTAGTAAAGTATTCAATCCAGCCACAGGCGAGCAGAGTTCCGAAGTTAAACTCGCTTCAACAAAAGATGTAAACCAAGCTGTTAATAACGCCAAAAAAGCTTTTGAACCTTGGGCAAATACGCCTCCTCTTCAAAGAGCTAGAATAATGTTTAAATTTAAGGAATTAATTGAAAAAAATTCAGACGAACTGACCAAAATTATTGTAGCTGAACATGGTAAAGTTTATGAGGATGCAAAAGGCTCATTAACTAGAGGCTTAGAGGTGGTTGAATACGCTTGTGGGATTCCTCAATTGCTTAAAGGTGAGTTTACAGAAAATGTTGGAACTAACGTTGATAGCTGGTCTATTCGACAACCATTAGGAGTTTGCGCAGGAATTACACCTTTTAATTTTCCTGCAATGGTTCCAATGTGGATGTTTCCTATGGCAATTGCTTGTGGGAACACTTTTGTCTTAAAACCATCAGAAAAAGATCCTTCATGTTCAATGAGATTAGCAGAACTTTTAAAGGAAGCTGGAATTCCAGATGGTGTTTTTAATGTTATTAATGGAGATAAAGAAGCTGTAGATGCTTTAATAAATAATAAAGATGTAGTAGCCATGAGTTTTGTCGGTTCTACACCAATAGCAAAATATATTTATGAAAACTGCGCAAAAAATGAAAAAAGAGTTCAAGCCTTGGGAGGAGCAAAGAATCACTGTGTAGTTATGCCTGATTGTGATCTGGATCAAGCAGTAAATGGTTTAATGGGTGCAGCATATGGATCAGCAGGTGAAAGATGCATGGCTCAGTCGGTTGCAGTTGCCGTTGGGAGTATCGGAGATAAACTTGTCGACGCTTTAGCTAAAAAAGTTGAAGCACTTAAAGTTGGACCTGGAATGGACAAACAATCAGAAATGGGACCATTGGTAACAAAAGAGCATTTAGCGAAAGTTAAAAATTATGTAGATATCGGAACGAAAGAGGGGGCAAAATTAGTAGTCGATGGAAGGAATTTTAAATTACAAGGTTATGAAAAAGGCTTTTTTATAGGCGGGTGTTTATTTGATCATGTAGATAAAAATATGAAAATTTACAAAGAAGAAATTTTCGGACCTGTTTTATCAGTTGTAAGAGTAAAAGATTTTGATGAGGCTTTAGAACTAGTTAATGATCATGAATTCGGAAACGGTACTAGTATATTTACAAGAGATGGAGACTCTGGAAGAACTTTTTCCAATAAAGCTAAAATTGGAATGGTAGGTATAAATATTCCAATTCCAGTTCCAATGGCTTTTCATAGTTTTGGTGGTTGGAAAAGATCTTTGTTTGGTGATCAACATATGCATGGGCCAGAAGGAGTTAGATTTTATACTAAATTAAAAACAATTACTTCAAGATGGCCGTCTGGATTAAGATCTGATCCAGAGTTTGTTATGCCCACAATGAAATAAAATATAAATAATTATGAAAAAAAAAATAACTTTGATAGGAGCAGGACAAATTGGAGGTACACTTGCGCACCTTATTGCATTAAAAGAATTAGCAGATGTTGTATTGTTTGATGTTGCAGCTGGTATTGCAAAAGGTAAAGCTTTGGATATTTCTCAGTCCTCACCAGTTAACGGTTTCAGTGTTAATTTATCAGGAACAGATAAATACGAGGATACAAAAAATTCAGACGTAATTATCGTAACTGCTGGAGTACCGAGAAAACCAGGCATGACAAGAGATGACTTGTTGGGAATAAATCTTAAAATTATTAAACAAGTTGCAGAAGGAATTAAAAAAACATCTCCAAATGCATTTGTAATTTGTATTACTAATCCATTAGATGTAATAGTAATGGCTCTTCAAAAATATTCAGGCTTACCAAAAAACAAAGTAGTAGGCATGGCTGGGATTTTAGACTCATCAAGATTTATATATTTTCTTTCACAAGAATTAAAAATTCCCGTTCAAAAAATTAAATCATTCGTTCTTGGTGGTCACGGAGATAGTATGGTGGCCATGCTAGAGGCTACCACAGTAGAGGGAAAAAAAATCAATGAGCTAGTCAAAGAAGGTAAAATTTCGAAAGATAGACTTGACCAAATAGTAGAAAGAACAAAAAAAGGTGGTGCAGAAATTGTAAAATATTTAGAGAAAGGATCAGCGTTTTATGCACCAGCTGCATCTGGAGTAGAAATGGCTGAGAGCTATTTAAAAGATTTAAAAAAACAACTCCCATGCGCTGTTCATTTGAATGGTGAATATGGAACTAATGATTTATATGCAGGTGTTCCAGTAATTATAGGCGCAAAAGGTGTAGAAAAGATAATTGAATTGAGTCTGTCAAAAGATGAAAAAGAAAAATTTGATAATTCTGTTAAATCTGTAGAAGATCTTTTTAATGCAGCAAAAAAAATAGATCCTGAGTTAAATTAGTAATTTTTTTTGTAAACAGCCACTATACATTTACCAAATCTATATCTCAAAATAAAATCGAGTAAAATGCTTATTGGAGTAAAAATTTTATCCCAAATAAAAATTTTTATTTTAGATGGGAAAGTCTCCTTCCTAAAAAAAAGTCTGTTTAGGTAATATAAAATATAGCCCATTGAGTCTAAAAAAAATAATTTTTTTTGTTCTAACTCGATTAGATTTTTTTTAAAAAAATCTTTTTCATAACGCCTAAAATGCCCTACTGCTTTGTCTAAATTTCCATACATTTTTTGGTGAGCTGGAGCCATAATTAGTATGTATCCATCTTTTTTTAATTTTAATTTTGCAGAGTTTAATTCTTCTAAATCGTTTTTTATGTGTTCAAGAACATGAAAATACAAGATACAATCAAATTTGTCATCAATTTTACTTACTGGTAAATTTGTAATTTCAATACGATTGTTTTTTTCAAATTTTTTTTTAAGATTTTCGATATTAAAAGAGTCTAGTTCTGTGAGAGTAATTTTCTTAATATCAGTGTTGATGTAATTTCTGGTAAAACTTCCACAGCCAGCACCCACTTCTAAAATATTTCCTGATATATATTTTTTTACTGTTGAAAGGCAATAATTGATGTGAAAATTAGCATCATCAAATCTTTCAGTTGCTGTTTCAGGATAGTTTTCCATTTTGAATTTTGTTATTAATATAATGTTCTATCTAAATATTTAAAAATGAACCTAATTAAAAAAAATTTTAATTCAATAATTATTCTTATTATAATATTTTTTTCTTTTCTAGTAAATTTATACTATTCAAATATTGGTTCATTTCCAATTGATACTTTTCTTCATTACGATAGCTCTTCACGCATTTTAGACGGTGAAATACCCATAAGAGATTTTTGGATTGTTTCAGGTTTTATAATCGATTTTATTCAATCTTTATTTTTTAAACTTCTTGGTGTTAATTGGAATGCGTATGTTTTTCATTCCTCATTATTTAATAGTTTAATTTCATTAATTATTTATTATTATTTTTTAAATTTAGAAATAAGTAAAACAATATCTCTTTTCCTAACATGCTGTTTTTCCATATTGGCATATACTATTTCAGGAACACCTTTTGTTGACCATCATGCAATTTTTTTTCTTTTAATTTCAACAATTTTAATGATTAAAGTTATTAACATTGAAAAAAATAATTTATGGATTTTAATCATATTATTTTTTTTCTTAAGTTTTTTTACTAAACAGGTTCCTGCTACTTACATAATATTAACTCAAGGAATAATAGTATCTTTTTATATATTTTATGAAAAAAAATATATCATTATAAATTATATTGCTTTGACTTGTTTTTTTTTAATATTAACTTTTGTAAGCTTTTTACTTTACTTAAATATTGACCTTAAAAGTTTCTATATCCAGTATTTTGATTATCCGAAGTCAATTGGATCATCAAGACTGACAAACTTTGAGATTACTCTAAATAGTTTTTTTAATAACTATAAGTTTATATTACTTCCTTTGATTTTAAATTTGATATTAATAATAAAAAGAAATTGGAAACAAGCAGATAAATCATTAAAAAAAGAAATTTATACTTTTTCTATTATGTTATGTTTCGTTTTTGGTTCAATTTTTCATCAACTTATGACAAAAAATCAAATTTATATTTATTTTTTAGTTCCAATTTTATGGGGGGCACTTTTAGCAGAGATTAAATTAACAAATCATAAACATAAGTTACTATTTTCCTCGTTATTAATTTTTTCAATTTTTTTCATCACCTTAAAATATCATTATAGATATAATGAGAGTAGAAAATTTCATGAATTAGAAAACGTTGATCTTACCAAAGCAATAGAAGCAAATATTCTAAACAAAAATTTAAATGGTTTAAATTGGATCAATCCTTTTTACAAAGGATCACCTAAAGACGAAATAATATTAATAAATGAGGGAATAAAAAATATTGAAAATGAAAAAAAAGAGATAATACTTTTTACTCATTATCTCTTTTTAGAGAGTGTTACAAAGAAAAAACTTAATTATCCAGCAAGAACTTTTACTATGGACGGAGCTAGTATGCCTGTAATGGGAACAAAATATTTTGAATATTATAGAAGTTTTTTTGCAAATTTAATTAAAAGCAAAAATATTGAAAAAATTTATTTTTTTAAACATGAGGGAATTTCTCTAAAAAATGTAACGGATTATATTAAATCTGATTGTTATATAAGTTCTGAAAATAATATTTTTTATATTTTTGATTTAAAATGTAATCAATAGTATTTATAAAATTCTTTTTTTTATAAAAGATATTTTATTTTTTCTATGCTTGAATTTAATCAATAAGATTAAAAAATTGAATGTCATGACTAGTGATAAAAAAATATAAAAGGTAATTTTATTAAAAAACATTGATGCTAAAAAAATATATAGTACAGAAATAAAAATAACATTTTTTACAAATACTGCATTCACTCTTAAAGAGTGTTCGATTAGCGAAATTAATCCTAATTTAGATTTATCAAAATATCTTTTCTCTCTTTTTGCATACTCTCTTTTGATTGAACAATTTTTTATTATAGCGCTGGATATAGCGTAAAAGGCGCTATTATCTCTAAAAAGATTGTTTAAGTTTTTTTTATGGAAACTGGTAAAATTTCCAAAAGATATCCATTTAAAAGTGGCTAAGAAAGTTAAAATTAAGTGAAGTTTGTAAAGAAAAATAATTAATCTAGACTCCTTACGACTTTTTCTATTTGAGGTAATTATATAGCTAGAGTTTTTAATTGCTTTATCTATCATATTAGAAACTTGTTTTGGGTCATCTTCTCCATCCGAGTCCATGACTGTTATTATAGAGTCATCCTTAGTTTTTTTTAAATAAAGTAAACCCATTGCGATAGCTTTTTGGCTACCGACATTTTTAGATAGATTAATAATTTCAATTTTTTTAATACAATTAAATTTATTTAAAGATATTTTTGGCTTTTGAGACGAGTTATCATTTACTATTATAATTTGAATTTCTTTAAATTTCTTTTTTAAATTATTATCTAATTTTCTCAAAAGTTTATCTAAAGATTTCCAATCATTGTATACAGGAACAAGTATTATTTTTTTTAAGATAGACAAAGGTATTAATTATTTCTTTTTAAATCTGATTTAATTTTATCAAGAAATTTATTAATTATTTCTGCATCTTTTGAATTGATATAAACCTCTTTGTTAATTGCAGATTTAGCTTCAGATCTCAATTTATTTTTAATACTTTCAATTTTATCTTTTGAAAAAGTATCGTTTATTATATTCCCTATTTTTTTATATGCATAGTTAAATGAAAAATGAAAAGTTAATAAAAACAAAAACATAACAACTAATGATTTATAAAAAAATATTTTCATAGTTATAAATTTGATTTAAAAATTTCGTATACTAATAGTTTTTTTATTTTAAAATCATATATTTTACTAAAATTTTGGGGAATTTCATATTTGTTATTTAATTTTATATTTACTTCAGAAATATTATTTTTATATATATAGTCTGCGTTTCTATAGTCTTGACCAATTATTGAAAATCTTTCTTGCATATCGGTTGGAAAAGCCTCAAGACCTCGTTGCAATGGAGTGTGACTAGCAACAGCAATTTTAATATTGTCTCTTTTATCGATTTCTAAAATTTTTTCAAAAAAATGTTTACTAGACAATCCGTAATAATCCCCCTCATATCCATTAATAGTTTCTTTATTTAAAAAATTATTGAAATATATACTTTGAAAAGGATGATATGAAATTAAACTATTCAAATTATTTAAAATAAAAATAACTATCATTGGAATAAACAAAGGAAAAAAAATTAATTTCTTTTTTCTTTTTTGGTAAATAAGCAATTTTTCCAACGAATAAATTGCAAAATAAACGATAAATAAATTTAAAAAATAAACTAATCTCCATCCATTATAAAATGGAGCATTAAAAAAAATAAAAAATGAAATGTATGAAAAAAAAACTAAAAATATTATAAAATCAATTTGCTCCTTATCACTTCTCCAAAAATCATTAAATATCATTTTTTCTTTTACACTTAAAAAACGTCTAACTATTCTTGCACCACAATACGATAAACCAATAAAGAACAGAAAGTTTTGAAAAAGAGGAGATGAAATAAATATCCAATTAAAAAGATAATTAGTTGGTAGTAATCTATTTTGAATATATTCATTTGAGAATAAAATTCTTACATTTATTAGATCACCCCTAACAGATGAAAATAAATTTAAAAAATTTTTTAGCGGATCCGACCATAAATAAGGCCAAATAATAAATGTAAAGAAAATAAAAAAGAATGAATAAAATAAAAAAATTTTAAAATAGTAGTAAGAATTTTTGTTATGAAAATTCTCAATAATTAATATTAAAAAAAATAAAAAAGGAATTAAAATTAAAAATATTTTTAAACTAAAAGCTATCGCAGAAAAAAAACAAAAAAAAATTAAATTTGTATTATTAGGTTTTTTAATAGATTTGATAAAAAAATATATTGTAATTGAAAAAAAAGATAAAAATAAAGTATCTTTATATAAAAAACTGTCTCCAAAAACCCGAGGCGTTGTAATATATAAAAATAAACCGAGAAAATTTAAATAAAAATTTTTATACCTCAATTCAAGTATTTTAAAAAAGAAGAAAGAACCAACTAAAAAAATAAGGTAACTTAAAAGATGCTTATAGTAATAAATTTGATTTATATTATTTAGATTAAATATAATTTCTATATAAGCTACCGAAATATCAAAAATAGACCCATACTTATTGTAATAAGAAACTTGCGATAGTGTATAATCTCGAATTTCTGATATTTTTTTTTCAGTTAAAAATTGAAGCTCATTAAAGTTAAATATTTGAGAAATATAATTAAGCCAAAAATGACCATTGAGACGGTGAAATTTTTCCTCAATATGAATTCCATAGTCTTTGAAAATATATAAACCAAAAAAAACAGCAAAAAAATAAAAAATGAGAAGAAACAATGAGTTTTTATTATTGATTAAACTATGATTCATAATTTTTTTCTTTATTTCTACTTACACTTTAACTTATATACACTTAAATTATAAATAAATTTTATGAATATTCACGAACATCAAGCAAAAGAGATTTTAAAAGAATATGGTGCACCAATATCAAATGGTGTCGT
Organism: uncultured Pelagibacteraceae bacterium; assembly: GCA_902545945.1. Classification (GTDB taxonomy): domain Bacteria; phylum Pseudomonadota; class Alphaproteobacteria; order Pelagibacterales; family Pelagibacteraceae; genus Pelagilacustribacter. Next base: position 26,808 of record CACCID010000008.1, on the reverse strand, counting down.
GATAAAATCAATTGATGATTTAAAAGTTAAAATTAAAAACCTAAAAAAAAAAGAGTTAGTTTTAAAAGCTCAAATACACGCAGGTGGACGCGGAAAAGCGGGTGGTATCAAATTGATTAAGAATATTTCTGAATTAGAAGATGAAGTAAAAAAAATGCTAGGTAAGACTCTTGTAACTCATCAAACAGGACCAGAAGGTCGAGAAGTTAAAAGATTATATATTGAAGAGGCATCTAGCATATCTAAAGAATTTTATTTATCTTGTTTAGTAGATAGAGAAACCTCTAAAATTGCTTTTATAAGTAGCACAGAGGGTGGGATGGATATTGAAAAAGTAGCCGCAGAAAACCCAGAAAAAATAATTACTAATAAAATAGATTTAAAAAAAGATGGTCCAGAGGAAAAAGAAATAGATAAAATAATTTCTATTTTTAAATTTAATAGTGAGCAAAAAAAAATTGCTTCAAATTTAGTAAAATCACTTTACCATATAATCGTTTCAAAAGACGCAAGTCTTATCGAAATAAATCCGTTAATAATAACCAAATCAAACAAAATAATTTGCTTAGACGCAAAAATGAATTTTGATGATAACGCTATTTTTAGACATCCTGAAATTTTAAAACTTAGAGATCTTAATGAAGAAGATCCTGCTGAAATTGAAGCAAGCAAATATGATTTAGCTTATATTAAATTAAATGGATCGATAGGTTGTATGGTCAATGGAGCAGGATTAGCTATGGCCACAATGGACATAATTAAGCTCTACGGAGAGGAACCAGCTAATTTTTTAGATGTTGGAGGCGGTGCTTCAAAAGAAAAAGTATCAGCAGCCTTTAAACTAATTCTTTCTGATAAAAATGTTAAGGGTATATTAATAAATATTTTTGGTGGTATTATGAGATGTGATGTTCTCGCACAAGGAGTTGTTGATGCCGCAAAGGAAATAAATCTGTCTGTACCTTTAGTTGTAAGGTTGGCTGGAACTAACTTTAAAGAAGGAAAAGAAATACTTGATAGATCAAATTTGAAAATTTTATCAGCTTCAGATTTAAATGATGCAGCTAAGAAAATAGTAGAGGCTATAAAATAAAATGTCAGTTTTAGTCAATAAAAACACAAAAGTTATTTGCCAAGGATTTACAGGAACTCATGGCACATTTCACTCTGAACAAGCTTTAAATTACGGCACAAAACTAGTTGGAGGAGTAACGCCAAAAAAAGGGGGGCAAAAACACCTTGGTTTGCCGGTATTTGATACAGTTCAAGAAGCAAAAGATAAAACATCTGCTAATGCTACGATGATATATGTTCCACCAAAATTTGCTGGTGCTGCAATAATAGAAGCGATAGAAGCAAAAATAGAATTAATTGTTTGCATCACTGAGGGAATTCCAGTCTTAGATATGCTTAAAGTAAAACAAGTTTTAAATAAAAGTTCATCAAGACTCATAGGGCCTAATTGTCCGGGAATAATAACTCCTGATGAATGTAAAATTGGAATAATGCCTGGAAAAATTCACAAAAAAGGGACAGTAGGTATTGTCTCTAGGTCAGGTACTCTTACTTATGAAGCTGTAGCGCAAACTTCGGCGAACGGAATGGGTCAGTCAACTTGTATAGGTATCGGCGGTGATCCAATTAACGGAACAAACTTTATAGACTGCTTAGAACTTTTTTTAAAAGATGATGAGACTAAATCAATAGTTATGATAGGTGAAATAGGAGGATCTGCAGAGGAAGAAGCAGCAGATTTTCTTAAAAGAGAAAAAATTAAAAAGCCAATGGTTGGTTTTATTGCTGGTTTAACAGCACCACCTGGAAGAAGAATGGGACATGCTGGTGCAATTATTTCTGGAGGTAAAGGAGGCGCGGAAGATAAAATTGAAATAATGAAATCTGCTGGTATTACTATTTCTAAATCGCCCGCCGATATTGGAAAAACACTTCATCGAAAACTTAATGGTTGATTTTTTATAGTTTATGTTACAATAAATTTTAATGTCTTCTTCAAACGACAATACAATTTATAAAAAAACTTCATTTCTTGCAGGAATGAACTCTGAATTTATTAATGAGTTTTATGCTGATTATTTTTCTGATCCAAAATCATTACCTGAAAGCTGGAAAAATTTTTTTGATGGTTTAAGTGATGATGAGAAACTTGTTTTCAATGATCTAAAAGGACCAACCTGGTCACCAGAAAAAAGGTTTAAAAAACTTAAAGAAGTATTAGAAGATAAAAAAGAATTAGTAGAAGAAAACATCAATACAGAATCAAAATCAGCTAAACAAGCATCAAAAGACTCTGTTCGAGCGATAATGTTAATTAGAGCCTTTAGAATAAGAGGCCATTTAATTGCGAATCTAGATCCACTATCAATACAAAAAAAAGAAGAGCATCCTGAACTTAGGCCAGAAACATATGGTTTTACAAAAAGTGATTACAAAAGAAAAATTTTTCTAGATGGTGTTTTAGGACTTCAGTATGGCGATTTAAATCAAATTTTAAATATTTTAAAAAGGACATACTGTTCGACCATAGGGTATGAATTCATGCATATGGGTGATCCAGATGAAAAAGCATGGATAAGAGATAGAATAGAAGGACCAGAAAAAGATATTACTTTTACAGAAAATGGAAAGAAAGCAATTTTAAATAAAATTATTCAGGCTGAGGGATTTGAAAAATATTTGCATGTTAAATTTGTTGGTACAAAAAGATTCGGATTAGATGGAGGTGAAGCTCTTATACCAGCGCTAGAGCAAATAATTAAAAGAGGCGGAAATCTTGGAGCAAAAGAAATTAAAATTGGAATGCCTCACAGAGGAAGATTAAATGTATTGGCAAACGTTATGGGAAAATCTTACAGAGCTATCTTTAGTGAATTTTTTGGAAAAACTGTAACCTCAAAAAAAGATTTTGAGGGAGATGTAAAATATCATTTAGGAGCATCCTCAAACCGTGACTTTGACGGAAATATTGTTCATATCAGCTTAACAGATAATCCATCTCATTTGGAAGCTGTTAATCCAGTAGTGCTCGGCCAAGTTAGAGCAAAACAATTTTTTCATAAAGATAAGGAAAGAAAAAAAGTTATTCCCGTTTTAATGCATGGTGATGCTGCGTTTGCCGGACAAGGTATCGTTGCTGAATGTTTTGCGATGTCCGGATTGCCAGGCCATAATATCGGGGGAACAATCCATATCATTGTAAATAATCAGATTGGATTTACAACAGCCCCAAGATTTGCAAGATCTTCACCATATCCATCTGATGTTGCAAAAATCGCTCAAGCTCCAATTTTTCATGTCAATGGAGATGATCCAGAAGCAGTGGTTCACTGCGCTAAAGTAGCAACAGAGTACAGGCAAAAATTTAACAGAGATGTAGTGATAGACATGGTTTGTTATAGAAGATTTGGACATAATGAGGGAGATGAACCGTCATTTACACAACCGTTAATGTATAAAAAAATAAAGTCACATCCATCAACACTTACTTTATATGGTCAAAAACTAAGTAATGAAGGACTTACTTCGGATAACGAATTACAAAAAAATAAAACTAATTTTAAAAAATGGTTAGAAAACGAGTTTGAAAAATCTAAAAGCTATAAATCTGATTTAAAATGGTTTGATGGTGTATGGTCCAGATTTAAGCCAGGTTTAGGTAAAGATAAAAGAGGAGCAAGTGGTGTTGAAATTAAATTATTAAAAGCTGTTGGAAAAAAAATTTCTACAATTCCTGCTGGTTTTTCTGTTCACAAAACTTTAAAAAAAATATTTGATTTAAGAAATCAATCAATAGATAGAGAAAGTAGTATAGATTGGTCTACGGCCGAAAGTCTTGCATTTGGAACACTACTGGCCGAGGGCTTTTCAGTAAGACTTTCAGGGCAAGACTCAGGAAGAGGAACTTTTAGTCAAAGACATGCTGTTTTAAGAAATCAAGATAATCATCAAAGGTACATACCATTGAACAATATTAAAGTAGGACAAAAGAATTTTGAAGTAATAGATAGTTTGCTTTCAGAATTTGCAGTATTGGGTTTTGAGTTTGGATACTCGCTCTCTGAACCTGAAACCCTAGTTTTATGGGAAGCCCAATTTGGAGACTTTGCTAATGGAGCTCAGATAATTATAGATCAATTTATCTCTTCAGGAGAATCGAAATGGGGAAGAGCTAGTGGGTTAGTAATGCTCCTACCACATGGTTATGAAGGGCAAGGACCCGAACATTCTTCTGCAAGGTTAGAAAGATTCTTACAGTTGTGTGCAGGTGAAAATATGCAAGTTGTAAATTGTTCTACACCAGCAAACTATTTTCATGTTTTAAGACGTCAAATGCACAGAGAATTTAGAAAACCATTAATAGTAATGACACCAAAATCTTTATTGAGACACAAAAGATGTATTTCAAATTTATCAGATTTCTCTAAAAAAAGCACGTTCCATAGAGTTTTAGAAGACGATGCTTATTCAAAGGTGAATAATTTATTAGAGCTTAAAAAAAGAGATGAAAAAATTGAAAAAGTTGTGATGTGCTCTGGAAAAATTTACTATGACTTACTTGAAGCAAGGGAAAAAATTAAAAATAATAGAGTTACTTTTGTTAGAATAGAACAGTTGTATCCCTTTCCTGCTAAAACTTTAGCCAACATCTTAAAAAGATACAACAAAGCAGAATTTATTTGGTGCCAAGAAGAACCAAAAAATATGGGTGCTTGGAATACTGTAAGAAATTATATAGATAGAACTTTGGAAATGATTAATCTTGGTGATAAATCAGTAAAATATATAGGCAGAAACGCTTCTTCTTCTACAGCGACAGGAAATCTCAATAAACATCTTGCACAACAAAAAGAAATATTAGAAAAGATATTAAAAGACTAATGGCAGAAAAAATAACAGTTCCCACTCTTGGTGAATCGGTCACAGAGGCAACAGTATCGAAATGGCTAAAAAACCAAGGAGAGAAAGTTGTAGTTGATGAACCCATTGTGGAGCTCGAAACAGACAAAGTAAACGTTGAAGTGCCAGCACCAAGCAATGGAGTGTTAAGTAATATTGCAGTAAAAGAGGGTGAAACAGTCAACGTTGGATCGCTTCTTGGAACTATTAATGGAGGCACAAGTATTCAACCAGCGGTAAAAGAGGTAAAAAAATATAGCCCTCCTCCTAAACAAGAAAAAGAAATTAAAAAAGAAGTTAAACCAATTTCAGAGAAAATAAAAAAAACACCTCCAATAAAAAAACCAGCGCCAGTTAAAAAAGATGAAGTAGCACAAGCTACCAAGGAAGAAGAACCTTTGATACTTGATCAAGTACATGAGGAGGTTTCAGTTAGCAAAAATATTTCTCAAAAACCACAAGAAGCAAGAATAGCTCCCTCTGCAAGAAAAATGGCATTAGAGTCAAATTTAGATTTATCTAAAATTCAAGGCACAGGAAAAAATGGAACAATTTTAAAAGAAGATATCATGAGTTTAATGGGTTCCAAACCTTCTCCATCAGAAAGAAAAATTAAATACGGCCCTGAAGAGAGAATTAAAATGACAAGGTTGAGACAAACAATTGCAAAAAGATTGAAGGAAGCTCAAGAAAATGCAGCAATGCTAACTACATTTAATGAAGTAGATATGAGTGAAGTTATTTCGATGAAAAATCAATATAAAGATGAATTTTTAAATAAATATGGAGTAAAACTAGGGTTCATGTCTTTTTTTGTAAAAGCATGCGTAATTGGTTTAAAAAATTATCCTGCAATCAACGCTGAAATACAAGGCAATGAAATAGTTTACAAAAATTATTATAATATAAGTATAGCCGTTGGAACCGATAAAGGCTTAGTTGTACCTGTTCTAAGAGAGACTGATGAAATGTCTTTTGCAGATATTGAAAAAAATATTGGTAATCTTAGTCAAAAAGCAAGAGATGGAAAGATTACAATAGAAGATTTACAAGGTGGAACTTTTACCATCACTAATGGAGGAATTTATGGTTCAATGTTATCCACTCCAATTTTAAATCCCCCTCAATCCGCAGTTCTTGGAATGCATAATATTGTACAAAGACCTGTTGTAGTTGATGGAAATGTTGAATCTAGGCCAGTGATGTATTTGGCATTATCTTACGATCATAGAATTATTGATGGAAAAGAAGCAGTTTCATTTTTAAAAATAGTTAAAGAGTGTCTAGAAAAACCTCAAAGGCTTTTTCTTAACATATAATTATGGAAAGTAATTTTGATTTAGTTGTTATTGGTGGCGGTCCAGGTGGTTATGTCTGTGCAATAAGAGCTGCACAGTTAGGGTTAAAAACAGCTTGTATAGAGTCAAGAGGGGCCTTAGGTGGCACATGTTTAAATATCGGATGTATACCGTCCAAAAGTTTATTAAACTTATCTGAAAATTTTCATAAAGCAAAAAAAGACTTTAATAAACAAGGTATAGAAATTGACGGAATAAAACTTAACATTGAAAAAATGATGTCTAATAAAAACAAATCTATTCAAGTACTAACTAAAGGAGTAGAATTTTTATTTAAAAAAAACAAAGTGACATATTTTAAAGGCAAAGGTGTTCTTTTTTCAAAAAACGATATTGTAGTTTATGAAGATAATAAAAAAAGAACTAACGTTAAATCTAAAAATATTGTTATAGCAACTGGATCAACTGTATCTTCACTACCTGGAATAGAAATAGATGAAAAAAATATTGTATCTTCTACTGGCGCCTTATCTTTTGATAAAGTCCCTAAGAAACTTGCTATTATTGGGGGAGGTTATATTGGTTTGGAAATGGGATCTGTATGGTCAAGACTAGGCTCTGAAGTTACTGTTGTAGAATATTTAGACTACATAACTCCTGGAATGGATAGAGAAGTTTCAAATGAATTTCAAAAAATTTTAACAAAACAAGGAATCAAGTTTAAGATGGGCTCAAAAGTTGACTCTGTAAAAGATCAAGGGAGCTCAGTATCCATCTCATATACAAATGTTAAGAGTTTAAAAAAAGAGAAATTGGAAGTAGATAAAGTTTTAGTATCAGTAGGAAGAAAACCATATACAGAAGGATTAAATCTTTCAAAAGTAGGAATTAAAAAAGATAATAAAGGAAGAATAGAGGTTAATGATAAATTACAAACTTCAGTGAATAATATTTACGCTATAGGTGATGTTATCAAAGGACCAATGTTAGCACATAAAGCAGAGGAAGAAGGCATTGCTGTTGCAGAAATTTTAGCAGGTCAAGCAGGTCATGTTAATTACGATGTAATACCAGGTGTGGTTTATACATCGCCAGAAGTTGCTACTGTTGGAAAAACAGAAGAACAATTAAAAGAGGAAAACAAATCTTATAAGATTGGCAAATTTCCATTTCTTGCTAACTCAAGAGCTAAAGTAAACAATGAAACTGAAGGCTTTGTTAAAATACTTGCCGATAGTAAAACTGACAAAGTTCTTGGCGTCCATATAATCGGGCCTCACTGTGGAGATATGATTGCAGAGATGGCTTTAGCGATGGAATTTGGAGCAAGTTCAGAGGATATTGCTAGAACGTGTCATGCTCATCCTACACATACAGAAGCCATTAAAGAAGCAGCTTTAGCTGTTGATAAAAGACCAATTCATTTTTAAAAAAGAAAAATTCAACTACTATTAAAATATGAAAGCGCAAGTACTGCTGCCTAAAATATTTAATTTTTCATTCACATACGAAACCAAAAAAGAAAAATTGACCCCAGGCGATATTGTTGAAGTCCCTTTTGGAAAAGAAAAGGTGATTGGCGTTGTGTGGCCAGACAAAAGTTTTACACCAAAAGATATAAAAATTAAAAAAATTCATAAAAAAATAGGTAAAGTTTCTTTAAATAAAAATTTCATTAATTTTATGAAATGGTTTGCGATGTACAACGTAACACCCTTAGGGCTTGTTCTTAAAATGGTTATTGGAGGAAATAAAAATTTATTTATAAAAAATGATAAAAGTTTTGACCTAAGAACTATTAAAGCAAAAAAATTTGATTTAAATCAAGAGCAGAAAAATGCTTTAAAATTTTTAAATTTAAAAAACGATAGGTTTGATGTCTCTGTTCTTCAAGGGACAACTGGTTCTGGTAAAACACTTGTATATTTTGAGAGAATAAAAAAAATTATTGCCGAAAATAAACAAGCTTTAGTTTTGCTTCCTGAAATTTTTTTAACTAATGAATTTAAGACAAGGTTTTATGATTTTTTTGGTTTCGAACCTGCTATTTGGCATTCGAAAATTACGCCAAAAAATAAAAGAATTATTTGGAATGGTATAATTAACAATAATATTAAATTAGTAGTTGGAGCGAGATCTTCTTTACTTTTACCTTTTGAAAAACTTGGAGTTATAATAGTTGATGAAGAACATGATACTTCTTATAAGCAAGATGAAGGTGTAATATATCACGCGAGAGATATGGCAATAGCCAGAGCTTCCTTTGAGAAAATACCAATTCATCTAGTTAGCTCAATACCATCGCTAGAAACTTTTAATAATATACAAAATAAAAAATTCCGACATTTTAAAATTACTAAAAGGTATGCCGACTATCCTTTACCAAAAACAAAAATTGTAAATTTAAATTTAAAAAAAATAAAAAATAGTTTTATTTCTGATGAGAGCATTAAAATTACAAAAAAGTTTCTTGAAAAAAATGAACAGGTTTTATTTTTTTTAAATAGAAGAGGTTATGCTCCATATTTAATTTGTAAAAATTGTGGATATAAGCAAATATGTAATAATTGTTCGATGTATTTAACATTTCACAAAAGAAAAAATAAAGCTGTCTGCCATCATTGTTCTTCCGAAAAAAAAATATTTAATAAATGTAAAGATGAAAAAAAATGTGATTTTATAATGTATGGGCCAGGAGTTGAAAAAATTTATGAGGAAGTAAGTAAATTATTTCCTGATAGTAAAATAGAAATTTTTTCAAGTGATTATATGAAAAAAGAAGAACATACCAATTCCCTGTTTAATAGAATCAGAAATAATCAGGTAGACATTTTAGTTGGGACTCAGATGATTTCAAAAGGTTTTAATTTTCCTAAACTAAATTGTATCGTTGTAATTGATGCAGATTTTTCAGGAAGAGGTTATGATTTAAGAACTACTGAAAAAAATATTCAATTGTATAATCAATTAAGTGGAAGAGCCGGTAGATTTAGTTCCGAGTCTTTAATTGTTTATCAAACATTATCTCCAGAGAATGTTATCTTAAATGAGTTAATTAAAAACAATCCTGATGAAATTTTAAAAAAAGAACTTATTTCAAGAAAAGAAAATTCTCTTCCTCCTTTTTGTAGACTTATTGCAATAATTATATCGGCAAATAATCAATCTTTAAGTATTGAAGGAGCTAGAGAAATTAAAATACGTCTTAGTAAGATTAATGGTATAGAAATTATGGGCCCTGTAGACTCACCTTTACTGAAGATAAAAAAAAAATTTAGATCAAGATTGTTAATTAGGTTCGATGAGAAAAGTTTAAAGCAAAAAATGGTTTCTAACCTTCTTAATTCATTGAAAATCTCAAGCAAAATTAAACTTACGGTTGATGTTGATCCAGTGAACTTTGGATAATTTAACAATTGGCAACTTGATCAAGATAAACTCTTATGATACGACACGCTCATTATTTCATAATAACTTCAGTAAAAAATGAGCACAAATAAATCTTTCTCAACAGAAACTTCAGAAAGATACTCTCGCGCACTTTTTGAAGTATCCCAAGAAGCTAGTGAATTAGAAAAAATTGAAAATGACGTTAAGAACTTTGCCTCTTTATTGAAAAATAATAAAGAGATAAAAAATTTCATACATAATCCAACTCAAAGTAAAGAAAATCAAAACAATGTATTAAAAATATTAGCTGAAAAGTTTAACTTTTCAAAAAATTTAAAAAACTTTATTTTTTTATTAATTGAAAAAAGAAGAATATTTTTTGTTGAAAAAATTATTGATAATTTTTTAAAATTATGTGCACAAAAAAGAGGTGAAGTTAAAGCTTCTTTAATATCTTCAAAAGAATTATCAGAGACTGAACTTGAGAATATAAGTAAAGAACTATCTTCTGCAACAAGCAAAACTATAAAATTTAACTATAATGTTGATAAAGAACTTATTGGAGGATTAAAACTTCAACTTGGAAGCTTTATGATCGATACCTCGATTAAAAATAAATTAAATAAATACAAACAAGAAATGTTAGAAAATTAATATGTCTATAAATCCTTCAGAAGTTACTAAATTACTTAAAGATCAAATTAAAAATTTTGGTGAAAAAGCTGAAGTTTCAGAAATTGGTAAAGTTTTATCGGTTGGTGATGGAATTGCACGAGTTTACGGTTTGGATAACGTTCAGGCTGGTGAAATGGTCGAGTTTGAAGATGGTTCTAAAGGTATGGCATTAAACTTAGAAAATGACAACGTAGGAGTTGTAATTTTTGGAGATGATAGAAAAATTAAAGAAGGCGATACAATTAAAAGAACAAATGCAATTGTGGACGTTCCAGTTGGAAAAGAACTATTAGGTAGAGTAGTAGATGGTTTAGGAAATCCTATTGATGGAAAAGGAGCCATATCTTCTAAAGAAAGAAAAAGAGTTGAAGTAAAAGCTCCAGGAATAATTCCAAGACAATCGGTAAGTGAGCCAATGCAGACAGGGTTAAAATCTATCGATTCTCTTATTCCAATTGGAAGAGGTCAAAGAGAATTAATTATTGGTGACAGACAAACAGGTAAAACTGCAGTTGCCATTGATGCAATTATAAATCAAAAAAAAATCAATGAGTCGTCTGATGAGAAGAAAAAACTTTATTGTGTTTATGTGGCAATTGGACAAAAACGTTCGACTGTGGCTCAAATAACAAAAACTTTAGAAGAGGCAGGCGCATTAAAATATACAACGATTGTTGCCGCTACAGCATCTGACTCAGCACCGCTTCAATTTTTAGCTCCTTATACCGGATGCACGATTGGTGAATATTTTAGAGATAATGGAATGCATGCTTTAATTGTTTATGATGATCTATCAAAACAGGCAGTAGCATACAGACAAATGTCACTCTTACTTAGAAGACCTCCAGGAAGAGAAGCTTACCCTGGCGATGTATTCTATCTACATAGTAGGCTTTTGGAAAGATCTGCTAAATTAAGTGATGCTAATGGGGGCGGCTCACTAACTGCATTACCGATTATTGAGACACAAGCCGGAGACGTTTCTGCTTATATACCCACGAATGTAATTTCTATTACAGATGGACAAATATTTTTAGAAACTGAACTATTTAATCAAGGAATCAGACCGGCTGTAAATGTTGGTTTATCTGTATCCCGAGTAGGGTCTGCAGCGCAAACTAAAGCCATGAAAAAAGTAGCTGGCTCAATTAAATTAGAACTTGCTCAATATAGAGAAATGGCCGCATTTGCTCAATTTGGATCAGATTTAGATGCTTCAACACAACAATTATTAAATCGAGGCGCAAAATTAACAGAGTTATTGAAACAAGACCAATACTCTCCAATGACTGTTGCGGAACAAGTAATTTCAGTTTTCGCTGGAGTAAAAGGTTATTTGGATGACATTGATTTAGATAAAATTAAAGGTTTTGAAATGGATATAATTGAAAAAATTAAAAATGAAAAACCAGAAATTATTGAAGCCATTCAATCTTCTGGAAAATTAGAGGAAAATACAGAAAATCAATTAAAGCAAGTTATAGAGGAATATAAGAAAAAGTAATGCCTAGTTTAGACGATTTAAAAAAGAGAATTAAAAGTGTTAAATCTACCCAAAAAATTACCAAGGCTATGAAGATGGTTGCTGCAGCAAAACTAAGAAAGGCACAAGAAAGCGCAGAGAAGGGCAGACCATATAGTCAAAAAATGCAACATATAATATTAAATTTAACAAAATCTATCAACGATCCTCAAAATGCACCTAAACTGTTAATTGGCACAGGAGAGGATAAAAAATATTTGTGCGTTGTTTTAACTGCTGACCGAGGTCTTTGTGGAGGATTTAATTCAAATATTTGCAAATTAGCTAAGACGAATTTTAAAAAGATTCTAAGAGACGGAAAAGAACTTAGTATAATTACTGTAGGTTCGAAGGGATACGATCAAATTAAAAGAGAATATAATAAATATGTAATTAAAAAATTTAGTTTTAAAGATAAAAAAAATGTAAGTTTTAATGAAGCTGATGAAGTAGGAAAAGAAATACTTTCTTTATTCAATCAAAATAAATTTGATAAATGTATTTTATTCTATAATAATTTTAAAAATGTGATTACGCAGATACCTCAAGCACAACAAATAATTCCAGCAGAGACAAAAAATTTAAAAAGTAGTGACACTGAGGATTTTTCATATGAATTTGAACCAGACGAAGATGAAATTTTAGAAGATCTGTTGCCAAAAAATATTTCAACTCAAGTTTTTAAAGCTTTACTTGAAAATGCCGCAAGTGAACAAGGATCAAGAATGACCGCGATGGATAATGCTACAAGAAATGCTGGAGATTTAGTCGATAAACTTACTATCGATTATAATAGAAGTAGACAAGCATCTATTACAAAAGAATTAATAGAAATTATATCAGGAGCAGAAAGTTTATAGCAATGAGCAAAAAAGGGAAAATAACTCAAATTATTGGTGCGGTAGTTGACGTAAATTTTGAGGCTGACCTACCTGAAATTTATACTGCCTTAGAGGTAAATAATTCAGGAAATTTATTAATTTTGGAAGTTGCACAACATTTAGGAGAAAACGATGTTAGAACTATTGCAATGGATGCAACAGAGGGGCTTAAACGGGGCGACGAAGTTATAAATACTGGAGCACCAATAAGCGTACCAGTTGGTCCTGAAACACTCGGGAGAATTATAAATGTCGTTGGTGAGTCAATAGATGAAAAAGGTGAAGTAAAGACAAAAGAAAAATGGCCAATACATAGAGCAGCTCCAAAATTCACAGATCAAGCAACTGAAACTGAGCAACTAGTTACAGGTATAAAAGTTATCGATCTTTTAGCTCCATATGCGAAGGGTGGAAAAATTGGGTTATTCGGTGGAGCTGGAGTAGGAAAAACAGTTACAATAATGGAACTTATAAATAACATTGCAAAAGCACATGGTGGTTTTTCAGTTTTTGCTGGTGTTGGTGAAAGAACTAGAGAAGGAAATGATTTGTATCATGAAATGATAGAGTCTGGTGTAATCAAAACTGATGGTAAAGGGTCAAAAGCAGCTCTTGTTTATGGACAGATGAACGAGCCACCAGGAGCAAGAGCAAGGGTAGCCTTAACCGGATTGACTGTTGCAGAATATTTTCGAGATAAAGAAGGTCAGGATGTTTTATTTTTCGTTGATAACATATTTAGATTTACGCAAGCTGGCTCAGAAGTTTCAGCTTTATTAGGAAGAATTCCATCAGCAGTGGGTTATCAACCAACACTTGCTACTGACATGGGTAATTTACAGGAAAGGATTACCTCTACGGACAAAGGCTCTATTACTTCTGTACAAGCTATTTATGTTCCTGCTGATGACCTTACCGATCCAGCTCCGGCAACATCTTTTTCGCACTTAGATGCTACAACAGTTTTATCGAGACAGATCGCGGAAATTGGAATTTATCCTGCTGTGGACCCGCTAGACTCAACTTCGAGAATTTTAGATCCAAGAGTAGTTGGTGAAGAACATTATAGAGTAGCTCGAGATGTACAAAAAATTTTACAAGCTTATAAATCTCTTCAAGATATTATCGCTATTCTTGGAATGGACGAGCTTTCTGAGGAAGATAAGTTAACCGTTGCAAGAGCGAGAAAAATACAAAGATTCCTATCCCAACCATTTTTCGTTGCTGAAGTATTTACAGGTTCTCCTGGAAAACTAGTTGATCTAGATGATACAATAAAAAGTTTTGATGCTATATGTAAAGGAGAATACGATCATTTACCCGAAGCGGCATTTTATATGGTCGGCGGTATAGAAGAAGTTATCGAAAAGGCAGAAAAATTATCTAAAGACAGCAAATAATGTCAGATAAATTTACAATTGAAATAATAAGTCCAGGTGAAACGATTTTAAAACAAGAGACAAACGAAGCCATAATCCCTTCTTATGAAGGTCAAATGGGTATTTTAAAAGACCATATTCCTCTTATAACATTTTTAAGACCTGGAATTATAACCATCAAAAATGAATTTGAAAAAAAATTTTACGTAGAAGAGGGAACTGTGGAGTTTTCAAATAACAATTTATTGATCTTAACTTCATCTGCAAAAGATTTAGCTAATTTTGATAAAAGTTTAGTTAATGAATTATTTCAAGAAGCAGAGGAGAAATTAAATAATCTCGATATTACTGACAAGGATAGATACTTAACTTCTTACAAACTGGAAACTTTAAAAGAAATTAGTCAATAACAAGCTTAATTTCTTTAAGTAGATTAAGGTACAAACCTTTTTTAAAACTTACAATTACGTTTGGTAACATTTTCGGCTCAATCCACTTCCAATCGATAAACTCAGCATTTTTCGTATTTAAGTTAATCTCGCTATCATCTCCTAAAAATCTTGTAATAAACCACTTTTGTTTTTGCCCTCTATATTTACCTTTCCAAATAATACCAATTAAATTTTTTGGTAGTTCATATTGATAAATTTTTTGTATTTCCTTGATAATTTTTATACTTTTGATACTTGTTTCTTCCAATAATTCTCTCTTCATTGCTGAAACAAAATTTTCTCCAGTATTGACTCCACCTTGTGGCATTTGCCATTTATTATTAGGATTATCTTTCCTTTTCCCAACAAAGATTTTATTTTGACTATTTAAAACAACAATACCTACTCCAGTTCTTAATGGGAGTTTTTTTTCTACCATATTTTAAGAATTGAATAGCTTTATAGCGTAGTTTAATTGATTATCTTTTTCTGATTTAATTTTAAAATCATCCCCAATTTCTTCCACAAAGATATCTGGAGTAACCCCAACCTCAGAGATGGATTTACCAGAAGGAAGATAGTATTTTGAAATGGTCAGTCGTATTCCCCCGCCATTTTTTAGAGGTATTATGGATTGAACTGATCCTTTGCCGTAAGAACTTTCGCCTAAAATTATAGCTCTTTTGTGATCTTTTAAAGCACCGGCAAATATTTCAGCTGCTGAAGCTGAACCATAATTTATCAATACAACAATTGGTTTTCCCTTAATTTCATCTCCTTTTCTTGCAAAAAATTTTCTTGTTTCCGAAACATTCCTGCCCTTTGTAGAAACTATTTCGCCGTCCTCTAAGAAAAAATCTGTTATGTTAATCGCTTGTGTCAGAAGTCCTCCAGGATTATTTCTTAAATCAAAAACATAGCCTTTTATTTTTTTATTTTTTTCAAAATTTTTTATTGATTTCAAAAATTGTTTATCACTATTTTCATTAAAAGATTTTAGTCTTATGTATCCAATATTTTTTTCTTTACTTATAATTTCAGAATTAACTGATTTAACCTCTATAATTTTTCTAATAATTTTAAATTCAAGAGGTTTTTTTACATTTTTTCTTCTCACCGTTAAATCTACTGCTGTACCAACAGGACCCCGCATTAATTTTACAGCTTCCATTAAAGTTTTTCCTTGAACTTGATCTTCCCCAATTTTTACGATGAAATCGCCAGCTTTTATACCCGCTTTAGCTGCTGGTGTGTCATCAATTGGTGAAATAACTTTAATAACTCCTGCTTCCATACCTATTTCTAATCCTAAACCACCAAATTCACCTCTCGTATCAGTTTGCATTTCTTTAAATAGCTCAGGTGACATATAAGCAGAGTATGGATCTAAAGATTGCAAAACCCCATTAATTGCTGAGTCCATTATCTCAGATTGGTCTACTTCATCTACATAATCTTTTTTAATATTTTCTAGAACTTCCCCGAATAAATCAATTTTTTCATATAGGTCATTCTTTGAAAAAGCATTTGTGTTTAGGTTAAATATAAATATTAAAAAAATGAAAATTTTTTTCATAATGTTGCTCTTTCTTTAGGAATTTCTTCAGACCACATTTTTTCAAGATCATAAAATTCTCTTTTTTCAGGATGAAAAATATGAATAATTACATCATAAGCATCAACCAATTTCCAATCTTTACTATCTTTTCCTTCTATTCGACAGTTATCAATTCCAAGTTTTTTAAGTTCATTTATAAGAAGTTCAGAAAGTGACTGAAGATGTCTCGAAGATGTACCAGAAGCAATTATCATAAAATCTGCGATGTAGGATTTATTCTTGAGATCTATAGATGTTATATTTTGAGCCTTATTATCATCTAATATTTTTTCAATCTTTTTTTTTATTTCTGCAACTTCCATTAATTATTTAATCTTTTTTGACTTTTTAATTGAGTAGATGAGATTGAAATAGGCTTATTTTTGATGAAGATTATTTTATTTTTAAAATTTTTCAACACAATTGATTTCATTCCCTTTCTATCATATCCCCTTCTAGAAAAAACTACTAATTTCACCAATTTTACTATTTTTTTCCAGTTTTTCCACCTATGAAATCTGATTAAATTGTCAGAACCAATTATAAAATATATGTTTATTAAATTCTTTTTTTTTATAAAATAATTTATCAAATCGATAGTTCTGGGGGATTTAATGACATTTTCTAGATGTATTGTTTGAATTTTTTTTTGTGCTCTAGATATTTTTTTTGCAAACTTAATACGTTCATTTAAAGAATACAAAGTTTGCTTCTTGAAGGGATTTTTTTTGGTTATAACCCAATAAATCTTTTTTAATTTTAATTTTTTCATAGCAATTTTTGATATACCTAAATGTCCTTTATGAGCAGGATCAAAACTACCACCTAATATTCCGATATATTTTTTTTGGATATTCCCCATCAATTATGGTCTAATAATTCCTTTTCCAGATACAAGATATTTATATGAAGTTAATTGATTAATTCCTACAGGACCTCTAGGGGGAAGTTTGTTAGTAGAGATACCAATTTCACCACCGAAACCAAATTCACCACCATCAGCAAATTGAGTTGAAACATTATGCATAGCTATTGAGCTGTTTACTCCATTTAAAAAAATCTGGGAGTTTTTTTTATTATTAGTAATAATACTATCGGTATGCATTGTGCCATATTTTAAAATATGTTCGACAGCACCCTTTACATTTTTAACTGATTTAATTGAAATAATTGCCTCGAGGTATTCTGTCTTCCAATCTCTCTCAGTAGTTTTTTTCAATTTTCCTTTAAAAATTTTATTAACTTTTTTATCAGCTCTAACTTCGCAACCAGATTCTAAAAGAGCATTTATTATCTCTTTGGCATGTGAGCTTAAAGCTTTTTCTTCGATTAGTAGAGTTTCAACTGCACCACAAATACTTGTCCTTCTCATTTTTGCATTAACAATTAAATCTTTTGCCATTTTAATGTTTGCAGTTTTATCAACATAAATGTGGCATAATCCTTCAAGATGACCAATTACATGCACATTAGAAAATTTTTGCACTTTTGCTACTAGTCCTTTCCCTCCTCTTGGCACAATTACATCAATATATGCTCTCATTTTTGATAAAAGTTGATCCACTATTCTTCTATTTTTATTTTCAATAAATTGAACACAGTTTTGATTGATATTATTTTTTCTTAAATTATCTCTAAATAAATTAGCTAATAATCTATTCGAATTAAAAGCTTCTGATCCCCCTCTTAAAATAGAACAGTTTCCAGATTTTAAACATAATGCTGCTACATCGGAAGTTACATTAGGTCTGCTTTCATATATTACGCCTATGACCCCAATCGGAGTTGTGACTTTTTTAATAGTTAAATTATTTGGTCTGCGCCATGTTTCTAAAACTCTTCCAATTGGATCTTTAAACTTTGCTATTTCATTTATTGAATTCCTAATATTTTCTATTCTCTTTTTATTTAAAACAAGTCTGTCAACTAAATGTTTTCTTTTAACATTTTTTAGATCTTTTAAATTTTCTCTGATTATCTTATTTGTGTTTTTTAGAAGAGATTGATTGTAACTTTCTAAAACCTTTTTTATTTTTTTATGTTTAACTTTTTTTAAATCCTCAAAGGCTTTTTTTGCATTTTTTCCTACTGTTTCTAAATAATTCATTTATAATAATACCATATCATCTTTATGAATGACCTCAGTTTTACTAAGATAGCCAAGAATTGTTTCTATCTCTTTACTTTGTTTTCCTTTAATTTTATCTATTTCCCCAGAGCTAAATGATGATAGTCCCCGAGCTAATTGATTATTTTTTTGATCTAAGATTATTACATTTTCTCCTTTTTTAAAATTTCCATTAATTTTAGTTATACCAGCTGCGAGTAAGCTCTTACCATTTGATAAAGCTTTAGCTGCTCCATTATCAATATAAATAGTTCCATTGTAATTCAGAGAACCGATGATCCATTTTTTTCTAGCGTCCAAGGTAGAAATTTTTGGTAAAAAATGAGTATACCTTTTATTTTTAATCATATTTGAAATCGGATTATTTACTTTACCATTAGCAATAAACATATGACTACCTGAATTCATACAAATCTTAGCAGCATCTAACTTCGTAGCAATACCTCCTGAACCAAATTTACTTTTCTTGTCATATATCATAGACATTATTTTTTCATTAATTGAAGTCACTTCTCTTACAATTTTTTTACTTTTCGACTTATCGTATAGTCCGTCAACATCTGAAAATAAAATTAGCATATCTGCACCAACAATTTGAGCTACTCTTGCAGCCAGTCTATCATTATCTCCATATTTAATTTCACTAGTTGCTGTTGAGTCATTTTCATTAACTACAGGGACAGCTTTAAGTTTAAACAAATTATCAAATGTTCTTCTCACATTAATAGCTCTTCTTCTTTGCTCAGTGTCATCTGGGCTAATTAAAATTTGACCAGTTTTAATCTTATATTTGTCAAATAGTTTTTGAAATTCTCCTGCTAAATGAATTTGGCCAACTGCTGCAATAGCTTGGCTCATTTCTAATTTAATTTTTCTTTTTTTAATCTTTAGATGTTTTTGACCAAGAGCGATTGCGCCTGATGAGACAATTACAAAGTTTTTTCCTTTTCCGTATTTTTTTATATCTTTTATAAGAGAAGTTACCCATTTTTTTTTGAAAATACCTTTACTGTCAATTACAGTCGCAGAACCAAGTTTTAAAACTATTTTATTTGCATTTTTAATTAGCATATTTAATCAATAATTTTTTTATTTTTTGAATGTCTTTGTTAGAGTGAACGGATAAAATTTCATATTTAATTTTAATTTTTTTTTTAAATTCTTTTAATTTTACATTTATCTCATTATCATCTAATAGATCAGATTTATTAAAAAAAATGATTTCTTTCTTTTTTATTAAATCTTTATCATAATTAGATAATTCTGATTTAATTTTTTTATAAGAATTTAATAAATCGTCTTCAGATAGATCTATTAAGTGAAGTAAAATTTTACACCTTTCTATATGTCTTAAGAATTTATCTCCAAGACCAACACCTTTATGTGCACCTTCCACTAAACCAGGAATATCAGCTAAAGTAATCTCTTTTCCTGCGTAGTAAGAAACTCCTAAATTTGGATTTATTGTCGTAAAAGGATAGTTTGCTATTTTTGGCTTAGCTCTTGTTAGCGCTGCAAGCAAACTAGATTTACCAGCATTTGGTTTACCAATAATTCCAATATCTGCAATTACTTTTAACTGAAGCCATACCCAAAATTCCTCACCTAATTTTCCATTAGTTTTTTTTCTTGGCGCTCTATTTGTCGAACTTTTAAATCTTACGTTACCGAGTCCACCTTTACCGCCCGAAGCTACAAGGTATTTTTCTTTATTTTTGGTAAAGTCATAAATTAACGTATTATTATCTTCCTCAAATAGCTGGGTTCCTAATGGAACTTTTAAAATCAAATCTTCCCCATTAGCTCCAGTTTTATTTCTTTTACTTCCAGGTTTTCCATGTTGAGCTTTAAAATGTTGAGCATACCTGAAATCAATTAATGTATTGAGGTTTCTGTCCGATTGAACAATTATAGATCCTCCGTCTCCACCATCACCGCCATCTGGTCCGCCATATTCCACAAACTTTTCTCTCCTAAAGCTTGCAGAACCTGAACCGCCATTTCCAGCTTTAATATAAATCTTTGCTTGATCTAAAAATTTCATTTTTATTATAATATAAATAACTTAGGTTATTTATATAGATTTAATTGGGGATTACAGAAACAAAAGTTCTGTTAAATTTAGATTTTTTAAATTTTACTTTTCCTTTGATCAAAGAAAAAATTGAGTGGTCTTTACCCATACCAACATTATCACCTGGATGAATTTTAGTTCCTCTTTGTCTTACTATGATATTTCCAGGTACCACTAATTGATCACCATACTTTTTTACTCCGAGTCGTCTACCTTTACTATCTCGGCCGTTTTTGGATGATCCACCTGCTTTTTTTGTTGCCATTTAATTTCCTATTTTTTTGTTTCCTTCTTTATAACTTTTTTCTCTTCTTTAATAGGTGACTTTTTTTTTGCAATTTTAGCTTCATCTATAACTTTTCCACCTTTTGCTAAAATTTTTGTTATTTGTATTTTAGAATGACGTTGTCTATGACCATTTTTTTTTCTTGAATGTTTTCTTCTTCTTTTATGGAAAACTAATACAGTTCTATCTTTTACATTGTCTAAAAGTTTAGCTTCTACCGTAGCTCCATCAACTTTAGGACTTCCAACCTCAGTTTTTTTATCGTCGTTTATAAGTAAAACATTGTCAAATTTAATTGTTTCACCAACTTTGGCGTTAAGTTTTTCGATTTCTAATATTTTACTCGCGGTAACTTTATATTGTTTTCCACCTGTTTCAATTATAGCAAATGACATAAAATCTCTTTTTTTAATTTCCACGCAATATAGCTCTCAGTGCTAGCAAGTCAAGATTATTGAAGCTAAAAAGAGTCCTTTAAATCTCGTAATTTTGAAAAAACTTCAACGTCAGATGAATCTTTTAAGCCTAGGCTATGCTTAATTTCAGGGTCATCACACCTTAGAAAAATATTTGTTTTAATTTCGTCAGCTATAGTTGATGGAATAGTTGGTTGGTTAGAGCTTAGTTTTTTTTCGATATCAATTTTTTTATTCTTTAAATGAGTATTTTTTGGATCATACTCTAAACAGAAACTTAAATTTGAATTTGTGTATTCATGTCCGCAATAGATGTTTGTATCAGGAGGAAGACTTTTTATTTTGTTCAAAGAAATAAACATTTCTTCATGAGTTCCTTCAAACACTCTACCACATCCTAAAGAAAATAATGTATCTCCAGTAAAAGCAATTTTTTCCTTTTTAAAGAAAAAAGCAATGTGACCCTTGGTATGACCTGGAATAAAAATTACTTCAAATTCTAAATTTCCAATTTTGTGCTTTTGATTTTCTTTCAACATTATATCTATCCCTGGAATACGATTTTTGTCTAGGTTTGAGCCTAAAATTTTTGAGTTATATTTTTTTTTAAGTTCAAGGTTAGCGCCAACATGATCAGCATGATGATGAGTGTTCAAAATAAAATCTAACTTTTTATATTTACTAATTATTTTATCACAGGCGTTAAATTCAGACGGATCTACTATTGAAATTGTGCCTGTTTCTTTTTCATGAATTAAATAACTGTAATTGTCACTTAAGCATGGAATAATTTCTACTATCATTTATCCTATTAAAAAAATACCTAATTTTGAAAAGAGATTTTTTATTTCTAAATTGCTTTTTTTTATTAACGAAGTTTCATCTTCATTAACCCCAACTACTTTTTTGATATTTATATTTTTTTCATCACAAAACTTGAATAGATCTTTAATAGTGCACATATGTAAGTTAGGAGTGTTATACCATGTATTAGGCAATGTCTTTGTAACCGGCATTTCACCAAAAAATAAAAGTTTTACTCTTACTTTCCAGTACCCAAAATTTGGAATGGAAACAATTACTGCTCTACCTATTCTCAAAAGATTTTTTAAAACTTTTTCTGGCTCATAAAAAGCTTGTAAAGTTTGGCTAAGTACAACATAGTCAAAAGATTGATTAGGAAATTGATGAAGTTCGGTTTCAGCGTTTCCTTGTATAACCGGCAAACCTTTGTTTATACATTTTTGTACATTCTCTTGATCAAGTTCTAATCCGCGAACTTCTATATTTTTTTCCTCTTTAAGGAAATTCATTAGAGATCCATCTCCACAACCAACATCTAAAACTCTTGAGTTGTTTGGTAATAAATCAGCAATTACTCTAAATTCTTTTTTCATTTTTAAATTTTTCGTACATTGAGTCTATAAAACCTTTTAGAGTTTTTAAAAATTCTGGTTCATTTAGTAAGAAGGAGTCATGGCCTTTATCTGTTACTATTTCTGAATAAGAAACATCAGCACCAGATGCATTTAATGCAATAACTATGTCCTTATTTTCTTTTGTTGTATAAAGCCAGTCAGAAGAAAATGATATTACTAGAAATTTCGTGTTTTGATTTTTAAAAGCTTCAACTAAACCACCTTTAAACTGCTTAGAAAGATCAAAATAATCCATTGCTCTAGTTATATAAAGAATTGAATTTGCATCAAATCTTTCTACAAAAGCATAACCTTGATGTCTTAAATAACTTTCCACTTGAAAATCTGCGTTAAAACTAAATTCATAATCTGCTTTTTCTTGTAATTTTCTTCCAAATTTTTCCTGCATACCTTTTTCAGATAAATAACTTATATGACCAACCATTCGTGCAACTGCTAAGCCATTTTTAGGTTGCACATTTTTTGATACATATTTTCCATTATCCCATACAGGGTCAGCCATTATAGCTTGGCGTGCTAGTTCGTTAAGTGCAATATTTTGTGCACTATGACTTGAACTACAAGCTATCGGAATTGCTGAAAAAGCTTTATCAGGAAATGTTGCGCAAAATTGTAATAACTGCATTCCACCCATTGATCCGCCAGTAGCACATAAAAGTTTTTTTATACCAAGGTGTTCCAGTAAAGACTCTTGTGCTTTCACCATATCTTTAATGGTAATAACTGGAAAATCTAAACCGTAAGGCTGGTTGTTTTCAGGATTTGTATCTTTTGGTCCAAGAGATCCCATACATCCACCAATTACATTTGCGCAAATCACAAAATATTTATCTGTATCAATAGCCTTGCCAGGACCAACAGCAGTGACCCACCAGCCATCTTTATTTGTTACAGGGTTCGTACCAGTTACAAATTGATCGCCCGTTAAAGCGTGGAATACTAAAATAGCGTTATCTTTATTTTCATTAAGTTTTCCATAGGTTTCATAGGCTAGGGGAAAATTCTTAACGGTTTTTCCACAATCAAGTTTGAGTGGTTTAGTTATAGTAATCTTATTTATATTCTCAATTTTTCTATTCATCCAAAAAAAAAGCCCAGCTAAACTGGGCATCTCCCTTTTTAGCTAAATTTGTTATGCGCTTGCAATATGGTTAAATCAGCGCGATATCTATTTACTAAATCATCACAAACTTGTCAATTTTATATAAGATAAAGACTTCTAGAAAAACTCGAACAATTTGGATATTACATTAATTAATGAGATTACCTAAGCCAAATAACATAATAACTGAAAAATACGTAGTAGGAATGAGCGTATTTAAAAATAGAGTAGCTAAGATAAAATTATCAGCTAATGAGTCTGCGCTTGGGCCTAGTCCAAAAGCAAAAAAAGAATATATAAAAGTATCAAAAAGTTTTGCACGATATCCCGACACCAATGGTACTTTCTTAAGAGAAACTTTATCAAAAAAATTTAAACTAGATAAAAATAGAATTGTTTTGGGATCAGGTTCAGATCAAATTTTTGAATTAATCTGTAAAGCATACCTAAAAAAAGGTGACGAGGTAATTGTGCCTAAGTATAGTTTTATTATTTATAGAATTTATAGCAAAATGAATGGAGCAAAAGTTATTTATTCAAATGAAAATAATTTTACGGTTTCAGTAAAAGATATTTTAAAAAAAGTAACTACCAAGACAAAAGTTGTATTTTTGGCTAATCCAAATAATCCAACCGGGACCTATGTTACAAAAAAAGATTTGTTGTTTTTACGAAAAAAACTACGAAGCAATATTTTGTTAGTAGTTGATGATGCTTATTTTGAATATGTAAAACAAAAAAATTATTCTTCAGCTTTAAAATTATTTTCTAATTCTAAAAATGTTGCAATTACAAGAACATTTTCAAAAATTTATGGCCTAGCAGGATTGAGAGTGGGGTGGGGATATGGATCAAAAGAAATTATTGATACGTTAAATAAAATTAAGCCACCTTTTAATGTAAACAAAGCAGCTTTGTTTGCTGCATCCGCCGCAGTAAAAGATAGTGTTTGGTTAAATAAAGAAATTAAACACGTTAATAACTGGAATAAAAAAATGTTTAATGAATTTAAAAAAATGAAAATTGAAACTAATAGAAGCTATAGCAATTTCTTATTGGTAAATTTTGATAAAGTAAAAATAAATTCATCAAGAGTTTTTAAATTATTAGCGAAAGTAGGAATTTTAGTTCGTAAAATGGATGTTTATGGTATTAAGAATTCATTAAGAATTACGATTGGGAAAAGTGAAGAAAATAGAAAATTAATTTCCAAAATGAAAAGAATATTAAATGCTTAATAAAATAAGTATTATTGGATGTGGTTTAATTGGCTCTTCTATTTTGAGAGCAGTAGAAGAAAAAAAATTAGCAACTAAGATAAGTGCTTACGATAAATCATCGAAAGTTATTGATTATTTGAAAAAGAATTTTTCAGTTGAAATTTGTAGCAATATTTCAGATGTTGTTAAGGACTCCGATTTAGTAGTGATTGCTTCTCCTTTAAGTAGCTATAAAGAAATACTTTTATCTATTCATACTAGTTTGAAAGAAAATGTAATTTTAACCGATACAGGTTCTGCAAAAAAAGAAGTAAATAAAATTATAAGAAATTTAAATCTTAAAAATATAAATTGGATTGCTTCACATCCTATAGCTGGAACAGAATACAGTGGTCCAGAGGCAGGTTTTGCAAGTTTATTTAAAAATAGATGGTGCATAATATCTGCTGATAAAAAAGTAGCCGAGGATAAAATAAAATCTTTAGAAAATTTTTGGTCAAAGCTTGGAAGCAAGACTAAACGTATGACATTTGAAGATCATGATTATGTCTTATCATTAACCAGCCATTTACCACACGCCGTAGCTTACAGTATTGTAAAAACAGCAATTAATAAAGAAGACAAATTTAAGGATGATGTTATTCAATATAGTGCAGGTGGATTAAGAGATTTTACAAGAATAGCAGCATCAGATCCTTTAATGTGGAAAGATATATTTATTGATAATAGTGAAAACATTTTAAAAGTTCTGGACAATTACTCAAAGAATCTAAATGAAATTAAAGATGCTATAAAAAGCAAGGATAGTAAAAAACTTTTAGAGATTTTTTCATCAACTAAAAAAGTAAGAAAAGAAATTATAGAAGCCGGCCAGGACACTGATAAACCAGGTTTTGGAAGAAAATAATTAAGAGTGCTTTCTTATTTCAGTGTAAATTTTATTTTCTATATCTTTAACAAATTCTTCATTGTCTTTACCCGATAAGATTGGCTCTAAAAATGAAATATGAATATTACCCGGATATTTCATAAAACTATTTTTTGGCCAAACTTTACCAGTGTTATGAGCTACAGGAACACAAGGTAAATTTAAAGTTTTATAAATTCTGCCAACCCCCTTTTTAAAGGGTGGTTGATCTTCTAGTTTTACTCTTGTCCCTTGGGGGAATATTAGTAGAGGTCTTTTACTTTTTTCAACTTCTTCTTTCACTTTATCAAAAAAGTTCAAATTTTCTTTTGTTGTTGTCTCTCTGACAATTGCTATTGAACCTATTTTTCTCAAATACCATCCAAATAATGGAATATTAAGTAGCTCTTTTTTTAAAATAAAAATCGGACCATCCAAGGGTATTTGAAGAGCAAAAGTTTCAAACATTGATTGATGAGCTGAAGCAACAAAAAAACTATCTACTTTCTTAAGATTTTCTGTTCCATGAAAGATTACTTTTGTATTTAAGATTATTCTTAAAATAAGCACTATATATTTTGCAGACAATCTACCAAAAAATATTGTGCATTTACTTGGTAAAACCAACGTTGGTATAGCTAAAATAAAAATTGTTATTAGGCCAACGTATAAAAAAATATTAAAAATTAATGATCTAATAAATTGCATTAAGAATTAATCAATTTAAGTAAATTTTGTTTTTTTCTTATATATCTAAGTTTATTTTTATTGATTAGAATTTCAGCAACTAGCGGCCTTGTATTATAATTTGAGGATAAAGAAGAACCATAAGCTCCAACATTAGTTATAGCCACAAATTCATTTTCATTTATTTTAGGATAATTTTTATAAACTCCGAATTTGCAAGTGGTTTCACATATTGGTCCAACAAATTCTATTTTACCTTTCATTCTCGATGATTTTTTAGAAATAGGAATAATTTTATGAAAAGCTTCATACAAAGCAGGGCGCATAAAATCATTCATACCAGCATCTAGTATAATAAAGTTTTTATTAGCACCTTTTTTAATAAATTGTATTTTACTTATTAGAAGACCAGTATTACCAATAATAGATCTTCCAGGTTCAAAGATTATTTTACAATTTAAC
>CACCID010000007.1 GCA_902545945.1 uncultured Pelagibacteraceae bacterium | reverse complement strand
TTATCTTTTAAGGCATTTTTTATGCTACTACAAAAAATTTCGATTATAGAATTTATTTGAGATTGATCTAATATTGGGTTCTTTTTTTTAAGCTGTTTAATTAGTTTAGCTCTAGACAATTACTTTTCTTTTTTCTTTTTTTTACCAATAGCTTTTTCAAAAATACCCTTTAGGGTAGCTCCAGATTTAGTCGCACCCTCACCAAACTTTGCGATTAATGTTTTTTGCTCATCTAATTGAGCAGCTTTAACACTTAGTTTTATTCGTCTATTTTCGAGATCAATTTCAGTTATTTTCGCATCAAGTTTATTATCTTTTGAAAACACCTCTGGCCTTGCATCAGCACTATCTATAGCAAGATCTGCTTTTCGTATGTTAACTATCAGTTTTTTATCCTCGTCTACAGCAACTTTAACACCAGTTTTCAATACTTCGTGGATTCTTGTTGTTATTACATCTCCAACTTTCTTTTTATTATCTTTAAACCAGTCTAACGGATCTTTCTCCAAAGCCCTTTTTGAAAATTTTATTTTTTCATCTTTTATTTGTAAAATTTTTACACTTATTACATCATTTTTTTTAAATTTTTTTAAATCTTCGACATTTTCTTGATATGAAATTTCTTTATAATGTAGCATACCTGATAAATTTTTACCTTCGATCTGTCCAAATATTGCCTTGTCTGTAATATTATTAATTTTTATTTTTACTTCTTTATCCAATTGGTTTTTAATTTCTTCCCACGGGTTATTTAAAGTAGCTTTATAAGATAGCGAAACTCTTTTCGTTTCTTTATCAATGTTAACAATCTTAAACTTTATTTTTTTTCCTACAGATACAATTTTTGAAGGTTTAATATTTTTATTTGTCCAATCAAGCTCAGAGTTATGAATTAAACCTTCTATTCCCTCTTCAATTTTTACAAAACAACCATAATCCATTAACTTAATCACTTCACCTTCGTAAACTTCACCAACTTTATATTTTTCTTGAATATTGTCATAAGGATTTTCTGTTAAAGCTTTAATTGATGCTGAAACTCTATTTGTAACTTTATCAATCTTAGTAATTTTCACTTTGAGTTTTTGATTTATATTCACAAGATCAGAAGGTTTTTTAACTCTACCATGACTTAAATCGGATACATGTAGCAAAGCATCAATTCCATTTATGTCTAAAAAAATTCCCCAGTCAGTAGTAGCTTTCACTATTGCGTTTTCGATGATATCGCCCTCCTTTATACTTTTTATTGCTTCAGCTATTTCAGCATTTTTGCTTTTTTCTAAAACTGCTCTTCTTGAAACACATACATTCCCTCTGTTTTTATCTATTCTTGTAGCTATAACTTTTACTGGGATGTTAAGAAGATGATCAATTTTTTTAAGAGGTCTTACATCGATCTGTGAAGAAGGCATAAAGCACGGTAGCCCGTCTACAGTTGTAATGAATCCTCCTTTCACTTTTCCGGTAATGTATCCAGTCATTTCTTCTTGGGACTCAAAAACTTTTTCAAGTTTTTTCCAAGCTTTCATTTTTCTTGCTTTATCTCTAGAAACAATAATCTCACCTTTAAAGCTCTCAATTTTTTCAAGATATACCTCTATTTGAGAGCCAATTTTTAAATTAGAAAGTTCATCATCATTTTTGAATTCTTCTATAGGTATCATGGCCTCCATTTTTGCCTTACAATCAACAACAATAAAGTTTTTTGTAATCTCTGAAACAATTCCTTTGATAATTTGATTTTCTTTAAGTTCCCTATTTTTGAAGTCTTGATCTAGTAGATTTTGAAACTCTTTGAGAGATGAATTTGTTTTAATTTCTTGTTCTGATGCCATATTTTTTTATTAAAAATTTTTCCACATATTTAGACATTTTAGCGACCATGCTTAGTTTGTCATATTTTGCGGAGTTTATAACTATAGCAGATGTATGTTTTTGTAAAGGTGAAATACTACGAGTCTTATCACTGAGATTTCTTTTATATAATGCACGTTTTACCTCATTAAAGCTTAAATTATGTGTTTTTTTTCTAAGTTCATTGTACCTTCTTTTTGCAGCGGTATTCAAATTACATATAAAAAAAAACTTTACATCAGAACTAGGTAAAATTTTTGTTGATGCATCTCTGCCCTCAAGCACACACCCTTTATTTTTTTTTATAAATTCTTTTTGATATTTCTTTAATATATTTCTTACTTTTAATAATTTTGCGATTTCAGCACTGTGTTCGGATATTTTTGGTGTGTGTAAGTTGTACCTATTTAACTCTTTGTAGTTTAAACTTTTGAATTTTTTCTTTAAAAAAAAAATATTATTTTTAGGTTTGTGTTTTAAAATTAGATAACTCGCATATCTGTATAGCAAACCGCTCGATAGAAATGCAAGTTTATATTTTTTTGCAATAAGTTTTGCACCAGTAGATTTACCTGTGGCAGCCCCTCCATCACAAGTAATTTTTAATGAAAAACTATTTGATCGCATATCTTCCACCTAAATATTTAATAATTTTCAAAAAAGAAGGAAAAGAGCTAAACACTGTTTCAAAACCTTTTATTGTAGTCTTGGCATTAGTTAAAGATGCCAATATAAACCCGCACATAGCCACCCTATGATCATGAAGAGAACTAATATTAATTTTTTTATCACTGGCATCGATAAAGCCTTTTCCATAAATTTTCATTACACTATTGGTTAATTTACATTTAATCCCTATTTGATTTAAAATTTTTTTCATCTCAAAAGCTCGTGAACTTTCTTTATTTTGAAGTTGAGAAATATTGTTAAAAGTTGAGACACCTTTCGTTAAAGCAGCTAAAACGAATAGTAGTAAATATTCATCAGTAGTTTTGGAATAAAAGTCCGATGGGGTTGTTATGGGTTTTAATTTACAACTTTTGGCTAAAATATCTCCTCGAATTTCATTATTCTCTTTTTTAATATTCATAAATTTTAATTTTGCCTTTTGTTTTTTTAAAATTTCATAAAATCCAGTCCTAGTTGGATTAATTCCTACGTTTTTAATTTTTATTTTTGAGTTTTTATTTAATAAAGTTAATGTGACAAAAAAAGCAGCACTACTTGGATCTCCACTTATATTCATATTGATGGGGTTTAAAGATTTTTTTCCGTAAACAGTAATTGTTTTTTGTTTTTTTTTATTAATTTTAATAGTTTGTTTATTATTTTTTAATATATTTTCAGTATGATCACGAGATTCTTTTTTTTCGTTAATTATTGTATTACCAAGACTATTTAAACCTGCAAATATTACGGCAGATTTTAATTGAGCGCTCACACCAGCACTATAATTAATACCAACCGGCATATTTGATGAAATCATTTTCAAAGGGAATTTAACCTTTCCTTTTGGTAAAAATGTTGCTCCGAATTTTGATAAAATATTTATAAGCTCTCCCATGTTTCTTTTATTCAAAGATTTATCACCTTTAATCTTCACCTCTATGTCTGGACTGGTGCTAAGAGCTCCCAATATTAAACGACTTGCTGTTCCAGAGTTTCCAAAATCTAATAATGAGTTTTTTTTAATATTAAATGATCCAATGCCGTTACCGAATATTTTATAATAACCTTTTTTTATACGAATTATTTTTACACCTAGTTTTTTTAAAACTGAAATTGTGTGCTTAACATCGCCTGACTCTAGTGCATTTTTAACTGAGGATACTCCTTGGCATAATGAGCCGATCAAAAAACTTCTAATTGAGAGTGATTTATCAGAGTCGACCTCTATAACTTTATTGAATGCGGGTAGCCTATGTTTTACATAAACTGAGAAACTTTTTAAATTCATTATTTAAAAGTAAAATCTTTGCCAAAATATTGTGAAACAGCTTTTGAATTATTTAAAAGCTCTCGAGAAGTTCCTTCAGCTATAACCGATCCATCTGAAATAACGATATTTCTGTCTGTTGTTTCAAATAAATTTCTAATATTGTGATCAGTAATAACTATACTTACACCGGCTGACTGAATTTTAAAAATGTATTTTTGTATATCTTGAATAATTTGTGGGTCTAGAGCAGCGTATGGTTCATCCAATAATATGATTTTAGGCTTGTTAATCATTAATCTAGCCAACATTACTCGTCTTGTTTCTCCTCCCGACAAAACCGAAGCGTTTAGACTTCTAAGATGTTGCAAATTAAAAGCGTCCAAAAGTTTTTCAACCGTCGCTATTTGGTTTTCGGTTCCTTTAATAAATAACTGAGCGATACCCAACAGGTTATTAAACACCGTTAGATTAAATACACTTCTATGTTGAGGCAAATAACCTAAACCTTCATTAGCTCTTAAATGAATAGGGACTCTTTCAATAGATTTATTATTTAAAAAAATTTTTCCATTATCAACCGATTGCTCCCCAATGCACATTGAAAAAAGAGTTGTTTTCCCACAACCGTTTGGACCAAGGATACCAACGCATTCACCTGGGAAAACTTTAAAAGAAATTTTTTTCAAGATAGGCCTGCCATCAAAAGATTTTGTTACATCTCTAACAGAAAAAATTTCTTTGTCTTTTTTAAATTTGAGTATTCTAAAGCCTTTTTTCATTTTAAATTTATATTAGTGTTTACTTTATTATTGTATGAGGAAATATCCAATGTTTTTGTTTCTAAATCAAATAAAAGCTTATCTGCCACCATAGTACCTTTTACATCAATCAATTTTACATTATCTAAGACTTCGAGTAATTTTTTTGAATTTAAATAAACTATTTTTTCCCCATAAAGTTCACTACCTTCGTAATTTGCTTTTACATTTTTTTCAAAAATCATATCTAAACTTTTATTATTGTATACACCTTTATCTGAATGAATGACTAAAGTCGTGTTATCTTTAAAATAAAAAACAGCATTTACAAAATTCATATTAACTATCTCTTGTAAATTTTTATTAACTTGTGCTTCCTTTGATTTAAGAACATATCTGTTTCCTTGCAAATCAAGACCAGAATATTTTATATTATAGAAGTAATCTAATTGATCTGATGACTCATTTTCGGTTTTTTTTATATTTTCTTTATCGATTGATGAAATGATTTTTTCCTGAGGTTTTTCTTTATTAAAATAAGTAAAAAAAACTATTAAAGTTCCAATAAATAATAATAAGAACTGTATTAGTCTAATCTTATCTTTTCTTTTAATCATTTGCTATTTTAATCCAGAGCCCAAAAGGAAGTGGATATGTATAATACCTTTTAATTTCTTATTTTTTTTATTCAAATCTTTATCAGATACCACCAATAAAGATGTAATTTTTTTTTCATTGCAAATTGCTAAAGCTTTTGAGGCCGGCATATTTTCATTTATAACTAATGGATAATTTCTTGTTAATTTTTCAAGACTTTTTTCATTTGAATTACTATTTAAAACTCTCCTCAAATCGCCATCAGTAATTAAACCTTTAATAAACTTATTTTTAGTTATTACGATTACTCCTAGTTTTTTTTCGTTCATTATTTTTAAAGCTTGATTAAAATTTTTTTTATAATCGATTAAAGGTATTTTTTTTCCAGTAACCATTATGTCTTTAGCTAATCTAAGTGATGAACCAAGATTTCCTCCTTTATGATAAAGAAAGAAATTTTCTTTTGTGAATTTTCTTTTTTCCATAATAGTTGTCGCAAAACAATCACAAAGCATCATTACAAAAGAGGTTGAAGTTGTTGGCACAATGTTGTTAGGATCAGATTCTTTTAATTTTGGATAGATAATTTTAATATCACTAGCTTTAATCAATGTACTTTTTGAGTTTGAGGCTATTCCAATTATTTTTATTCTAAAACGATTAGCATATTTTAGAAGGTTTACTAACTCAGCAGTATTACCTGAATTTGAAATAATAATTAAAATATCTTTTTTTTCAATTTGTCCAGCATCACCGTGTGAAACACCAGTAGGATCAACAAAAAAACTTGGAATACCTACACTCGAAAAAGTTGCCGATGCTTTTTTACAAATAAAAGAATTTTTCCCTACTCCAGAAAAAATCACTTTCCCTTTACAATTTTGAATTAATTCAATGGCATTAATGAAATTTTTATTAAATACTTTTTTTATTTTTTTTAATTCACCAATTTGAATGGCGGCTGCTTTTTTTGCTAATTCAATATAATGTTTTTTATTCATTAATGTTCAAAAATATCAAACTTAAATCCGTTTTGATCTAGCTCAACCCTTGTATCTAAAAAAGATATGCATCTTTTGAAAATGTCTATTCTTTTTTCGCGAATAAGCATTCTTTCTAATTCATTTTTTATTTTATGTAAAAAAATCACATCATTAGCAGCATACTCTAGCTGTTTATCTGATAATTCATTAATGTCTTTATTCCAGTCACTGCTTCCCTGTCTTTTATCCAAAGACTTATTACAAAATTCTAATACTAAGTTTTTCAATCCATGACTATCTGTGTAAGTTCTAACAATTTTAGATGCAATTTTTGTATCAAATATATTCTTAATTTTGCATTTTAAAAAAAACTCAAGTGCATTTTTGTCAAATCTTAAAAAATGTCCAATTTTTAATATCTTCTCATTTTCTAAAACTGAAACTAAATTTGGTGCTTTATAATTATTTTTATTGGGCTGAATAATGAATACATTTCCTTCTTCGTCACAAATTTGAATTAAGCTTAATTTATCTCTCTCCGGAATTTGAAGTCCTGTTGCCTCAGTATCTATTGCAATACTATTTTTAAATGAACCAGCTATTTCTTTAGTAATGTCCTCTTTTAACTTAATAATTTTCATATATAACTTTCTAATAGCATGAAAAATAAAATTATAACACTGCTTGGTGCATCTGGTACTATAGGTAGGAATTTAGTCAATTCTTTGATCAAAAAAAATTTTAGAATTATTGCTACTACTCGAAATCCTTATCAAAACGCTTTTTTAAAGACTCAAGCAACACCTGGAGCTTTAGAATTACTTGAGTGGGACGCTAAAAATTTTGATAAAATTGAAGAAGCAATCAAAAATTCAGATATAGTTATCAATCTTATTGGCATCTTATACGAAACGAGAAAGCAAAAATTTGATCAAATTCATGCTGGTATTCCTCAAGCTATCTCTAAGTTATGTTCTAAAGCTAATGTTGAGAAATTTATTACAGTTTCTGCTCTTGGAAGCTCACCTGACTCTAAAAGTGCATATCAAAGATCAAAATTTAAAGGTGAGCAAAATGCTTTAAATAATTTTGAAAGAACAATTATTTTAAGGCCATCAGTTATAGAAAGTCCTACATCTAACTTCTCACGACTATTTGCTCGCTTAAGTTTTTTACCTATCTTTATTATTCCAAATTTGACATACAGAATACAGCCTATCCTTGTTTCAGATGTTGTAAGTGCAATAATAAAAATAATAGAAGAAAAAAATAATTTCAAAAAGATATATGAAATTGGTGGACCAAAAATATTTTCTATGAAAGAAATGATAACTTCAATTATGAGAATAATTGGTAAAAAAAGATTTATTGTTGAAATGCCAATGCCTTTAGCAAAAATTCAAAGCTCAATTACTGATTTACTTCCCTTCCCACCAATCTTAACACGAGATCAGTGCGAAATTTTATCTGAGGGAGATAATGTTGTGTCAAACAATCACCTCACTTTAAAAGATTTAGGCATAGCGCCATCTGATGTAGAAAAAGAAATGGCCTCATATCTTTATATGTACCGTGAGGGAGGGCAGTTTTCAAAAATTAAATAATATGAAAAGTATAAGTTTATTCTCTGGTTATATTTATTTAATTCTTGCAATTATAACAGGTATTGCCACTAACGGTTTTCTCAAAACTACAGAGAGTTTTACCAAGCTCACACCAACAATTTTTTGTATCACAAGTATTATTGTTTGTATTTTTTGTTTATCTAGAGCAATGACTATAATACCTGTTGGATTTACTTATGCCACTTACGGAGCATTAACAATAACTGCAGTTACATTATTTGGAATATTTAAATACAATCAAACTCCTAATCTTTATGGTACTGTTGGATTAATTTTAATTGTTTCAGGAGTTATACTTTTAAACCTTTTTGGTAAATTAAAGTAAACCCCTGATGTTTTTGAATCAGGGGCATTTAATTACTTTATAAACTAATTATTTAAAGATGCTGTGATAGGTTCTTTATTTTTGTTAGCTCTTTTTTCAGCGATTTTTTTCTCGATACTAGCTATCTTTAGATCAATCTTTGATAGTTTTTTTTGTTTAGTGCTTATCTTATTTTTAAGCTTATCGATTGATTTTAGTATTTTTTTCTTTTTCTTTTCGTTTTTTTTTAATTTTTTTTTCATATTATTCCTCCAAAAAGAAAAATCTAAAATAATCTAAAAAATTTTTCAAATGAAATTAAGAAAAATCTTTTAAACTAAAAGTTGAAAAGATTTAGAAAATCCTACGGAACTAATAAATTTATAAATCTGTCTGTTTTTTGGATTTCAAGACTGTTTACGTAACCACAATTTTCACCATCAACTTGTGATAGAACTTTATTGTTTACACCATTTATTTTTAATCTGTTCAATTCTTTTTTAATTACACTTTTTGCAGGAGTTAAGTCGCCTTTGGTTAAAATTAACCAAACATAATAAAGTAATTTTATTCTGGTCAGGTCTTTAAATATGTAAGCCACTATCCTGTTTTCAAATATATTGGTATCATTAGTTATAGAATGGGGACCAGCATAGTATTTTGAATTAGTACATAAAATCCAATCAGCCATAATTTTTTCATTATCTACCTTAACCTCCATTTTATTATTTTTTAAAAATAAAAAATGCTGAAAACCTTTTAAAGCGAAAATTACTTTTCCAAGATACTTTTTAATATTAGTATTAATGGACTCAACAATTCGAGAGTCAAAACCTACACCAGCCATCAAGAAAAAGTACTTATCATTTATTTTTGCTAATGAAATTTTCTTATGATTATCTGATACTAGGACGTTGTAAATCTCCTCCGCCTTTTTCTTAATTTGAGTTTCTATTTGTAAAATATTTGCAGTGCCAGCAGGTATGTATCCAACTAATTTGTCTTTTAGATTATCACTTTTAAACATTTCATTAATACCAAAACATACGCTCCCGTCACCGCCAGCAAATACTAACCGATCAAATTTTTTATTAGACAATTCTTTAAATACACTCCTTGCATGATCTTCGCTTTCGGTTTTAAAAAGATCTACAATATGATTTTTTTCTAAAAGATTAATGACCTTGTTAATTAATTTAAGTTTTCTACCACCTGCTGCATTTGCGTTAAATATCACTGCAAAATTCAATTTTTTATTCATATTTTAACAATTCTGTAACATATTTATGATTCTACTTTTACTAGAGATTCGTTTTATAAAAAATATGGAAACAATTCAAACTAAATCTAAGGGAAAGATTTTAAATTACAAAAGCATCTTTATTTCCGACTTGCACCTTGGGCATAGAAAAAGTGCAGCAAACAAATTATTAGAATTTTACAAACATTCAAGGTCAGAGAATTTATATCTTGTTGGTGATATCATTGATGTTTGGGCTTTAAAAACAAAATTTTACTGGCCTCAAGAACATAATGATGTGATTCAAAAAACATTAAGAAAAGCTAGACATGGAACAAAAGTAAAATATATTGTTGGAAATCATGATGATGTGTTTAGAAAGTTTTTACCATTACACTTTGGAGATATCGAAGTAATTAACAGAGCTATACATGTCTCGGCAGATAATAAAAAGTATATTGTTGTTCATGGTGATGCCTGGGATGGAGTGATGAAATATGCTCCATGGTTATCAAAAGTAGGAGCTATTGCTTATAGTTTTTTACTTGAGTTTAATGTTGTTATCAATTTTTTTAGAAGATTATTTAAAAAGGGTAATTGGTCTTTAGCAAAATATTTAAAACACAAAGTAAAGAACGCTGTAAAATATATAGGCGATTATGAAAAAACTTTAGCAACTTATGCTAAAAGAAAAAATGTTGATGGTATAATTTGTGGTCATATTCATCATTCTGCCGATCAAGTCTTAGATGGTGTGAGATATTTAAATTGTGGTGATTGGGTAGAAGGTGCAACTTTCTTGGTAGAACATTTCGATGGTCGCATGGAAGTTATTGACTGGGACAAAATCAGAGGTGATGTTGTCGATTACGAGCCATATCTAAAAGTAGTAAATAAATGAAAATTTTAATCGTTACTGATGCCTGGTATCCGCAAGTGAATGGTGTTTGTAGAACTTTAAAAAATCTTGGCGATGAATTAAAAAAAATTGGACATCAGGTTGAATATATTGAACCTAATCAATTTTTTACTGTGCCAATGCCAAAATATAATGAAATAAAACTTTCTCTTAATGTTTGGCCTAGAGTAGGTAGATTAATTTCTAAAGCCGATGCTGACATAATTCACATAGCTACAGAAGGCCCGATAGGAATATTTGCAAAAAGATATTGTGTAAAAAATAAGCTTAAGTTTACCACGTCTTACCATACTCAATTTGATAAATATTTGAAGCTATACTATCCTTATTTGCCAATTAAGCTTGCTCAAAAGTTCCTTAAAGGATTTCATTCAAAGGCGGAAAAAATTTTAGTAACAACTCAATCAATGAAAGATGAACTTCAAGAAATTGGTTTTGATAAGGATAAGATGGTTGTTTGGACCAGAGGGGCAAACCACGGGGCATTTCAAAAGCCTAAAAAGATTAATTTAGAGTATAAAAGACCAATTTATCTTTATGTGGGTAGGGTATCTATTGAGAAGAACATCAGAGCATTTCTGGATTTAGAGTTAGAAGGCACGAAACTAGTTGTTGGTAAAGGACCTGATTTAGATAAACTTAAAAAAGAATACCCTGAAGCAATATTTAAAGGAGAGAGAACAAATGGTGAGCTTGCAAGTTACTTTGCTTCTTCTGATGTTTTTGTTTTCCCGAGCAAAACAGATACTTTTGGAATTGTAATTATAGAAGCTTTAAAATGTGGATTGCCAGTAGCTGCTTACCCAGTAGCAGGACCAAAAGATATTTTTAACGGTACAAACATTGGCTCGTTAAACAACGATCTTAAAAAAGCAGCACTTGAAGCTCTTAAGTCAGATAGAAGCGCTTGCATTGAGCATGCAAAAAAATATACCTGGGAAAATTGCGCAAAAATCTTTTTAAATAGTGCGGTATCAAACCGCTAAAAAATATTTCTTTAGTCTATATCTTTAAAGTATAATCAAATCATGGAATTCTTATTTTACTCTCTTGCTGGAATAATTGTGATCGTAGTAATTGCAGTATCCAGAAAATCAATTGTAGAAGGTATGGAGGCAAGATCCGATATTAAGAGAGAGAACAAACCAAGTAATAATGAAGAGGGAATAGAAGACATCACCAATGAAAATATTGAAAAAACTAATGAGCAAGTAAAGATTATAAATCAAATCGATGATCTAATTTTAATTGTAGATAAATTTAAAAATATCAAATTTTTTAATAGTAGTGCAAAAAAAAAATTTGGAGAAAATAATTTAAATAAGCACGTGGCTACTTTATTGAGAGTTCCTGATTTACTCCAAAATATTGATTTAGTGCTTTTAAAAAAAGAGACAATTACTATGGATTTAGAATTATCCTCTCCCTCATTTCAGTTCTTTAAAGTTCATCTATTCTCTGGACCGACCTCATATGTCGATGATCCTGACTCAGTTGTTTTATTTCTAAAAGATTTAACTGATATTATAAAAGCGCAAAGGTTCAAATCTGATTTTGTAGCCAATGTAAGCCATGAACTTAAAACGCCTTTAGTTTCTATTAAAGGATTTCTAGAAACTATAAGCGGACATGCGAAAGATGATTTAGAAGCACAAAAAAAATTCATACCGATAATGCTTGAGCAAGCTGATAGGATGGAAAGCTTAATTAAAGATTTACTTTCATTAAGTAGAATTGAGTTAGAGGAACATATACAGCCTCAAGATAAAGTAAATTTAAAAGAAATTTTAAGTAACGTTGAAGATATCCATCAAAAAAATTTAAAATCTTTTGAATTTAAAAATAATATAAAAGATGATTTCTTTATTAAAGGCGATCATGAAAAATTAATTGAAGTTTTTTCAAATATTATTGATAATAGTATAAAATATTCAGAAAAAAATAAAAAGATTGAAATTAATTGCGGGCAAGGTAATGGAAAAGTTATAGGAGATTCTTATATCGTGTCCATTAAAGATAATGGTATTGGAATTCCAACTGAACAACTTCCGAGAATTACTGAAAGATTTTTTAGAGTTGATGCCGCTAAAAGTAAAAAAGTTGGTGGCACTGGACTTGGAATGGCGATCGTGAAGCACATTGTTAATCAGCATAGAGGAGAACTAGAGATAAAAAGTGAGGCTCAAAATGGCACCGAAATAAAGGTCCATTTTTCAAAATTTTAGCAAATATTACAGTTTTATTAAATTTTGTCTTGAGATAGACGGCAAAATAGTTAAAGTTTTAGTATGACTAGATTAATGAATTATATAAGTCTGGTTTTATTAACTTTAATTTTTACAACTGTTAAAGCAGATGTAAATTTAATAGAGAAAACTTTACGTTCTCAACCTCTTACAGTTTTTGATCTTGGACTTTTAAGATTAAAAAACGATCTTAAGCAAGCTAAAAACGATTTAGTTCTTGAAGTAGATAGTAAAAATGTATCTACAATTTATACTGAAGCTTTATTTTCAAGACGATACGATGGAATTCAATTAATTGTGTCAGCGCCGATGAGCACTCATTTAAATGCGAACTCTTACATGGCGGACTCAATCAAATGTAGAAAAATTTTTGAAAAAGTTAAAAATAATCTTTTAAAAGGACAAAACGAGAGCAATATGATTCACTCACAAGCTGCATCTTATTTAACCGAAGTATTTACCGCTCCCACTCAATGGAATGCTTGGAGATATGATAAAAGTTTTACTCAAAAATTAGTTAACTTTGTACAACTAGAAGTTACATTAAAGCCAACTCAGTCCTATGCAGTTAAAAATAAAGTAAGACCTTTTAGTTGCGGAGGGTCTTTAGCCTCTGATTATCAACAAATCGAGATAACTAGAAAGTTCAACTAAAAAGTTATCATTTTAATAAATTTGTAACATATCTGTAATAATTAAGAGTCCTCTTAATTCTATGAGTCCAATGTTTGTTAATTAATTAATAAATGAAAGGATAAACAATGAGAAAACTATCAATCGCTTTAGCTTCATTAGTTGCAATGTTAGTTGTAACTTCTGCTCAAGCTAGAGATCAGATTAAAATCGTAGGTTCTTCAACTGTATTCCCGTATGCAACAATCGTTGCTGAAAGATTTGGTTCGTCTGGTAAATTTAAAACACCAGTAATCGAGTCAACAGGAACAGGTGGTGGAGCTAAATTATTTTGTGCCGGAGTTGGTACAGAGCACCCAGACATAACAAATGCATCTAGAGCTATGAAGTCTAAAGAGTATGCGCTATGTCAAAAAAATGGTGTTGAAGAAATCGTAGAGATTACAGTTGGTAACGACGGAATAACGTTAGCTTATTCTAAAGATGCTAAACCAGTAAACTTTACAAAAAAACAATTATGGGCAGCATTAGCAAAAGAAGTTGCTAAAGATGGTGCGTTAGTACCAAATCCATATAAAAATTGGAGTGATATCGACCCATCATTACCAAACTACCCTATCAAAGTTATGGTGCCTCCAGGAACATCAGGAACA
Organism: uncultured Pelagibacteraceae bacterium; assembly: GCA_902545945.1. Taxonomy (GTDB): domain Bacteria; phylum Pseudomonadota; class Alphaproteobacteria; order Pelagibacterales; family Pelagibacteraceae; genus Pelagilacustribacter. The sequence goes on along the minus strand of CACCID010000007.1, from coordinate 33,988 downwards.
AGAGATGCTTGGAATTCATTAGTAATGAAAAAAGGTATCGATGATGCTTCTAAAAAAGCTGGCGCTAAATATAAAGCGTTAAGAGAAGATGGTGCGGTAATTGAAGTTGGTGAGAACGACTCACTTATTATTCAAAAATTAGCTGCGGACAAAGAAATGTTCGGTTTCTTTGGTTTCAGTTATTTCTTAGCTGCAAAAGATAAATTGCAAGCTGCAAGCATTGAAGGTGGTCAACCAAGTCTATCTTCGATTCAAGATTACAGTTACGCAGTTGCAAGACCTTTATTCTTCTACGTGAAAAAAGCTCACGTGGGCGTTGTACCAGGCTTACATGAATTCGTAAAAGAGTTCACAAGTAAAAAAGCTATGGGTAAAAAAGGTTATTTAACTGATATCGGGCTAGTACCTCTAGATGGCAAGTTATACAAAACATCTAGAACTAACGCTACGAAGTTAGTTAACATGCCTGCTAAGAAGTAGTAGTATCAATTAAACAAAAAGGGGGTATTTTACCCCCTTTTTATCTCTGGAAGCTCAATATGAATTTAATACTTGTAACTTTTATTATTCTCTTAGCTTTCACAAGTTATTATTTCGGTAGAAAAAAAGCTCTAGTTATTCAATCATCACAAAGACTTACGGCATTACCAAAATTTTATGGATATTATTTAGCTGCTTGGTGTGCTGCACCAGCATTAATAATTTTTGCTCTTTGGTCAGTTTTTGAACCATCAATAGTTAAAACATTTATTTTACAAGATTACACTGATCAGAACTTAACTAAAAATGAGCTTCAGCTCATTTACACAAAAGTTAAAGCATTAGCCGCAGGAACTTACACGGGAAATATTACTAATTTTCTAGATGAGTCTGCTAATAAGTACATTCAATTAAAAGGAATAGCTAACAGCGCTAAAGTAGCAATTATTTTAGCAATTTTAATTTTCTCTCTGAGTTTTGCGTATAGATCTGTTCAGAAAAATGATCGAATGAGAGAACCAGTAGAAATTTTTCTTAAATGGGTGTTATTTGTTGCATCATTAGGCGCAGTTTTAGTTACAATCGGAATAGTTTTTTCACTTTTATTCGAAGCGATTAGATTTTTTCAAGCAGTAAAAATCTTTGACTTTATATTCGGAACTCATTGGTATCCTGCTAAAACTTTTGTAAGAGATGGCCAGCCAGATCCTGAATTAATGAAGGATGCTTTCGGAGCTGTACCTTTATTTGCCGGAACTTTTTTTATTGCTTTTATTGCAATGTGTGTTGCCATCCCCATAGGTTTGTTAAGCGGGATTTATCTATCTGAGTATGCTGGAAGAGGCGTAAGAAAATATGCGAAACCTATTATTGAGATTTTAGCTGGTATTCCAACAGTGGTATATGGTTTTTTTGCAGCTTTAACCGTCGGTCCTTTTGTTAAAGAAATTGGTAACGCTATGGGTTTAGAAGTTTCAGCGGAGAGCGCTTTAGCTGCAGGAGCAGTTATGGGAGTAATGATAATTCCTTTTATTTCAAGTTTAAGCGATGACGTTATAACGGCAGTACCTCAAAATTTAAGAGATGGGAGTTACGCAATGGGCGCAACAAAATCTGAAACTGTAAAAAAAGTAATTTTTCCAGCAGCCCTACCTGGTATCGTAGGTTCGATACTTTTAGCAGTATCGAGAGCGGTAGGAGAAACAATGATTGTTGTAATGGCCTCAGGACTAGCGGCTAATCTTACAATGAATCCCCTTGAGTCAACTTCAACCATTACAGCGCAAATTGTAGTAATTTTAATTGGAGACCAACAATTTGGAGATCCAAAAACTCAATCAGCTTTTGCATTAGGAATATCTTTATTTATAGTAACTTTATTCTTAAATGTAATCGCTCTTTCAGTTGTTAAAAAATATAGGGAAAAATATGAATAGTTTTAAGAAAAATTTATTAAAAAAAAGATATAACGCTGAAAGAAGATTTCAATGGTATGGCAAAATAGCTATAGGATTAGCTTTAAGCTTTTTAACAGTTTTTATGTTTCAGATATTTTCAAAAGGTTACTCAGCTTTCCAAAAAACTTGGATAGTAACAGAAGTTCATTATGATAAAGAATTACTTTTAATCGATGCAGAAAGCCCATCAAAAGATGATTTAGAAAATGCAGACTATTATGATGTTGCTTACAAAGCTATGACCTCATTAGATCCTGGACTTCCTGAAGAAGAGGATCGTCAATTGATACAAATGGTTTCGTATAAATATGAGGCAGAGGTTAAAGATCTACTTTTAAAAAATCCAGACTATCTAGGTAAAATAGTGCCCATAAAATTAACAGCTTCTGATGATGTTGATCAAGTTCATAAGCGAAATTATCCAAGAGATATTCCTGAGGAGAATAGAAGAGTAAATGACTACCAGTTGCAGATTTACGATATGCTTAATGAAAGAGGAGATATTTTATCAGAGTTTAACATTAGTTTTTTTACAAGTCCTGATTCAAGAGAGGCAGAACTAGCAGGTATAGCTAGCTCGTTTATGGGAACAGTTTTTAGTATACTAGTATGTTTAGCGTTTTCATTTCCTGTTGCAGTGCTAGCTGCAATTTATCTCGAGGAGTTTGCACCAAAAAATAAATTTACAGATTTTATAGAAGTAAACATTAACAATTTGGCAGCTGTTCCATCGATAGTATTTGGTTTGCTAGGTCTTGGTGTTTTATTAGCAGTTTTTAATTTACCAAGATCGACACCACTTGTTGGAGGAATTACTTTGTCTCTTATGACATTACCAACAATAATTATTGCTGCAAGAGCTTCTTTAAAAGCTGTTCCCCCAAGTATAAGAGAAGCTGCTTTAGCGATGGGTGCAAGTAATATGCAAACAACCATGCATCATACTGTGCCACTATCAATGCCTGGAACTTTATCTGGAACGATAATTGGCTTGGCTCAAGCTTTAGGGGAAACAGCCCCTTTAATTTTAATAGGAATGGTTGCTTTTGTGAATACAATACCTGGTACGCCAGTTGATCCTGCTGCAAGTTTACCAGTTCAGATATATATATGGTCAGAAAGTGCTGAGAGGGGTTTCGTTGAAAAAGTATCTGCATGTATTATGGTGCTTCTAGCTTTTTTAATTTTAATGAACTTGGCAGCTCAAATCGTTAGACACAAATTTGAAAAGAAATGGAGTTAAATGAGTAAAATAAAAACGGAAAATGTAAATGTTTATTACGGATCCAAACAGGCATTATTTGACGTCTCTGTAGATATAGCAGAAAAAGAAGTTACAGCTTTAATTGGACCATCTGGGTGTGGAAAGTCTACTTTCTTAAGATGCTTGAACAGGATGAACGACGTCATAGAAATTTGTAGAGTTGAAGGCAGTATTAAAATGGACAACCTAGAACTGAATTCAAGAAAGTTAGATGTTGTGAGACTTAGGGAGAACGTTGGTATGGTTTTTCAAAAACCCAATCCATTCCCTAAAACAATTTATGAAAATGTAGCTTATGGTCCTACTATTCACGGTATTGCACAGAGCAAAGAAGAAATGGATCAAATAGTTGAAACAAGTTTGAAAAAAGCTGCCTTGTGGAACGAAGTTAAAGATAGACTTGATGAAATCGGAACTGGTTTATCAGGAGGTCAACAGCAACGACTATGTATTGCTAGAGCTATATCTGTAAGTCCAGAAGTGATTCTTATGGACGAACCATGTTCAGCGCTTGACCCAATAGCAACAGCTCAAATTGAAGAACTTATAGATGATCTTAAAAAAGAGGTCACAATTGTGATAGTTACCCACTCAATGTCACAAGCAGCTAGGGTATCTCAAAAAACAGGTTTCTTTCATTTGGGAAAACTTATAGAATTTGGACCAACAGATAAAATATTTAAAAATCCTGATAATCAGCAAACTCAGGATTATATTACAGGAAGGTTTGGTTAATGAGTGAAAAACCGCACATTGTAAAATCTTACGAAGAGCAACTTCAGTTATTAAAAGATACAATAGTGAAAATGGGAACTGGAGTTGAGAAACAGCTTGAAAACACTATTCAATCTTTAGTTAAAAAAGACATTAGTTTAGCAGAAAAATCTATCAAAGATGACGAATCGACTGATAAGTATGAAATAAACATAGAAGAGCAAGTTGTAAATTTGATTGCCTTAAGGCAACCTATGGCAATAGATTTAAGAGAAACAGTTGTTGCCTTAAAAGTTTCTTCAGACTTAGAGAGAATTGGTGATTTAGCAAAAAACATCTCAAAACGATTAACTAAAATTGGAACTGATTTACCTAATGATATTACTAAAAATTTCGAAATAGCTGGTTTAAAAGCATCAAAACAAGTCAATGCAGTTTTAAATTCGTATTTACATAGAGCTAAAGATACAGCAGAAAATGTTTGGAATTCTGATGAAGAAATAGATCAAATGACTAATTCTAATATGGAAGCTGCAGTAAAGCATTTAGAAAAAAATAAAAACGATATACAAAAAGTAACCCAACTACTTTTCATGCTTAAAAATATTGAGAGGATTGGAGATCATGCAACCAATATTGCAGAGCAAGTTTATTTTCTGATTACAGGAGATTATTTAGAGGGAGACCGACCAAAAGGATAATGAGGGCAAATTTATTCATTGTTGAAGATGAAATGCCCATCGTAACTTTACTTAAATACAATTTAGAAAAAGAGGGTCACAAAGTTGATTATGCAGTCAATGGAGAAGACGCTATTAGAAATATAAAGGAAAAAAATCCTGATTTAATTTTATTAGATTGGATGTTGCCAGATATTTCAGGTGTTGAAGTCTGTAAAAATTTGAAAAGAAGCAATCTTCACAAAAATATCCCAATCATTATGTTAACAGCCAAAGGTGAGGAAGAAGACAAAATTAAAGGATTTGAAACAGGAGCTGATGACTACGTAACTAAGCCATTCAGCCAAAAAGAACTTATTGCAAGAGTTAACGCTTTATTAAAGAGATCTAAACCAAGCGTTGCCGCTGATGTTGTAGAGTTTGAGGATCTAAAAGTAGATAGAGTTCAACGAAGAGTTTATAGAGCAGATAAACAAGTTATAGTCGGCCCAACCGAATTTAAACTAATTGATTTTTTAATAAAGAATCCAAAAAGAGTATATTCGCGTGAGCAACTTCTAAATTCTGTATGGGGAGATGATATTTATGTTGAGTCCAGAACTATAGATGTTCATATAAGAAGACTAAGAAAAGCAATAAATATTGATGGCAAGAAAGATCTTATCAGAACAGTTAGATCTGCTGGCTATTCCTTAGATGCTTGAAGATCTTTTGGCTTTATAAATGATATTAATTTTCCTTTAACTTTTAATAACTTCTCCCAATCATTGAAATTAAAACTTACTTCAGCAACGGCTGCAGTAGGAAATTTTCTTTTTAAATTTTCAAATTGGTCAGAATTTTCTTTAAGACAAATTCGATTTATTAGTTCACTTATTGAAGGTTCATGATTGATTAAAAGTAAAGTTTTATAATTATCACCTGTTTGTTTTAAGATATGAATAATTTCATCCTCACTAGCATGATAAAGCGCTTTTTTTTTAATAATTTTCTTAAAACTGATTTTTTCTGACAATATATTTAATGTTTGTATTGTCCTTTTAGAGGATGAACAATAAACTAAATCAAATTTTAATTTCTTTTTAATAAAAAATTCACAAATTAATTTTGCTGAATTTACCCCTCTTTTATTCAATGGCCTGTCATGATCATCTAAATCTGGAAAATCCCAACTAGATTTAGCGTGTCTCATCGCATATAATTTAAACATATTTTTAATTTAACATTTATATATGTCGAAAGCATCATTTTCAGAAAACGCTAATATTTGCAATCAACTCATAAACAGAGAATTATCTTGGCTTCAGTTTAATGATCGTGTTTTAGAAGAGTCAAAAGATAAAACAAATCCTTTATTTGAAAGAGTAAAATTTTTATCAATCGCAGGTACAAATTTAGATGAATTTTTTATGGTGAGAGTCGCTGGACTCTTTAATCAAATTAAAGATGGTTTTGACGAATTAAGCGCAGATGGATTAACTGCAGAGGATCAATTAAATAGAGTCGTATTAAAAACTAAAGATCTATTAAAGAAGCAAAACGAAGCGTTCCTTGAGTTAAAAAAAGAGTTATCAAAAGAAAAAATCTTTATTCGGAAAATATCAGAACTAAATAAGAGGGATCTTATGTATCTAAAAGAATATTTTCAGGAAACAATTTATCCTATAATAACACCTACTGCCATTGACCCATCACATCCCTTTCCTTTTATACCAAATAAAGGTCAAGCAATTTTACTAAGAATGACTAGAATTAAAAAAAAAAGAGAACTAAACGCAATTATAGTTATACCAAGAGCACTTCCAAAATTTATATCGCTAAATAATTCTGAAACAATAAATGAATTTGTCACAATTGATGACGTAATTTGTAAATTTGCAAATGAAATATTTCCAGACCATAATATCGAGGCAAGTTTGCAGTTTAAAATAATTAGAGACAGTGAAATTGAAATAGATGATGAAGCTGCTGATCTTGTAAGATATTTTGAAAAAGCAATTAAGAAAAGAAGAAGGGGAAACGTGGTTAAACTTGAAGTACTCACTAACTCAAATAAAAACCTTTTAAATTTTATTTCAAAAAAGTTTAAAATGGATGAAGATCATATTTATGAGGTTGAAGGATTAGTTGGAATACAAGATATAGATGAAATTTGTAAAAAGAAAGATCCAAAGCTGAGATTTAAAAAGTTTAATCCCAGAGAAGTTGAAAGATTGAGGGAATTTGATGATAAATTTTTTTCAGCTATAAGAAGTAAAGATTTTGTTGTACACCACCCTTTTGAAACTTTTGATGTAGTAATTCAATTTTTAGAAGTAGCAGCAAAAGATCCCAAAGTTATCGGTATCAAACAAACTTTGTATCGAACCACACCTGACTCTCCTATCGTAAAAGCACTAAGTAAAGCAGCAGAAAACGGAAAAGTTGTTACAGCCGTAATAGAAATAAAAGCTCGATTTGATGAGGAAGCTAATATTGAATTATCTAGGAAACTAGAGAAAGCTGGCGTTCAAATTGTTTACGGATTCGCAAAATACAAAACACATGCAAAGGCAAGTTTAGTTTTAAGAAAAGAAGGAGCTAAAACGAGAAGCTATGTTCACTTAGGTACAGGAAACTACCATCCAATTAACGCAAAAATTTATACTGACTTATCACTGTTTAGCTCTAATCAAGACTTGGCCAAAGATGTCGAAAAATTTTTCAATTATGTAACTGGTTATGCAAAACCAAAAAAATTGAGTAAAATTTTTATGTCTCCATTAAATAGTAGAAACTTTTTTGAAGAAAAAATTGAAAATGAAATAGTAAATGCAAATAAAGGAAAACCTGCAGAAATATGGGCAAAAATGAATTCTCTTGTAGACCCTGGAATTATTAAGAAATTTTACGAAGCTTCAAACGCAGGAGTAAAAATAAATTTATCGGTAAGAGGAGTATGTTGCTTAAGACCTGGAATTAAAGGTCAATCTGAAAATATAAAAGTAAAAAGCCTTATTGGCAGATTTTTAGAACACTCAAGAATTTATTGTTTTGCAAATGGTAGTTCTATGCCCTCTCGAGAGAATCAGGTATATATTTCATCTGCAGATTTAATGCCTAGAAATTTAGATAGAAGAATTGAAATTATTATTCCAATAGAAAACAATACTGTACATGAGCAAATTTTAGATCAAATTATGTTAGCCAACTTTAAAGATAAATCAGAAACATGGTATTTAGATAGCTTAGGAAATTATCATAAAGAACAAGAAAAAGGCTTTTCCGCACATTCCTATTTCATGAAGAACCCAAGTTTATCAGGTCGTGGTAAGTCAATTTTAAGAGCTAAACCTCAAAATTTGAGATTAGTAAAATGAAACCAGAATTAAAAAATCTTTTTAAATTTCAGTCTAATAAAAAGTCTAAGCAAGCCATAATAGATCTTGGATCAAATTCAGTAAGAATGCTCATATACGATAATTTTAAAATTTCTCCAATTCCAGTCTTTAATGAAAAAGCAGTTTGCAAACTTGGAAAAAATTTAGATAAATCTAAAAAACTAAATCCCGATGGAATTAAAAGTTCTTTAAAAGTTCTAAATAGATTTAAAGAAATTTTAGATATTTCAGACGTTCAAGATTTAGAAATTATTGCAACAGCAGCTTTTAGAGAGGCCACTGATGCAAGTGAATTTTTAAGAGAAATTGAAAAAATATTTAATAAAAAACCACTAGTATTATCTGGTGAGGAAGAAGCAAGAACATCAGCAAATGGTGTAATGGTAGGATTTGATGAAGTAGATGGATTAGTTGCAGATTTAGGAGGTGGAAGTTTAGAACTTGCCAGAGTTTCTAAAAATCAAATTTTTGAAACAACCTCTTTACCTCTTGGAGTATTAAGACTTGAAAATAATCCTATTATAAAAAAAAGAAATTTGGGAAAATATGTTAGAAAACTTTTAAGAGATGAAAAATGGCTTTCTAAAAAGAAATTTAAAAATATTTATTTGGTAGGAGGGACTTGGAGATCATTATTTAAATATCATCTCTTTAAAGAAAAACACCCATTACATATTTTGCATCAATATAAACTCTCAAAAGATGTAGCAGTTAAATACTTAAATAGGATTTCAAAATTTAATAAATCATCTTTGAAATCAATGGAGTATATAACTAAATCTAGAACTCCCTATTTACCGTTTAGCTCTATAATACTTAACGAAATAATTGAAGCAGCGAGCCCTTCAAAAGTTATTTGCTCAATCAGTGGACTGAGAGAGGGGCATATGAATATAATTATAAACCAAGGAATGAGCGAGGATGAAATTTTCAAATTAAAAACTGATGGTATATCTTTTAAAAAAGGGGACTATGGAAAGAGTTTTGAGAAATATTTTAACTTTATTTCACCATTATTTGAAGACAACGAATATTTTAATCGAAGATTACTAACCTTGGCTTGTATCTTAAGTAAAATGGATTGGGGCTTAGGAGCTTTTCAAAAAGCAGAATTAGTTTTTATGGAAGTGTTAAATACTCCATTACTAAAACTAGAACATAGAGATAGAGTAAAAGTTGCATCAGCAAGTTTTTGGAGACATTGTGGTTTAAAATATAATCCGAATTATCAGTTTTTATCCTTATTAAATAACAACGAAATTTTATCCTCAAAGCAAGTGGGATCTGCTTTAAGATTAGCAGAGTCACTTACAAGCATGTCTTCGTTATTGTTAGATGAATTTAAAATTTATAAAAGAAATAAGACTATTTTTTTGAAAATACCTAACAATCATAGTGATATAGTCTCAAAACAAGTAACTAAAAGACTTAAAAACCTGGCAAGAGAGATGAATGTCGACTCTAATATCATTTATTCTTGAAAATTAATAAATCTTTAACTTAATTTAAATATTTTTTTAGCATTTATATATTATTAACTGATTATCAGTCTCCCAACTGTGTTGTTAATTAATTAGCCTAAGGTATCAATATTACCTTGGGCTACCCTCCAATTATAAAACTATTTTTCTAATTAAATAGACAGCTAGTATTCCGCCAACAATTTCAGCAATGATATAGCTAGGAGTATTTAAGTAATTAATTCCAGTAAATGTGTCTGTAAAAGTTCTTGCGATTGCTACCGCGGGGTTTGCAAATGAAGTTGAAGAGGTAAACCAATAACCTGCTGTAATAAAAGTAGCTACTGATGAAGCGACCGCAAGTTTGCCACTCTTTAAAGATCCAAATATCACAAAAATTAATCCAAAAGTTGCAATGATCTCAGCTGTAAAAATATTTATTCCAGGTCTAATCTTCTGTGAAAGCTGCAACAAAGGAAGATCAAACATAAAATTTGCTAACATTACCCCTAACATGCAACCTAAGATTTGAGCTGAGATATAAGTGATAATTAAATTTTTTTTAATTTTGTTGGTAAAATACATTGCTAAAGTAACAACAGGATTGAAATGTGCGCCGGAGATATCACCGATTGAAGTAATCAGAACAAATAATCCTGCACCTGTAGCTAAAGTATTCGCTATTAACATTACAGCGATATCATCAGTTAGATTTTGAGCCATAATACCTGAACCAACAATTATCATGACTAAAAAACAACTTCCTATAAATTCACCAATAAATATCTTTTTACTTTTCATTTTTTATCCAATGTTTAATTTTTTCATTAATTATATTATAAGTTTCTTCAGCTATTAAATTTATTTTATCTTTATTTTTAGTTTTTTTAAATTTTTCAACAGGGTCCGCGATGTCCCAATGTGTAATGGCCTTTTTTTTGGGCCACACAGGACAAACTTCTTTATTAGCGTTATTACAAACTGTGATCACGTAATCAATATCAATATCATTTTTTAAAAATTCATCAAAATTTTTTGAATAATAAGTGTCTACATTAAATTTTTTTCCTTCAAGATACTCTTTTATGTAAGGATTGATTTTTCCTGAGGGATTACTTCCGGCGCTAAATGCGATGAATTGATTTCGGAAATTATTATTTATAATACTTTCTGCTATTATGCTTCTCGCAGAGTTTCCAGTACAAACAAACAATATTGTTTTTATTTTACTCATAAAAAATGTCTTGAAGTGTCCCGAACTTACGGAACCAAAATTTGATAAAAACCAATAATAAATAATGGAATCTGTAAACCAAAATTAGTCAATATTGCTTTATCCTTAGAAATAAAACCTGCAATAGTCCAACCAACTACTCCCGCTCCATGAAACATTATATTTACTGGATACATATTCAAATTTGTTAATAAAATACCTGTAAGAACTAAAAAAGTACTTAACCATTTAAGGTATTTTTTAATAAACTTCATAATCAACTATATGATTGTAATGTTAAAGTTTTGTTAACCAGACGAGGCTTTAATTTTTTTCTCGATAAATTCTGGTACCCCATCTTCTTTATCGATGATCTCTTCTTTAGATCCTTTAGGCTGAAAGGCATATAAAACATGTAATTTACAGTAAGGAAATTCACCCTCTGGTTTACGACCACAGAAATAGAATTTTTCCTCATTAGGGTGACCTATTGGCCATTTACATGTCTCGTCAGTTAATTCTTCCAGTGATTTAGGGTTTTCGGCCTCAAAGTTTTTGTCTAATAAAATTGATTGAAATTTAGCTTTTCTTGAAATTGGTGTTGGTCCGCGTCTTATCCTTTTATTTTCACCTGTTCTTGAAGAATTAGACTGTTTTGATGGAGCTCTTGCCTCAAGGTTTAATCTATGAGCTTTTCCAATTACAGCATTACGTGTAGTGTCACCTAATGCCTCTGCGATCTGACTTGCAGTATGGCCTTTTGACCATAATTCTTTTAATTTTTGAACTTTTTGGTCTGTCCAACTCATAGTATAATTTTACTATATTTAGTATTTATTAAAAATTTAGTGCATAATATTGGTGTTTAAAACATTAAAACGCTTCTAAACTGTGAGTAGATTTAGTTTTGCACAGTTTTTTTAATAACAGGTTATAAGACTATCGATGGTTGAAATTTCGAAAAAATATAAAATTGGAAAAAGAAGATTTGGATCAGTCAATTGGTATGGAACGTGGACTTTATACAAAAAAGAAGTTCTTAGATTTTTAATTGTATGGATACAAACTATTTTTTCTCCATTAATTTCATCTTTACTCTTTTTGCTTGTTTTATCTTTAGCTATTGGAGCAGATAGAGGCGATGTGCTTGGGGTGTCTTTTATAACTTTTTTAGCGCCAGGGTTGATTTCAATGCAAGTGATTCAGCAATCCTTTTCTCATTCCTCATCATCTTTAATGATTAAAAAAATTGATGGAACTATAGTTGATTTATTATTTGCCCCTTTATCTGCTGGAGAAGTTACAATCTCTATTTCTCTTGCGGCTGTAACAAGAAGTGTATTAATTGGAATAGTTTCGATTATTGTATTTAAATTAATTTTAGATATTGAAATTAAAAACTATTTAACACTAATAGCGTTTACCTTGCTTTCTTCTTTTGTTTTGGGAAACATAGGAATAATTGCAGGATTGTGGGCTGAGAAATTTGATCATATGGCTAGCGTCACCAATTTTGTAATAGTTCCATTATCTTTCTTATCAGGTACTTTTTATTCAATAGAGAGACTCCCTGACTTTTTGCAGGCAATAAGTAAAGTCAATCCGTTTTTTTATATGATTGATGGTTTTAGATATAGTTTTATTGGCACTTCAGACGGTTCAATCTTTATTGGTTTGGTATATTTAACTACTTTAAGCTTTGTAAGCTGGCTTGTTTGTTATTTATTGTATAAAAAAGGTTATAAGATTAAATCATGAGTAAAATTTTAAATACTTATAACAGAAAAAATATCTCTTTTTCTAAAGGAAAAGGAAGTTTCTTATATACAACGAATGGAAAGAAATATTTAGATTTCGTTCAAGGAATTGCTGTAAACTGTCTTGGTCATGCTAACGACCACTTAATTAGATCTATTAATAAACAATCTAAAAAATTATGGCACGTTTCAAATGTTTTTACTATCCCTGAGCAAGAGAGATTGGCAAAAAGATTAGCCCAAAAAACATTTGCTGATTATGTAACTTTTCAAAATTCTGGTGCAGAAGCAACAGAGGCAGCTATAAAATTTGCTAGAAGATATTTTTATTCAAAAGGTAAACCAAAAAAAAATAGAGTTCTTTGTATTAACAATAGTTTTCATGGAAGAACTATTGCCGCCATATTTGCCAGCAACAGCAAAAAAGCTATTGAAGGTTTTAAACCTAAAGTAGATGGTTTTGATCATTTTAACTTCGGCGATCACAAAGGTTTAGAAAAAGCGATAACCAGCAGGACTGCTGCTATCATGGTTGAGACAATCATGGGAGAAGGGGGCATTAAAGTTATTCCAGATTTTTGCCTCAAAGGCTTAAGAAAATTATGTAATAAGAAAAAAATTTTATTAATTCTTGATGAAGTTCAATGCGGTGTTGGAAGAAGTGGTAAATTTTTTGCTTTTGAATACGCTAAGATAAAACCTGATATTGTACCAATAGCAAAAGGGATTGGTGGCGGTTTTCCTATAGGTGCAGTTTTAGTTAACAAAAAAGTAGCATCGGGCATGAAGCCTGGAACCCATGGATCAACATTTGGAGGAAATCCTTTAGCAATGAGTGCTGGAAATGCCGTTATGGATATTATGTTTAAAAAAGGTTTTTTAAATAATGTAAGTAAAAATGGAAAATATTTTATTAGTCAACTTGATAAAATTAAAAATAAGTATCCTAAGATTATTAAAGAAGTTAGAGGGAAAGGACTTCTCATTGGACTCTGTCTTCATGTAAGTCAAGCTAAATTTATTCAAAAACTTTTAGACAATAATTTGCTTTCAGTAAGAGCTGCCGAAAATGTTGTCAGACTTTTGCCTCCTTTAAATGTGAAAAAGAGTGAGATTAACTTAGGTTTAAAAATAATAGAGAAAGTTTGCAAAAAATTTTAAATGAAAAACTTTATAAATATCTCTGACTGTTCTTCAGTAGAGCTTAGAGCGATTATTGAAGAGGCAAAAAAGAGAAAACAAAATAGATCTGGATTGAATAAATCTGCTCCTGATAAAGATAAGCCTTTTGAGGGTAAATCGATGGCTATGATTTTTGAAAAACCATCTACTAGAACAAGAATGTCATTCGACATCGCTGTTAAACAATTAGGTGGTTCATCAATTATCTTAAATCCAGACGGAATACACTATGGTAAGGGAGATGAGACTTTAAAAGATACGGCAAAAGTTTTGTCTGAGTATGTCGATATCGTTATGTTGAGAACTTCATTTCACAAAAATTTAGAGGATTTCGGAAAATATTTGGATATACCAATTATTAATGGTCTTTCAGATGTTAGCCACCCATGTCAAATTATGTCTGATATTCTTACTTACGAAGAAAGCAATGGTTCTATTGAGGGTAAAATTGTTTCTTGGATCGGAGATGGTAATAATAATATGTCAAATTCCTTAATAGAGGCTGCAGGTAAATTCAATTTTCAACTCAAAATCGGTTGTCCTAAAAAATATTCTCCAAATAAAAGTGTATTAAAGCTAGCTAAAAAAGAGAGAGTAAAATTAACAATTACTTCAAAACCTTTAGAAGCAGTTACTGGTGCTGATTGTGTAATGACCGATAAATGGATCTCAATGAACGATAAAGTAAATAAAATTTCTAAAAAGAAAACTTTAAAACCCTACCAAGTTAATAAGAAATTAATGAGTAAGGCAAATTCTGATGCTATTTTTATGCATTGTCTTCCAGTGGGAAGAGGAGAAGAGGTTACAAATGAGGTAATAGATGGAAAGCAATCAGTGGTTTGGAGACAAGCATTAAATAGGGTGCATGCTCAAAAAAGTATTATTAAGTGGTGTTTGGATTAAGGTAAAGTTTTTGGATTATCGCCTTTTGAATTCATATATAAAATAACTGACGCTCTATCTTTTTCTTTTCTAAGACCAGCAAAAGCCATTTTAGTTCCTTTAATATATGCTTGTGGTTTTATTAAATAGCTGTTCATTTCCTCAAAAGACCATTCTTTAGCATAAGCAACCATTGCTTTAGAATATTTATAATCGCTTACGGAACCAGCTGTTCTTCCGATCACATTCCATAAATTTGGACCAATCATATTTTTTCCACCGGCAGCAATCATGTGGCAGGCACTACATTTTTTAAAAACTTTTTCTCCATGAGCTAAATCTCCCATAGCAAGCAGTGCTTTAATATCGACCACCTCTACAACTTTTTCAGAGGTTTCTGAGGACACGGTAGTTGAGGCAGTCTCTAATCCTTCAACCAAATAAGCAGACTGTTTTGGCTTTTCTACATGAAATAAAATATCTGTAAATTTCCCAATACCAATCACAATAAGAGCCGTTAGAAGGACTGCTGCAATTATTTTATTTATTTCAAAACTGTCCATAATTTTGGTAAATACTTTAGTTGACGTATAACACGACTTTAATAAAAAAACTTAAAATTACTTAAATTTTTTTGCGTCTTTGGGACGCATAATTATGACTAAAATTGCAATAATAATACCTTCAAGACTAGAAGCAGTAAGGTTACCAAATAAACCATTAAAACTTATAAACAACAAAGAAATGATCTTACATGTTTATGAAGCTGCGAAAAAAATAAATTCAGAAGTTTATGTGGCAACTCCTGATCAAAAGATTATTGATGTCATTAATCGGAATAATGGAAAGGCAGTTTTTACATCAGTTAATCATCAAACTGGAACAGATAGAATATTTGAAGTTTTTAAAGATCACTTAAAAAGTGTACCTGATTTAATTATTAATCTGCAAGGAGATATGCCAAACATAGAGCCGCAAGCCATTTCAGATTTAATAAATTATATGAAAAAGGGAAACTGTGATATTGGAACGTTAGCAAGTTCATTTAGCTCTGACAAGGAATTAGCAGATGAAAATAATGTAAAAGTAGCGGTTAAAGAAAAAATACTTAACGGAAAATTTTGTGAAGCATTAGATTTCTTTAGAAAAGACTTTAAAGAATATGAATATTTTTATCATCATGTCGGCATTTATGCCTTTACTAATAAAGCCTTAGTAAGGTATGTAAGCTTAAAAAGATCTAAGCTTGAATTGGAAAGAAAACTAGAACAGCTAAGAGCTCTTGAAAACTCAATGTCAATTCATGTTGGATATATCAACTCATCGCCATTAAGTGTTGATACTAAAAAAGATTTAATGGAAGTTAGAAAAATTATGGAGAAAAGAAGTTAATATGAAAATAGGAATTCAAGGAGAGCTTGGAGCTTACTCTCATATAGCTGTAGAAAATCTTTACAAAGATGCAGATATAAAAACCTGCTCAACGTTTGAAGATACTTTCAAACTGGCTTTTGATGATCCAAGTATCAAAATAGTAATTCCAATAGAAAATTCATTAGCGGGAAGAGTTGCAGATATTCATTATTTGTTACCAAAATATAAATTACAAATTCATGGTGAATATTTTCTTCAAGTCGAACATAATTTGCTTGGAAAACAAGATGCTTCAATTGAAGATATTAAATATGTTAGAAGTCATGCACAAGCTATCAGCCAGTGTCAAAAAATTATTAATGAAAGAAATTTTAAATCAATTATTTCAGTAGATACTGCTGGTTCTGCTAAAGATTTAGCTGAAGGAAAAGATAAATCTGTAGCAGCTATTGCATCAGAACTTTCAGCAAAAATGTATAACTTAAAAATACTCAAAAAAAATATTGAAGATGATAAAGGAAACGTAACGAGATTTTTAATTATGGGAAAAAATATTGAGCAACCAGATTATGATGTTCAGAAAAAGTTTTTAACTAGTTGTATTTTTAGGGTTAAAAGTGAGCCCTCAGCTCTTTACAAATGTTTAGGTGGATTTGCCACTAACCAAGTAAACTTAACAAAGCTAGAAAGTTTTTCAGTAAAAAATACTTTTGAGCAAGCTAATTTCTATTTAGATATTGAAGGTCATTTAGAGGAACCTAAAGTAAAAAAGGCTTTAGAGGAATTAGGCTTCCATACTGTGACTTTAGACATCCTTGGAGTGTACGAATCTTCAGCATTTAGGCAAAAATAGTCCACAAAATTTAAATCTAGTCTTGTAGTATTTAAATTGATCTTGATATACTCATATTGAGGTTGGCATCAGGTGGATGTTTCATAAACCCGGTCAGGTCTGAAAAGAAGCAGCCGTAGTGAAAATTTTTCAGGTTGTTGCCTGCCTCTTTTAAAATGACAAACAAAATTCTAGCACTTAAATATAGACCACAAGAGTTTAAAGATTTAATTGGCCAAGAAGTCATGGCTCAAACCATTACCAATGCAATCAAAGTTGGAAAAACTCCAAACGCATATTTGTTAACTGGAATTCGAGGTGTAGGTAAAACTACAACAGCTCGTTTAATTGCAAAAGCTTTAAATTGTACAAAAAATTTTTCTATAGGAGAAAAGTGTAGCGCAAGCGAAAATTGTCATTGTAAAGAAATTGTCGACTCTAATCATATGGATGTTTTAGAAATGGATGCTGCATCTAAAACAGGAATAGATGACGTGAGAGAGTTAATTGAAAATTCAAAGTACAGCCCAACAAGCGCAAAGTTTAAAATATTTATAATTGATGAAGTGCACATGCTGTCAAAACAAGCCTTTAATGGTTTGCTTAAAACCTTAGAAGAACCACCACCAAGTTTAAAATTCATACTAGCAACTACAGAGGTTAGAAAAATACCTGTAACTATTTTATCAAGGTGTCAGAGATTTGATCTTAAAAGAGTTAGTGTTGAACAACTTTGCGAGCATCTTAAGAAGATAGCAGATAAAGAGAATGGCAAAATATCTGAAGATGCAATTAAACTTATTGCAAGAACTTCAGAGGGATCTGTTAGAGATTCTATATCATTACTTGATAGAGCTTTAATTTCTCAAAGTATTAATGAGAATAAACAAATAGAAGAACCTGATGTTAGGAAAATGTTGGGACTAGCAGATAAAAGCAAAGTTATTACGCTCTTTAAAGAAGTTTTAAGTGGAAACGAAAAGAATGCATCAAGCATTTTAAATGAATTAATTAATGATGGCCTAGATGCAAAGAATTTTTTAAACGATATTCTTGAAGTTCTTTACCTATTCAGCAGAAGAATAAGTCTAGGACCAATTGAAAAAGATATGTCGGTGTCAGAAGCTGAAGTTCAAATGATTGATCAGTATTCTAAAAATATTGACATGCAAGATATAGGTTTATTTTGGCAGCTTACTATAAAGACCATCGATGATTTAAGAATAGTAGGAAATGAAAATCTAACTTTAGAAATGTATATTATGCAGTTAGTACATTTGAAAAATATAGATACAAAAAAACAAGTTTCAAATTTAGAAAATGAGAGTGGTCAAATCTCTAATGATACTTTAATAGGAAAAAAAATTGAGGATCAACCAAATGATAATATTTCTAATCAAATTAAAAATCAGTTAAAAAATATTAATCAAATAAAAACAAACCCAATAAAAAATTTATCTAAAGATTATCAAAATACAAAAATTGAAATAACAAGTTTTCAAGATTTAATTAATTTAGCTATCAAAGAAAAAGAAATTGAGCTTAAATATGATCTTGAACGAAATGTAAAATTAGTAAGTTTTAATAGAGGAAAAATTGATATTAGTTTTAATGAAAAACTCAATAAAAATTTTATAAAAAATCTTACTGAAAAATTATTATCTTGGACAGGTGAGAGATGGATTATTTCCTTAAGTAAAAATAGTAATGCGAAAAGTATCTATGAAAAAAATCAAGAAGATAAAAATAATATGATCGAAGAATTTAAGAAAAGTAAGGCAGCTCAAGATATACAAAAAGCTTTTCCAGATGCAAAGTTACTTGATTTAATAGAAGAGGAATAAATGACAAATTTTTCTGATATGCTTTCAAAAGCAAAAGCCATGCAAGAGAAGATGAAGGAAGCCCAAGATCAAATTAAAAAAATTGAAGTTGAAGGTGAAGCTGGTGGAAATTTAGTTAAAGTTACTTTGTCGGGTGACTATGAATTAAAATCTATTTCAATTAGCGATGCAGCTAAAAAAGAAAGCCAAGAAATAATTAATGATTTAATTATAGCTGCTTACAACAATGCAAAAGAGAACTTAAAGAAGAAATCTGCAGAAGAATTATCTAAAGTGACAGGTGGACTTAATTTACCACTAGATTTCAAACTTCCTTTCTGATGGATAATGAAATTCCAGAAATAAACGAGCTGATCCAGCAATTTTCTAAATTGCCAGGCTTAGGACCAAAGTCAGCAAAAAGAATAATACTTAAGTTGATCAATAATAAAGACAATATGGTTAAACCTTTGGCTAAATCTTTAGCTGAAGTTTACAAAAAAGTAGTTAGGTGTGTTGATTGCGGAAACTTGAAGATAATCGACAAAGTATGTATTTGCTCATCTGATAATTCTTATGACAAAATATGTGTTGTAGAAAACCTAGCTGATATGTGGGTCATTGACTCTGCTAATATTTATAAAGGTCATTATCATATTTTAGGAGGTACATTAAATTCCAACGAAAATTATGAGCAAAAAAATCTTCTTATTGAGTCTCTCGTTAAAAGAATTAAAAAAAATAACTTAAAAGAAGTGATTATTGCCACAAGTGCAACTGTTGAAGGCCAGACTACTGCTCACTATATCGAAGATACTATAAAAAATGACAATCTAAAGATCACTAAATTAGCACAAGGCCTACCTGTGGGTGGAGAGATTGAACAGTTAGATGATGGTACTTTATTTTCAGCCTTTAAAAATAGAGTTCCTGTTACTGGGAGTTAATTACTAGCTTTTTTTTCTAATCTTTTTTGATGAAGCAAAGGTTCAGTATAACCTGATGGCTGAAAGCGACCTTTAAACACAAGATCACAAGCGGCAGAGAAAGCTACAGATTTTTCAAAGTTATCAGACATTTTTTGATAGGCAGGATCATTTTTGTTTTGTTCATCAACAATTTTAGCCATTTTTTTCATCACTTCCATAACTTGATTTTCTTTACATATTCCATGATGTAACCAATTTGCAATATGTTGAGATGAAATTCTAAGAGTAGCTCTGTCTTCCATCAAACCTATGTTGTTTATGTCTGGAACCTTCGAACAACCAATTCCTTGATTGATCCACCTTACTACGTATCCTAAAATTCCTTGTGCATTGTTTTCTAATTCTCTATTGATATCATCTATAGCCCAATTAGGTCTATCGGCTGTAGGTATTTCTAAAATATCATCAAGTTTAGCTTTAGACCTAGATTTTATTTTATTTTGTTCTTCAAAAACATTTACTTTATGGTAGTGCATTGAATGTAATGTAGCTGCAGTGGGTGACGGAACCCATGCACAATTAGCTCCTGATTTTGGATGTCCTATTTTTTGATCAATCATATTTGCCATCTGGTCGGGCATAGCCCACATTCCTTTTCCAATTTGAGCTTTACCTGAAAAACCGCAGCTTAATCCAACATCGACATTCCAGTTTTCATAGGATCCAAGCCAAGTAGATTTTTTCATATCTCCTTTAAAAATCATTGGTCCAGCCTCGAATGAAGTATGCATTTCATCTCCAGTTCGATCTAAAAAGCCCGTATTAATAAAAACTATTCTATTCTTAACTTGCCTGATACATTCTTTTAAATTAATTGTTGTTCTTCTTTCTTCATCCATTATTCCTACTTTAATTGAGTATTTCTTGATTCCTAAAGTCTCTTCAACTTTTTCAAACAAGGTATTAGTAAAAGCTACTTCTTCTGGTCCATGCATTTTTGGTTTAACAATATAGACTGACCCAGTTCTTGAATTTTTTTTATTTTTAAAGTCATGAAGAGCACATAACGTCGACATAAATGCATCCATTATTCCTTCTGGAATCTCTGTGCCGTCTTTAAGTATTATAGCAGGGTTGGTCATTAAATGACCTACATTTCTATTTAACATCAAAGCTCTACCATGAAGAGTAATTTTATTTCCATCTCTTGATATGTAAGTTTTATCTGGATTTAATTTTCTAACGAATTTTTTTCCATTTTTTTCCACTTTGGCAGTCAAATCACCTTTCATTAAACCTAGCCAGTTACGATAGCATTTAATTTTATCCTCAGCATCGACTGCGGCAACCGAGTCTTCATTATCAATTATAGTTGAAACAGCTGACTCAACTATGAAATCAGAAATTGATGCTTTATCAATTTTTCCAATAAAATGATTAGGATCAATTATAATATTAATATGAAGGTTATTATTTTTTAATAAAATTGAAGTTGGTTTTTCTTTTTCTCCATTGTATCCAATGAATTGATCTTTATTTTTTAAATATATTTCTTTTCCGTCAATAAGAAAAAATATATCATTATCTTTAACTTTCATTCCAGAAATTTCATTCCATTTGCCATTTTCAAGTGGAGTAGTTTTATTTAAAAATTCTCTAACATAAGCTATAACTGTTTTAGCTCTTTGCTCATCAAAATCTTTACCTCTGTCGCCGGGAATTGCGTCAGTTCCATACAAGGCATCATATAAGCTTCCCCATCTAGCGTTAGCTGCATTTAAGGCGTACCTTGCATTATCGACTGGCACAACAAGTTGAGGACCAGCTATTGTTGCTATCTCATCATCTACATCTGCTGTTTCAATATTAAATTTATCTTTTTCTTCAATAATGTAAGAAATTGATTTTAAAAATTCTAAATATTCTTTCTTATTTAATTCTTTTCCTTTATTTTTTTTATGCCACTCATCTATTTTTTTTTGGATATTTTCTCTTTTTTGAATTAAATTTTTATTTATAGGTGCTAATTCATGAACAACTTTTTCAAAACTAGCCCAAAATTCCTCTGATTTAATATTAGTACCTGGAATTATTTCATTATTAACAAATTCAAATAATTTTTTATTAATTTTTAGCCCATTTTTCTCAGTAATACTCATAGTGACCGATCTTTACATTTTATTATAATACATTAATAGTAGCATTATTAGCTCAGTATGAAAAATTATTTAGAATTTGAAAAAGAAATCAAAGCTTTGGAACAAGAGGTTGATGGTTTAAAAAGCCCATTTGGATCAGAAGGTATTTCTGAAGTTGATACACAAAAAATTAAGAATACTCAAAATGAGATAAATGAAAAATTAAAAGAGACTTACGCAAATTTAAATAGCTGGCAAAGAACTCAAGTTGCAAGACATGAAGATAGACCAAGATCGAATTTCTTTATAAAAAAAATTTTTTCACAATTTACATTATTATCAGGTGATCGATATTTTGGAGATGATAAGTCCGTTATTGCAGGCTTTGGAATTATAAAAGATAAATCAGTTTTAGTTATAGGTCAGGAAAAAGGTGATGACCTTAACAGTAGAATAGAAAGAAATTTTGGCATGATGAGACCAGAGGGTTATAGAAAATGTATTAGATTAATGAGACTAGCTGATCGTTTTCAAATTCCAGTTATAAGTTTTATTGATACACCTGGAGCATATCCTGGTTTAGGAGCTGAACAGAGAGGTCAAGCTTCCGCAATTGCAAATTCAATTGAGTGTTCGATGTCTTTAACTGTACCTAACATTTCAATAATAATTGGTGAAGGAGGATCGGGAGGAGCCATTGCTTTAGCTTCATCAAACAAAGTGATCATGTTAGAAAATTCTATTTACTCAGTTATTTCTCCTGAAGGCTGTGCATCAATACTTTGGCGTGACCCAAGTAAATCACTACAAGCTGCTGAAGCTATGAAATTAACTGCAAAAGATTTATTAAAACTTGGAGTTATAGATGAGATAATTCCAGAGCCTTTAGGTGGAGCACATAGAGATCCTGAGAGCATTTCCGAAGATATTAAAAATTCTATTTTAAAAAATTTGAAAACTTTTGAAAAATTTAGCAAGGAAGAAATTTATGATCATAGAAAAGCTAAATTTCTTCAAATTGGAAGAGATCAAGGATTTAGCAAATCAAACAATCTCGAAGAAGGAGGATTGAGCTATAAAGATACAAATTTACAAAAACTTTTATCTCATTTAGAGAAAAATAAACTAATTTATGGTGGATTAGGATTATTAGCAGTAACAAGCCTAATTGCCCTTCTATTTTAGCCACTGTTGTAAAAAAACAATTATTTTAAATATTATTTTCTCCTATTGACTTTTATCTCTCAAATCTATTTAAGAGGCAAATAACTAATTTTAAATTAGTTTAAGTTAATACTAATAAGGAAAAACTAAACATATGAGTACACTAAAAGGTAAAGTAAAGTGGTTCAATGGTACTAAAGGATATGGTTTCATTGAAAGAGAAGACAAAGAAAAAGACGTGTTCGTTCATTCTTCAGCTGTTAGAGAAGCTGGTTTAAAATATTTAAACGAGGGTGATGAGTTAACGTTTGAAGTGGAGAGCACGGAAAAAGGTCCTTCAGCAGTAAAACTGCAGAAAACATCTTAATCTAAATTTCCAAAAATCACTGGTTAACGGGACATTAAGATAAGCTTGGCTTTTTTATTGTCCCGCTAATTCTTTCTTGAAAAAGACACATTTATTTCTTAAATAGATAACAATGATTATAAAAAACAAATTATCTACACCCAGAACACATTCTCACAGAATGCACGCTAGGCAATTGCTTAGCTTATAATCAAAAATATATAAATTTAATAAAAATTAAGATAAACATAACAGGGACGCAGCAGTAGCTCAGTTGGTTAGAGCACTAGTTTGTGGAACTAGGGGTCGGTGGTTCGAATCCACCCTGCTGTACCAAACAATGACAAAAGAGAAAAACAACAAACCTTCTAAAGAGCTTCCATTAGGTTTTGTAGACAGACAAGAAAAAGAATTACTCGTAAGAGATTTCATAATTTCAAACATTAAAGAGGTTATGATTAAATACGGCTTTCAATATCTCGAAACTCCTAGTTTTGAGTATTCAGACAGTATTGGAAAATTTTTACCTGATAAAGAAAGACCAGACGAGGGTGTTTTTTCATTTAAAGATGAAAACAAATGGTTATCTTTGAGATACGATCTTACAGCACCACTAGCTAGATATGTTGCAAAAAATTATTTAGAAATTCCTAAACCATTTAAAAGATATCAACTAGGCACGGTTTGGAGAAATGAAAAGCCGGGACCTGGCAGGTTTAGAGAGTTTTTACAATTTGATGCAGATTATGTTGGGACAAAAAGTTTACAGGCAGATGCAGAATTGTGTGTCATGATTTCAGAAATTCTTGAAAAGTGCGGACTAACGAAATCAGAATATATAATCAAAATTTCATCAAGGGAAATCACTGAAGAATTATTTAAAAAAATAAATATTACAGATAATCAACAAAAGCTTAATATTTTGAGGGCTCTAGATAAAATTGATAGACTTGGTTGGAATGGAGTTAAAGAGTTATTAGGTGAAGGAAGAACAGATAAATCAGGCGATTTTACAAAAGGAGCAAATTTAAAGCTTGAAGATATAAAAATCGTAGAAAAAACACTTAAAAAAAACTCACCCGAAACAAAAGATTTAGCCGAGATATTAAAAATTTTCAGGGATTATAATTTTAATAATTTTGAATTCGACCCATCAGTTATACGGGGATTAGAATATTATACGGGCGCAATTTTTGAAGTGAATTTAAAATTTGATGTAACAAACAATAAAGGGCAAGTTATTCAATTTGGATCCATAGGAGGCGGTGGAAGATATGATAATCTTGTAAACAATTTTGGAAATTATGATGCTCCTGCTACAGGGATATCAATTGGTTTAGATCGTTTAGTTTATGCTTTGATGCAAAAAAAAGAATTTAAATTAAAACAATCTAAACCAGTGGTGATTTGTGTTTTTGATAAAAACTCGATGAAAGATTATATAAATGTACAAAAGATATTAAGAGGAGCTGGCATTAGCGCTGAAATTTATCCTGGAGAAAATAAACTTAAAAAACAAATGGAGTATGCAAATAAAATAAAATCTCCAGCAGTTATTTTATATGGCGAGAATGAAATTAAATCAGGAAAGCCGACTTTGAGGAATTTAAGTTCAGGTGAAGAAAAATCAATTGAAATAAAAGAATTAGTTAATGAAATCAAAAAAATTATCTGAAGTAATAATTAAAACCTTTAAGAGTAATGGTTTTGTTTTATTAGAACCCGATGTTCTCTTGGACTCAGATTATATAATTGAAAGGTCTGGAGAAAAATTTAGAAGTTCAATGCTTACTTTTAATAGGGAAGACGGAAAAACGATGTGTCTAAGGCCAGACTTAACAGTTGCATCATGTATAAGTTTCTTACAAAAAAAAACTTCTTCGAAAATTTATTATTCTGGTCAAGCTTATAGAAGATCAGGGGGTAAAGGTGCAAATTTCATTAATGACCAATTAGGCATCGAAATTCTTGGTTCAAAAAATCTTATAAAAGATGATTTTAAGGTAATCAGTACAATTTTAAATTCAGCAAAAAAAATTAAAATGAAAAAAATTAAAATTAAAGTAGGTGATATAAGTTTATTTAAGAGCTTGATTAATACTCTTGAGATGCCCGAAAGATGGAAGTTAAGATTAATAAGACACTTTTGGAGACCAGGTTACTTTGAAGAGCTCTTAAAAAGGTTAGAAAAAAATACAGATATTGATGCAGTAACTTTTGATGCAGATAAGAAAAGATTTTACGAAATGAAAAAATTTGATCAAGAAAAAGTGATTGCTGGGAGGTCAATATCAGAAATTCTAAAAAGATTTGATAAAAAAATTAAAGATCCTAGATCATTTGCAGACGGTAAAGAAATTGTAAAAATTATTAAGGCTTTTTTAAAAATAAATTGCAAACTTTCAAAACTAGATGATGAGCTGTTAAATTTTGCAAAAAAAAATAAGGTTAAAGTAAATATATTCAAAAATTTAAAATCTATTCAAAATTTAAAAAAACTTAATCACGATATTAATTTTGTTACAAATTTTGGCAGAGATGTTGAGTATTATACTGGAATAGTGTTTGAGGTATTTTCGGGCAAAAAAGAAATAGCTTCAGGTGGTCGTTATGATGATTTGCTAAAAAGTTTAGGAGCCAAAATGAGTATTCCTGCCGTTGGTGCAGCAATAAACTTAAAAAATATATGAAAAATTTGATTACCATAGGTTTGCCAAGTAAAGGGCGATTAAAAGAAAAATCAATATCTTTTTTTAACGACAGAGGATTAAAAATTATTCAAAGTGAAAAAGAAAGAAATTATTTTGGAACTATCGAAAATAAACCTAACGTTAAAATTATATTTTTACACGCTAAAGAAATTATTCAAAGATTAGGAGATGGAACACTAGATATCGGTATATCTGGTCTAGATCTTTTAAAAGAGTCAGAAATAAATTTACAAAATAAAATAAATATCCAAAAAAAACTCGATTATGGAAATGCGAACTTAGTGATTGCTGTGCCAGATGACTGGATAGATGTGCAGACAATTGCTGATCTTGAAGAAATATCATTTGATATAAGAACAAAAAGAAATACTAGGTTGAGAGTAGCAACCAAGTATCCAAATTTAACTAATGATTTTTTGATTTCAAAAGGAGTTACCCAATACAAATTAATACCTAGTCTTGGTGCTACTGAAACATATCCTTTTATAGGTTCATCAGAAATAATCACTGATATTACTTCTACAGGGAAAACTTTGGCTGATAATAATCTTAGAGTTCTTAAAGACGGATTAATACTTAGCTCTAAAGCATGTTTGTTAATTGCAAAAAAAAAGGCTGCAAAATTGCAGCCTTTTTTTAAAATCTTTAGGTAAGTTAAATTACATTCCCATTCCACCCATGCCGCCCATTCCACCCATGCCACCACCCATTGGAGGCATTGCAGGACCAGAGTCTTTATCTTCAGGTTTGTCAGCGATCATTGCTTCAGTTGTGATTAATAATCCAGCTATTGAAGCAGCATCTTGCAATGCTGATCTTACAACTTTAGTTGGATCGATAATTCCCTTAGCAAACATATCTACATATTCTTCATTCTGTGCATCATAACCTTGAGAAGCTTTTTTACCTTCTAAAAGTTTACCTACTACTACAGAACCATCAACACCTGCGTTAGCTGTGATTTGTCTGATTGGAGCTTGAAGAGCTTTTTTAACAATCTCTACACCGGCTTTTTGGTCATCACCTTTTACTTTAACTCCATCTAAATCTTGTGCAGTATAAAGTAGTGCACAACCACCACCGATTACAACTCCCTCTTCAACAGCAGCTCTTGTTGCATTTAGAGCATCTTCAACTCTGTCTTTTCTCTCTTTCACCTCAACTTCTGTAGCACCGCCAACTTTAATAACGGCAACACCACCAGCAAGTTTAGCTAATCTTTCCTGAAGTTTTTCTTTATCATAGTCAGATGTTGTTTCATTGATCTCAGATCTAATTTGATTACATCTCGCTTCGATATCAGTTTTTTTACCTTCACCAGCTACAATCGTACTATTCTCTTTATCAATTTTTACTTTCTTACAAGAACCAAGATCACCAATTTTAACATTCTCTAATTTAATTCCAAGATCTTCTGAGATGACCTGACCTCCAGTTAGAATAGCAATATCTTCTAACATTGCTTTTCTTCTGTCACCAAAGCCTGGAGCTTTAACAGCAACAACTTTTAAACCACCTCTTAATTTATTTACCACTAAAGTTGCTAAGGCTTCACCCTCTACATCTTCAGAAATTATCATTAATGGTCTATTGGCTTGCACCACAGATTCTAATAAAGGCACCATTGGTTGTAAATTGGTTAGTTTTTTTTCAACTAGAAGAACTAAAGGATTTTCAAGTTCAGTAGTCATTTTTTCGGTATTAGTTACGAAGTAAGGGGATAAATATCCTCTATCAAATTGCATACCTTCAACAACGTCTAATTCTGTTTCTACTCCTTTTGCTTCCTCAACTGTGATTACACCTTCATTACCAACTTTCTGCATTGCTTTTGAAATCATTTCACCAATAGATTTTTCACCATTGGCCGAAATAGTTCCAACCTGAGCAACTTCTTCGTTAGCTTTAACTTTTTTAGAAGATGTTTTTAGTTTATCAATTACGTGTTCTACTGCTTTATCTATACCTCTTTTTATATCCATTGGATTCATTCCAGCTGTTACATATTTTAATCCTTCATTCACAATTGCTTGTGTTAATATTGTAGCAGTAGTTGTTCCATCACCAGCATTATCATTAGTTTTACTAGCAACTTCTTTTACCATTTGCGCACCCATGTTTTCAAACTTATCTTCAAGTTCAATCTCTTTAGCTACAGAAACGCCATCTTTCGTAGTTCTTGGAGCTCCATAAGATTTGTCCATTACAACATTTCGCCCTTTTGGACCTAGTGTCACTTTTACAGCGTTAGCTAAAGTATTAACTCCAGTAAGCATCTTTGATCTAGCTTCTGTGTCAAATTTAATTATTTTTGCCATCTTCTTCTCCTCTAAAGTTTATTTTTTACTTTTTGAAATTCCCATTATGTCTGACTCTTTCATAATGCTGTATTCTTTCCCATCAATTTTAACTTCGGTTCCTGACCATTTACCAAATAGAACTATATCTCCAACTTTAACATCCATTGGAGCAACTTTACCCTCTTCATTTTTCGAACCAGGTCCTACCGCAACAACTTCTCCCTCTTGCGGTTTTTCTTTAGCTGTATCAGGTATGATAATCCCGCCAGCAGTTTTTTCTTCGCTGTCTAGAACTTTAATAAGCACGCGATCGTGTAACGGTCTAAATTTCATAAGTATTTTCTCCTATAAATTTTTATGTAGTATTGATATGGTCTGTTTTAATAAGATTTCAAGGGGTAAATATCATTAAAAAGACCTAAAAATACTATATTTTATGTGCAAAAAAAGAAAGAATCAATAAATTGAAAGAGTTAGATCACTTATCTGATATTTACAAAAACTATGAAACCTTTGTAATTGATTTATGGGGGGTAATACATAATGGCGTGATACTAAATTCAAAAGCAATCGAAGCCATAGAACATTTAAAAAATAACTCAAAAAAAATCGTATTTTTGTCTAATGCGCCTAGACCTAGCTCAAAAGTAATCAATTTCTTATTAAAAATGAAAATGGATAGAAAATTTCTAACAAATGTTATGACCTCTGGAGAAGCAGCCATGCATGCAATAAATAACAATAGATTTGGAAAGTTTTTTTTTCATTTAGGACCTCCAAGAGATGAGTCTGTTTTTGAAAAAGTAAAAGACAATAAAACTGATCTTGAAAGCTGTGATTTTATCTTATGTACAGGTTTGTTCGATAAACATGAAAATGATTTAGAGTATTACAAAAAATTTTTAGAGAAACATATTACTAAAAAATTAGTATGTACTAACCCGGATTTAACTGTGCATAGAGGAAATATTGAGGAACTATGTGCCGGCTCAGTAGCAAAAGTATTTGAAGATCTTGGAGGAGAAGTAATTTATTTTGGAAAACCGTATGAAGAAGTTTATAAAATGTGTTTCAATTCCAATGAGAAAGTTTTAGCTATTGGTGATAATTTAAGAACAGATATTAAAGGAGCAAATAATTTAAATATTGATTGTATATTTATATCCGAGGGTGTTCATAGAGAAGAATTTAAAGATATTTCTCAACTAGATAATCTCTTAAAAAAATATAAAGTAAGAGCAAATTTTTTCCAAAGAGAACTTAAATGGTAATGAAAATTTATAATAGTGCAAATTTAAGAAAAAAACATTATCATGGAGTCATCGCTATAGGTAATTTTGATGGACTACATTTAGGTCACCGAAAAGTTATCAATGAAGCAAAACAAAAAGCAAACAAAAATAAGTTGCCTTTTGGTTTGATGACTTTTGAACCAGTTCCTGTAATGTTTTTTAATAAAAAAAAGACAGATCATAGAATAAATTCAGTCCAACAAAAGATAATACAACTTAGAAAACTTAAATTAGATTTTTTAATAATAATAAAATTTAATAAAAGTTTTTCTTCCCTAACTGCAGAAAAATTTATTAAAGAAATTATATATAAGAAAACAAAATGTAGATATTTATATGTAAGTAGAAACTTCAAATTTGGTTTTAAACGCCGAGGTAATATAAGAACTTTGAAAAAATTCGAAAAACAATTTAATTATAAAAATATAATAACAAGTCCTTATAAAAAAAATTACAAAACAATTTCCTCATCACTTATAAGAAAGAAAATTAGAGATGGAAATATAAATTTAGTAAATGAATTATTAGATCGTAATTGGTGTGTAGAAGGGAAAGTTATAAAAGGTGAAAAAAGAGGACGTAAAATAGGTTTTCCAACTTGTAACTTGACGTTGAATAGTTACGTAATCCCTAAAAAAGGAGTTTATGCAGTAAAGGTTAAAGGAAGAAACTTTAATAAAAATGGTATTGCAAATATAGGTTACAGACCAACTTTTAATGGAAAAAAATTATTATTAGAAACAAATATCTTTGGATTTAATAAAAATTTATATAATAAAGTAATTAATGTAAGTTTTAAAAAATTTATTAGAGCTGAAAAAAAATTTAAGAACTTTGAAATTTTAAAAAAACAAATAAAAACTGATATAAAAATAGCAAAAAAATAAAAATGTCAAAAGACACTTTACAGCTTCCTAAAACAGCATTTTCAATGAAAGCTAGTTTACCAACAAAGGAACCAGAAATTTTAAAAAAGTGGGAAAATAATAAGATCTTTGAGAAATTAAGAAAAAACTCTAAAGGAAAAGAAAAATTTATTCTACATGATGGACCGCCTTACGCAAATGGACACATCCATATGGGAACTGCTCTAAATAAAATTTTAAAAGATATCATTACCCGTTTTCATCAAATGAATGGAAAAGATTCAATCTATGTACCAGGTTGGGATTGTCATGGATTACCTATTGAGTGGAAGATTGAGGAACAATATAAAAAAAAGAAAAAAAATAAAGATGAAGTTCCGATTAAAGACTTCAGACAAGAGTGCAGAGAATTTGCAAAGAATTGGATAGATGTTCATATTAAAGAATTTAAGCGTTTAGGCGTTGTGGGAGATTTTGACAATTATTATTCCACAATGAGCTATGAGGCAGAAGCTCAAATAGTTAGAGAGTTAGGAAAGTTTCTTTTAGACGGAAGTTTATATCAAGGTTTTAAACCTGTTCTTTGGTCAACTGTAGAAAAAACAGCTTTGGCTGATGCAGAGGTTGAATATTTAGATCATACCTCTAATACTATTTATGTTGCTTTTAAAGTGAAAGTGACAAATAAAGATTTTCTTAAAGACACCAGTGTTATTATATGGACAACTACACCTTGGACCATACCAGCTAATAGAGCATTAGCTTTTAATAGCAATATCGAATATTCAGTTTTAGAGATTGATAACCTTGAACATTTTAAAGATAAAAAAATTATAGTTGCAAAAAATTTGATTAACACAATTATTAAAGAATGTGACATTAAAAAATTTAAAGAATTGAAAACTTTTAAAGGTTCTGATTTTA
Source organism: uncultured Pelagibacteraceae bacterium (assembly GCA_902545945.1). Lineage (GTDB taxonomy): Bacteria > Pseudomonadota > Alphaproteobacteria > Pelagibacterales > Pelagibacteraceae > Pelagilacustribacter. Next base: position 2,817 of record CACCID010000007.1, on the reverse strand, counting down.
AAGGAACAATTTGTAGCCACCCATTTCTTAAATTAGATTTTGATTACGATGTTCCAATGTTAGATGCTCAATTCGTAAACTTAGATCAAGGAACTGGAATAGTTCATTGTGCTCCAAGTCACGGCCCAGATGACTTTAATTTATGTTTAAAAAATAACATACCCTCTCTTTATACTGTAGATAATGCAGGACTTTATACAAAAGAAATTCCTCACTTTAATAGCATTCATATATTTAAAGCAGATCCGGTTGTAATAGAAAAATTAAAAGAACAAAATAAATTGTTAAAGAATGATAAGCTTAATCACAGCTACCCGCATTCTTGGAGATCCAAAGCTCCTTTAATTTACAGAGCAACACCCCAATGGTTTATTTCAATGCAAAAAAATGAACTAAGAAAAAAGGCTGTTAATGCCATTAATGATACAATTTTTTATCCTAGTAAAGGAAAAGATAGATTATTGTCCATGGTAGAAGGTAGACCAGACTGGTGTGTATCACGTCAAAGAGTTTGGGGAGTTCCATTACCTATCTTTGTAAATAAAAAAACAAAAGAACCTCTTCGAGATCAAAAAGTAATTGATAGGATAGCTTCTATTTATGAGAAACAAGGCTCAGATTGTTGGTTCACAGATGACCCTAAAGTATTCTTAGGAGAGGAGCACAATTCAAATGATTATGAAAAACTAAGCGATATCGTTGAAGTTTGGTTTGATAGTGGTTCAACACACAGTTTTGTTTTAGAAAAAAGAAAGGATCTAAAATGGCCAGCAGATATGTATCTTGAAGGTTCTGATCAACACAGAGGCTGGTTTCATTCATCTTTACTTGAGTCTTGTGGTACAAGAGGAAAGGCACCGTTTGAGAGTATTCTATCTCATGGTTTTGTTGTAGATGGAAAAGGAATGAAAATGTCAAAATCTATGGGAAATGTTATTTCACCTGATGACATTTTAAAAAATTATGGTGCAGATATTTTAAGAGTTTGGGTTGCTTCCTCCGATTATGCTGAAGATTTGAGAATTGATAAAAGTATTTTATCACAACATGCTGAGTCTTACAGAAAAATTAGAAACACCTTTAGATTCATGTTAGGGAATTTAAAAGACACATATGAAAAACAAGATTTTGAAAAATTAGACTTAAAAGAACTTGATGAGTTAGAACAATATATATTACATAAAATCTATCGTATCAGCAAATCTGTTGAAATTAATTTGAAAAATTATAGTTTTCATAAGTTATATAAAGAACTATTAAATTTTTGTACTCTTGATCTTTCTTCATTTTATTTTGATATAAGAAAAGATGTTCTCTATTGTGATAGTGTAAATTCAAAAAGGAGAAAGAATTGTGTAAAAGTTTTAAATATAATTTTAGAAAGCTTGCTGAAATGGTTTGCACCAATATTAGTTTTTACAACAGATGAAATATATTCTTTAATTACTAATGGTGAAAAAAACATTCATGAATATTATTTCGTTACCGTCCCAAAAAAATGGGAAAATACAAAACTAAATGAAAAGTGGGATCAATTATTTAAGATAAAACAAGAGGCAAATATAGCGATAGAGGCAAAAAGATCATCCAAAGAGATTGGATCAAGTCTAGAAGCAGAGGTCAAATTAAGAGTTAGTAAAAATAAATTCGATATATTAGAAAATTTAGATTTAGCAGAATACTTAATTACATCTAAAGCGGAAAAAGTTCTTTCAGAAAATGAAGAAATGATCATTGAGGTAAATAAAGCAAAAGGGAAGAAATGTCCGAGATGTTGGAAAATTCTAGAGCAAAAATGCAAAAGGTGTTCTGATTTAATATAAAATGAACTTTTTAAAAAGTTTTAAAGAATTACAAAATCATTTTTTCAAAAAAGAAAATATAATTAATTTTATCATTATTCTAATAATTTTCTTTTTAGACAGAATTTCCAAATTTGAAATAACTAATAATTATGATGAAAGTGTAATTTTTATTAATAATTACATAAATTTTGATTTAGTCTGGAATATTGGAATTGGTTTTGGTCTTTTGAGCGTAGACTCATCAGTACTTTATAATTTAATGACATTAGTCATCGGGTCAGTCATAATAATTCTAATTTACTTGAGCCTAATTTCTGAGAAAATAGACAAATTAATATACTCTACAATTATAGGAGGCGCCCTGGGTAATTTTTACGATAGGCTAGTTTACAACGCAGTACCTGATTTTATAGATATACACTATTTAAACTTTCACTGGTTTACTTTTAATGTTGCAGATATATTTATTTCGATTGGAATTATAATTTTTATTATGAGAAGTTTTACCATAAAGAATTAAAGGATGAAAAATTTTAGTTTTTTACTTATTGTTTTGATTTTTCTAGTATCTTGCGGCGGATTTAAAGAAGCTGGGAAAGTATTAAGAAATGAAAAAGTAAATTCAACTGATGAATTTTTAGTAAAAAAAAGAGAACCATTAATTCTTCCTCCAGATTATGATGTTATACCTAAACCAAATACGAATACAAAAAAAAGTAATGAAGAAGAAGATAAGATAAAAAAAATATTGAAAAATACAAGAGAAAAAGGGTCATCAAAAGCATCGTCATCTACCTCAACTGAAAAAACAATTTTAAGAAATATTCGAAAGTGATAAAAAAAAATTTAGTATTTAGAAATAATATTCAAAGGAAATATATAAATCAAAGGCTGTCTCAAAAATTTTCTAAAGATTACAAAAAGTATTTTTCAGAGATCTTAAACGAAATTAATTCAAAAAAAACTTTGAATGTTTTAAAAAGTGATTATGAATTTAATTTTAATAAGAAAG
>CACCID010000006.1 GCA_902545945.1 uncultured Pelagibacteraceae bacterium | reverse complement strand
GATTGGATTGTTTCTAGATATCTAGATAAAATTTTAGAGCAGGTAAAAAGCTTTAAACAAAGCCTTAATAGAATAGAATTTAAAATAATTGAGGATAGTAAACAAAATCAAGAATATTTAAAAATCGATGATCTAAGCAAGATAACAGAAATAAAAGACTCAATTTTAAATTATAACAGATTAAATCCGAATCTTACTTTTGAAAGTTTTATAGGAGGCAAAAGCAATGATATTGCCTTATCTTATTCAAAAAAAGCATGCGAACATATTGCGAGATATAATCCATTATATGTTTGTGGTGGAGTAGGCCTTGGAAAAACTCATCTTTTGAACGCTATAGGGTTAAAACTTCAAAACAATAATAATGTGATGTTTATCTCTGCTGAGCGATTTATGTATCACTTCATTAAATCAATAAAAAAAAATGATATGGTAAATTTTAAGGATTTTTTTAGAAAATCGTCAGTTTTTATAATAGATGATATTCAATTTATAAGTGGTAAAGAAAGCCTCCAAGAAGAGTTTTTTCACACTTTTAATAGCCTTATAGATAAAGGCTCTCAAATCATAATTTCAGCAGACAGAGCTCCGATGAAATTAGACAGAGTACAAGACCGAATTAAATCAAGATTGGCTGGTGGATTGGTGGTGGATATTGATTTGCCTGACCTTGACTTGAAAATTAAAATTATCAAAAAGAAAATACAAGAGATTCAAAATCAATTTAAAGAAAATATTAATTTAAAAGATGAAGTCATAAACTTCATTGCGACAGAGAGTAAAACCAATATAAGAGAATTAATTGGAGTCCTTAATCGAGTAATTGCATTTAGCAGAGTTCATAATAAAGATTTAACAATAAGCGATTGTAAAAATATTTTAAAAGATATCTTTAATCAGATTAGAATTGTAACAGTTGATAAGATACAAAATGTAGTTTCGAATTATTTTAACATTGCTTTAAGCGAAATGTTATCTCAAAGACGATCTCGACCACTAGCTAGACCTAGACAAATAGCGATGTATTTAGCTAAAAAGATGACAACTAGATCTTTACCAGAAATAGGAAGAAGGTTTGCAAATCGTGATCACACCACAGTAATACATGCTGTAAAGACAATAACTAGATTGACAGAGCAGGATGATGAAATGAAGAAAAATATAAGCCAGATTAAAAATTTATTACTAGAACAATAGCTTAATGCAATTCACAATTAAAAGAGACCTATTACTTAAATCTTTAAATTTTGTTCAGGGAGTTGTCGAAAAAAGAAATACTCTTCCAATTTTATCGAATGTATTATTACAGTTGAAGGAAAAAAAATTATCAATAGTGGCAACTGATTTAGATATAATATTTTATGATGAAATTAGCGATGTTAAAATAATTAAAGAGGGTAGTACAACCACTTCTGCTGCCATTCTTTACGACATATTAAGAAAAATTTCCTCAAATTCAGAATTAAATTTCGAGTTAAAATCCGAAAATAAAATTAGTCTCAAAAGTGATAACTCAGATTTTAATCTTAATTGTTTACCGACTGATAATTTTCCAACTTTTAGCGATGAATTTGAAGGAAAAGAAATTGCGTTGAATAACAGTAGATTTTTAAACCTTTTAAATAAAACGCGAATTTCTATTTCTAACGATGACACAAGACATTATTTAAATGGAGTATTTCTTCATTTAACAGAAGCGCATGGAAGAAATTTCTTAACAGGCGTTGCAACAGACAGTCATAGATTGTCCTCAAGTAGTTTAGAAATAGACGATAATGATTTTAATCCATTAATTTTACCAAGAAAAACAGTATTTCAGCTTTGTTCATTGTTGACCGAGATTTCTGACCAACTTACTATGCAAGCAAGCGATAATAAGATAAAATTTACTTTAGGAAAAATCAGACTAATTTCTAAAGTTATTGATGGTAAATTTCCTGATTACAAAAAAGTTGTACCTACATCTAATGATAAAATTCTAACAGTATCCTCAAAGGATTTTATTAGTTCTATAGAGAGAGTTGCTAGCGTATCTCTTGATAGAAAAGAAGGTGTAAAGCTAGCTATTAATAAAGATAATGTTCAATTATCAGTGAATAGTGCTAATTCTGGTGAAGGAAACGAAAAAATAAAAGCTGAATTTAATTCTGAAAATTTAAATATTAGTTTCAATTCAAAATATTTAATTGATATCGCATCTGAAATAGTAGATAAAAATTTAACAATAAATTTAAAAGACTCTGTATCACCGGTATTAATACAAGATCTCTCAGATAAAAATAGTTATTACGTTATAATGCCAATGAAAATCTAAGTTTTGGTAAAATTAGAATAAAATTTATTTTTTGCTCTAGAACTGTTGATACATAATCATTTTAAGTCATTTGGACCAGAAGCGATTTTAACTTAATTTAAAAAGATGGTATAACCTTGGATCAAAAAAAATGTCAAAAAATTCTGTCTTAAATAAAGCATCTTATAGTGCGGACGCCATCAAAGTTTTAAAAGGCTTAGACGCTGTAAGAAAAAGACCAGGAATGTATATTGGAGATACAGATGACGGCTCCGGTTTGCACCATATGGTTTTTGAAGTCGTAGATAACTCTATCGATGAGGCATTAGCCGGTTATTGTAAAAATATATTAATTTCAATCAATACAGATAATACTGTTACCGTCGAGGATGATGGCAGAGGAATACCCGTAGATATGCACAAAGGTGAAAAAATGTCTGCAGCTGAGGTTATAATGACCCAACTGCATGCTGGTGGAAAATTTGATCATGATTCGTACAAAGTTTCCGGTGGATTACATGGTGTTGGTGTATCTGTGGTTAACGCATTATCAGAAAAATTAGAACTTAATATTTATCGAGGCGGAAATGAATATGAAGTTAAGTTTAAGGACGGCAACTCCGTTAAACCATTAAAAAAAATAGGAAAGACGAAAAAAAATGGGACTAAAATTAACTTTCTTCCTTCAAAAGAAATTTTTTCATCAACAAAATTTAGTGCTTCAACATTAGAAAAAAGAATCAGGGAGCTAGCCTTTCTTAATAAGGGTGTAGCAATCAAATTAATTGATAAAACAGCTAAAAAATCAAAGGAAATCCTACATAAATATGATGGTGGAATTCTTGAATTTGTAAGACATATTAATGAAAAAAAACCAACATTATTAAATAAAAATGAGAAAGAAGTTTTTAAAAAACCAGTCTATGTTTCTGGGACAAAAAATAACGTAGCAGTAGAATGTTCATTCGAATGGAATGCAGGCTATTCTGAAGAAGTATTACCATTTACTAACAATATTCCACAAAAGGATGGAGGAACTCACTTATTAGGCTTTAGAAGCGCTCTTACAAGAATAATTAATAAATATTCAGCTGATAAAAATAATAAAAAAAATAAAATTACATTATCAGGGGAAGATATTAAAGAAGGTCTGACAGCAGTTCTATCAGTAAAAATGCCTGATCCTAAATTTTCATCTCAAACGAAAGATAAACTTGTTTCTTCAGAGATAAGAAATATAGTTGAGCATATCATTAATGAAAAAGTATCAACATGGTTTGATCAAAACCCTTCTATATCAAGAGTCGTACTAGAGAAAATTACTCAAGCTGCAATGGCAAGAGATGTAGCTAGGAAAGCTAGAGATAGTGTAAGAAGAAAAGGAACTTTTGAGTTATCAGGACTACCGGGAAAATTAGCAGACTGTCAAATACAAAAAAGAGAAGGAACAGAACTTTTCATAGTCGAGGGTGATTCTGCAGGTGGTTCAGCAAAACAAGGAAGAGTTCGAGAATATCAGGCGGTACTTCCTTTAAGAGGAAAAATTCTTAACACATATGTTAATGGAAAGAAAAATGGTGAAGATCAATCAACCAAAGCTTTATCTAAAATGATGTCTTCAAATGAAATAGTAACTTTAATAAATGCTTTGGGAACAGGTTCAAAAGATTTTGATATTGCAAATCTTAGATACGATAAAATTGTTATTATGACAGATGCCGATGTAGATGGATCTCATATTAGAACATTGTTGTTAACTTTTTTTAATAACTATCCATTTAATGAGCTAATTGAGAAAGGACATATATATTTAGCTCAACCTCCTTTATTTAAAATAACAAAAGCAAATAAAAGCGTTTATATAAAAGATGAAAAAAACTTGGAAGATTATATTCTCAAAACCGCAAAAATTAACAAAAAAATAAAAAAAGGAAGTAATGAGTATAAAAAATTTATACAAGAACAAAGAGAAAAACTGTCAATACAACGTTTCAAGGGTTTAGGAGAAATGAACCCGGAAGAACTTTGGGAAACAACTTTAAATCCTGATAATAGAACAATGTTAAGAGTTCAGTATACAAAAGGTACAAAAGATAAATCGAAAGAAGATCAAAAAATGATTAAGGTATTAATGGGAGATGAAGTTGCCCCAAGAAAAGACTTCATTACTAATAATGCTCTGGAAGTAGTAAATTTAGATATTTAAGTAATGGATTTTTCGACTCTCTTTAGAACAAAAGAGAACCTCAATTTAGATAAAAGCACACTAACAATCTTAAGATATATAGCTATATTTGGCCAATTCTTAGCTGTAAATATTGTCTTTTTTTACCTTAAATTAGAATTTCCAATTAAAGAAAGCTACACTGTAATTTTTTTAGGTTTATTAACAAATATATTCCTTCAATTTAAGGTCAAAGCAAATCAATTAAAAGATACTTACGCATCAATGTTTTTATTATATGATTTGTTGCAACTTGGAATTCTTTTATATCTCACTGGTGGAATTTTGAATCCTTTTTCAATTTTATTAATTATTCCAGCAATAGTTTCCTCAACTTTCCTAAGTATGGGCACAACAATCATACTAGGAGTTATAACATCAATACTTCTTTTTATACTCACACATTTTTATATGCCATTACCTGGATACATTTCTGAAAATTTTAGTGTACCAAACTTTTATAAATTAGGAATTTTTATAGCAATTTTAATTGGTTTAATATTTCTTAGTTATTTTGGAATAAGATTTGCAGGAGAAACAAAGAAAAGATCTGAGGCACTTAATAAATTGCAAGAAGTGATAGCAAAAGAATATGAGCTGGAGTCGTTAGGCGGTCAGGCCGCAGCGGCAGCTCATTCATTAGGAACCCCATTAGCCACTATTGCAGTTGTAGCTAAAGAATTAAAAAAAGAGATAGGAAACAACAAAGAAATTTCTAAAGATATAGATCTTTTAATTAGTCAAACAAAAAGATGTAGTGAAATATTAAAAAAAATTTCAAAAAAGCAAATAGAAGAGGATGTTTTCTTAAGTTCAATTAAACTTGAAGATTTACTTCAAGAAATAATTGATTCTTTTAAAGAAACCTCGTCAAAAAAAATAGATTTATTTGCAGAAAGTGACAAAAATAAAATTAGCATCGAAAGGACTCCAGAAATTATTTATGGTTTAAGAAATTTTATAGGAAATGCAGTAAAGTTTTCTAAAAGTAGAGTAAAAATAAATCTCAAAAGTGATAATCAAATAATTGAAATCAAAATCAATGATGATGGTCCAGGTATACCAGAAGACATATTTAACAAAATCGGAGAACCCTATATAAAATCAAAATCTGAAGAATTAAAATCTAATTCAGGTTTAGGGTTAGGGACTTTTCTTGGTAAAACTTTATTGGAAAGACAAGGTGCAAATTTATTATTTAAGAGAAATAGCGATTTAGGCGGTGCATTAATTATAATCACTTGGCAACCTAACAAATTAATTAATTCTTAAATTCGAAGGAGTAGGAAATAATTTTATAGGCTAATTTAGCAACAAGGAAATTGTAAGAGTCAAAGTTTTTAATTGGTGCCAATTCATTAATATCAGCACCAACTACATTCGAAATCTGACAAACTTTTTTTATAATAGGTAGGACGTCTTCCCAAAGCATACCACCAGGTTCTGGTGTACCAGTAGCCGGCATTATACTAGCGTCGAAACCATCTACATCAAATGTAATATAGACATTCTTACTATTAAAAAATTTATCTAACAGGGATAAATCCCAAGTTTGCTTATCTTTTCCCCAAAATATTTCAATTCTATCTCTATTATTATTATAAAAGTCCATTTCCTCTTTAGATAAATTTCTAATGCCAAAAGAAACTACTTTTAAGTTTTTATAATCTAAACATCTCTTGATAGCTGAAGCATGAGAGAATTTTTCACCTTTATAACTTTCTCTTAAGTCAGCATGAGCATCAAAATGCAAAAGAATTATTTCATCGTATTTTTTTATAAAGGGTTTGATAGAACCAGGCGTTATAGAATGTTCACCTCCAAAAACTAGTGGAAATTTATCGTGAGAGAGAATTTCTTCATTAATCTTTGATAATTGGTCTAGAGCATTATTTATTTTATTTTTAATGGAGAAAGGCTTTAATGTTTTAATCCCTATTTCTTTATAAGGTTCTTTATTAAGTTCCTCATCAAACAACTCTACTTGGTGAGAAGCTTTGATTATTTCTTTAGGACCATTTTTAGTACCTCCTCCATAGCTTACAGTTTTTTCTAGACCAAACGGAATTACGATTACTCGAGGAGATCTATTTTGTTCTACATCTATACCTAAGAAGCCTTTTTTGGGACTAAGGTATTTCATTTACGATTCAAAAATATTAGAGAAATTTCTTTTATCTCTCTTTTTCCAATATTCACGATGGTAAGCATCACTTGCAATCAAAGGTAACACGCTAGTCGCCTCTGCAAAAACCATTTGCTCTTTTGTAATATCAACTTTACCCCAAGAACTTGCCTCTTTCAGAGTGGAGCTACTGCACGCACCATCACGTGTATCTGCCACAGTAATTTGAATAGCATATTTGTGCATGTCTACTTTTTTCCCTAGAAGTTCAGCACAAACCACAGTATCTTGAATAAAATTTTTTGGAACACCGCCGCCTATCATTAATAATCCTGATTGTTTAGATTGTAGTTTAATTTCTGTTAATTCTCTAAATTCTCTTATGGAGTCTATAGTAATATGCTCATCTGGATTTTGCTCCTGATGCATTACTAAGCCAAAACCAGCTGAACTATCTGTGAATGCAGGGCAAAATATTGGAACATTATTATCGTATGCAGTTTCAATTAAAGAGCCTTTTTTTTTAGAATTAGTTTTTAAAAATTTTCCTAGTTCTTTAATAAATTCTCTTGAAGTGTAAGCTTTTGGTTTTAATGAGTTAGCTATATTACATATTGTTTGATCACAAGCCTGTAGTTCCTCTTCATCGATATAAGTATCGTAAATTCTGTCAATATAATTCTTACGAAGTTTTGTATCATCTTCAAACTGTGATCCTTGATAATGCTTAAAACCCAATGCTTCAAAGAAATCCATATCAATAATTGATGCTCCCGTAGCCACTATGGCATCAACCATATTATGTTTTACTAAATCAGTATAAAGGTCCATGCAACCACCTGCTGAAGTAGAACCGGCTAAAGTAAGAAATATCGAGCAATCATTATCAGCTAACATTTCATTATAAATTGTTGCTGCCCTAGCAGTATCTCTTGAAGTAAATGACATTTTACCCATACCTTCAATAATTTTACGTGCATCAAACGATTTAATATCTATGTGCTCTACTGGAGAGTTGAGAAGAGATTTTTTATTATGTCCAATATTTGGATTATCTTTTTTTTCCATTAAGCTACTAATGATCCAACTTTTTTACCAAGATCATCGTACATGGACATAATTGGTTTGTCACTTAATTCGTGAATTTCGTTAGAATAAAATCCATTAAAGTTAGTTCTAAATGTTAAGCTATAAGCTCCTAATTGTCCTAACTCTATGTAGTCACCTTCTTTAATATTGTTGGGTAGCAAAAAAGGTCCTTTCATATAATCTAAACCATCACATGTCGGCCCAAAAAAACTAAATGCAGTTAATTTTTTTGATTGAACTCTTCCTTCTTTAATCATTTTTGAAGGAAGAACAAAGTTTGGTGCGCCAGCATCAAAAAGTGATCCATAAGTCCCATCATTAATATAAAGATTATTTTTCTTTCTCAAAATTACTTTAACAATAGTAGAACCACTTTCAGCAACAATTGCTCTCCCTGGTTCGCATACAATTTCAGGCAATTTATCTAATTTTAAATTATTAAGTTCTTTTTTAATTTCCAACATATAATTTGATAAAGGCTCTGGATTTAAGTCTGGATAAATTGAGGGAAAACCACCACCAACATTTATTGTATCAGGAATTATTTTTGTTTTTTTTATAATGTTACTTATTTCTTTTATTCCTTTTGAATAAGAAATTTTGTGCATACATTGAGATCCTACATGAAAACTTATACCTAATTTTTTAGCGTGTTGTTTACAAAGTCTGACAAGTCCTAAAGCCTCAGAAGGAAGAGCTCCAAACTTTCTTGATAAATCAATTTCCGCATGTTCATTAGAAATAGCTATTCTTACAAAAAGTTCTAAATCTTTTGCTTGATTAGTGGCATCTAAAATTTTTCTTAATTCATCTTTGCTATCTAATGAAAAACTTTTTACATTGTAGTCATTATATGCAGTTGCAATGCTATTTTTGCTTTTTATTGTGTGCATGAAATGTAGTCTTGCTACTGGATAAATCTTATTTATTAATTTTATTTCATTTAACGATGCTACATCAAATTCATTAACTCCACTGGCAATTATTTGTTTAATTATTTTCTCGTTAGGATTTGTTTTTACAGCGTAAATTATCCTCCCAGGAAAATTTTCTTTAAAAAAGCTTACGGATTTTTTTATCTCGTTAGGCCGTATGCAGTATACGGGATAATCAGGTTTTAATAAGTTAACTAATTCGTTAACTGTTTTAAATTTTCCCATTTCATGTGTCCCTCGTTTATTAGTTTACACAAAGGTTTTTTAAAAAATTTAATAAAAAAAACCTTAATTATTTCGCGTTTAAGGTTTTTTTGACTTTGTGTAAAGAAAAAAATATCATTATTTAGCTGTTGTATTCACATTAATCGTACCTATATTAATTGCATATGAGAGGACAAAAAAATTTACCAGATCAGCTAAAGCTGACCGACTTTGACGATAAAACCTTATTAATCCTGGATGATGATGATCCATTAAGGGGAAGGCTCGCTAGGGCTATGGAAAAGAAGGGATTTCAAGTAAAAGAGGCCAAAACTGTGGCTGAGGGGCTAAATATCGTTAATTCAACACCTCCAGCATTTGCATGTGTTGACCTTAGGTTAGAAGATGGAAATGGGTTAGACGTTGTTAATGAATTATCTAAAAATAAAAAAGATAGCAGAATTGTAATGTTAACCGGATACGGGAATCTACCTACAGCTGTAGCTGCAGTAAAAGCAGGTGCAATAGATTATATAGCTAAACCAGTTGACGCTGATGATGTTGAGTCTGCATTATTAGCAGCCCCACAGTCAAAAGCTAAGCCTCCAGAAAATCCGATGTCAGCAGACCGAGTTAAGTGGGAGCACATACATAGAGTTTTTGAGTTATGCAATAGAAATGTTTCAGAAACAGCTCGAAGATTAAAAATGCACAGAAGAACCTTACAAAGAATTCTTTCTAAAAGATCTCCAAGATAAATTAAATATATTTTTTTATTTTTATAATTTGGTTAATTGAAACAGTAGCAATTAAAATTTTAAAAAGTTCTGCTAAAAGAAAAGGTTGAGCACCTAATTTAAATATTGGCTTATCCCATCCAATTAAACTTCCCAGCCACACCATTCCAAATAAATAAATAAAACTTGTTGCAAAAGTAAGTTTTAAAAAATTCATAATAAAATTATTATTATAATTAAATTTTCCTGCAAAAAAAGCAGCAACCAAGAATCCAATTAAGTACCCCATTGTAGGTCCTGAAAAATAAACAAGCCCAACACCTTTTTCAGGTGTGCCCGAAAAAACTGGTAATCCAATAATACCTTCAAACAAATATAAAGATATAGTTGCTAAACCTAATTTCCATCCAAAGGCTAGTCCAATCATTATCACGACTAAAGTTTGCATTGTCATTGGCACTGGGTAAAATGGTATTTTAACTTTTGAAGAAATAGCTAAAACAATACTTCCAATTAAAGCGATGAAAGCATATTTTAATATTTTCGAGGATATTAAGCTTTTAACTATTTCCATATTATTAATTTAACTTTTTTTTCATTAAAATCTAGTGCTTTGTTAATTGAACAAATACATCCTCTAAATCACCATCATCTGTTGAAATATCTACAATATCTATATTATTTTTATGTAAATAATTTGCAATTTCAGCAAAATCTAATGAATTTTTTTCGTAAGACGCAGCAATCAGATTACTTGAAATTATTTGAAATTTTATACCCTTCATTGATAGTGAGCAGTTAATATCAACATTTTTTACTTTAAAATTTATATTTTTTGTTTTGATTTTTGCTAAGAGTTTTTCTGTTGTGTCAAGAGCTACAAGATTTCCTTTGTCAATTATTGCAATTCTATCACACATCTCTTGGGCTTCTAAAAGATAATGTGTAGTAAGTATTACTGTTACACCTTCTTTATTGAGCTCTTTTACGTTTTTCCATAAGTTATTTCTCAACTCAACATCAACACCTGCTGTTGGCTCATCCAATATTAGTATTGGCGGTTGATGAACCATAGCTTTAGCAATTAACAATCTTCTTTTCATTCCACCTGACAGGCTTCTTGCATAAGCATTAGCTTTATCCTCCAAAGCAACCATTTTTAAAATAAGATCTGTAATTCTATCTTTTTTTTTAATTCCATAGAGTCCAGATTGTAGTTCCAAAAGTTTTTTAGGTGTGAAAAATGCATCTAAATTTACCTCTTGAGGCACTATTCCTAAAGATGCTCTTACTTGTCGAGGATTTTTATCTAGATCAAAACCCCAAACATTAACTTGTCCAGATGTTTTCATTACAGTTCCTCCCAAAATGCTTAAAAAGGTAGTTTTGCCTGCACCATTAGGACCAAGTAAGCCAAAGACTTCTCCCTGCTTCACTTCAAAGTTAAGATCAGTTAAAGCTTTATTTTGTTTATTAGTTTTCGAATTGGAATAAATTTTTGATAAATTTTCAACAATTAATGCATTTTTTGACATGGTTTTTATAATCTTACCTAAGAATTCAATGTAGTATGTATATATGAGTTCAATAAAAAAAACAGATCATTTTTATCTCATAGATGGATCGGGCTATATATTCAGAGCTTATTATGCGTTACCACCTTTATCTAGAAAGAGTGATGGACTACCAACAGGAGCGGTAAGCGGTTTTTGCTCTATGCTTTTTAAACTCTTAGAAGATGCTAGATCAGATGACTCAAAAAACAAACCAACTCATTTTGCTGTAATATTCGACTCAGCAAGAAAAAATTTTAGAAATGAAATTTATACTGACTATAAAGCTAACAGAGCAGAAGCACCTGATGATTTAGCACCTCAGTTTGAATATATAAGAAAATCAGTTGAAGCATTTAATTTACCATCTGTTGAACTTTTAAATTACGAAGCAGATGATCTTATTGCTACTTATGCAAAAAAAATTACAGAGGCTGGAGCTAGGGTTACTGTAGTATCATCAGATAAAGATTTGATGCAATTAGTTTCAAATAAAGTCAGGCTGTTTGATCCCATGAAAAGTAAAGTAATAGGTGAAAAAGAAGTAATCGAGAAATTTGGAGTTAAACCAGATCAAGTAATCGACGTTCAATCTCTCGCTGGAGATAGTTCAGATAACATCCCAGGAGTTCCAGGAATAGGTGTGAAGACAGCAGCAGAATTAATAAATAAATATAAAACTTTAGAAAATTTACTAAATAAAGCAACCGAAATACCCCAAAACAAAAGACGAGAAACTTTATTATTAAACAAAGATAAAGCTATGATTAGCAAGCAATTAGTTACTTTAAAAAATGATGTACCTTTAAAAAGTAATGCTACCGAATTCATAATTAAAGATATCAACAAAGATAAACTATATAATTTTTTAAGAGAAATGGAGTTTAATAGATTGTTGAGCCAGGTTATAAGTTTTTATGGTGATCCAGTAAACAAAGATTTTAATGGAAAAAATTCTATCCAAAAAAAAAATCAGATAAATATAAAATCCTATAAAACTATTTCTACAGAAAAACAATTAGCGGAATTATTAAAAAAATTAAATGAAAAATCAGTCATAGCAGTAGATACTGAAACTTCATCACTAAATCCACAAGAAGCCGATCTAGTTGGTTTATCAGTCTGTTATGAGGCAAATAAAGCTTATTATATCCCAATCGAACATAAAGAAAAAACAGACTTAAAGAAAGATTTGATTTTAAAAAAACTTAAGTCAATTTTAGAAGATCCAAGCATTAAAAAAGTCGGTCAAAATATAAAATACGATTTTATTGTGTTAAAAAAACACGGTATCGAACTTGATCCAGTAGATGATACGATGCTACTTTCATATACATTAGATGCTGGAAACAATAGGCATAATATGGATACCTTATCCGAATTACATCTTGGACATAAAACTATTTCCTATAAAGACTTAGTAGGAACCGGAAAAAAACAATTAAATTTTTCAGAAGTAGATCTCAAATCAGCAACTGAATATGCCGCTGAAGATGCAGATATAACGTTAAGATTATATGAGGTTTTATCTGAGAGAGTATCAGAGGAAAAATTAGAAAAAGTTTATGAGGAATTTGAAAAACCGATGATAAAAATTCTTTCAAAGCTAGAATCGAATGGTATAAAAGTTGATGATGCTTATCTTAAAAGACTCTCAAAAAAATTTGAGGAAAGATTAATAACCATTGAAAAAGAAATTTATAAAATATCAGGTAAAAAATTTAATATCGGATCCCCAAAACAATTAGGTGAAATTATTTATAATGACTTGAAGATAGCAAAATTAAAAAAAACCAAGAAAGGAAGCTTAGCTACAAGCGCTAAAATTCTAGAGGACCTAGCGTTAACTGGGCATAAATTTCCTAATTTAGTTTTAGAATGGCGCCAGGTTTCAAAATTAAAAAGCACCTATACTGATGCTTTGCAAGATCATATAAGTAAAAAAACAAAAAGAGTGCATACTTCCTTTTTACTAGCTGCAACCAATACAGGTAGGCTAGCTTCCAGTGATCCTAATTTACAAAATATTCCCATAAAGACTCAAGACGGTAAAGAGATAAGAAAAGCTTTTATAGCTGATAAAAATAATTTATTAATTTCAGCAGATTATAATCAAATAGAAATGAGAATTCTGGCTGATATGGCCGATGTAAAAGAATTAAAGAAAGCTTTTAAAAACAAACAGGATATACACTCTTTAACAGCGAGCCAAGTATTTGATGTCCCTATTGCAAAAGTGACAGATGATTTTAGAAGAAAAGCCAAAGCAATTAATTTTGGAATTATTTATGGGATTACGCAATATGGATTAGCAAAACAAATTTCAGTTTCAAATCAAGAGGCTTTAAGTTTCATTAATTCATATTTTAAAAAATTTCCTGAGATAAAAGATTACATGAACACGACAATCAAAAGTTGCAGAAAGCAAGGCTTTGTAACAAATATTTTTGGAAGAAGAATTCATTTAAGAGGAATAAATGATAAAAATTTTAGCGTTCGCGCTTTTCAGGAAAGAGCAGCAATTAATGCCCCAATACAAGGATCAGCTGCAGATATCATAAGATTAGCAATGATTAAAATAGATAAAATCCTTGAAGAAAAAAAGAAAGCAAAAATGCTTTTGCAAATTCACGATGAACTTATTTTTGAGTGTTTAAAAAAAGATGAGAGCGAAGTTAAAAAAATTGTTAAAGAAGTAATGACGTCAGTTACAAGCTCAGACCATCACATATTTTCAATACCTTTGGAAGTAAGTATTAACTCAGGAAGCAATTGGGGAGAAGCCCATTAAACGCCTAAATTTTGACAACATAATTAAGAGAATAAAAATATGACTCAAACTATAGCTTTAGTAGATGATGATAGAAATATACTAACTAGCATAAGCATGGCCTTGGAAAGAGAAGGCTTTAAAGTTCATACTTATATCGATGGAGAGTCTGCTTTAATAGGATTAACTAGAAATCCACCTGACTTAGCTATTTTGGATATCAAAATGCCAAGGATGGACGGAGAAGAGTTACTAAAAAAGCTAAAAAAAAAAATGTCAATTCCAATTATCTTCTTAACATCAAAAGATGATGAAGTTGATGAACTACTTGGTTTGAAGTTGGGTGCTGATGACTTTGTCAAAAAATCTGGAGGTTTTTCTACAAAAGTTTTAATAGAGAGAATAAGAGTTCAGTTAAGGAAAAAAACTCATACTGTCGATGATACAAAAAATATAATTAGTCATGGTAAATTAAAATTAGACCCTGCACAATTAGAGTGTGAATGGAACGGAAAAGCTTTACCAGATAAACTGACTACTACAGAATTTTTAATAGTAAAAGAATTAGCTAAAAGGCCAGGAGTGATAAAAGAAAGAGCTCATTTAATGGATATAGCCTATAAGGAAAATACTGAAATTGAAGACAGAACAATCGATAGTCATGTAAAAAGAATTAGAAAAAAGTTTAAAAAGGTTGATGAAAAGTTTTCTGCAATTGAAACTAGATATGGAAGTGGGTATAGATGGAATGTTAGCTAATGAAACAAAAAAAATCAGCTTCTATTTTAAAGAAGTTTTTAATAATTAACCTTACAGTCTTTTCTGTTCTAGGACTTTTTACAATTATATACCTTGAAGCAATTCAACCGACCTTAGTAAAAGAAAGATCGGAGAACCACAAAATAGTTATAAATAATACTAAGGACAATCTTGAGAGACTTAATATAGACTATACAAAAGAGGGAGTCAGAGATTTCTTACTTTCTACAAGATTTCTATTTCAAAACTTAGACCGTGTTCAATTTTATGATTTATCAGGAAACCTTATTGGTGACACAAATATTTTAGATTTGGATCAAAGTGTTTTTACAGGATCAGATATTATTTTTGAGGAGGCATTAGGAGGTGAAACAATTACACCAGAGATTGAAGAAAGACTTGAAGACGAAGAAGTAGATGAAATTAAAGATATTATTACAAATAAATATAACGACGAAATAATGACTCTCACGAACGACAAAAAAAATAATTTTTTTGTAAGTACATTGAGCAAAATTAAATTTCAAAATAATGATATTGGATATATTGTAGTTTCAGAACAAGCAAATGATATCATCACTGCTGTAAAAGAGAGAAAAGCATTTATAATTAGAACTATGATTGCTGTTGTTATCGTGATTTTGATTTTTTCTCTGTTTTTAAATAAATATATCCTCAAACCGATTGGTCTCTTAGTTAAATTTAGTGACGGGATTAAAAAGAAATCTAATCAAGCAATTGATATAAATAAAATTTTTTTAAGAGATGATGAAATTGGTAAATTAACCCAATCAATTGATGAAATGACCAAAGAATTACAACAACGTACTAATAGAGCAGAAACATTCTCAAATGATTTAGCTCATGAAATAAGAAATCCACTTGCATCTTTAAAAAGTGCTTCAGAACTTTTAGACAAAACTACTGAAAAAGATGAGGGTGAAAAACTTCTTAAAATAATAAATCATGATGTCGAAAGAATAGAAAGATTAATAACTGATTACACTCAAATGCTTAAAGACGAAGCATCTTTATCTCGTGAGAAAATGGGTAAAATTAATTTAGTTGAAATTATTAATGGAGTAGTTGAAGATTTTAATCAAGATCTTATCAACCAAAATAAAAAAATTGAGATAAGTGTCGTAAATAAAATTAAAAGTAAAAATGGACATTTTATATTTGGCATAAGCAATAGATTGGAACAAGTGGTCGCAAATTTATTAGATAATTCTATCTCCTTTAGTAAGGATAATCAAAAAATTGAAATTGGTCTTGAAGAAACATCAAGCAATCTATTACTATCAGTAAAAGACGAGGGGCCTGGTTTTGCCGAAACATCGCCTCAGAAAATCTTTAAAAGATTTTATAGCAACAGACCCGCGAGTTTCGGAAAACACTCTGGCTTAGGCTTAAATATTGCAAAAAATATTGTCCAATTACACAAAGGCACGATAGCAGCTTCAAATAGGCTAAATTCAAAAGGTGCACAGGTAGAGGTTTTGCTTCCTAAATTGTCCTAAGATTATTTCTTGCTATGGTTTATTTATGTTGATAATAACTCCTTCAATATGGCACAGGATTACAAAGTAAAAGATATTACTCAAGCGGACTTTGGTAGAAAAGAAATTTCTCTTGCAGAAACAGAAATGCCAGGCCTTATGGCTTTAAGAAAAGAATATAAAGGTAAAAACCCTTTAAAGGGTGCAAAAATTTTAGGTTGCCTTCATATGACAATACAAACCGCAGTTTTAATTGAAACTTTAGTTGAATTGGGGGCCGAAGTTAGGTGGTCTTCATGTAATATTTTTTCTACACAAGATCATGCAGCAGCAGCAATCGCTAAAGCTGGTATTCCTGTTTTCGCTTGGAAAGGTGAGACAGAAGAAGAGTACTGGTGGTGTGTTAAACAAACTATTGAAGGAAAAAAAGATTGGAAACCAAATATGATATTAGACGATGGTGGTGATCTTACAGCCTTAATGCACAAAGAATATAAAAATTTATTAAAAAATGTTAAAGGGGTTTCAGAAGAAACCACAACAGGTGTCCTTGCACTAAAAAAAATGGAGTCTAATAAAGAATTATTAATCCCTGCTATAAATGTAAACGACTCAGTAACAAAATCAAAATTCGATAATCTTTATGGTTGTAGAGAGAGTTTAGTAGATGGAATAAAAAGAGCAACTGATGTAATGATGTCAGGAAAAGTAGCCATCGTTGCTGGATTCGGTGACGTTGGAAAAGGGAGCGCAGCTTCTTTGCGTCAAGCAGGTGCAAGAGTAATGGTTACAGAAACAGACCCGATATGTGCCTTACAAGCTGCTATGGAAGGTTACGAAGTTGTCGTGATGGATGAAGCCATTAAAGATGCTGATATCGTCGTAACAGCAACAGGAAATAAAGATATTGTTACTGCAGATCATATGAGGAATATGAAAGACAGAGCAATACTTTGTAACATTGGTCACTTTGATAACGAAATTCAAGTTGAGGCGTTGAAAAACTATAAGTGGGATGAAATAAAACCTCAAGTTCATGAAATTGAACTACCTAGTAAAAAAAGAATTATTCTTTTAGCCGAAGGTAGACTGGTTAACTTAGGATGTGCTACGGGTCACCCTAGTTTTGTAATGAGCGCCTCATTTACAAATCAAGTAATTGCTCAAATTGAATTATGGAACAATTCAGACAAATATGAAAAGAAAGTATATGTACTTCCAAAACACCTTGATGAAAAAGTTGCAATGCTTCATTTGGAAAAAGTGGGTGCTAAATTAACAAAGATGACAAAAGAGCAAGCAGATTATATCAGCGTTAAACCATCAGGACCATTCAAGCCGGATACTTATCGCTACTAGTTGTAGCTAATGATTGTTAAATCTTTAGACCATTTAAATCAAATATCCAAAACAATTTCAGAAAAATTAGAAAATGGAGATTGTATCCTCTTAACTGGTGAAATTGGTGTAGGAAAAACTACATTCATAAGATATTTAATTAATAACTTACAAATTCAAAAAGGGCTTAAAGAAACAGAGGTGTTGAGTCCTACATTTAACTTACTTTATGAATATGAAATTAAAGATCTTAAGATTATGCATTATGATCTTTATCGAATAAAAAAGGCTAATGAATTAGATCATCTTGGTATTTTTTCAGGAAATGAAAAAACAGTTAAAATTATAGAATGGCCAGACTTAATTAAAACACCATTCACTAATAAATTAGAAATTCATTTTGAGTATGGAGAAAATGATAAGGAAAGAAAAATGAAGATACGTGGGCTAAGCAAATGGAAAGATTTTGAAAATGAAATATAAATTAAAAAAAATATCAGGAGATGCTTCATTTAGAGAATTTTATAGATTAAAAAAAAACAACAAAACCTCAATCATTGTCTCTGCTAAAAAAGAAAAATTTAAAAATCTTGCTGTATATGCGGTGATAAATAATATTCTTAATCGTAACAGGATTAATGCTCCAAAATTATTAAGCAATCATTATCAAAATGATATGATTGAAATATCTGATTTAGGGGAAAAATCTTTCTACGATCACGTAATTTCAAAAAAAAATAAACTTAATAGTTATAAATCGTTAATAAAATTATTAATTAATATACAAAAAATAAAAGTAAAAAAGCTTTATAAGTTCGAAAAGCTAAAAATTAAGATTCCATATTACACATTATCTAATCTTCACAAAGAGTCTGATTTATTTTTTGATTGGTACTTAAAATATGTCCTCAGAAAAAAAAAAATTGGTAAAATTAAGAAAATTTTTAAATCTGAACTAAATAAAGTTTATAAAAAATTAAATTATAAAAATAATACATTCGTACATAGAGATTTTCATATTTCAAATGTGATGATCAATAAAAAAAGATTAGGAATAATTGACAATCAAGATGCAATCATTGGAAATCCTTTGTATGATGTATCATCTTTAATTGACGATGTGAGAATAAGATTATCAAATAAATTACAAACAATTTTATTTGATTTTTATTATAAGAATTCAAAACTTAAAAACGACCATATCAAAAAATTAAAACATGATTTTGATATTTTATCAGTTCAAAGAAATTTAAAAATACTAGGTATATTTGTACGTTTATATAAAAGAGATAATAAAGATAATTATCTAAAATTTTTACCCTATACATGGACACTGATAGAAAAAAGATTGCAAAACCCGTCACTTAAAAATTTAAAATTATTATTCCATAAACACTTACCTATAAAAAAACTTAAAAAATTAAATAAAATATGAATATAAAATATGCAATGATTTTAGCAGCAGGACTAGGAAAAAGAATGCAACCTTTAACACTTAAAATTCCTAAACCATTATTAGAAATAAATAATTCTACATTATTAGAAAGAGCGATAAATTTATTGATCAGCCATGGTGTGCGTGAAATAAGTATTAACGTTCATTACCTCCCTGACCAGATTAAATCATTTATTAATAGAAAAAAATTTCAAGTTAATATCACAATTTCTAATGAAGAAAATTTATTAGACACAGGCGGAGGTGTACTTAAAGGCACGCAAGATTTTGGTGACAATCCTTTTTTTGTAATTAATCCAGATACCGTTTGGAGTAAACACTACCTTGTAGAATTAAAGAATTTAGAAGATATTTATTTTAAGAATAAAAAACCTACCTTGCTTCTAGTAAACAAGAAATTATCCATTGATCCTTCCTTCAAAGGGGATTTTAATTTAAATAATGAAAAAATTTCAAAGGACATCGAAAATCAATTTATTTTTACTGGTTTACAAATTATTAATAGAGATGCTTTGATTAGTGAAAAATCAGAGGTTTTTTCAATGAATAAAGTATGGAACAAATTGATAAAAGATAAAAACTTATTGGGTCTAGAAAGTATCCAAAAATTTTACCACTTAAACACTTCTGATATGTATAAAAAAATTCAAAGTCTTAATATTATTGATTAAATATTATTTCTTTAGCTCTGGACTTGTCTAAATAATAATATTTTTCAATTTTTAAATTATCACCAAACTCAATCAATAAAGGATTACCTGTTGGTATTTCTAATTCATTTATTTTGGCATCTGAAATATTAAACAAATACTTACATAAAGCTCTGAGTGAGTTTCCATGAGCTGAAACTAAAATATTCTTATTTTCTAAAAGATTTTTCTTAATTTCATTTTCATAAAAAGGCACCACTCTCTCAAATGTACTTTTTAATGACTCAGTAAATGGGGTCATTCCCACAGGTATACTAGCATTTAGTGGACTGAACAAATTTAGGTATTCACTTTTTGCTTCCATGGGAGGCGGAGCTACATCCCAAGATCTCCTATACTTTTTAAATTTTTCTTCACCAATTTTATTCTTTGTTTCTTCTTTGTTCAAACCGGTTAATGATCCATAGTGCCTCTCATTAAGTTGCCAAGCAGTATTGAATTTAAGTTCAAGGCTATTTTTTTTAAGAATAGTTGTAAGAGTCTTAATCGCTCTTTTTAAATACGAAGTATAAGAGATATCTATTTTAATATTTAAATCTTTAATAATCTGACCAGATTTTTCTGCCTCGATAATTCCTTTATTAGACAAATCTATATCTACCCAACCTGTGAACCTATTTTCAGCATTCCAGACACTCTGCCCATGTCTTATTAGAATTAATTTTGTCATAATATTTAAAATTAGTATTATGTACTATATTAATTTAACAATGAAAAATAATTTATTTAAAGTAATAGAATATACTTATTATTTTTCATTAATATTTTTGTTTATTATTTATTTATTTCCAGGAAGTATAATTGGTTATTTATTATATGGAAGCTTATGGCAACAACCAAATTTAATAAATAATCCCTTTGGAACAGCGATAAATCATTTAATTTTTTTTTCATTTATTACTGTTTTAATAACAATTATTAAATCAAAAGTTAAAAATATTTTAACTAGTTATAAATTTATTTTATTAACTTCATTTTTTTTAGAAATTTTTCATTTAGTTGTTCCAAACAGGGCTTTTGAACTTTATGATTTAATAGCTAATTTAGTCGGTGTAATTTTAGTTTTATTTATAAATCAATTTTTAAAATGGCGAAAATATTTCTAACTTTAACATTAACTTTATTTTTCACTCAAACACTGAACAGTAATGAGATTCATGGAACACCAAGAATAATCGATGGTGATACATTAAGTATAAATGCAAAAAAAATAAGATTAGCGGGAATTGATGCTCCAGAAATTAAACAACAATGTAAAAAACCTCTTTTAAAAATTTCAGGAATAATTGGTTTTCAATTTAATAAAGATTATAAATGTGGAGTTACAGCAAAAATAAAATTAAAAGATAAAATTAATATTTCAAAAATAAAATGTATATCTTTATCAAAAGATAGGTATAAGAGATTTTTAGCTACCTGTTATAAAGACAAGATTAATCTTAATAAATGGATGGTAAGAAATGGTTATGCAGTTGCATACAGAAGATATTCAAAAGATTATGTGAGTGATGAAAATTATGCAAAAGAAAATAAGCTTGGTATTTGGGAAGGATCTTTTATGAGGCCAGAAAAATGGAGAAAGCTAAATTAATTTTTAGTATAAATTAGTGAGTGATTCATTTTCATAAAAAAATATTATTTTTGACTTTATTAATTATTAGCGCTTGTTCTTCAATTCCTAAAAATACACAAAACAGTTGTGCAATCTTTGAAGAGAGATATTTATGGTATAAGCACTCTAAAGCTTCATATGAAAAATGGGGAGCACCTATTCACCTTCAGCTTGCTTTTGTTAAAAAAGAGAGCGACTTTGACTGGTTGGCAAAACCACCAAGAAAAAAATTATTTAAAGTTATTCCTTTCAAAAGACCTTCAAGTTCATTTGGTTACTCACAAGCAGTAAGAGGAACATGGGAACAATATAAACGAGAAACAAATAGTCCATTAGCAACAAGAGCAAGATTTAAAGACTCTGTTGATTTTATTGGTTGGTATATTCACAAAACTAATAAGATTTTAAAAATTTCTAAGAAGGATCCATATAAGCAGTATTTAGCTTATTATAAAGGTTGGGGTGATTATAAAAATTATTCAAAAGACAAGAAAGCTATTATCTATGCAAAATCAGTTAAGGATATGGCAAACAAATATAGAAAACAATTAACACTTTGTAAGAAAAATTTAGATAAAAATAAGTATATTATTTTTTAAGTTGCTTATTCAGATCAATCTCAACAGCATCAATTCTCTTAGTATTCTTTCCGACAATCGTATAAATAGTGGGAATTACATAGAGTGTAAAGAAGGTAGAAAAAAGCATTCCACCAAAAATAGTTATCCCTACCGTAAGTCTACTTGCTGCGCCCGGGCCTGTTCCAAGGATTAAAGGCAAGACTCCTATGATTGTAGATAAACTTGTCATAAGTATAGGTCTTAATCTTATTGCTGCTGCTTCAAATACAGCAACTTCTACATTTTTACCCTCTTTTCTTAATTGATTTGCAAATTCGACAATTAAAATTCCATTTTTTGCGGACAATCCTATGAGAATTATAAGAGCTATTTGACTATAAACGTTTAGAGATGAACCGACCACTAGTAAACCAAGTAAACCACCAAGTATAGCCATTGGCACGGTTAACATGATTGTAAATGGATGTTTCCAACTTTCAAACTGCGCGCTCATTGCGAGATAAGCAGTTATCAAAGCAAGTGCGAAAATTAAATACAATTCAGTGTTAGTCTTCTTATATTCCTCACTTTCACCCTTGTAAGCTATTTTGGCCCGAGGAGTATTTTTTTCAACTACTCCAACTAAAAATTTGAGTGCTTCATCAAGTGAATAGTCGCCGACTAATCTTGCTGAAATAGTAACAGCCTTTTGCCTATTATATCTTGCGAGGAACGGTGACTGACCTTCCTCGTCATATGCAACTAGATTGGAGATAGATACAAGTTTATTATTATTCTTTGATCTCACAAAAACTTTACTTATGCTATCAGGCTCTTGTCTATCTTTAATATCTCCTTGTAAGATAATAGAATATTCTTTACCGTCTCTAGTAAAGTTAGTAACTCTTCTAGATCCAAAAATAGTTTCAATTGTTTTACCTATGTCCTGTGTTGAAACACCAAGGTCAGCAGCTTTTTTTTGATCTATTCTTACATTTAATTGAGGCTTGTTTAGATCAAAATCATCCTCTATCGAGGTAAGTCCTGGGTTTTTTCTTGCCTCCTTTTTTATTATTTCTTTCCATTCAATAAGCTGCTCATAGGTGTTTCCTAAAATGACAAACTGAACTGGGCTCTCAATCCCCCCTGTTCTTATTCCTTGAGGCATAATTGGAAAAGCTAATACACCTGGCACTCTTGAAATTTTTCCAAAAGACTCTCTCATTATCTGAACACCGTGACGATCTCTTTTTTTCCAAGGCTCAAGTAGTACAATAATAAAACCACTATTTACTTGTTTTGCAGATTTACCAAACCCTGGAACTCTCATTATCAATTTCCTGTACTCACCTTTACCAACATTTGGTAGTAAAAGATTTTCAATCTCTTCAGCTCTATCTTTAGTAAAATTAAAGCCAGAACCTTGTGGTGCTTTTACGATTACAAAGAACGCTCCTCTATCTTCAGGAGCAATTAATTCTTTTTTTGTAAAATTGAAAAAAAATAAAGTTAGAGCTAATGTGGTTAATAAAAAGATTGTTATCGTTGTTCTTTTTTTAATCCAACCTAGTAAAGATACTTTATATAAATAAGTTAAATTTTTTAAAAATTTCTCAAATTTTAAAACTATGTTTGATTTACTCATATTTTGCCTAAGGAACTTGCTGGCCAACATTGGGCTTAAAGATAAAGCAACAAAACTTGATATAATAACAGCGGCAGCAAGTGTGATTGCAGTTTGTGTAAATAGTACACCTGTAATTCCTTTAATAAAAATTAAAGGGACAAAGACAGCAACCAAAACGACTGTTGTAGCAATTATTGCGAATGAAACTTGTTTTGCTCCTTTAAATGCTGCAACAAGAGGGGTATCTCCTAACTCTATTCTTCTTACAATATTTTCTAACATTACAATCGCATCATCTACAACAATTCCAATGGCCAATACTAAAGCCATAAGAGTAAAGAGATTGATTGAAAAATCAAAAATATAAATTGCTAAAAACGTTGAAATCAATGAGACAGGTAAAGCTACCAAAGGAACCACCAGGGCTCTTATGTTCCCCAAAAAAAGGTAAATAATTATAGTTACTAAAATTAAAGCAATAAAAAGAGTTTTATAAACTTCTTTTATTGCAGCTTTTATATAATTACTTCTATCGAATGAAACTTCCAAAGTTGTATTTGGAGGCAAGCTAGGTTTGAGCTCTTTAATTTTATTTTTAATCCCATCAGCAACTGCGATAGTATTAGCATCTGACTGTTGGTAAATTCCTATTCCTACTACTTGCTTTCCATTACCTTTAAATAAAGTACGTGTGGACTCCGCACCTAATTCAACTCTTGCTACATCAGAAAGTACAATAATTGATCCGTCTGTTGCTCTTTTAAGAGGTAAATTTTTATAATTTTCTAAATTACTGTAAGCTTTATTCAGTTTTATCGTTAGATCGATATCTTTTGACTCTATTCTTCCAGCAGGAAATTCTACATTTTCTTTTCTTAATACATTTTCTACTTCCTCAGTAGTTAAATTTCTTGCAGCAAGCGCAATTGGATCCAACCAAATCCTAAGTGATAATTCTCTTTGACCACCAAGTCTTACTCGACCTACTCCATCAACTGTAGAAAATGTATCCGTTAAATATCTATCTGCGTAGTCAGTTAACTCCAAGTCAGACATAGTTTCAGAATTAAAAGATAACCACATTGTTGTACGCATACCTGCACTTTGTTTAAATATTTCTGGTTGTTCAGCTCCTTCTGGTAAGTTATCTAAAACTCTTGATACAGAACTTCTGACATCGTTAGTTACATCATCTAAATCTAAATCAGTTTCAAATGTTAGAGTAATTCTTGAACTTTCATCTTCACTGAAAGAATCAATAGTCTCTAATCCTGGAGTGCCTCCAACAAAATCCTCAATTTTTTGTGTAATTTGTGTATCAACTATTTCAGCTGATGCACCTCTATATTCAGTTTGAATTGTAACAACAGGTGGTTGAACATCAGGCAATTCATCCGTTGGAATTTCTTGAAAAGTTACTAAACCAAATATAACTAAAACCAAACTCATTACTGAGGCTACAACAGGTCTTTTGATTGAAAGGTCAGTTAAAAACATTTAATTTGCTGATGTAACAATTTTAATTTTGCCTTTATCTCTCACTTTTGAAACACCCTCACTAATCACAATATCACCTTCGTTTAATCCAGATATAACTGAAACTTTACCAAAATTTCTTTTTCCAATTTCAATATTCTTTTTTTCAGCGGTGTCATCATTTACAGTATAAACAAACGCTGTATTTCCTTGAATTGTAACAGCACTTTCTGGTACACCGATTTGATTTTTTTCATCATAGATAATTTTTACAGTCATTAGTTGACCTGGAATAATTTCAAAATCTGAATTATCGACTATTATTCTTGAAAGAATTGATCTAGTAGAAGGGTCAATACGAGAACTTATTGTTTCTATTTTACCTTTAAAAATTTTTTTGTAAGCAGAACTAGTTACTTCAGCTTTTAGCCCTGTTTTAAGAACGCCTACATAATTTTCAGGCACTTTAATATCTATTACTATTTTTTTAAGATTATCGAGTGTTATTATTAAACTTTCTGAACCTAAAACACCTTGAGCTATTTCTCTTTTTCCTACTTTACCAGCAAAATCTGCAATTAAGCTTCCTCCATCTTTCAATGCAAGAATTATTTCTCCTTTTTTTACAAATCTATTTTCTAGATTAAGCTTTCCATTGACATTACTTGCCTGAACTCTATAGGCTTTAGAATTTTGAGCTATTGCCGTGCCAAAAGTTTCAATACTTTTATAAAAAAGTGATTTTTCAACTTTGGAAACAATTACACCTGGAGCAGGTCTTTTGCTAAATTTTTTTTCAAAATGAAGACCTATAAAATGTCTAGCTGCAATAATCCCAAAAACTGTTATAAAAAAAATTATTAAGATAGTTTTAATTTTTGAAGAAGTTTTCATATTTTTAGTCTAATCCGTATTCTGCCCATGAACCGTCGTAGATAACAGGTTTTTTACCACTTATAATAGAATTAGCTAGACCTAAAATGCATGCTGTAACTCCAGAACCACATGTAAAAGCCATCTCTTTTTCCATTGATACTTTTTTTGATTTGAAAATCTCAATTAAGTCCTCTTTTTTTTTTAAAGTTCTATCTTCTCTTAAAAGTTTTTGGAAAGGGAGATTTATTGATCCTTTTATGTTTCCACTTTTAAGTTCTTTTCGGTGTTCAGGCTGTAAGCCTAAAAATCTTTGTTCTCCTCTTGCGTCTAGTAATTGAAATTTATTAGTAGTAATATTTTTATTTACTTCATCTTTATTTATTACAAGAGATGTATTTTCAACAGCAATATATTTAGATTTATCAGTGCTTGCTATATCTTTAGTAGTTGGACGTTTTTCATTTATCCATTTTTTAAAACCTCCGTCTAAAACTGAGATAAGTTTTGGGTTATGACCAAAATACAAAAAAGTGTACCAAACCCTACAAGAGCTAAAAACATCTGAGTTGTCATAGACAATTATGTGATCTGTATTAGATATTCCTAAATCAGATACAATCACCTCCCAATCTTTCTTAGACGGAAGCATATGTGGAAGATTAGTTTTTTGGTTTGAATTTTTATCAATATCAAAGAATATAGAGTTAACGATATGCTCTGTTTTGTATTCTTCAAATGAATTTCTATTAGCATTTGGAAGATGCCAACTAGCATCTAGAATTTTTACATTTGCTATGTTCTTATTTAACCAGTCTGTAGTTACTAATTGATTCATCGCCTGTTTTTTTCAATATATTTTTGATGATATTCTTCAGCTTTACAATAATTTTTAATTTCTGAAATATTTGTTTGAATTTTTCCATCTAATTTTTTATTAAACTCGTCTAAAACTTCAAAGGCCTCTTGTTTCTGCTTTTCATTCTCATAAAAAATCTCACTTCTATATTGTGTTCCAATATCTGGATATTGCATATCTTTTTGGGTTGGGTCGTGCATTTTAAAAAATAAATCTAAGATTTTTTTAAATGAAATTACATTTTCATCAAAAGTAAGCCTTACTACTTCAGCATGTCCGGTACTACCAGTGCACACTTCTTCATAAGTTACTTTAGTGCTAGTTCCACCAGCATACCCAACTTCAGTTTCTATTATTCCTGGTTTACTCTTAAAACTTTCTTCCGGACCCCAGAAACAGCCTAGACCGAGCGTGATTTTTTGCATAAATTATTTAATATATTTTGAATAATAATAATAAAGGATAGTAAATTGTTAACACAAAATCAAATAGGCGTATTGTACATGGTAGGAAGTGTAATTTGCTTCTCCATAATGGATATTTGTGTGAAATGGTTAGATTATTATCCTGTTGGGCAAGTTCTTTTTTTAAGATTTTTAATTGGATTTATTCCAATATTTTTTATTATTCCAAAAGATAAAATATTTTCTTTTTACAAAACTTCACGACCAGGTCTACATGCCTTTAGAGCTATAAGTGGAGCCTTAGCAATCATTGCTCTTTTTTTAGGTTTAAGGGAATTACCATTAGCCGATGTGGTTTCATTAACATTCGGTGGCCCAATATTTGTTACAATTGCATCAATCTTTTTTTTATCTGAAAGGGTTGGGATAAAAAGATGGTCAGCTGTATTTCTAGGTTTTCTTGGCATGTTACTAATTGTTCAACCTGCATTCACGGACGTGAATTATTATTACATTACACCAATTGTGTTTTGTATATTTTTTGCCTGTGTAGCTATCAGCGTTAGATCTTTATCTAAAACGGAAGCAAATTATACAATTGCATTTTATTTCACATTACTTTGCACTCTTTTGGGTTTTATAACAATTTTCTTTACCGATTGGATAATGCCAACTTTTATAGATTTTGTTTTATTTTTTGTTCTTGGTTTATGTGGAAGCGTAGCTAATTTATTATTAACTCAAAGTTATAGATTAGCGGAAGCTTCTCTTGTAACACCGATAAAATATTTGAGTTTAGTTTTTGCAATTATTTTTGGATATTTCATTTGGAGTGAAATACCAAAAATTTTAACTTTGTTTGGAGCATCTCTAGTCATAGCGAGCTCTTTAATAATATTTATGAGAGAAAATAAATTGAAGAAACAAATCATAGCACCTAGAACATGAGTAAGCCTCCTAAATATTGGGCTAGAGCTAAAAGAATTTTATCAAAAAAAGATAAAGTGATGAAAAAGTTAATTACTGATTACAAAGATGGAAGTCTTGTGACGCGTAATGATGTTTTTTTTTCTTTATGTAAAAGTATTATAGGCCAACAAATCAGCGTCGCGGCCGCTAACTCGGTCTTTTTCAAATTTAAGAAAAAATGTAAAAATAAAATTACCGCAAGAACTGTAAGCAAATTATCATTCAGTAGTTTAAAAAGCTGTGGCCTAAGTAAACAAAAAGTTAAAGGTATAAAAGATTTAGCCAAGAGAACCTTAAATAAAACTTTTAAGCCTAACCTAATAAAAAAAATGACCGATGAAGAAGCCATTACATATTTATCTGACTTAAGACAAATAGGAAGGTGGTCAGCAGAAATGATATTGCTTTTTACATTTAATCGATCAAATATTTGGCCTTTACAAGATATAGGATTACTAAGAGCTATTTCAAATAATTATAATAAGAAATACTTTCCTCCAAAGATATTCCTTAATAAGCTTTATAAAAAATTTACACCCTACTGTTCAGTAGCAACTTGGTATTTGTGGAGATCAATAGACAATGAGCCAATACAATATTAATCACCTTCAATAGTTTGATGATGTCTAATTGCGTGGCCTTTTAAAATTTCGTGTGCTTCTTGATATTCTTTTGATTTGTAAAATAAATTTGCTTCATCGTAAGAGGGAAACTCGATTACAACAGTTCTTGGCGAACTTTTACCTTCGTTAGCAGTTGCCTTTCCTCCCCTGATTAGAAATTTGCCTTTATATTTTTCAACTGCGATTTTAGCTTTTACAGCATATTCTTTAAGCTTTTCCTTATTAGTTATATCTTTATAAACACAAACTACATAACCTTTCATTTACAACTCCTTTAAAATAAACTAACTTTTTTCATGGCAGATAAACTTATCATTGATTGGAAAGAGTATAATCTAATCGTAGAAAAACTTGCAATACAAATCCATCAAAGCGGATTTAAACCTGACATGTTAATCGGTATTATGAGAGGGGGAGCTCCTATAATAGACGTGTTAAGCAGAGTATTTAAACTTAAATGTGCTTACTTAGCTGTAGAATCTTATTCGGGAGAAGGAACCGAAGATCAACAAGGTGAGTTAGTTTTCTCTAGAGAAATGAGTTCGACAGTCCAAGAAATGAGAGGAAATATTCTATTGTGTGATGATTTATCTGACACAGGAGTAACTTTGAATAAAAGTATTGATTGGCTTAAAAAATACCCTCCCTTACAAGGAAAAATAAATTCAATAAAGACTGCTGTTCTCTGGAAAAAGAAAGACTCAACATTTGAGCCTGATTATTGTGCTCAGAAATTAAATAGCAATCCCTGGATTGTTCAGCCTTTTGAACATTATGAGGAAGTAAGAGTAGAGGATTTAATTAAAAAACATCAAGGAAGTTAAAGGGCCAGCATAAACCGGCCCTAAAATCATTAACCTACGTAAAAACTTAATACACTAGCTGCTGCAATTACCCAAATGGCAGGCGAAGTTTTACCAAATTTACCAGTAAAAATTCTTATTAGTGCGTAAGCGATAAATGCTAAAGCGATACCGTTACTAATACTATAAGTAAGCGGCATAACTATCATAGCAAGCACAGCTGGACCAGACTCAGCTATATCGTTCCAATCTATATCGGTAATATTTCTTACAAATAAAATCGCAACGTAAAGTAAAGCTGCTCCATCTATTTCTTTTGGCAAACTAGTTGCTAAAGGTGCAAAAAACAAACAAGCTAAGAATAAAACACCAATGACTAAAGATGTCATTCCAGTTCTACCCCCTGCTTTTACACCAGAACCAGACTCTACATAACTTGTAACAGTCGTTGTTCCCATAAAAGATCCAGCTACAGTCCCAACACTGTCAGCTAGCATCGCTTTGTCAATATCTTGGACTTTACCTTTTCTATCTACTTTTCCTGCAACATTAGCCACTGAAGTTAACGTTCCTGCAGTATCAAAAAAGTCGATGAATAATAAAGTGAAAATAATTGAGGCCATACCCGCAGAGAATGCAGCTTTAAGATCGAACTCAAATAGATATGTCATTGGAGGAATTGATCCTACAACACCATTAAATTTAGCTAAGCCAGATACCCACGCAATGATACTGAAGAGTAAAATACCAATAATGATATTTCCTCTAACTTTCATTTTTTCTAAAACAATCATGAAAACAAAAGTTGCACATGCTAAAAGCACTAAAGGATTTTTAATATCACCCAAAGTAACTAATGTTACAGGGTGATCACCTACTACTCCCATTATTTCCAAACCTATAATTGCTAAGAATAATCCGATACCAGCACCAATACCAAGTTTTAAACTCTTTGGAATGGAGTTAATTAACCAGGCTCTCAACGGTGTTAATGATATCACTAGGAAGATTACACCAGCTACAAGAACAGCACCTAATGCAGCTTGAGGCGTATAACCTTGCCCAGCAACAACACCATATGCAACAAATGCATTGATACCCATACCTGGTGCCAATCCTACCGGCCAAGTTTTTCCATGAAATGCCATTATAAAACAAGCTACGGCGGTCGCTAAAATTGTTGCAGTGAATACTGCTCCAAAATCAAAAAAACCTTTTTCTGTTCCAGCGAATTCGCCAGAGAGAATGAAAGGATTTAAGAACATAATATATGCCATTGTAAGGAAAGTCGTTACACCAGCGATTACTTCAGTTCTAAAATTTGTTTTGTGTTTTCTATACTCAAAATATTTATTTAACATCTAAAAACCTCCTATTGATGTTGAATACTCTATATCCATTTTAAAATCCTGATTTATTTATACTATTTAAGAATTTTACAACCTATACTCAATATTTCTGTTTATAAGTTTTAGGTGTAGAATCCTCAAATGTTGAAAAAACTAAAATTATGTGTGTATTCACTCGCTATACTAATTGCACTTTCAGCCTGTGAAACAGTTACAAATAAAATAGATCGAACAACAGAATTAGAAAAAAAAGAATTAAGCAAATGGCTAAATAAAACCGAGGCGGATCTTAAAACTTTTTATGGACAACCTGATAAAGTGGAATTTTTAAAAACTAGAAATAGAAATTATGTTTATTTTACTGAAAAATATAAGATAAAGTGTGAACGTAAATTTGAGGTAAATCCTAAAAATATTGTAATTGGTTTTAGTAGCAAAAACTGTTTTTAATTTACTTGCGGAGTCTAAACTCCGCAAGTAAGGCAAACTTATTTTATTTCAATAAGTCTTTTTTTCTTTATTTCAGGTATGATTTTTTCACAAGAAATAGTTAGCAAACCATCTTTCAATTCAGCACCATTCACTTTTACATCGTCTGCAATTGTGAATGATCTTGCAAAAGATCTTTGCGATATCCCTCGATGAATAACTTCTGCACCCTCTTTTTCCTCAGATCTTTTAACTTCTTTTGTCTTAACTGTTAAAAGATTATCTTCATATTCAACTTCAACATCATCTTTGCTAAAGCCAGCAACAGCTACTTCAATAGCGTACCTGTCTTTGCCTGCTTTTCGAATGTTGTATGGCGGATAATTGCTTTGTACAGCAAGACTGCCATTACCTAGCATTGACTCGAACTGATCAAACATATCATCGAAACCAATGCTAAAAGGTCTAAGTGAATTAAAGATCGATAGATCCTTACTTGTCATATATCCTCCTTTGTTAGCAAGGTTAATTATTAGCCCCATTTGGCGGCTAATATAAAATATATGGTAATTGTTTTTAAATTTTCAAGATAGTTACTTCAAAATTTTTGCAGTTTTTAAAATAAAAGAATATTCTTCCGCTAATTCTTTTATAGCGTTATCTCTTCCGCTCATACCACCGTGACCTGCTGCTTCCATTTTACACTTTAGCAATTGAGTATTATTATCAGTCTTAGTTTCTCTTAATTTTGCAATATACTTTACAGGTTCTGAATACAACACTCTATTATCAAAAAGCGAAGTTGTTATTAGCATTGAAGGATAATCTTTTTTATCGATATTATTATAAGGAGAATAAGATAAAATATACTCAAAGTAATCTTTGTTCTTAATTGGATTGCCCCAAAGTTCCCATTCTGCTGGAGTTAAAGGTAACTTTTCATTTAACATCGTTGTCATTGTATCTACGAAAGGAACTAGTAAAAGCATTGAAAAAAATAAGTTAGGAGCAATATTTGCCACCGCACCACCTGTCAGTCCTCCAGCGCTTCCACCATAAAAACAAATTCCTCCTTTATAAGTATATTGCTGATCAATTAGATGATTTGCACATGCGATATAGTCTAAAAAAGTGTTCTTCTTTAATTTCTTTTTACCTTCTTCATGCCAAGTATCTCCTAAATCTCCACCGCCTCTTATGTGAGCTATTGCAAAAGTAATTCCTCTATCAATTAAACAAAATTTTGAAGCACTAAAACTAGGTGATACACTATGTTTATAAGCTCCGTAAGCGTATAGTAAAACTTTTGATTTGCTATCTTTTTTTGCTTCTTTCAATCTTACTAGGCTTATTGGTATTAATCTCCCATCATGAGATTTAGCTTTTATTCTTTCGACTACATATTTACTTGGATCATGACCAGAAGGGATTTCAGTTTCTTTTACTAATTTTTTTTCTTTAGTTACTATATCGTATTCGTAAATTCTCCCTGGTGTAGCCATACTTTCCCAGCCAACTCTTATCTTTGTAGTATTCGTATCTCGTTGCATTAGAGATACACCTGGAACACCAATTGCTTCATCAGAGATTTTGATTTCTTCTTCTTTATTAGTTTTTATATTTTTAACAAAAAGTTTTGCAATAGCATCAGATTTTTCACTCCTTATAATATATTCATTTAAAAATTCTAAGCCGCCTATTACTGTTTCTTTTTTTTCAGGTATATAAACTTCTAGGTTTTGAATTTGATCAGTCTTACATCTTAGAATTTTATAGTCTCTTGCATCTTCATTAGTGTGAACGTAAAAATAACCTTTCCACGCATCTAATGAATATCGAACGTCCTTTTTCCTACCTTGAAATAACTTAGGCTTGATATCTGTCGCTTCTGCTGGGAAGAAATATTCTTCAGTTGTGATATGGTCCGAGGTAGAAATTATGAAATATTTTTCATCTGACGATAGACTTATTCCGCACGTGAATGTGTCATCCTTCTCTTCAAAAATTAATTCATCTTTATTAACAGATGTACCTAAATGATGTTTAAAAATCTGACGTGGTCTGTGAAATTTGTCTAACTTTGAATAAAAAAAACTTTTACTATCAAGCGACCAGGTTATTCCTCCACTTGTATTTTCAATAGTATCAATTTCATTTTCTCCTGTTATTAAATCTCTTAGGTAAATTGTATAGTACTCAGAGCCCTTTAAATCTAGAGAATAAGCCATGTAATTGTCACAGTGAGATGTACTTACCGACCCTACTCCAAAATATTCTGAGCCATAATTTTTCTTTTCTAAATCTCCATCAAAATAAACCTCTTCGGGTTTTGAACCATCAATTAATTGTCTTATTCTTTTCCCATAATTCCCTTTTGCATCAGTTTTAGTCCAGTAATAATATTTTTTATCTTTATATTTAAGAGATGTATCATCTAATTTGATTTTAGATTTTATTTCAGTAAATAGACTTTTTTGAAGTTCTTTAACATCACTGAAATACTCTTCAGTATTTTTGTTATTCGCATTGATGTAGTCCCTTACTTCAGGATCAAGTTTATCAGCGTCTTTTAATACTTCAAGAATATTCGGTTGATCTACCCATGCGTATTCATCCTCAATAGAGATATCGTGGTACTTTTTCTCACTCTTAATCTTTTTAAGTTTTGGTATAATCATAATAGAAAATTATATGAATACGCTATTAATAGGAATTATCATCTTTGTCATTGTTTATCTTTTTTTAAACTGGTTCGCGCGAACTAGTTCAAAGAAAATTGCCACAACTATCAAAAAAATTGCAGTTTATTTTTCACTCATTTTAGCTGCGCTACTAGCTTTTGCAGGTAAATATATTTTTTCACTCCCTTTTTTATTAGTGATTTTGAGTGGCTTGAAAATCAAGGGGTTAACTATTTTACAAATGATGCAACTTTGGAGATTAATTCAATTTTTAAAAAATTCTGGAAGATTTTCGCAAGGCCAATTTGGCCAGACGAAAGGATCCTCAAGTGTTACTAATGATGAAGCTTATAAATTATTAGGTCTGAAAAGAGGTTGTACTAAAGAGGATGTTTTAAAGGCTGCAAATCAATTACAAAAAAAAATTCACCCTGATATGAACCGCGAAGTAAAAACAGAAAGATTGAGTCAGCTAGTAAATGAAGCTAAAGATAAAATTATTAAGACTGATTTTTCTTAATTAATTCTAGTGAAGAATTTAAAACTTTTTCAAATGATATTTTTTCTGACCCTAGTGTATCATGAGTAGTGGTTTCTTCTGTTTCACCCTCAGGCACGATTACATTAATAAAGTTAGAGTATTTACCGTATGCTTGAACAGGGCTATCCATAAATAGTGCCAAACATTTTATTTTAAGTGCAGCAGCTATATGTAGCCAACCTGTATCATTCCCTAAATAAAGATCACAGTTTTTTATGATAGGTAGTGTTTCACTAATTTTTAAATTTTCAAACGAACTGCAGTTCTTCCCAATTGAAGAATTTAAAATTTCATTTACTAGTTCTTTGTCATCAATACCAGCTGCAATATAAAATTTTGAGGGGATTTGTTCATTTATACTCTCGCAAATTTTAATATAATTTTTTATATTCCAACGTTTTGTAGGTCCGCTAGCAGATATACCAATACAAATATGTTTAAAATCTTTTGAAAAATTTGACTTTACTTTTTTAAATTTTTCATCAGTGATACTTAAATTAGGCTGTGTGGATACAACGGTATCAATTGCATATTCGGTAAAAATTTTTGCAGATGTAACTACATTATCTTTTTTTCTAAAAAGAGGATATTGAAAAATTTTTTTAATACCTGCAATCTTTGAAATCAAAAAATATCTTAGTGAACTGTTAAAAATAAAAACTTTATCAAAATTTTTATGTCTAAGTTCAATACTTAGTTTAAAAAATCCTGACATCCCATCGTGAGAACCAGTATTATTCTTTAAGCGATCTAAAGTTATAATCTCGTTAATGTGCTCATCTTCAGCTAGAAGTTGATTAGCACGGGTATTTTGTTTGACCAATATAGATACTGGAGTTTGATATTTTTTTGAAATGGCATGAATATAAGGTAAATAAATTACCATATCTCCCATACCAATTTTTGGTTGAATGACTAAAACTTTCATTTTTAATTTTATTAATATAACTTAGATAAAAGAAATTAGGTAAGATTATGATAAAAAAAGGAATATACGCTGCAAGCTTGAGTGTTCTGAATGAAAACGGAACACTTAATACAAATGAAACTATCTTACATGCGGAAAGTGCAATACGTAACGGTCTTCATGGAGTTTTCTTTTTTGGTTCAACAGGTCAAAGTCAATTAATTTCAATTAGTGAAAAAAAAAATTTTATTGCAAAAATAGCTAGTCATAAATTGAAAAAGCAATTCTTTTTGGGAACCGGGTGTAATTCTCTTAATGATAATATTGATTTAGTAAAATATGCTATGGAGTATGACTTTAGAGATTTTTTAATAATGCCTCCTGCATATTATAAAGGTAATACTGATGAAGGAGTTTTTGAATTTTATAATAGAATAATAGCTGCAATTCCTAAAGCAAAAATTATCCTATATAACTTTGAAAAATT
Source organism: uncultured Pelagibacteraceae bacterium (assembly GCA_902545945.1). Classification (GTDB taxonomy): domain Bacteria; phylum Pseudomonadota; class Alphaproteobacteria; order Pelagibacterales; family Pelagibacteraceae; genus Pelagilacustribacter. The sequence continues at coordinate 23,104 of CACCID010000006.1, read as the reverse complement.
AAGTGGATATAAGTTTTCAGCTGAAACAGTTACTGAGCTTGTTAAAGCATTCCCAGACAATATCATTGGATGTAAAGACTCGAGTTATAATTTGTTCGAAACTCTAAAACTCCCAAACTTTTTTATGTTTCCTGGCTCAGAAGCAAAGTTGCTTAAAGGTTTAGAGCTTGGCTGTTCAGGATGTATATCAGCAGTTACTAATGTCACGCATTCATTAGCTAGAAAAGTATTTGATGATTTTGAAAATAAAAAAAAACAATCAAAAAATGAGCAATTAATAAAAGTAAGAGAAACTTTTGATCAATATAATTTAATTGCTGCATTACATAGTTATCTTTCTGATAAAAATGAAAAATTTAAAAATATTTTGCCACCATTGGTTCTTCTTTCTGATGAAAAAAAATCAGATTTAAACAAAAAATTGAAAGAATTAAATTTTATTTTAGAAAAAAACTTAGCTGCATAAAAATGATATTAGCCAGAATATTATCAAGAATTTATAAAGAAGATGGAATAATTTTAGTAGACTCTAAAGGTCAAAAGTACATTTGTGGAAAACCAAAAAAAGAAAATCCTATTACTTTAAAATTGCTTAAAGAAAATCTTAATTGGAAACTTTTATTAGATCCTGAGTTAGAATTTCCAGAAGCTTACATGAGAAATGAAATTAAAATTGAAAATGACTCTATGAAAAATTTTTTAATGGGGTTAATTAAAAATTTAGGCAGAGGTGAAATTACTACTGCAAGCGCAATTATAAAAAGAATTTATCAAGCTTATAGATTGCTTACAAATTTTAATTTACCTGGAAAAGCTAAAAAAAATGTTGAACATCACTATGATATTGGGGGATCTAGGGGTGAAAAATTATATGATATTTTTTTAGATAGAAAACATCGTTTATATTCTTGTGCATATTGGAAAAAAGACACAACAAATTTAGAAGAAGCTCAGCAGAATAAAATCGATCATATAATTAAAAAGTTAGATATTAAAGAAGGACAAAAAATTTTAGAAGTTGGTTGTGGCTGGGGTGGAATGGCTTTCGAAATTGCAAAGCAAAAAAAATGTGAAGTCACTGGAATATCTTTGAGTAAAAATCAAATTGAATACTGCAAAAAAAAAGCAAAACAATTGGGCTTAGATAATCAAGTGAAATTTGAACTGATTGATTATAGAGAAGCTAAAGGTAATTATGATAGAATTTACTCAGTCGGAATGTTTGAGCACGTAGGTAGAAAATTTTATCATACTTTTTTTAAATCTATGAATAAGCTTCTTAAAGATGATGGAATATTTTTGCTTCATACTATAGGCGTAGTAGATAAACCTACCCCACCAAATAAATTTATAAACAAATATATTTTTCCAGGTGGAGTTTGTCCCTCTTTTAGTCAAATAATAAATCCAATTGAAAAAACAGGTTTAATAGTTGCTGATAGCGAAACCCTAATTCGACATTATGATAAAACATTAGAGGCATGGTTGGAAAGATTTTTAGAAAAGAAAAAGGAAGTAAAAGATTTATTTGATGAAAAATTTATAAAAATGTGGGAATTTTATATGGCAAGTTGTGCAGCTGCTTTTAGATACAGAGATTTAGTAGTATTTCAATTACAAATTGTTAAGAACTTTCAGTCAGCACATCGAACACGAGACTATATCTACAGCTGATAAACTGTTATTTAGATCTCAGCTATCATGAAAAAAAAAAAGAAGAAATCTTCAAAAAGAGGAAATAGAAAGAATCAAAAAGCATCCAATAAATTAATTAAAAAAATTCAAAAAAGAAAAAAAGGCTATTTTAGAAAAAGGAAAATTATATCAAAAAAAATAGAAAAGAAATCCTTTCAAAAAAATAGAATTAAAAAAAATTTAAAATCTTTGTTTGCATTCAAGTTTGATTTAAAAAAATCAGTAAATAGAGCAATAAATAGTTTAACTGATCAGTTCTCTCAATTTAAAATCAGGACCCAAGAGAGACGCAAAAGACAAAAACAGCTCAAATTGAAGGCAATGGAAAGAGAAAAAGTCGAAGCTCAAAAAAAACTCCTTCTAGCTGAAGAGCAGGCATTAAAGGCTAAAGAATTAGAATTAAAGCAGGAAGAGCGATTAGAAAAAGAGAGGAAAAAAGATCTTCAAAGATTTATTAAACTTGAGCAAGCAGAGTTAAATCGTGAACAATCAGAGAAGCAGAAAAAAATTCAAGAACAATTAAGAATAGAGAAAAAAATTGAGCAATTTAGAAAACGTGAAGAATTAGAAATTAAAAATCTTGAAAAATATGTCCTAAAACAACAGCGTGAGTCATATTCAGATGTTCAAGAGCGAATACAGATAATTAAAGATAAATATATAGCCTTAAGAAAACAAAAGGTTTTGGATGAATTAAAAGAGAGACTAAACAAGCTTGGAATTAAAATAGAAGATCAAGAAAGCAAAGAGTCTTTACTCGAGAAAGAACGAATTTATAATGAGGAAAGACAAAAAGTAGAGTTAGCTTTAGAAAGCTTTTATAGATCTGCGCATAGTTTGTGTTTCCAAATTAATAAACGTTATATCCCAAGATACCTAAGTATTTTAAGAGTAATTGACAGACGTTTTGAAACAGGAGAGGTTTTTATCAAGTGGGATGAAACTTCAGATGAGGATTGGTTATTATTAATTTATATCAAAAAAAATAATGAGAATAGTGACATAGTTGTAATAGAAGATAAATCAGATCCAGAACAAAACAAAAGACATGAATTTCAACCTAATGAAATTTTTAAAGCATCTGATGTGATGGTTGATGTATTAACTAAGTTATTAGACAGCGAGAGAAATAAAAGAAAAGTTAGTTAATTATGTGATCTAATTTTTTTAATTCACCAATTTTAAAAATAACAGCATCTTCTTTTTTAAATCCAAATTTTTCAGCGCCAGCTTTAAATCTTTTTGGTGGTTCCATAATTGGTTCTAAAGAAAGTACTATTGTTCCCCAATGAGTTCCAACAACCTTTTTGCTTTTTAAATCTTTGGCAACTTGTAAAGCTTCTTCAGGATTTGTGTGATATAGCGATTTATCTTTAACAGGTGTCATAGGATAAAAGTTGTATGCTCCAATATTTATAAAAGTTATATCTATTGGCCCATACTTTTTTCCAAGTTCTTTATAAATATTTCCATATCCTGTATCACAAGCGAATAGAATTTTTTTATCTTTATATTCAATTAAAAAATTTCCCCAAAGAGTTTTATTTCTATCAAATAAACCTCTCTTCGACCAATGAACAGCAGGAAGCAAAGTTATCTGCAAATCTTTATTTACTTTTAATTTTTCATACCAATCTAGTTCATTAACGTCTTGATATCTTGCAAAATACTTTCCAAGCTTTAAAGGAAGAATGACTTTAGAATTTTTGTAAGGAAAATTTCTGATCGTAGACATATCTTGATGATCATAATGATTATGAGTTAACAAGAATAAATTTACTGGAGGTATTTCATTTAGTTGAATTGCTGGGGGAACATATCTTTTTGGACCAAAAACTAGAGGTCCAACATTTTTAGAGAAAACAGGATCTGTTATAATTGTTGTATCACCTAGCTTAATCAGGAACGTTGCATGACCTATCCATGTTACATAATCATTATTTTTATTTGCTTCCAATTCAGCCAATACCTTTTCGCTAGGCACTATATGATCTTTAGGAATTTCAATTTTTATTTTCTTTCTTTCTTCGTTAAACACTTTATAAGACCACTTCATTTTAGTAGTTCTTTCTGGAGATCCCTCTGGATTTCTAAAAGTTCCATCAGGTAAATGGTGGTAAGGTCGTTTTTCCATTGCAATTAATTCTAAATTAAAAAAGAAAATGATTAATAGAAAAGATAGTAATTTTTTCATTATTTCTATTTATATCTTTCTCTTGTCTTATTATTTATTTTATTTCCATATTCTTTAATTTTATTCCATTCATTTTTATCATTTCTCTCTCCTGTCTCTGCCTTGTAAGAGACAATTAAAGGAAAAATTATTAGAGCTAAAACGATTACGACACAAGCAATAATAAGGGATAAATTCATATCCCTTATTATCATAAATTATTTTTATTTAAATAATTATTTAGCTGTCTAGACAATTTGACTTATTAATTCTCTTGTCAAAATCTTTCTGAGCTTCTTTGCTTACAACCCATACATAAGAGGACTCTTGTAACTGACTAGAATCAGCAACTGTACAACGTTTACCAATTTTTACTTTCGCCATGTTTCCACCAGCACAATTGGTTAACAAAAGTAATAACGATAAAATAGATAATGTTTTCATAATTTTAGAAATACTTTAAAAGTCTGAGTTTTACTTGGCATAAATTAGTCAAAAAAAAGAAAAATTTATCTTTGTTGAAATGAAACTCTTTAATGATTATTGTTCACTATATGGCAGATCATATTTATAAAACAAAAGTTTACTATGAAGATACTGATGCCGGAGGTATCGTTTATTACGCCAGGTATTTACATTTCATTGAACGAGCACGAACAGAGATGATTTATGATCATTTTAAACTCAACCATAAACAATTGAGAGATCAGTTTAATGCAATCTTTGTGGTTAGAGAATGTAATGTTAAATACCTAAAATCTGCAAATTTTGAAGACCATCTACAGATTAAAACGAAGGTTATAAAAAAATCACCTGTAAGACTTAACTTATTACAAGAAGTGACCAGAGATAATGAAACATTGGTTACAGCGCAGGTTGAATTAGCTGTAATAGACAGTAATGGGTCTGTTAGTAAATTTCCTAAGGATTTATTAGAAAAGATATAAATTTGACCAATACCAGACAAATCTTTGCCTAAATCTATCGTTAAATTCAAATCAAGTTTGCAATTTTAGCATTACTTAAACTACTAAAAATACACTAAAAAAGAGATATGAAATTTAAAGCACTTAAAAAAAGTAAAAACAAATCAACTTCTAGAAAATTAAAAAGAGTTTCTTTATTCGAGCTTCAAAACTCGCCAAAAGCTTTACTTTTTAGAGCAAGAGCTTAACATCTTTCCTCCATAACTACTTAGCGGCCTAATGAACATTAGGCCATTGTTTTTAGGGCCATAATTGTTAAATTAATCTGTGAAAACTAAGAAACAAAATAACAAAGTAGCCATCATTATGGGTTCGCAAAGCGATTATTCAATAATGAAAGACTGCGAAAAAATCTTAAAATTACTAAAAGTAAAATACCAAACTTTAATAGTCAGTGCCCACCGGACTCCAAAGCGAATGTTTCAATTTGCAGAAACAGCTGAAAAAAATGGTTTTGGTGTGATTGTAGCCGGGGCAGGCGGAGCTGCACATTTAGCAGGCATGGTTGCTTCTTTAACCACTTTACCGGTTCTTGGAGTACCTATGGAAACTAAAAAAATAAAAGGTCTGGATAGTTTACTATCTATGGCACAAATGCCGAAAGGTGTTCCCGTGGGATGTCTTGCAATTGATGGTGCTTTCAATGCAGGTATTCTTGCTGCTTCAATAATTGGTAACTCTGATACAAAAGTAAAATCAACTTTAGAAAGATGGAGAAGACTCCAAACTCAATCTATTAAAAAAAAACCTAAATAAATGTTTGACATCACTTTAGGAATTTTAGGTTCAGGACAATTAGGCTCACTGCTTTGCCAAGCAGCTAAAAAGCTAAATGTAAAAACAGTAGTCTTATCTGATGACGAACAAGGCCCTGCACAAAATTATTCTAATGAATTTATTTATTCTAAATATGATAATGAAAGTAAGGTAAAAGAATTTATTGATAAAGTTGATATCGTAACCTTTGAATTTGAAAATATCCCAGTAGATATTTTAAAAAAAATAGAATTAAAGAAAAAGGTCTTACCTAAGCCAGAAATAAATAAAATAATTCAAAATAGAAAGTTAGAAAAAACTTTCATAAATGACTTAGGTATAAAAACTACAGACTGGGCTTTTATTAATCAAGCTAGAGATGTTGAAAAGAATAAAAATTTATTACCTGGAATTTTAAAGTCAAATACGCTTGGTTATGATGGGCACGGGCAATTTGTTTTAAGATCTCTTGATGATGTAAAAAAAGATTGGTGCTTTACTACCGATTACATCTTAGAAAAAAAAGTAAACTTAAAGAAAGAAATATCAGTTGTAATTACAAGATACTTAAATGGAGAGGTTTATATTTATGAACCCATAGAAAATATTCATAAGGATCAAATCTTAAATTACTCAAAAATCCCTGCAGATATAAATAAAGAAATTTTTGTTAAAGCCCAGAGTAATGCAAAACTTATTACAGAAAAATTAGATTATGTTGGCACGATGTGTGTTGAATATTTCATCGACCAAGATGATAATTTATTAGTTAATGAAATTGCACCAAGAGTTCATAATTCAGGCCACTTAACAATTAACGCTTTTAACATCAGCCAATTTGAAAATCACGTAAGAGCAGTATGTAATTTAGGTCTAGAAAAAGTAGAAAAAATTTCTAATGCTGAAATGTACAACGTCTTAGGAAAAGATATCGAAACTTATAGATCAAAATCATTTAAAAAAGATGAATTTTTTTATGACTATGGAAAAAAATCTATTAAAGATAAAAGAAAAATGGGACACCTTACAGTTTTAAAAAAATAATTATTTGATCGTTATTCTATGCATTACTCTTCTGCAGTTCTTGATTTCACTAGCCATATGCAAAATGCTTAAATTATCCCAAAGACATATATCACCCTTAGTCCACTCATATGAAAATATAAACTCTTCTTTGTTTACGTGATCTACTAAATAATTTTTTAAATATTCAGCTTCGCCTTCCTTTACATTTTTAATCTTCATTAAATGTCCTGGAGATACATAAAGCGTTTTCTTTCCATCTACAGTAATAACTATTGGATGTTCGGCTTCCATACTTTCTGAAGATTTTATTCCCATTTCTTTTTCTCGTTCAAGTCTTGTTATTGATATCGGACCTGCCGAAGAAAAAACTCCAGTAGCGTCTTTAATCTTTTCTTTCATATCATCTGGTAATTTGTCGTAAGCATTAAAGCCAGATGAGAATATGGTATTACCTTGACCAACTGGTATCTCCTTACCCATCAACATTGTGTATCTTGGTCTGTCATTAGATAAATAACTCGTGTCTTGGTGAAGCCAACTAGAACCAAAGCTTAGATTTTTATCATCAGGTTTTCTTTCAATTACGTTTATAAATGGGAATTTTTCATCTAGGCCTTTAAGTCTTGGATATATAACAGGTTGACCTATAGTCTTCGCAAAATTTTGATAAGTTTCAGGATCAAGATTTTGCTCTTTAATAAATATTACTCCAAATTGGTTTAAAATCTTCTTTATTTCTGTTGCTTGATCTTGATCTATGGATTTTAAATTAATGTCGTTGATATAAGCTCCAACATTATTTTTTCCCGGTGAGATAGATAAATTCATTTAGTTCAAAGGTTTAATTAAAGCAGGGTCATTATTTACTGGATTATTAACATCTTTTGATATCTCATGAAACTTTAAATTGGGTGGTTTAATGGAGTTCAATATTTCCATAGCATCTTTTTTAATGTTCAAATAATTATTAATTTGGCTTTGATTAATAATCATTGGTTCTCTGTGATGGATGGTACTAATTTTTTCAGTAGCTTCTCTTGTAATTATACAAAACTGACCATTCTGATATATCCCGGCAAAATACATTAATTCATCACCCTCTTTTGAAAAATAATAGGGAGTTTTTGTTTTATCTTCTCTTTTCCATTCATAATATCCATCAGCTGGAATGATACATCTTGATGTCTGGATAAGATTCTTAAAAGTAACTTTTTCCATAAGGGTTTCTCTTCTTGCATTAATGAGGGGGGAAAACTTATCTAATTTTTTAGACCAACCCGGAACTAATCCCCACTCATAGAGCTCAAGAGCCTTACCATTTGAATAGGATTTTATTACAGGTAACTTTTGAGTTGGGTGTGCATTATAATTATCTGTATCCTCAACCTTAATGTTTGTTTTTACCAAATCAGCGGTTTTAGTAACTGGTTTCCTAATACTATATCTTCCGCACATTATTTATTTTTTCTCTCTCTTTTAAGCTTTCTCTTTTCTTTTAAAGATAACTTTGCTTTTTTCATAAAGCTTCTATCTTTTTGACTTTTACCTGAATATCTTTTTGACATAATTATTCATCTATTATTTCATGGAATTGCTCACCTAGTCCATCTACTTTTAAGTGAAGTTTGTCACCTACTTTTAGAAATTCAGGTTTTTCCATTTCCATTGCCGTACCCGCAGGTGTCCCAGTGGTGATAATTGTCCCAGGATATAAAGTCATAAATTGACTTAAGTGAGAAATTAAAAAATTGAAATTAAAAATCATTCTTTCTGTATTTCCAGTTTGTCTTCTGTTGCCATTTACATCTAACGCTAAATTTATATTATTTAAGTTTTTTATTTCATCTTTAGTCACAAGGTAAGGTCCCGTTGGTCCTGCAATAGATTTACCTTTGATCCATTGACCACCCCTTTCTTTTTGCCAAGACCTTTCAGATATGTCATTAACGATACAATAGCCAAATACATAATCTTGAGCATTTTCTTCTTTAATATATTTGCCTTCTCGACCAATAATCATTCCAACTTCAACTTCGTAATCCATTTTGTTAGCAGATTTAGGTTTTACTATTTGATCATTAGGACCCTGAATACATCCAGAGCTTTTATTGAAAACAATTGGTTCAGTTGGTAATTTTGATTTGGTCCCTTCCGCATGTGCTTTATAATTTAAACCTATTGCTAAAAAATCTACGGGATTTGATATGCAAGCTCCAATTCTAATATTTGATTTGATTTCCTTTAGGTCAGATAATTTTATACTCTTTAATTTATTTAATGTTTCTTCGTTTATAGTCTGTGGATTTAAATCTTTAATGTGATCTGAAAGATCCCTAATGATATTATTACTATCTAAACCAGCAACAATCTCACTTCCTAACTTACCAACTCTTAATAATTTCATTAAACAATTTTAGTCTTGAAATTACTATTTTACAAATCTTTTGATTCTTTCTTCAGTAGTAGTTTCAGGACCAGAGTAAGGTGTTTCGTAGCTATTGGTTTTTGTTAGAACATCAATCCCCTTAGTAAAAATAAAGATAAAAAAAACAATAAAAAAGACTGCAAATATCTTTGCAGGATTATAATTTCCAGATTGAAAAACACTGACTGGTTGTTCTTGTTTTTTATGAAAAAATTTAAATGTTAAGTAAACTGCTAAGATTAATCCAATATGCGCCATAACTACTCCAGCCCAGCCAAAAATAAAAGAGGTTACGCTAAATACATAGAGGCTAAACACAGTGGACCAAACAAAAGACAAAACAATTAAAATTTGAAGCCTCACAGACTTTGGCAAGCTTCTTAAGTCATTTTTACTATCATCAAACATGATGTTAGCAGCTTCAGTCATCCAATTTTTAAAACTTTCCATATTTGTCTTATATACTTTTTAAATCAAAGTTTAAATTATTATAAATTTCGCACTAATTTTCTTACTTTTTGCATGTGCTTATCAAATTTTTCTTGTGTCATGCCGGGAAGAACCTCATAAAATCTTATATAAGTAGTGTTCATTTTTCCAAGTTTTAAAACACCTGCTTTTATTCTTCTGAAAGGTATATTTTGAAACCATGTTTGTATACTAAACCAGTTACCTCCGTAACTCATTGACATTATAGCTTTTTTATTTTTCATGGCTCCAGCAACTGGATAACCCCAATTACCTACTATTCGTTTAAAAGAAAAAAACCATTTTGGTGCAAGCACTAAATCTATCCAGTTCTCCAAAATTGCTGTTGCTCTTAAATTGTAACAAGGTGAAATCATAAATAGTATGTCACTACTTTCTAATCTTTTTCTATAGTCCAAAACTTGATCGCTCGGCCCAGAACCATCAAAAAAAGGCAACTGTTTCTCTTCATGCAAATTGATAAGATCTATTACATGACCTAATTTTTTTGCTTCATCAATAAAGGTGTCTCTAACAGATGCATTGAATGATTTATGTGAGTTGTGGTGACCGAAGACGATAAAAATTTTTTTAGACATTTTATTTGTCTATATCATTTTTTTCATTTTTTCGTATTAGAAATCCTGAACCTATCCCCACTGCAATGGCTGATATAACCCAAGAGTATTCTTGTTCGCTGAAAAGTACTAATAGGCCAAAACCTATAATGATTACTCCTAAAAGCTTATTATCCATTGACAAATATAAACCTTATATTAAAGTTTACTTACCCATCTGTCATGGGAAAAAAGACTCGGCATTCGACATGCCGGACCTATAAAGGGTTGCAAAGTCGGTAGAAATGAAAGGAGTTGCTATGAATAGATTTAGCAAACTGTATGGAAATTCTGCCGTTAAAAAAGCTGAGCAGAAACTCTCAATGCAGTTAAGTAAAAATCAAAAAGCCCCCGAGGCTAACGCCAATGGAACGGCTGGTTATATGCTTAAAAGCGGAAAAAATTCCGGAAAAATTTTGAAGCATTTAAAAACTGAAAAAAATCAGCTTTAAAACTTTTATAGGGTGGGGACTTTAAAATCCCCACTCAAGTCTTTAATATCCTCTTAATGGAAAAACAAAATTTTTATGATCTTAATTTTGATCAATTAAAAGCTTTTTTAATTGAAAAAGGAGAAGTTGAACCGAAAAAAGCAAAGATGAGATCTCAACAACTTTTTAATGCAGTTTATAAAAAAAATATAAAAAGTTTTGATGAGCTTACTACGTTTGGATCGGAACTTAGAGACAAAATCAAAGATTTGATTAGTTTAGAAAAACCAAAAATTATAGATGTTCAAAAATCTAAGGATGGTACTATAAAATTTCTTTTAGAGCTTAAAGATAAACGTAATGTTGAGACAGTCCTCATTCCGGATAAATCGCAAAGCAGATATACAATTTGTTTATCTGTATCAGTGGGTTGTTATCTCTCTTGCGAATTTTGTGCAACAGCTCAAATTTCAAAAAAATTAGTAAGAAATTTATCACCGGGAGAAATAATCTCACAAATCATTTTAAGTAAAGATTATATTAATGATTGGTCAACAAATAAGTTAATCACAAACATTGTGAAAATGGGGGAAGGAAGTCCATTTTTAAATCTTGATAGTGTTAAGATCGCTATAGATAACTTAAAAAATAAAGATGGCTTAGAATACGGAAGAACTAGGATCACAGTCAGCACTGTTGGAGTTGGAATAAAAAAAGATAATTTAGATGCGATAGAGTGGGCTGCAAATGAGTTAGATGTTTATCTTGCCTGGAGCTTACATAGTTCAATACCAAAGCACAGATCAGAACTAATGCCAATAAATGATAAATATTCTATTAATTCGTTATTACCACAACTAAAAAAATATTATGAAAAAACAAAATTACCCATTTTTATAGAATGGATATGTTTAGATGAAAATCTAACGGATGATCATGCAAAAGAATTAATAAAGATTATGAAAAAAGTCCCCTCAAAATTAAATTTGATCGAATTTAATCCTCTGTCGAACAAAGATTTCAAACCAGCAACTCAAGAAAATATAGATAAGTTTTCCAAAAAAATTCAAGAAGCAGGATTTCTCTCCTTGTTTAGAAGAAGCAGGGGTAGAGACATAAATGCATCTTGTGGATCGCTAGCGAATAGTAAAGCTGTACTTAATGGATAATTTACATATTTTATTAGGTGCAACAGTTGCAGATGCAGCAACTAGACCTCTGCATTGGGTTTACGATCCAAAAAAGTTAAGGAATTATATTAAAGGAAAAAAAGAAATTGTCTTTTTAAAAAAAAGTAGAAGTCCATTTTATTCGATCAAAACAGGCAAAGTTTCTGGTTACAATGATGTCGGACTAGTAATGTTTAAAACACTAATTTCAACAAAAAAAAAATTGGATGTTTTAAAAAATTTTAAGAAAAATGTTGTCCAAAACTTTGGACCAGGTTCAGCTTATTGGAAAAATTTAAAACTCAGAAAAAAATACAAAAAGATTAAATGGAAAGGGCCAATGAATGGTCCTTGGATCCATCAAAATATATTAGAAACTATTCAAAACATTAAATCTAAGAAAAGTATTACAGGAGGAAAAAAGGTCAACGAGTCCGACGGTTATTGTGCCGCTCTTCCTTATTTTCTTTATAATAACTCAGAAACAGATCTAAAGAGGGTTATAAAAAGTGTAGCCAATTCCAAAGTAAATGAAACTTATGCTCTAGCAAAATTAAAGATTATAGAGCTTGCAATGAAAGGTGAGAAAAGCCCTATAAATACCTTTGTAAAAAAGTTTGGAAGAAACAGATATTTTAAAGATGTTGCTACCAATATTAAAAAAGTTTTAAGATTAAAAAAACATAATCATACTAAAGTTGTTAAGAAGTTTGGTAAAGCTTGCAGTTATCCTGGCACCTTCATGGGCTCTATTCACGCCATGATTACCGCTAATAATTATAAATCTGCAATTATTAAAACTATTAAAGCTGGAGGCTGTAACTGTTCTAGGGCTAATTTTGTAGGAGCTTATTTTGCAGCATCTAAGGGTATGAAAAGCATACCTAAGAATTGGATTAAGAAAACTAAACCGGCAAAAAAAATATTAAATTATATGGCTATTTGATGCTCTAAACGCTCAAAGGTTTTAGCGAAATTACTTTTATCTAAGGTACATTCCCAAATATCAATAACTTTCCATCCAAGTTTAATTAATTTTTGTTTATTGAAGAAGTCTCGTTTTTTATTATCTTCTAATCTCTTCAGCCAATATTCAGATCGTGTTTTCGGTAATCGACTTTTTTCACAACCATGATAATGCCAATAGCAACCATGGACATTAATAATTGTTTTTATCTTAGGTAAAACAATATCAGGCCTGCCTGGAAGCTTCCTATCATGTATTTTATAACGATATCCTTTAGAAAATAATTTTTTTCTAACTATCATCTCAGGCTTAGTGTTTTTTGACTTATCATTTTTCATTTGATCTCACCATTTTGTGCAAATATTTCGATGTAATAATATCCATCCTCCCATTTTTTAACTATGCCAGTACCTGCTATTTTATATCTACTGTTTGGTTTTAGTTCAGTTTGAATAATTATTCCTACTGGGACTGTTTCTTTCATGCATTTTTTTAAGCCTATGTTTGTGTATTCAAGATCTCTTTCTTTTAAATTCTTATTCTCTTGAAAATATTTTAATAAAATTTTTCCATCTTCTTTATATTGCAGTTGATCATCGTAAGGGCCATTTTTTGATAATCTTATACTTAAGGCATAATTTATATCTTTTGGTTTAAAAATACCCTTAGCTTTGCTAGCAAGTAAAATATCATTTTCTAAAACAGGAACCCATCCTTTAAATTCATTATTTTTATTATTTTGAAACCATTTTAGTGCCAATTTGTGCTTAGGAGTTAAACTATCAATTAAAGTTTCAAAAGTAGACTTCATATTGTGATATTTTTTTTATATTTATCAAACTCGTTTGGAAGCATTTCTATAATTTCATCGGCATTCATCCCCCACAAGAATTTTACTCTACTAAATTGATATGTTTTATCCCTAAACCTAGGAAAGATTCCTGGTTTATTTTTATCAACTCCATATTTACTAGTACCTTCCATTGAGTAATCTTTTTTAAAATCGTAATACAACCTCATTAAGACTTCTCCCATAGCTTTATTTTCGCGTATATGTGAAATTTTAATTGATTGTTCTAGAAAATCGTTTTGCTGATACGGCAATGTACATGTAAAAATCTTAGCATTTGTTTTATACTGATTAACAGCCCAACAAGGCCCTCTAATCAAATGTCTAAAAGAAGAGGCAAAATCTAATTTATCAGTAACATATCTCCAAGGTGTTGCACCTTTAATTTTACCAGGAACAAAAATCTGATCAAATATAGTCATCGCAATCCAGTCCCATACTTCAGCCATGTCTATGTCATAGAATTTGTATTTTGATAAACATTTATTAATTTCAGTTGCTAATTCATAAGAATTCTTAAATTTTCTAATTTTAAAATCTGTGCTAAGCTCTAGTTCTTCTGATAAATTTTCCAAAGAATCTAATTTAATTAAATTTTCATATTTTTTTTTATAAACTGATGAATAACCTTCTTTAATATGGTGTGGAGATATTTTTCCACCCGCAATTGTTTTTATATTCATAAACAGGTCTCTATAAAAAGATCTCCATTTTTCAATTCCATTTGAATTAAATTTTCTAATTTTCATTATCTTCCTCAATAGCTTGTTGTTTACACTTTTGTTCAAAAAGAGATAAATAATTTGTCTTAAGTCCTTTAAATATTACCGGGGTATCAATACAAGCTGCTGTAGTTTGTTCTATCCATTCAATCGCTTCCTGATTAACAGTTAAGTCTTCATTGAAATATTCTGGTATTTCACTTAATTCAATATCTAAACCAGCATTACCTAAAACTTTATTTAAAAATAAATTTTTTTTTGTGCAATCATCATAATTCTTATCTGATAAGTAATTTGTAAGTATTTGTCTTATTATTGAAGTGTATATAAAAACTTTAGTTTTAATGTCATGTTTAAATTGTTCTTTTAAATTTAATTTGCTTTTTACTAACAGTACTGGCTTTGAGCCTGGCTCCATTTGTACAGCAAAGGGAAGCTTTAAAGAGGAGTCCTCTTTTATTGGTAAAATAGTATTTGATCCATCTCCTCCCTCACTTGTTCCAGCTCCTCCTGAAAAATCAGGTCTAATTTCATCTGCGAAACCTTTAACAATGTTGTTTTTATCTACAACTTTTATTCTGAATAATAAGGTATCTATAGAGATATCATCTAAATTAAAAACTAAGTCACTTGGCTCCCCAACAGTACCCATATCCATAGGTGGTTTTGCAAATCCTTTTGACTCATAAGGTTGAATACTTATGTGACAGTCTTTGTTGAATTTATGTTTAGGATCTAATTTAAGCTCTGTTCTAACTTCTATATAATCATTAAAATTTTTAGCAATTATTTTAATTTCAGTATTTTCACCTGAAGCTTTAACAATTTTTTTTCTACCAGTTTTATTTGATACAACTTGTGTCATTATTAAATAGTATAATTCCTTATTCTCCACCTAATATCTTCAATTCCTTCTCCAAACCCATTAACTGAAAAATTGAAATCAGCTTTGTTTGCAATTAAAGATATTTCGTTTTGATTTCTTTTTTTAAGCTTAACTCCAGAAGAAAGATTTAATTTAAAGCTTTCATCAGCAAAATCAAAATCTCTTGGTTTGTATTTTTTTATAGAGTTTCTAACACCTTCTCCTTCAAACCCCGCATCAATTTCTATTCTTCTTGGATAAAACGTGCAGCCATCACTTAAAAAATTTTTGTATTCTATTAATCTTCTTTCAAAAATATCAGATTTTTTTTTCATTCTTTCAAGTTGCTTTCTCCCTACTTCAGAGGTGTATTTACTGAAATCAACCTTTTTCACTTCAGCTAGATACTTTTGTGCCTCCTCAATATTTTTTTTTATCTCTTTTTCCTTATAAACTTTTCCTTTTACATATAGCGTGATTGTGCCATTGCTTTCATTTTCTTGAGAGACCTCATATTGTTTTAAACCTTCAAAAATAGGAGGCACAACAATATCTGTTATTTTAGTATCTTCTGGTGGATCATCTACTTCGTCTTCTTCTTCGTCGCCTCCGCTACTATTATTTTGGGATTGTCCTGTATCTTTCTCATCAATCTGAAATAAATCTTGTGTTGCCTCATAATCCTCCTCAGAATTTTCAGAAGTAATTAAATTATATAGTTTGATCGTTATATTTTTCGAAAGTCTAATAATTGGCTTATAGCCCTTGTATTCATCTTTTAATTTCCAGTTATCTGCGCTGATTTCAGAATGGTTTGCTTGTTCAGCATGTTTAAAAAGAAGCATAGCATGAGCATCTTGTATATTTACAAGATGAAACATTGATGTCTTTTTATTTCTTCTTTGATAAAGAGGCATTTGTCCTCTTATAAAATCGTTAAAAGTTTCTCTTATGTTGTCTAGGTTTGATGGATATTTTTTAATATAAATGTCAATACTAGATGAAAATGTGTCGTATCTGATATTGTCTCTTAGTTTTTTTATTTGGAAACTTAATCTAAGTTTTAATAATTTATTTTCATTAAATTTTACAATTAATTTATCGAAATTTTCAATATTTCCTTTATTTATCTCATCATTATCAAAAAAATTGATTTCAAAACACTCCTCTTTAGATAAATTCTTGCTGCTTTCCTCTAAGAAATTAAAATAGTCTTGATAAAGTAATTTTTTTTCATGATTTTCTTCTCTTGCGTCAACGAGTGATCTTATATTTTGAGAATTGATTTGTGTGTCTTCTACAAATACCTCTAGTTCATTTCTTAATATTGGAACTCTATAAATGTCTATTAATCTTTGAATTATAAATTCTGATGAAATATCTTCTTTGCTATAAAAAGGTATAACTATACTGGTTCCAGGTTCAGATATTTCTCTTTTTAAATTGAATAAAGAAATAAATTCTTTGGCTTTTTGAACATCTGATACCGGAACGCATTCATCATTATTTTCATATTTAATTTTTTTTCCGAATGAAGAAAAGGCTGGAAAAGTAGTACCGTTTACTTTTCTTGAACCGAAATACGACATTCCAAAAATACTAGGTCGGTTATTGTTTCTTGAGTCAATTGAAATACCAAAAAAAGTTGCAATACCTGAATTCAACATAAATGTTTGTCTTCCTTCACCTTCACTTCCACCTTTTTTAGCATCTTGAAGTTTGTTTTGACCTCCAAAATCTATAAGAAAATGATACCAGTTATTTTTTTCTCCGGTAGAAGTTTGATCGTCCGGTATATCAGGATCACCAGTTATACCGGTCGTAGAAAAATCTTCCATTATCAAGCATGAGATACTGTCATCAAAATCATGCCTTTTTCCATATTTTCTAACTTTAAGATGATTTTCAAAATTTTTATCGAAAAATTTACATTCAGATTTTCGAACTTGAGAAAAATGAAATTTTAAAATTGTTTTTTGCCTTTTACCATTTGTTTCTTTTGCAGCATCAATAGCATTTTGAACACATTCTAAAATACAATTGTCAGGTTTTTCAAATTTTTGCTGAGGTTTTGAGTCAACAATTACTCCACCACCATGTTTTATAGGTATAAATTCTAACATAAATTTATTTTGTTCAAGCTAATGGATTTGAAGTTGTTATGACCACGATGCAATATGGCGAGAAGAAACTCCAAACCCTTAAATCCGATGTAGCTTTTCACCGTAGAAAGTATCTTCCTCTTCGTTATTTGCATCAAACTGTTAATTTTTTTCATTTTTTTTTATTTTATATTTTTCTAAAATTTTTTGACTAAATTGCTCTTGATTTTCTATTGTTTTTCTAATTAAAGCCATTTCTTTAACGCATTTTTTTATGTAATACCTATTTTTAAGTTTGCTAAAAAAAGAAATAGTTAAAATTGGTAGGAGGTAAATCTTGTACAAAAATGAAACTAAAGGCTGGTCTTCATAAACATCTAAAGTCGCTTTCAAGCTAAGACTTCTATGTTCCTCATAATTTAGAGTATCCAGCAACCATTCGTTTAAATACTCTAGTCGTTCTTTAAATTTATTTATTCGATAACTCATATTTTATTATCCAAAATATTTTGTGTCCTTGTTTTTAGTGCTTTTTTTGAACGAGTGCTCTAACTCTTGGATCGCTTCTCTAAGATATTTAATGATTTTCCGAGCTTCTTCATCCGTATACTCATAGCTATTCTTATTAGACATGTTTTGACATAACTTGATAGCGTCTATTGCGTTTTTAAGTCTTTTTTCTCTATAAAACTCAAAACGCTCCCTTCTAGATTTTTTACCTGCTTCCATTTCTTTTATTCCTTCCTTTACCTCATCCAAAATCAAAGCCTCTCTGCTAAAATCCCACACAGAAATATCTTTGTATAGTTGAGAATATTGTATTATTTGCTTCATTATCGATTTATAGCATAATATTATGGTAATGTCAACAACAAAATTAAAATAATACTTGTCATTTTTAAAATGTATGGTATATGTATATAATAATGAAAATATACGAGAAATCAATTAAAATAGGCGAATTATTCTGTGGTCCTGGAGGTTTTGCTGAAGGGGCAAAGAAAGCAGGGGGTTTTATCCATGTTTGGGCTAATGACCTGCACTCAGACACCTGTAAGACTTTTAAAAATCACCATCCAAATTGTGAGGTAATTGAAGGCGATGTTTATAAAGAATTTATAAATAAGAAAATGCAAAATATGAAGAAAATAGACGGATTATTATTCGGCTTTCCCTGTAATGATTTTAGTATTGCAGGTAAGACAGAGGGCTTGAAAGGGAAATATGGTCCTTTGTATAAAGCTGCATGCAAGGTTCTAAATCATTTTAAGCCCAACTTTTTTGTTGCTGAAAATGTGAGTTCAATTGCTCCACCTAATGCAAAACATAAGGATACTGAGCGTTTTAAAAATTTTACAAAAATTATGAGAGACTTATCTAGATGTTCGGAACATGGGTATCACATATATGCAGATAAATTAAAGTTTGAGGAGTATGGAGTTCCTCAAACTCGCCATAGGCAAATATTGGTAGGATATAGAGGAGATTTTTTCAAAAAAAATAATATTTCATATAAAAAACCTAACGGGAACTTGCCAACAATATCATGTAAAACAGCCTTAGAAGAAGGTGTTCCAGGAACAAATCAAAAAGGTTCAGTAGACGATTTAAAAAAGCCGTTTAACAACGAATACACAAAACATTCTAGTGATGTAAAATTGAGATTAGAAAATACAAAAGAAGGTCAAAATGTTTGGCAAATAGCAGATGAATTTGGTTTGCCAAGAGTAAAAAGCGCTCGAATGAGTCAAATCTATAAAAAATTAGAAAGTAGCAAGCCTGCTTACACAGTCACTGGCTCTGGGGGTGGAGGCACACATGTTTATCATTATAGAGAAAATAGAGCATTAACAAATAGAGAACGTGCAAGACTTCAAACCTTTGATGATAATTACAAATTTGAAGGAAATAAAGAGTCTGTAAGACGGCAAATTGGAATGGCTGTACCTGTTATAGCAGCTAAAAAAATTTTAATTGCGGTAAAAAATTCTTTAAAGAAACAACCAGAAAGAATTAAATATCATCATGATATAATGATAGAACCTTTTGGAAAAAAATTAAGTTTTACTGGTGAAATTCAATTGGAGATGTATGACTGAAATATTCGGGAGTGTATTTATATAAATTATGTTTAATCTAATCTGGCAATTTTTAACGAGTATTATTTTATTTATAATTTTAGCTTTTGGTTTGATTTATTTAGGGAGGTTTTTGTTTGGTTTTTAGTCATTTAACAATTCACGCTCAAATGGCGAAACAGTTAGACGCGACAAGTAAATCTTGTTTCACTACGGTGAGTATCAGTGCAAATCTGATTTTGAGCACCATAGATGACTATATCTTGCGGGGAAGGATAGATCCCTTCCCTGTAAAAAATTATGAAAAAGAAATTAATTAAAAATAATATCATAGATTTTTCCGAAAAGTTTATGAAAAAAAGAATACTCAAGGAGAGGAAAAGTTATTCAAATGAAATTGTTGGCGAATGCTTTGAATGTTCCGGTGATGGCGTAGTCTTACTAGAAGATGAAATTGTTGAGTGTATAAGTTGTGATGGGTTAGGTACAATTTATTATGGTGAGGTAAATATTAATTGAAATTTAACAAAAGGAGTATAACGTGAGCATAATGGAGTCGATAATTATTATTTTAATAGGTATTTTAATAATTCTAAACATATTATTGCTTTTTAAATTTAAAAAAGAGCCAAGAAAAGACGAGGAAAGTGAACTCATTAAATTAAAGGAAGATATAGGTGGGTTAAAATTATCTTTTAGTGAATCTTTTAACAACATGAGCAAAGAGGTCGCAAAAGATATGACAGGCGCTTTAACAAAAGTTGATGAAAAGGTTGGGGTGTTTAATCGACAAGTGAGTGAACTTAATAAAAGCCAAGATAATTTTAGTAAAATTTTAAGTGGAGTGAAAACTTATGGTACATTAGCTGAATTTGGTTTAGGCGCTCTTTTAAAAGATTTACTTCCGGCTTCACAGTTTATTGCTAACGTTAAAATGAAAGAAGAAACATCCGAGACTGTTGAGTTTGCTATAAAACTTCAAGATGTTTTACTTCCTATCGATAGTCATTGGCCTGTAGAAAAATATAAAGCAATAGATGATGCTTATAATGCTAATGATAAGGATGCTCAAGCTGAGGCGAGAAAAGATTTAGCAGCTGCTTTTAGATTAAAAGCAAAAGCAGTTAATACAAAATATATAGCACCACCAAAGAGTACAGATTTTGCGATTGTATATGTACCTACAGAGGGATTATTTGCCGAGCTCTCAAGTTATAGAGATCCAAAGACAAAAGAATTATTACTTCAAGAATTAAGAACTAAATATAAGGTTACGATTACAGGACCAAATACTTTATCAGCATTATTACAATCATATCATTTAGGTTTTGCTACGTTAAAAATTCAGAAACACGCCTCACAAATATATAGCGATTTAAGAAATATTAGCTCAAGATTTGACAAACATTTTGATGGGATAAAAGATTTAAGGAAAAAACTTGAACAAGCTATGACTGCAACCGATGGCTTTGGAAGAGATGCAAGATCAATAATGAATACACTTTCTAATATTAAAGACCCCCAACAGGTAAAAGAAACATTAGAGGAAAATTCAGAAAAGATAAAAGTTCTTAAGTAGATTTAATATGTCTAATTTTGTCTTTTATGATTTTGAGACCAGTTCCTCCAATAAATATTGGGGGCAGATAATTCAAATTGGCGCTGTCTTAACCAATGATAATCTCGATGAACTAGATAGATTTGATGCTAGATGCAGGTTAAGTCCAGGCATTATTCCTGAGGCCATGGCATTGATTGTAAATAAATCATCACCTCAGATGCTAAAGAATTCAAATTTATCTCATTACGAGATGATCAGACAATTTGTAGAAACTCTAAAAAGATGGGGCAAAGCTACTTACATAGGATTTAACTCGATAGAATTCGACGAAGAGTTTCTAAGGTGTACTTTATTTCAAACTTTAGAATATCCCTACATCACAAGCACAAATGGAAACACTAGAGGAGATGTTCTGAGTTTAGCTAGAGCTGCCAATTTATATTATCCAAACACTTTAAAAAATTCTGTGAACGAAAAAGGAAATGATGTTTACAAATTAGACCAAATGGCCCCTCTTAATGGCATTAAACATGTCGCCCATCAAGCCATTGGAGACGTAGATGCCACCATCGGAATAGCTAAAATTATTTCAAAAAAAGCTCCCAATGTTTGGAAAGCAAGCATGTTGACTATGGACAAAACTCAATCATTAGAAATAATTAAAAAAGAACTTTTCTTTTGCACAAATGAATATTTTTATGGACGTAGTAGACCTTATGTACAAACTTTTGTTTGCCAGCACCCTCAATATCAATGGCCGTTATGTTTTGATTTAAGGCATGATCCAACACCTTACTTGAGCATGCCAATAAAGGAATTAGAGGCTGCAATGAAAAAACAACCAAAGTTTATTAGAACCGTAAGACATAATAAACATCCGGTAATAATGAATCCATCTTATGGAGATAAATTCGAGGAATACAAAGTTATAGGAACAGCAAAATTAAAAGCTAGGGCAGAGCTTGTCAGAAAAAATAGTGAATTTGCAGAAAAAATTCAATCTATTAAACGTTCAGAAGTTGAGGAAAAAGAACAAAATAAATCGCAAGAGGACCTATATAACGAAGAAAGTATTTATGCTAAATTTACAACAGCAGAGGACAATAAAATAATGCCCGAATTCCATACTGCTGAGTGGGATAAAAAATTAAGTGTAATTTCTAAATTTAAAGATGAACGTCTTCAATATTTTGGAAAAAAACTTCTCTATATGGAAAAACCTGAATTGTTAACCAAGGAAGAGTATAATTTAATACATAAAGATATAGCCAAGAAACTTTTAAGTACGAATAACGAAAAGTGGAATACTATACCAAGAACTTATTCAGAGATTGACACTTTAAGAGCAAAATTTGAAAAACAAGATGATAAGGAAAAATTAAAAATTTTAGATGATATTAACGCATACGTTGAAGATTTAGAAAAACATTACTCATCTGCATAGTTGACAAAAAATTTAAAATACTTATTTAAGGTGTATGGCATTTAAAGATTCTACAGATGAAAAATTTCAAGATCAGATTAATGGGAATAAATTAAATCTGATTCAATTTTCAGCTAGCTGGTGCGGACCGTGTCAGCAATTAAAACCAATTATAGAAAAAATTTCTAACGATATGGCTGATAAAATTGACTGTTATTATCATGATATTGAAAGTCAACCTAACGAACCAACAAAATATTCAGTTAGGGGTGTACCTACAGTCCTATTATTTAAAAGTGGAAAACTTTTAGGAACTAAAGTTGGAGCAACTAGCGAAAAAGATATGCTAGAATTTATTCAGCCTCATATTTAATTTTTATTTAAAATATTTCCAACGTTATAAAGAGAGCCTAAACAAACAATTAGCTTTTTATCGTGAGAGGATATTTTTTTAATTGCTTCATCCAAATTATTCGCTACAAGTACGTCAAAATAATTTTTTTCAGCGATAGATTTTAAATCTTTGGCAGACATACAGTTTTTCTCGTTGTCAATAGGTATTGTTATTATCTTTTTGAAAATTCCTTTGAATTGTTTAATGAATAAATTAGGTTCCTTATTCTTCATCATTGCCCAAA
Organism: uncultured Pelagibacteraceae bacterium; assembly: GCA_902545945.1. Lineage (GTDB taxonomy): Bacteria > Pseudomonadota > Alphaproteobacteria > Pelagibacterales > Pelagibacteraceae > Pelagilacustribacter. The sequence goes on along the minus strand of CACCID010000006.1, from coordinate 152 downwards.
TAGCATATTTTGGTACTTTAATTTTTCTTAAGTAATTTGCTAAATTTTCTGCATCTGTCTCAGCATGAGCCCCGTCAAGCATAATTTGCTCATTCTTATTAAGTGTATTTTTAATTTTTCCTCTTTTTAAATATTGAAATCTTCCTTCAAAA
>CACCID010000005.1 GCA_902545945.1 uncultured Pelagibacteraceae bacterium | reverse complement strand
TCCTGAGATATAGGTAATTGGTATTAATGATATTAAAAAATTTATAATCAGATGCTTTGAATTTTGAATTTTAGACAACATAAGATATTATTAATTTATTTTAAGCTTTGTTCAATAACAATAGATTTATTGCGCCTGTAGCTCAACTGGATAGAGCACTTGGCTACGGACCAGGAGGTTCTGGGTTCAAATCCTAGCAGGCGCGCCATTTTGTTTGATTTTTTTCTAAAAATCGTAAATAAGATATTAATGAAATTTTTATTTAATTTATCTTTGCAAAAATCAGTCATCGTCTTTTTGTTGATTGTGTTAATAATTTTATTAATTTTGACATTAATTTTATAAATTCTATAAATAAGCCAAGTAAATCAATACTGCCCCCAAAATTACTCTATAAAAAACAAATAAATTTAAATTAAATTTACTAATATAAAGTAAAAAAAATTTAATAGTTATGTATGAAAATACAAAAGATAAAATAATAGAAATTATATTAAGTTTAAGTAAATAATCATCTTCTAAAAAAATTAAGTTTTTTAAACCAAAAATTGATACTGCACCTAAAATTGGAATTGATATTAAAAAAGATATCTTTGCAGAGTCCACTCTCTTAAAATTTAAAAATCTTGCAGCTGTTATGGCAATTCCAGATCTACTAACACCTGGAATCAATGCTAGAATTTGAAAAATTCCAATGAAAATTGCCGACTTATAATTAAAGTTATCATTTATCTGATTTGTTAATTTAAATTTATCACTAAAGTATAGTAAGAGACCAAAAATAATTGTCATCCAAGCTATTGTTTCTAAATTTCTAACTTTATTTATTAAACCTGAGTCAACCAAATAATAGCCAATTATCATAATTGGTAATGAAGAAATAAAAATTTTAAAGAAAAGAAATTTATTTTTTATCAAGCCTCTTATATCTTTGTGAAAATATGTTAATACAGCAGCAAATGATCCTATATGCAGACTTACATCAATTGACAGACTTTGATCTTTAAAGTTTAAAATGTCTGAAAATATAATTAAATGAGAAGATGAACTAATCGGTAAAAACTCCGTCACACCTTGTATTAGAGATAAGATAAATATTTCAATCACTGTTTTAAAATAAAAATAAAGATTGTTTTTTTATTAGCAATACTTAATGCATAACAGGTATGCATAAAATGACATTAATTATTTAAGGCTTTTATAATATAGGTAATAACTACTGACCTTTAAAAGCTATCTTTCACGATAAACTTTATTTATTTAACTCTGTCATGGTAAAAAAAATGCTTAAATTTGTAGATTTACAACAAGAAACTCCTGAAAAAAGAGTTACAGAAAAGAGAAAAGAAGACTTTAATGAAATCTACAAAGATTACATAACCAATAAAGCTCAAGAGCAATCAAGCAGATGTTCTCAATGTGGAGTGCCTTTTTGCCAAATTCATTGTCCATTAAGTAACAATATTCCAGATTGGTTAAAATTAACTGCTGAAGGTAGGCTAAAAGAAGCTTATGAAGTTTCTCAAAGTACAAATAATATGCCTGAAGTTTGCGGAAGGATATGTCCACAAGACAGGCTTTGCGAAGGTAACTGTGTTATCGAACAATCTGGCCACGGAACAGTAACAATTGGATCAATAGAAAAATACATAACTGATACTGCTTGGGATAAAGGCTGGGTGAAACCTTTTAAAGTTAGAAAAGAACTTAAACAAACAGTAGGTATAATCGGTGCAGGACCTGCAGGCATGGCTTGTGCTGAAGAATTACGAAAGTTGGGTTATCAAGTTACAATTTATGACAGGTACGATAGACCAGGAGGTCTTTTAATATATGGAATTCCAAATTTTAAATTAGAAAAGTTTGTAGTTGAGAGAAGAACTAAATTACTTAAAGAAACTGGAATAAAATTCGTTCAAAATTTTGAAGTAGGAAAAAACATAACTTTAAATGAATTAAAAGAAAAACATGATGCAATTTTAATTTCGACAGGTGTTTACAAAGCTAGAGAGATAGATATTCCAGGAAAAAATCTTCAAAATATTTTTCCTGCAATGGATTTTTTAACAGCTTCTAATAGAAAAGGATTAGGAGACAAAGTAAAATTATTTGATGATGGAACATTAAATGCAGAAGGTAAAAATGTTGTTGTGATTGGTGGCGGAGATACAGCAATGGACTGTGTAAGAACCTCAGTTAGACAAAAGGCAAAATCAGTAAAATGCTTGTATAGAAGAGATAGAGAAAATATGCCTGGGTCGGCAAGAGAAGTCGGAAATGCGATAGAGGAAGGAGTTGATTTTGTATGGTTAACAAGTCCTAAAAGATTTATTGGAAGCACGAAAGTTGAAGCTGTAGAAGTTGATAAAATGAAATTAGGAGAACCTGACTCTTCTGGGAGAAGAAGACCAGTTGTTGAAATGGGATCGGAATATAAAATCCCAGCTGATCTTGTGATCAAGTCTCTTGGTTTTGATCCAGAAAATTTACCAAAGTTATTTAATGCGGAAGAGCTAGTAGTCTCTCAATGGGGAACTTTAAAGATAGATTTAAATACAATGCAAACAAATTTAGACGGAATTTTCGCAGCTGGAGACATTGTTAGAGGAGCATCTTTAGTAGTTTGGGCAATAAGAGACGGTAGAGATGCGGCAGTTCAAATTGAAAAATATTTAAAATCAAAAATGATTAAAAATAAATCTTTTGAGGCAGCTTAGTTATATGAAAAATTACGAAAAAAATAAAAAGATTTTAGAAAAAAGTTTTAACTATAGTCATCAAATGGAACATGATGCTTGCGGTGTTGGCTTAATTGCGTCAACGAATGGAAAAAAATCTCGAAAAATTGTTGAATATGGAATAAAGGCCTTAAAAGCTATTTGGCATAGAGGTGCGGTTGATGCGGACGGGAAATCCGGGGATGGAGCTGGAATTCAAATTGAGATAGCTCCTGATTTCTTTAAAGAAAAAATTTTATCTACAGGTCATACTCCTGATGATAGTAAAAGAATATGTGTTGGAATGGTATTTTTGCCTAGGACAGACTATGCAGAGCAAGAAAAATGTAGAGAAATAATAGAGTCATCATTATTAGCTGAAAATTATTATATTTATGGATGGAGGCAAGTTCCAATTAATCCTAGCGTCTTAGGAAAAACTGCAGATCGTAACAGACCTGAAATAGCACAAGTAATGTTTAAAAAAAATGAAAACCTTGAGACAAACGCACTTGAAAGAGACCTATTTGAAACTAGAAAAAAAATTGAAAAAGTTGCAAGAGAAAAACAATTAAAAGATTTTTACATTTGTTCATTTAGTTCTAGGTCTATTGTTTACAAGGGGATGTTTTTAGCTGAAATGTTATCCGAATTTTATCCAGATCTTAACGATAAAAAATTAACTTCAAGGTTTGCTGTTTTCCATCAAAGATATTCTACAAATACTTTCCCAAGTTGGGATTTGGCACAACCATTTAGAACATTAGCTCATAATGGTGAAATTAATACTGTAAAAGGAAATATTAACTGGATGAAAATACATGAACAAGACATGTCTAGCCCGTTATTTAAAAATGTAAAAGATTTAAAACCAGTAATTAGGAGTTCGTCAGACTCTGGTGCTTTAGATAACGTTTTTGAATTGCTTGTCCACTCTGGAAAATTAGCTCCTCTAATTAAGTTAATGATGATCCCTGACTCTTGGTCAAAAAGAAGCAAAACAGTTCCTAAAAATCATCAAGATTTATTTAATTTTTTAAATAGCACAATTGAACCTTGGGATGGTCCTGCTGCAATATGTGCGACAGACGCAAAGTGGGTTTTAGCATCTTCTGATAGAAACGGTTTGAGACCATTAAGATATTCTATTACATCTGACGATTTATTTTTTGTAGGATCTGAAACAGGAATGATAAAAATCTCGGAAGAAAAAATTATTGAAAAAGGCAAACTTGGGCCAGGACAAATAATTGCAATTGATCTTAAAAAAGGAAAATTATTTAAGGATAAAGAGATCAAAGACCTTCTGGCTAAAGATTATAAAAAATATTCTAAACAAATAATTGATATTGAAAAAAAAATATCAGCAGAGGATGAAAAACCAAATTTTACAGGCGAAGATTTAAGAAAAAGACAATACTTGTCTGGATTAAGCATTGAAGATTTAGAACTGATATTGCATCCAATGGCCGAAGAGGGCAAAGAAGCATCAGGATCTATGGGAGACGATACACCTGTGGCAGTTTTATCGAGTCATTTTAGGCCAGTGTCACATTATTTTAGACAAAATTTTAGCCAAGTAACTAACCCACCCATAGACTCTTTGAGAGAAAATAAAGTTATGAGTTTAAAAACAAGATTTGGAAATCTAGGAAATATTTTAGATTTTGATAACTTAACAGAGGAAAATATTTACGTATTAGATAGTCCTGTTCTTACAAATTCTCAATTTAAAAAATTCAAAAAATTTTTTTCTAAAAAAATAAAAATAATTGACTGTACTTTTGATATTAAAAGTAATTTAAAAGAAAGAATCGAGAAAATCCGTGAAGAAGCCGAAACATCGGTAAGAGAGGGAAGTACATGTTTAATATTAAGTGATAAAAGCATTTCTGAACATAAAGCGAGTATTCCAAGTATATTGACTGTTGGTGCTGTTCATTCTCATTTAGTAAAACATGGGTTAAGAGGTTATTGCTCTTTGAATGTAGAATGCTCAGATGCAATGGATACACACTCATTTGCAATTTTAATCGGAGTTGGCGCTACTACAGTTAATCCCTATTTAGCTATAGATTGTATCCATCAAAGATATGAAAAAAAATTATTTGGTAAATCCGACTTCAACAGTTGCGTAAAAAAATTTAAAAAATCAATTGATGCTGGCTTACTTAAAATTATGTCAAAGATGGGTATTTCCGTAATAAGTTCGTATAGAGGAGGATGTAATTTTGAGGCAGTTGGTTTGAGTAGAGCAATTGTTTCAGATTATTTTCCAGGAATGTCCTCACGAATTTCAGGAATAGGCGTAATAGGAATTGAGAAAAAAATTAAAGAGCTTCACGAAAAATTCAACTCTAAAAACGTTTTCACTCTTCCTATAGGTGGTTTGTATAGATACAGGAAAAGCGGGGAAGATCATCAGTATCAAGGAAAACTTATTCATTTATTACAAAACGCTGTTGGGAGTGGATCTTACGAACTGTATAAAAAGTATTCAGCTGGAATTAATAATCTTCCTCCAATTAATATTAGAGATCTTTTAGAATTTAAAAAGCAAAGAAAACCTATTAATATAAACGACGTTGAGTCTATTGAAGAAATCTTAAAACGGTTTGGTAGCGGAAGCATGTCGCATGGAGCTTTATCAGCAGAAGCTCATGAAACTTTAGCAATTGGAATGAACAGAATTAAAGGCGCTTCTTGTAGCGGAGAAGGGGGAGAGGATGCTAAAAGATTTAAAACATTACCCAACGGAGACAGTGCTAATTCAAGAGTAAAACAAATTGCATCCGCAAGGTTTGGAGTGACTGTTGATTATTTAAATAATGCTAATGAAATAGAGATAAAAATAGCTCAAGGAGCTAAACCAGGTGAAGGTGGACAGCTCCCTGGTTTTAAAGTAACGAGAGAAATAGCTAGATTGAGACACTCAACACCAGGCGTTACTTTAATATCACCTCCTCCGCATCATGACATTTATTCCATAGAGGATTTAGCACAGTTAATTTATGACTTAAAACAAATTAATCCGAGTGCTAGAGTTGGAGTAAAATTAGTTGCATCTACTGGTATAGGAACAATCGCAGCTGGAGTTGCTAAAGCTAAAGCAGACATAATTCTGATTTCAGGTCACTCAGGAGGTACAGGTGCAAGCCCTCAAACTAGTATAAAATACGCTGGCATACCTTGGGAGATGGGTTTAACAGAGGCAAATCAAATTCTCACATTAAATAATTTAAGACATAATGTTACTTTAAGAACGGATGGGGGATTAAAAACCGGTCGAGATATTGTCATGGCAGCTATGATGGGTGCCGAAGAATATGGTATGGGAACATCATCTTTAGTTGCTATGGGATGTATAATGGTAAGACAATGTCATTCGAACACATGTCCAGTTGGAGTTTGCAGTCAAGACGAAGCTCTACGTGAAAAATTTACAGGTACTCCAGAGAAAGTTGTTAATTTATTTAAATTTGCTGCGATGGAAGTAAGAGAGATCCTTGCCTCTCTAGGATTTAAGTCAATCAATGAAATAATTGGAAGAACAGATTTATTAACCCAGATTAATAAAGGTGCATCTAATTTAGATGATTTAGATTTAAATCCTTTATTGGTTCAAGCAGACCCAGGTGAAAATTTAAGATATTGTAAAGATAAGCACATTAACGAAGTACCAGATACTCTTGATGAAAAAATCTGGTCCGAGATAAAAGACAAAATTAAATTAGACAAAGAAAATATTTTTAATTTTGAGATAGAAAATACATCAAGATCTGTAGGAACAAGGTTATCTCATCGTATTTATAAAAAATTTGGCAACAACAAATTGGTCGAAAATACGGTACAAATTAAACTGGAGGGGTCAGCCGGGCAATCGCTTGGAGCCTTTTTAACAAAAGGTATAAAGCTTTCAGTTGAAGGTGACTGTAACGATTATGTTGGTAAAGGTTTATCCGGAGGAACAATTGTGGTGTACCCTTCTCCTAAAAGTTCATTGGTTTCAAATGAAAACACTATAATTGGTAATACTGTTTTGTACGGAGCAACTTCAGGTAATCTTTATGCCTCCGGACAAGCTGGAGAGAGATTCGCCGTGAGGAATTCTGGATGTTTTTCAATTGTCGAAGGTTGTGGAGCCCACGGTTGTGAGTATATGACAGGTGGAACAGCTATAATACTTGGAGAAGTAGGTGATAATTTTGGAGCAGGAATGACTGGTGGAATGGCATTTGTTTATGATGATAATAATACATTTGAAAATTTTGTTAATCCAACCTCAATAGTTTGGCAAGAAGTTGAAACAGATTATTGGAAGGAGTTTTTAAAAGAAAGTTTAAATATTTTTGTCAAAGAAACAAATTCAAAAATTGCTCAGAAAATATTAAATGACTTTGGAAAAGAACTTAAAAAATTTAAACAAATTTGTCCGATAGAAATGCTTGATAAATTAGACAATCCTATCAGTTTAAGATCTCATACTAAGAAAGTTTCATTAATAAGTTAATCGATGAAAAAAAAGACTTTGATTTAAGTGTTACTTCTAGACAGCAAACACATCAGATAGAGTTTAATAATATTAAAATAAACTCATACCAATTTACAGAAGACAAGTTTGATAACTCTATTAAGAAAAAAATAGATGAGGCAGAATACATTTTAGTTTCTATTCCGCCTATTGATGGCAAAGATATTGTAGTAAATTATCTCGATACAAATCTAAAAAAAATAATAAATTGTAAATGGATTACATATTTATCAGCAACCAGTGTGTATGGAGATCACAAAGGTGATTGGGTTAACGAAGATAGCGCTACCCTACCTACGTCAGTTAACGGGATAAGCAGATTAGAAGCAGAAAATAACTGGAAAAGTTTATCAAATAAAAAGAATTTTCCGCTTCAAATTTTCAGATTAGCCGGCATATATTCAAATGAGTTTAATATTTTGAAAAGGTTAAAAACTGGTAAAGTTCAAATTGTAGATAAAAAAAATCACTTCTTTTCAAGAATTCATGTTGAGGACATAGCTAACATTTTATTTAAGTCCCTTGATAATTTTAAACATAATGAAATTTATAATATTTGTGATGATAAACCTGCCTCACAAATTGAAGTAGCAGCCTACGGTGCAAAATTACTTAAACTAGGGAAACCTAATTCAGTAAAACTTGATAAACTTGAAAGCGAAATGTTACAAAATTTTTATAAAGACTCAAAAAAAGTAGATAATAAAAAAATGAAAACTTTTTTTAAATATGATTTAAAATATCCATCCTATGAAGAAGGGTTAAATAATATTTTTAATAATGGTATGTAATTCTTTAATTGTTATCCTCAAGGGCCTTTGATTGGATAAACTGTGATCACCATTTTTTATTATCACGACTTTCTTTTTAGCTTTACTGAAAACTTTTAATACTAATCTTGAGAAACTAACCGGAACAACTTCATCTTTTTGACCGTGAATCATTGTTACATCTATTTTTGATTTTATTTTTCTATGTAAAACTTTATTTTTTCTTCCATCCTTAATAAGCTGTAAAGTAATTGGATATTCATAGCCCCCAATCTTGATTAAAATCTTTCCTGTTTTCAGCAATTCCCTTTTCGTTTTTTTTGGAAATTTATTCCACATAAGTCTTGTTAAAAATTCTGGAGCCGAACCAATACCTAAAAAGCCTCTTATTTGAGATTTAAAATATTTAAATTGATTAAGGGCTATCCAGGCACCCATACTTGATCCTATTAAAATGAATTTATTTTTTTTTACAATTTTTTTAATTATTCTCTTAGTATCATTTGACCAAATACTAATATTTCCTTTAGTGAATTCGCCTGATGATTTTCCGTGACCAGAATATTCTAATGCTAAAAAACCTAATTTATTTTTTTTTGTAAAGTGTAGAAGTGTTTGAGGTTTTTTCCCCTCAATATCGGACATAAAACCATGTAAAAAAACAATATAAAGTTTTTTTTTAAAGTAATTGTCTATAAATCTGAGTTTTTTAGTCTTTGATAATTTAAAATATTTGAATTTTTTCATACAAGAATTTTTAAGTATTATTATATAACAAACAATATGACTACGAAATTAAATGTTCTCCAAGTCATTCCTAAACTTGGTTATGGCGGTGCAGAAACAGGTTGTTATGATATCGCTCATTTTCTTCCAGAAAATGATTGTGGATCTTTTTTAGCAACTTCTGGAGGAGAACTTCTTAAGTTTGTGAAAAAAGACAAAGTTAAGTTAATTAGGTTACCAGTACACTCTAAAAATCCTCTTTTAATAATATTAAATACCCTGGTGTTAATTTTTTTTATTATATTTTATAAAATAGATATTATACATGCACGAAGTAGAGCACCGGCTTGGTCATGTTATTTGGCTTCACTAGTGACAAGGAGAATTTTCGTTACAACGTTTCATGGAACTTATAATTTTAAAAGTAAAATTAAAAAATTCTATAATAGTATAATGCTGAGAGCAAAATTAACAATCGCAGGATCTAATTTTATTTTTGGTCACATTAATGAAAATTATAGCGAATATTTAAGTAAGGGAAAAAAACTTAGAGTAATTTTTAGAGGCATTAATATTGATTATTATAATTCTCAGAATATTTCAGCACTTAAACAAGAAAAACTTAAACAAGAATGGGGATTAGACTCAAATAAATTTATAATTCTTTTACCTGGCAGATTAACTTATTGGAAAGGACAAGAAAAATTTATCGAGTCATTAAATATATTAGTTGAAGATTATAACATCACAAACTTTCAAGCGATAATACTTGGGTCAGATCAAGGTAGAAAAGTTTACTTTAAGAAATTGAGTAACCTTGTTCAAAGATATAGTTTAAATAAAAAAATTAAGTTTATTCAACATTGTAACGAAATGCCTATTGCTTATTCTTTGGCTGATGTGGTGGTTTCGGCTTCGATAGAACCTGAGGCATTTGGCAGAGTTTCAGTGGAAGCTCAATCAATGGGCAAGCCAATTATTGCTAGTAACATTGGCGGTTCAAAAGAAACAATTATCAATAAAAAAACTGGTTTTTTGTATAATCATGACGATCCCAGAGAACTTGCCAAAAGTTTAAATACTGTTATTCAATTATCACCAGATGAATTAAAATCTATAGGAAATGAGGGTAGAAAAAATATTACCAAAAAATTTGATGTTGAAACAATGTGTCAATCTAATTTAAAAGAGTATAGAAGATTAATTAAAAATTAATGCCACAAATTCAATTATTAGACGGAAAAAAAATAGACTTTGAAAAATCAATTAATGGTTTTGATTTAACGAAAAAAATTAGTAAATCACTCGAAAAGGCTGCTTTAATAATGGAAGTAGATGGTGACTTAAAAGATTTAAGTCATCAAATTGACAGGGATGCTAAGGTAAGAATTATTACATCTAAAGATAAAGAGGGTTTAGAAGTGATCAGACACGATGCAGCACATATAATGGCAATGGCTGTTCAAGAGTTATACCCCGGCACACAAGTAACAATCGGGCCAGTTATAGAAAATGGATTTTATTACGACTTTGCAAGAAAAGAACCTTTCACTAGTGAAGATTTAAATAATATTGAAAAAAAAATGTCTGAGATAATTGATAGGGACGTGAAAACTAGAAGAGAGGTTTGGAAAAGAGATCAAGCTATATCACATTTTAAAAAGATTGGAGAAAAATATAAGGCTGAAATCATCGAGAGTATACCTAAAAATGAGGAGCTATCTGTTTACCACCACGGAGATACTTGGCACGATTTATGTAGAGGTCCCCACCTTGCTTCATCTGGTAAAATAGGAAAAGCTTTTAAACTTACAAAAGTATCTGGTGCTTATTGGCGAGGCGACTCTGACAATGAAATGCTTCAAAGGATTTACGGAACATGTTGGAGTTCAAAAAAAGAGCTTGATGACTATCTACATCGATTAGAGGAAGCTGAAAAAAGAGATCATAGGAAACTTGGAAAGGAGATGGATTTATTTCATTTTAGAGAGGAGAGTCCGGGGGCAGTTTTTTGGCATGAGAAAGGCTGGTTGCTATTTCAAAGATTAGTGGAATACATGCGTGCTAAACAAAGACTCGCTGGTTACAAGGAAATTAATACACCAGAGCTTTTAGACAAAACTTTATGGGAAAAATCAGGTCACTGGGATAAATTTGGAGAACACATGTTTACATCCGAAACTCCCGATGAAAAAATTTTTGCTGTTAAACCTATGAATTGTCCTGGTTGTGTTCAAGTATTTAATCAAGGACTTAAAAGCTACAGAGATTTACCACTTAAACTTTCTGAATTCGGTAAGGTACACAGATATGAACCATCAGGTGCTTTACATGGATTATTGAGAGTCAGAGCATTTACTCAAGATGATGCCCACATATTTTGTACAGAAGATCAAATAACTGAAGAATCATTATCAGTTACAAATTTAATTTTAGAAATTTATAAAGACTTAGGGTTTGAAAATGTCATTTTAAAATATTCTGATAGACCAGAAAAACGAGTGGGTGATGACAATGTATGGGATAAATCTGAAGCAGCATTACTTGCAGCAATTAAACAGTCTAAACTTGAATATACAATCAATAAAGGAGAGGGAGCTTTTTATGGTCCTAAAATTGAATTTGTCTTAAGAGATGCAATTGGTAGAGATTGGCAATGTGGAACTTTACAAGTAGATTTAAATTTACCTAAAAGATTAGGCGCAACTTATGTTGCCAAAGACGGTGCTAAAAAAGTACCTGTGATGTTGCATCGAGCACTTTTCGGTTCTCTTGAAAGATTTATTGGAATTTTAATTGAAAATTATGCTGGTAAGTTACCTTTTTGGCTATCACCAGCACAAGCTGTTGTGTGTCCTATAGCAGAAGAGAACAATGATTACGTAAAAAAGTTATTTAAAGATTTATTTAAAGAGGGTATAAAATGTGAAATGGATTTAAGAAATGAAAAAATTAATTATAAAGTTAGAGAGCACTCTCTAGCAAAAATACCGTTTATTATTGTTTGTGGAAAAAAAGAAGTTGCAGATAATACAGTGACTGTTAGAAAATTAGGCTCTGATAAACAAGATACTATGAAAAGAGAAGATTTAATAAAAAATATGCTTGCCTCAAATAAGTTGCCTTTAAATTAAGTGTCCAACTTCAAACCTAATTATTTTCAGAGAAGAAGTAAACCTCAAGGCCCCAAAGCCAATGAGAGGATTAAAGCTTTAGATGTCCAGGTCATTGGAAGCAATGGAGGAAACTTAGGTGCAATGCCACTAAACAAAGCTATTGAATTAGCAAAACAAGAAGGACTAGATTTAATCGAAATATCACCTAATGCAAATCCTCCCGTATGTAAAATCATGGATATGGGTAAATATAAATATGATTTGCAGAAAAAAGCTAACCAAGCAAAAAAGAAACAAAAAACAGTATCCTTAAAAGAAATAAAACTTAGACCAGGCACTGAGACGCATGATTATAATTTTAAAATTAAAAATGCAAAAAAATTTATTACAAAAGGAAATAAAGTTAAGTTTACTGTTAAATTCAAAGGTAGAGAAATGCAACATACTGATCTTGGTAAAGACTTAATGGACAAAATTATTGAAGAAACAAAAGATGTTGCTAAAGTTGAAAGCAAGCCAAAATTCGAAGGCCGTCAAATGGTAATGATAATTCAACCTCTGTAAATCAACAATAATAGCATCTTGTAAAGATTAATTATTGCCTATATAAGTCCGAAATATTTTTATGCCAAAACTAAAGACAAAAAGCTCAGCTAAAAAAAGGTTCAGATTTACTGCTTCTGGTAAAATTAAAATGCCTCAAGCCGGTAAAAGACATGGTATGATTAAAAGAACTAATTCACAAATCAGAAAACAAAGAGGCACAACAATTATGACAAAACAAGACTCAAAAATTGTTAAATCGTACATGCCATACAACTTAAGAGGTTAATATGGCTAGAACAAAACGAGGTGTAATAAGTAGAGCAAAACATAATAAAGTTTTAAAATCAGTCAAAGGACAGAGGGGTAGAAGAAAGAATACTATTCGTATTGCACGTCAAGCAATGGAAAAAGCTATGCAATATGCCTATCGAGATAGAAAGGCTAAAAAAAGAGAATTCAGATCCTTATGGATACAAAGGATTAATGCAGGAGTTAGAGCTGAAGGGTTAACCTACGCAAAATTTATCAATGGTTTAGCTAAATCAAAAATTAAGTTAGATAGAAAAGTTCTAGCAGAGCTTGCTTATAATAATCCTGAAGTCTTTAAATCAGTAGTAAAAAAGGTTCAATCCACTATAGCTTAAAAGGGTCTTTGATTTAATCTCAACTTAATATAAAAAATCAATTACCTAATGAGTGATTTAGATAAAATAAGTTCAGTATTTAATGCAAAGATTGATACAGTCAAAACAAAAGATGATCTGCAAAATATCAAGACGGAATTTTTTGGAAAAAATGGGCAGATCACTCAACAGTTCAAATCTCTAGGATCTTTAGAACCAGATAAAAGAAAAGAGTTTGCTTCAAATTTAAATAAAATTAAAGATGATTTAACTCAACAACTAGAGCAAAAAAATATTGAGATAGAAACTAGTGAAATAAATGAGAAACTTAAAAATGAAAAAGTAGATGTTACTTTACCAATTAGACCTGAACGACAAGGTAAAATTCACCCCGTCTCACAAGTTATAGATGAAATATCCTCTATCTTTTCCGAAATAGGTTTTTCAGTTGCTGAAGGACCAGATGTAGAGTCTGAATATAACAATTTTACAGCATTAAACACACCAGAAGATCATCCTGCAAGAGATATGCATGATACTTTTTACTTAGAGGAAAATAAAAAATTATTACTAAGAACACATACATCACCAGTTCAAATTAGAACAATGTTATCAAGTAAGCCACCATTTAAAATAATTGTGCCTGGAAGAACTTACAGATGTGACAGTGATCAGACTCATGCTCCGATGTTTCATCAGCTTGAGGGTCTGCACATTGATAAAGGTGTCACTATGGGACACCTTAAGGGTTGCTTAGATTATTTTATAAAAGAGTTTTTTGAAGTTAAAAATGTAAAAATGAGATTTAGACCAAGTCATTTCCCTTTTACCGAACCATCTGCAGAAGTTGACATTGGATACAAAATTGAGAAAGGTAAAATTGTTATTGGGGAAGGAAATAAATGGCTAGAAGTTTTAGGATGCGGAATGGTTCATCCTAATGTTTTAAAAAATGTAAAAATAAATACTAAAAAATATCAAGGATACGCATTTGGAATAGGCATTGATCGTTTAGCAATGTTAAAATATGGAATCAATGATCTTAGAGCTTTCTTTGAGGCAGACTATAGATGGCTAAGTCATTTTGGATTTGATCCTTTAGATGTTCCAACAAATTATAGAGGATTAAGTAAATGATTATTACAATCCCTTGGCTTAAAGAACATCTTAAAACTTCAGCTAAGGAAAACGAAATTATTGATCAACTTACAAATATCGGACTTGAAGTTGAAGAAATAAAAGAAAACTCGGGTGAGATGGGTAAGTTTAAGATTGCAAAAGTTTTAAAAGCTGAAAAACATCCTAATGCAGATAAATTGAAAGTTTGCGATGTTACAATTGGAGGTAAGGAGATTTTAAAAGTCGTTTGTGGAGCTTCTAATGCTAGAGAAGGACTTATTACAATCTATGCACCACCAGGAGCTGTAATACCTAAAACTAATTTTGAATTAAAAGTAGTAAAAATTAGAGGAGTAGAATCCAGAGGGATGCTTTGCTCCGAAAGTGAACTCAATTTATCGAATGAAAGTGAAGGGATAGTTGAGCTAAGAAATAAAGAGAGCGATATAGGAAAAAGTTATTTTAAAGGTAGCACACAAAAGTCTATTAATATCTCTATAACCCCAAACCGCGCTGATTGCTTAGGCGTCAAAGGTATTGCAAGAGATCTTTCAGCAGCAGGAGTTGGAAAATTAATAAAAGAAAATAAAAGAAAAATTAAACATAGTATTAAACATCAAATAAAAACTTCAATTACAAAAGAAAAAAACCAAGGGTGCGATATCTTCGGTAGCTGTTACATTAAAAATATCACAAATAAAGAAAGCCCTAAATGGCTTAAAAATAAGTTAATTGCTCTGGGTTTAAAACCCATCTCTGCAGTAGTAGATATCACTAATTACGTAATGTTTGATTTAAATAGACCATTACATGCTTATGATGCAGATAAAATTAATAAGGAAATAATTGTTAGAAACGCTAAAGAGGGTGAGACATTTGAGGCGTTGGACAATAAAAAATACAAATTGAAAAAAGAAATGTGTGTCATTTCTGATAAATCTGGCGTTCTTGGTTTAGGTGGGATTATAGGTGGAACAACCACTTCTACCGAATTAGATACAAAAAATATACTTTTAGAAGCGGCTTATTTTAATCCTTCATCCATAAGAAAAACAGCTAGAGCACTAAACATTAATACTGATGCTAAATATAGATTTGAAAGAGGAATTGATCCTAATTCGATTAAGGAGGGGCTAGAATTAGCAACCGAACTAATTTTAAAAATTTGTGGCGGAGAGGCTAGCAAGTACGAAATTACTGGAAAAACTAAGCAAAAGAAAAAGACTATCAACTTTCAAATAGAAAAATTTGAAAAACTAATTGGTATTTCGATAACTGCAGACAAAATCAATAAAATTTTATCCTCCCTAGGCTTCAAATGTAAAAAAAGTCAAAAAACTATTAAAGTAGAAGTCCCAAGCTGGAGGCCAGATGTGAGCTTGGATGAAGATTTAATTGAGGAACTAATTCGGATTAAAGGATTTAACAATATTAAATTAATTGAACCAATTAAAAAAAGAATTCAAGACACCTTAAACTTTAAGCAAAAACTTTTCCACTTATCTCAAAGATCTTTAGCATCAAAAGGCTACATGGAAATAGTAACATGGTCATTTACAGACTCAAAGATTGATAAGCAATTTTCCAAGGGAGAAAAAGAAATTGCAATATTAAATCCTATTTCCTCTGATCTTGATGTTTTAAGACGTTCAATTTTTTCCAATTTAGCTATTTATCTAAAAAAAAATCAAGATAGAGGTTACGAAGATTTATCTTTATTTGAAATTGGGCCAACATTTTTTGGAAAAAATCCAGGTGAACAGCAAATAGTTGTTGGAGGTTTACTATCTGGAAAAGTTAATAGAAAGAGCTGGCTTGAGAAGGAAAGAGAAATAGATGTTTTTGACATTAAAAAAGATGCTTTCAAAACTTTGGTTGAGCTTGGTATTGAAGAAAAAAACCTTTTTGTAAGCGATAATACCACACACACTTATCATCCAGGTCGATCAGGGTCTATAACATTCAAATCAGAAAAAGGTCCTCATCTAGCTTATTTCGGAGAAATACATCCTGCAATAATTAAAAAATTAGATTTTAAAGAAAAAAATGTATTTGGATTTGAAATTTTTTTAAATAATATCCTTGAGCCAAAAAAAAAATTAAGACAAAGTAAAAAAAGTTTTCAAGCTTCAGATTATCAAAAATCAGAAAGAGATTTTGCATTTGTGATAGATAAAATTTTTAAAATCGGTGCTCTTGAGAAGATTATTAAAGAAGTTGACGAGAATTTAATTCAAAATGTATTTACTTTTGATATTTACGAGGGAGAAAATATTCCAAAAGATAAAAAGTCAGTCGCGATTAATGTTACTATACAGGCTATCGATAAAACTTTATCGGAGAATGACTTAGATGAAATCAGTAAAAAAATAATTGATACCGTTAATAAAAAAACTGGCGCTACAATTAGGTCCTAATGTCAGATATAAAAAGAATACGTAATTTTTCTATAATTGCGCATATTGATCATGGTAAATCGACGATTGCTGATCGTATTATACACAAATGTGGAGGCCTTACCGATCGAGAAATGAAACAACAAGTTCTAGACTCAATGGATATTGAAAGAGAAAGAGGAATTACTATCAAAGCTCAAACAGTAAAACTGAACTATACAGCAAAAGATGGGAAAAAATATATTCTAAATATTATAGATACACCTGGTCACGTAGATTTTGGGTATGAAGTAAGTCGTTCTTTATCGGCATGTGAAGGATCTCTTTTGATTGTTGACAGCACTCAAGGGGTAGAGGCTCAAACTTTAGCAAATGTTTATCAAGCTTTAGAAATTAATCATGAAGTTATACCAATTTTAAATAAAATAGATTTACCCGCTTCAGATATTGAAAAAACTAAAAAGGAAATCGAGGATGTTGTAGGAATTGAAACATCAAATGCTATTTCTTGTTCTGGAAAAACAGGAGAAGGAATAGAAGAAATCCTTGAGACAATTATTAATAAACTGCCTGCTCCAAAAGGAATAATTGATGAAAAATTAAAATGTTTATTAGTTGATAGTTGGTATGACAGTTATCTAGGCGTAGTAATTCTTGTCAGAGTCATCAATGGAAAATTAAAAAAAAATATGAAAGTAAAATTAATGTCTAATAATCAGGAATATACAATTGAAAAAGTAGGTGTTTTCACACCTAAACCAAATGATGTAGAAGAATTAAGCTCTGGAGAGATTGGATTCATAATAACAGGTATTAAATCTTTATCAGAAACAAAAGTTGGAGATACCATTTGTGATGCTAGCGCCCCTATTGATAAGCCTCTTCCTGGCTTTAAACCAAGTAAACCAGTAGTATTTTGTGGGCTTTTTCCTGTTGATAGCTCAGAATATCAAAAACTAAAAGATGGTTTAGCAAAATTAAAACTTAACGATGCAAGTTTTTCTTATGAACCAGAGTCTTCAAGTGCTTTAGGACTTGGTTTTAGATGTGGTTTTTTAGGTTTGCTACATTTAGAAATTATTACTGAAAGACTTGAGAGAGAATTTGACGTTAATCTTATCACTACTACTCCCGGAGTAATTTACAAAGTTCATAAAACTAAAGGAGAAGTTTTAGACTTACAAAATCCATCGAATATGCCCGATCCATCCCAAATTGAAAAAATAGAAGAACCATGGATTAAGTCTACAATTATCACTCCGGACGAATATTTAGGATCAATTATAAAAATTTGTCAGGACAAAAGAGGCATTCAAACAAATTTAAGCTACTCAGGTAAAAGAGCGGTCCTATCTTACGATTTACCATTAAATGAAGTTGTCTTTGATTTTAATGATAAATTAAAGTCTATCTCAAGCGGTTATGCAAGCTTCGATTATGAGATTTCTGGTTACAGAGAGGGAGATCTTGTTAAGCTTGGAATTCTTGTAAATTCAGAACCAGTTGATGCTTTAGCCATGATTATCCATAAAGATTTTGCTCAAACTACTGGACGTCAAGTTTGTGAAAAACTTAAAGATTTGATACCAAGACATAATTTTATGATACCTGTTCAAGCTGCAATAGGCGGTAAAATAGTTGCCAGGGAGTCGATCAAAGGATTTAAAAAAGATGTTTTAACTAAAATTCATGGGGGAGGTGCGACTGATCGAAAAAGGAAATTATTAGAAAAACAAAAAAAAGGTAAAGCAAGATCAAAACAATTTGGAAAAGTAGAAATACCACAAGAGGCATTTATTGGTGTTTTGAAAATCAATAAGGATAGCAATTAAAGCTTTATCATTTAAAAAAATATGTATATTTTCAACGATCTAATTTACTATTAAAATGAATTATAAAAAACTTCTAAAATCAAAAAAATTTAAAATAGCTGTATGGGGAACTGGTTACATAGGATTATCGACCATGGTATATTTTTCTAAGAGAAAGATTAAATGTGTTGGATATGATATAAGCAAAGAAAAAATAAAAAAAATAAATTCAGGAGTTTTACCACTTTCAGATTTAAAAAATTGGTTTGGCTTTGATATAAAAGGATTGGTTAAACAAAACTATTTAAGAGCTACAAATAATTATAAAGATTTAATAACTAAAGATTTTTTAGTGCACTTTATAGCTATACCCACAGAGAAAGATGGTAAACCATACTACAAACCATTATTAGATGTCCTCAGTAATATATCAAAAATAAATAAAAATAATAAAAATCCACCATTAGTAATCGTTGAGTCTACGCTTGCCCCTAAAGTTTCAGATAAAAAAATAATTCCCTTTTTAAATAAAAGAAATTTAGTAGTCGGTAAAAATATTTTATTATCAATAGCACCAAGAAGAGATTGGTTTATAGAAGGTGGAAAGAATCTTGAAAATTTGGATCGTGTTTATGGATCAACTGATGTCAGATCTACGAAAGTTACTAAAGATGTTTTATCAATTGTATGTAAAAAACTTCATGTAGCCAGCTCCTACAAAGTTTCTGAAATGGTTAAAAGCGTTGAGAATGCCTATAGACATATGGATATCACTCTTGCTAACCAGCTCTCCCTAGCTTTCCCTAAAGACAATATAAGAGAGGTTCTTAAATTAGTTGGTACAAAATGGAATCTTGAAACTTTTCATCCAGGGATCGGTGCAGGAGGCTACTGTATACCTTTATCTAGTAGATATATTTTATCTCAAGTCAAAAATGTAAACAAACTCTCTTTGCTTCGTGAAACTATAAAAACAGACGATAGCATGAGCAAATCTATTTCAAATTCGATTGCTAGAAAAGGATTAAAACAAATAGGTATTTTAGGTTTATCTTATAAAGGTGATTTGAAAGTTAGTGTACTTTCAAAAGTGATACCTTTAGTCAAATCACTTTTAAAGAAAAAACTTAAGGTACGATTATTTGATCCATACTTTACAAAAAAAGAAATATATAAGGCTGTCAAAGTAAAAACATTTAATTTTCCCAAAGATCTTAAAAAATTTGACTGTTTGATAGTTACAGTTGATCATAAACAGTTTAAGATACAAAAAAAAATTTTAGAAAAATATCTCAAAAAATGTAAGCTCATCATCGATCATGACGGTGCATGGAAAAAATATAACTTAAAGAATAACTATTATTTATCTGGGAATCGAGGATGGATATAAAAAAAAAATTATAAGAATTATACTATTAAAATGAAGATCCCAAAATCAATCATCACAGGTGGAGCCGGTTTTGTTGGAAGCAATTTAACCGATCATTTGGTCAGAATTGGTCACAAAGTAATCATTTTAGATAATTTTGTTTCTGGGAAAAAGTCTAATCTCTCTCATCACAAAAAAAAAGATCTAAAAATTATAAAAATTGATATTTCTCAAAATAAAAACTTAGATAAATATTTTAAAGGAATTGATTATGTTTTCCATCTAGCCGGACTTGCCGAAATTATTCCAAGTATTAAAAACCCAAAAAAATACTTTATTAATAATGTTATTGGCACGCTTAACGTATTGGAGGCATCGAGAAAGGTAAAAATAAAAAAATTCATTTATGCCGCTTCTTCAAGTTGCTACGGAGCACCAAAAAAATTTCCAACTTCAGAAAAAGATAGAATTGATTTGAAGCACCCTTATGCATTAACAAAATTTATAGGTGAAGAATTAGTCATGAACTATGCATCACAATTTAGGATGCCAAATATATCTTTTAGATTTTTTAATGTTTATGGACCCAGGTTAAACACTTCAGGACAATATAGTGCTGTTATTGGAAATTTTTTAACTCAAAAAAAAAATAAAAAACCACTTACTATTGTTGGTGATGGAAAGCAAACAAGAGATTTTATTCATGTTTATGATCTATCTAATGCATTTGCAAAAGCAATTAAAAGCAAATCTGTTAATAAAATTTATAATTTAGGATCAGGAAAAAGAATCTCAATCAACCTTATCGCTAAAATATTTGGTGGAAAAAAAAAATTTATTCCTATCAGACCAGGTGAGCCGAAGAATTCTCTAGCTAACATTTCAAAAGTTAAAAAAGAAATAAATTGGAAGCCTAAGATTTCAATTGAAGAAGGAATAAGAAAATTATTGCGTGGTTAATGATTATTTATTATACCAGCAATTTGTTTAAACATATCTTCTTCTAGTGGAAATTTGTTTTGTTCTATTTCTTCTTGAATGTCATAATAATTATTTATAATAAATTTAATTGTTTTTGTAAGATCGTTTATATTTCTTTCAGAGACGAAAATTCCTTTTCTTCCTTTGATAATATGTTTTATATCTTGAAATATAAGCACGGGACGTCTTCTAGCTAACGCCTCGTCTACAACGTAAGGCTGCCCTTCCGTATATGAAGGTAGAATTAAAATATTATGATTATCGTACGCATCTATTAATGCTTTTCTATCTGAAATGTATCCAGGAAATATTATATTTGGGTGATCTTTAATAATAGACTGAAATCTATCTTGTAAAGAAAAGTTTTTAATTCTACCAACAATTGAAATTTCAGAGTCTATTTCTAATTTTTTAAACATTTCAAGAAATTCAAAAATTCCTTTTTCAGGATTGACTCTTGAGACATTCAAAAATTTTACTTTACTTAAATTTGGTTTTTTTAAATTTTGGAGCCATTCTTGATTAAGTGTTGATGATTCGATTACATGACCATCGTCTTTTTTATAAAGCCTTTCATGTAAAGCAATAACCGTAGCTTTTGAGGTAACAATAGAATACATAATATGATAAATCCAAACCGACCAAGAACCTAAAATATATTTCCATTCCTCATAACCACTACTAATAAGATAAACAAATATTTTTTTTCTAAACAAGGCTAAGAATAAAAAAGCTAAAAAAGTGTAAGGAGTGATTGTAATAATATAATATTTTGTATTTTTATTTTTAAAGGTAGATAATACGTAATAAATAAACTGAAATATATTTGAAGCTATTCTAATATTTTGTAAATTTAGCTCATGGTGTTCGTCTGTTTTAGATTTTCTAGCTATATATTGAACATTAAAGAATTTATTTAAACCTTCAGGGAGAATTTTAAAGTTAAAATTTCTACAATAAAATTTATTATTTTTTTTTGAGATTTTTTCGTTATTTAGTACAACTAAACTGTCCATTCTTTTTTATAGCTCATATGCTATAAAATAAAAGATTTTAGTATTGGAGAGGTGGCCGAGTGGTTTAAGGCGCACGCTTGGAAAGCGTGTAAACGGGAAACCGTTTCGAGGGTTCGAATCCCTCTCTCTCCGCCACAAATTATCCACACACAACTTATAAGAGTCTTAAATTTCAAGAACGAATCATTTAATTTTAGTCTAAGGGCAGTGGAGGGAGACTGAAGCTGCCTTTGCCTTTTATAGCCTTTTAATTCCAATCACTTTTAATCTAGCAGTTTTTTCTATTCTTTTGATTGTTTGGTTAATACCCATGATAACAGTTTTTTTCATTGGTCCGTACGCGTGAATAAGCTTATTTTTTGAAAGGGCTAAAGCAACATGACCTTTCCAATAAATAATATCGTTTTTTTTTATATTTTTTAATTTAACATTTTTTTTAAAAAATCTTACTTGGTCTCTTGCATCTCTAGGACAAAACTTATTATTGAAGTTTAAGAATACTTGAATAAGAGCTGAGCAATCGATACCTTTGAAAGATTTCCCTCCCCATTTATATTTTATATTCTTAAAGAATGTTATATTTTTAAAAGGGTTTTTTTCTCTATAATTAATAGGTTTCACATCTTTTTTATTAATCCATCCTTTTGAAAACTTTAAAAAATTCGATTTTTTTTCTAATACTTTTATTTTTGAACCAAATGTTATTTCATGCAACTTATTTCTCTTATTAGAGTATTTATATACTTTTGCTTTTAGAATATTAACTTTGTGAGTTGGTTTTAAAAAATTAGGAAAGTCTTTATTTTTAATAAAACCTTTATAACCATCTTCTTTAATTTTTATCTTCAGCCAATTTCTTTTTCTTCCAAATATTGAGAATGAGTCTCCAAATATCATTTGTGTAACAATTTCAGACTTCAGTGAAGTTCTTTTATAAAGATTCAAAATTGGAAAATTATTCGTGAAATATTTTGTCATTGGCGCTTACTAATCTTTTACCGGGGCGATTTTAGCAATCCAAATAATTAATAACAATACAGGAATACCAATGATTGCTGTAAAAATATAAAAATTTGCATACCCTAATTGATCAACTATTGCCCCCGAGTATCCCGCTAGTACTTTTGGTAACAACAGCATTAAAGAGCTAAAAAGCGCGTACTGAGTTGCTGTGAATTTTATAGATGTCAATGCCGATAGATATACCACAAACGCAGCACCTGCAAAGCCGCTGGAAATATTGTCAGCAGTGATGACAATTATTAAAGTTTTAATATTTGGATCTGAGATAGCTAACCAAGCAAATAGTAAATTACTTGCGGCTGCGATTAAAGCTCCAAAAAATAATGCCTTTAAGGTTCCAACCTTGATTGCAGAATAACCGCCAATTATTCCTCCAACTATTGTTGCAAAAACTCCAAAAAATTTTGAGTAAGTAGCTATTTCTTTAACATTATAACCTCTATCTAAATAAAAAATATTGGCTACTACGCCCATTACTATGTCAGCTATTCTATATAAACCAATTAGCAACAGTATTAAAACTGCAGTTTTTCCATATCTATTAATAAAATTTTTAATGGGTTCAACGTAAGCAATAGATGCAGAATTTTTTTTGATAAAATTTATACTTATTAGAAAATAAATTATAAACCCTGAGCCCAAAAAGCATAGACTTATTCTTATTAACGCGTAAAGAAAATTTATTAATGGGTCCTCATTATTAAATGGACTCTTTAATAGTGAGTAAGTAGCAACAAAGATTATTATCGCCAAAATAAATGAAATCAGAAATCTGAGTTGATCCTGGAAACTAAAATTAGAAACTTTTCTTTTAATATTTGGTTCTGGAGAGCTTAGAGTAGTAAAAACCCCAACTAACATTAATGAAGCCATTACTAAATAAACTTTCTTCCAAACATTCACATCATAAACTTCTACTCCAAAGAAAGAAGCTAAGTACAAGCTACCAGCCCCAGCTATTAACATAGCAACCCTATAACCAGCAATATACATGGAAGATAATGCTCCTTGCATTTTTTGAGGAGCCGACTCTATTCTGTAAGCATCAATAATTATGTCTTGCGAAGCGCTTGAAAAAGCTATTAAGACAGATCCGATTGCAGTCAAAATGAGTGTTTTGCTAGGATCTGTAAAAGATATAAAAATCAAACTAAAAATTATTAATAATTGAGAGATTAATAACCAACTTTTTCTATGACCAAAATTTTGAATTGGTATTTTTAAATTATCAATTACTGGAGACCACATAAATTTAAACGAGTACGCTAGAGCTGCCCAACTAAACATAGTAATAGTACTTCTACTTACTCCAGCTTTAACTAACCAAACAGATAATGTTGAAAATACAAGAAGAATAGGTAGGCCAGAAGAGAAACCTAATAAAAGCATTCTCACAGATTTAATATTTAGAAAAATATTCATAAAAAATTAATCTCTCCAAAAAGATGGAAAAAACAAAACTAGTACAGCAAATAATTCCAATCTTCCTAACAACATGCCAATTGCTAAAATCCATTTAGATAAATCTGGTAAACTTTGGTAGTTGCCATCAGGTCCAATTATTTCACCTAATCCTGGTCCTACATTAGAAATAGAACTTGCAGCACCGGAGATTGAGGTAACAAAATCTAGACCACTTACAGAAAGAAGCATTGCTATAATTAAAAAGATGAATAAAAAAGAAAAAATAAAAATAATTACTGATCTAATAAAATCATCTGAAATTTTTTGATTGTTATATTTAGTTATGATAATACTGTTTGGATATATTAATTTTTTGACCTGGTTCTTCAAAAAAATTAAAAGCATTTGCAATCGAAAAATTTTAATTCCACACGCAGTTGATCCTGCACATCCACCAATAAACATTAAAAACAAGAAAAAAATTAAAGAAAATTTTCCCCACAATCCAAAGTCATCTGTAACATAACCTGTACCTGATAATATAGAAATTACGTTAAAAGAGGAAATTCTTATTTTTTCAAATAGACTTCCTTCATAGTTTATAAATAATAAGTATAAAAACATTATAATCGTTGCAATTATTAGTAAATAAATGAGTCCCTTTATTTGAACGTCTTGAAAAAAAATTTTTCTATTACCCTGAGAAAATTTTAAATATGAGATAAATGGTATGCTTCCTAAAATAATAAATAAACTTGCAACAATTTCTATATTTGAACTTTTAAAAAAACCAATTGAGTCATTATGAGTTGAGAAACCACCGGTGGCTATAGTAGTCATTGCATGACTAACACTATCAAAGATTGACATGCCAAATAACCAATAAAAAAAACCACATAACATAGTAAGAATTACATAAGTTGAAATTATAATAGCTGCTACCTCAATAGTTCTTGGCAAAATTTTTTCAGTACTATCTGGACCCTCCATTTTAAAAAGTTGCATTCCTCCTACTCGCAATAGAGGCAAAATTGTAATAGCCATCACTACAATACCAATTCCACCTAACCATTGCATGATAGCTCTCCATAATAAAATACTTTTGGGACTATTATCCAAGTCAGATATAATAGTTGCTCCAGTAGTAGTTATTCCCGACATACTTTCAAAAAAAGCATCACTAAATGAGAACATTTGACTTGATAATACAAAAGGAAGGCTTCCAAAAATCGCAACGGTTACCCAAGCAAGTGTTGAGAATAAAAAAGTTTGTCTCAGGTTTAATTTTAAATCTTTTTCAAGATTTGCTAAAATGCATAAAATACCAATAAAAATTGTTACAAAAGAGGATGAGATAAAACTGTGGCTATTCTCATTATATATAACTTGCATAGAATATGGAGCTAGCATTGAAAGCCCTAACACAATGAGTAGTACGCCTATTAAGAAAAAAACTGTTTTGTTACTGGTCATTAAAGTTGAGATTATTTAAATAGTTTTAAAATTCAACTTAATATGACGTAATTATATCTGTATTTTGCATATAAAATTTAATAAACCATTACTATGCTGGATAATAACTTAATTCAATCTACTTCATCCTGGCCATTTGTTGAAATTAGAAAACTGTTAAAAGATAGAAAAGATATTATAAAAAAAAAAGGTAAAATAACTTTTCAGACCGGTTATGGGCCAAGTGGATTACCACATATAGGGACTTTTGGTGAAGTGGCTAGGACTACTATGATGATAAATGCTTTAAATCACATAGAAAAAATTAATCATGAATTGATAACATTTTCTGATGATATGGATGGATTAAGAAAAGTTCCTGATAATATTACTAACGATCAAGTTTTGAAAGATAATTTAGGAAAACCGTTAACAAATATTCCTGATCCTTTTAAAAAGTATAAAAGCTTTGGTGAGCATAATAATGAGATGCTTAAAGAATTTTTGAAAAAGTTTAATTTTAAATTTATTTTTAAAAGCTCGACAGAAAATTATAAAAATGGTGTTTTTAATAAATCACTTTTAAGAGTTGCAGAAAAATATGAGGATGTAATGAATATAATTCTTCCAACTCTGCGAGAGGAAAGAAAGAAAACATACTGTCCGTTTTTACCGATTTGCCCTAAAACGGGAAGAGTATTGGAAATACCATTATTAGAAATAGATAAGAAAACTGGAAATGCAGTCTTCGATAACGGTGGTGAGAAAATAGAAACAAGCATTTTAAACGGGAAATCTAAACTTCAGTGGAAAGTAGACTGGGCAATGAGATGGTTCACCTTTGATGTTGATTTTGAAATGTATGGAAAAGATTTAACAGAGAGTGCAATTTTATCTAATAAAATCTGTAAAATTCTCGGAAAAAATCCACCTAATGGTTTTGCATATGAACTTTTTTTAGATGAAAAAGGAGAGAAAATTTCTAAATCAAAAGGAAATGGAATTTCTATTGAACAGTGGCTGAGATATGCTTCGCCTGAAAGTTTGTCTTTATATATGTACCCAAATCCAAAAAGAGCTAAAAAACTTTATGCAGAAGTCGTGCCCAAAACAGTTGATGAATATTTAACAAATATCGAAAAATATCCAAATCAAAAAGAAAAAGATAAGATTCTTAATCCAGTTTGGCATATACATAATGGAAAACCACCGACTGAGAAAATTGTAATGCCTTTTTCAATGTTATTGAATTTAGTTGGGTCTAGTAATGCAGACAATAAAAAAATTTTATGGAAATTTATAAATAGATTTCATCAAGAAATAAAACCTAAAGATTATCCTATTTTAGATGGGTTAACCGAGTATGCTATAAATTATTTTAAAGATAAAGTTGAACCAAATAAAAGATTTAAAAAGCCTTCATCAAATGAAAAGAAAGCACTAGAAAATCTTGTTAAAAAATTATCTCAAATTAAACAAAACTTAAAACCTGAGGAAATACAAACTATAGTTTACTCCACAGGTAAAGAAAATGGATACGAACAAAATTTAAGAGATTGGTTTAAATTAATTTATGAAGTTGTATTTGGAGAAGAAAATGGTCCCAGGATGGGTTATTTTGTCAGCTTCTTCGGATTGAAAGAGACAATTGAGTTAATGAAAGATAAAATAGATACTAATTAATGTTTTCAATTTTAAGGCCTTATATATTTTCTTTAGATCCTGAAGTAGCTCATGATTTAGCTATAAAATCACTGAAAGCAAATATTCTTCCAAAAAGTTTTTTTAATGTTGAAAGTGAGGAAATGCTTGAGACAAATCTTTTAGGTAAAACGATTTCAAATCCAATAGGTTTAGCTGCAGGTTTTGATAAAAGTGCTGAAGTTTATAATTCTCTTTTTAAATTTGGCTTTGGTTTTATTGAGGTAGGCACCGTCACTCCAAAACGACAATTGGGAAATCCAAAACCAAGAATATTTAGATTGGAAAAAGATCAGGCACTTATCAATCGTCTTGGATTTAATAATCATGGATCAGAAATTATATCGAAGAGAATATCAAATAATCAACCTGATGGGTTTTTAGGAGTAAACATCGGTCCAAATAAAGAAACAAAAAATAAAGAAGATGATTATTATATTTGCCTATCAAGACTTGGAATGTACGCTGGATATATAACAATTAATATCTCCTCACCGAACACCAAAGGTTTAAGAGATTTCCATGATCTAGGTGAGATGAAAAAACTTTTAACTGGGATAAACAAAATTATGATAGAAAAAAAAATCAATTGCCCAATAACGATTAAAATATCACCAGATATTAATGATAATGAAATTAGTAATATAGTTGAATTAGTGAGTAGCCATAAAATACAAGGTATAATAGTTTCTAATACAACAGATAGCAATCGTGATAATCTTTCTGATATTAAAAAGCAAGAAGTTGGAGGATTATCAGGACTACCGCTAAAAGATATTTCAACAAATTTAATTAAAAAATTCTATAAAGAAACCAAGGGTAAGATTAAGATAATAGGTGTCGGCGGAGTGGACTCCGGAGAGAGCGCTTTTGAAAAGATAACAGCTGGAGCTGATGCAGTTCAACTATATACAGGTATGGTTTACAAAGGGCCGGGTATTGTTAAAGAGATTAAAAAAGACTTAATATCGATTTTAAAAAAAGAAAATCTCAAAAATGTTAGTGAGGCAGTTGGAATTAATGCTTGACCCCAATGTATACAAGAATTATATAAAATCAGGAAAAAATTATGTCTAAAAGATGCGAATTAACAGGAATATCACCTTTAAAAGGTCATAACGTTAGCCACGCTAAAAATAAAACTAAAAGAAGATTTTTACCCAATTTAAAGAAAGTCACTTTTAGAAGCGATATTTTAAAAAAAGATATTAAATTAAATGTAGCTAATACTGCTTTAAGAACCGTAGATTTTAAAGGCGGTTTAGATAAGTATTTAATATCAGCAAAAAACACTAAACTTTCAAAAAAAGTAAAAAAAATTAAAGCTTCAATTTCAGCAAAATCATAACTCTACAATGAATTTATTTTACAAACTCTCACTTCTAATGGGTTTGGTTGTATTACTTTCAAACTACTTAGTTCAATTTCCGATTCAATTTTTTGGATTAAATGAAATCTTAACTTACGGTGCTTTTAGTTACCCGATAACCTTTTTAATAACAGATCTAGCAAACCGCGCTTATGGCAAATTAGTAGCAAGAAAAGTTGTGTATGTAGGGTTTATTATTGGTGTTCTTCTAACGTTATTTGTGTCAACTAATTTTTCAGACATTATCTCTATAAGAATTGCTGTTGGTTCAGGTATCGCATTTTTTATTGCTCAAAACTTTGATGTTCAAATCTTTGACTCTTTAAGAAAAAGAATATGGTATGCTGCTCCTCTCGCATCATCAATAATTGGATCTGTAACTGATACGTTTCTATTTTTTTCAATTGCCTTTTATGCAACAGGAATACCTTGGGTGATTCTAGCTTTTGGAGATTTAGCAGTAAAGCTATTTATAGCACTGGTAATGTTAATTCCTTTTAGATTACTGATTTATAAAATAAAAGACTTTTCAGAAAGTTCGGTTTCAGAAATAAAGAATTAGTGAATTGTTTTTTTATTCTTTTTGACAAATAGATCTGTTAACTGATTAATCATTACATCACCTAAATCTTGAACATCTGTAATTTTAATAGCTTGATTATAGTATCTTGTAACATCATGACCAATACCGATGGCTAATAATTCAATATTTGTTTTATTCTCAATCCATTTAACTGTTTTCTTAAGGTTTGACTCTAGATAGTCACTTGTATTCGTCGACAAAGTAGAGTCGTCAACTGGAGCTCCATCCGAGATTACCATAAGGATTTTTCTTTCCTCTTTTCTTCTATTCATTTTGTTGTAAGCCCATTTAAGTGCTTCACCATCGATGTTTTCTTTCAATAACCCCTCTTTGAGCATAAGACCCATATTATTTTTTGCTTGTCTCCAAGGCGTGTCAGCAGATTTATAAATAATGTGCCTGAGATCGTTTAATCTTCCTGGTAAATTTGGTTTATCATTTTTCATCCATTTTTCCCTAGAGGATCCTCCCTTCCAATGTTTTGTAGTAAAACCGAGTATCTCTACTTTAACTGCACATCTTTCTAATGTCCTAGAAAGTATGTCAGCGCATATTGCTGCTACTGAAATCGGTTTACCTCTCATTGAACCTGAATTATCAATTAAAATTGTTACTAATGTATCTTTAAATTCAATATCTTTTTCTTTTTTAAAAGATAAAGAATTAAATGGGTCAATAATTATCCTTGGCAATTTTGATGTGTCCAGTAAACCTTCTTCTAGGTCAAAATTCCAGGATCTATTTTGTTTAGCTAAAAGTTTTCTATGTAACTTGTTTGCAAGTTTAGAAATGAAATTTTTAAGTTGTAATAATTGCTGATCTAAATTTTTTCTTAGTCTTGTAAGTTCCTCAGTATTCTCCAATTCCTCTGCTTTGATAATTTCATCAAATTCTTCAGTGTAAGTTTTATAATTTATGTCACCTAAAGTACTTCCCCCTTTTTTTTGTAAATCTGGTTGAGAACTGTCTTCTATTTCGATTTCCTCATCAGCTTGATCTGACTCTTTGGCTTCATTTTCAAGATCAGGTATACCAGAGTCTATAGACATTTCCTCTTGTTTATCTTCTTTCTCTTTTGCCTGTTTTTCTTGATTATCTGGTTTATTCTGCTTTTCGTCGTTATTTTTTTCATCATCTTTTTTCTCTTCTTCATCTAGATTTTCGTCAAGATTCATATCTGCAATAAGCTCAGAAATAAGGGAATTAAATTTTTCTTGATCTAAGGTTAACTCATTTAATTGACTAATTTTACCTTTAAATTTTTCATTTAAATCTTTTTTGTATGATTTAAGTTTTTTATCGATTTGACTATTATTTTCAAAATCAAGGAATTTTGTTCTTAAGTAATTTTCAAAAGACTCAATAATTTTATCCTCACTGCTTTTAAGATCTAAACCATTTAGCCTTTCTTGGTAAAAAGTTTCAATATTGTTTTTTACTCCTTTAAAATAGCTGGTTCCAATTTTTTCACATCTAATTTTTTCTGAGATTTTATACAACTGTTTAGATATATTCCCATTAGGTTCAAATTGTTTAAATGTTTTTGGATCAGAAAATCTATGTTTCAAGGATTTTGAGTCTGCCATTGCCCGTATTTGATTATAATTTAACTTGTTATTTTTTGGACTAATTTCTGGCAGACTGATTAAATTTTTTCCAGATTTAGAGGTATCATTTCC
Source organism: uncultured Pelagibacteraceae bacterium (assembly GCA_902545945.1). Classification (GTDB taxonomy): domain Bacteria; phylum Pseudomonadota; class Alphaproteobacteria; order Pelagibacterales; family Pelagibacteraceae; genus Pelagilacustribacter. Next base: position 45,840 of record CACCID010000005.1, on the reverse strand, counting down.
AAAAGATACTTCAATTTTATCAGAATTAGATAATGATCTTACCGTAGAGCTTATTGCAGTCTTAAAATCAGCTAATTTTTCTTTTTTATTTTCCACTTTATAAAGTGATATTAATAGAAGACTCCGGCAGGTCTTCACCAAAACATCTTTGGTAGTACTCAGAAATTATTTTTTTCTCTAACTCATCACATTTATTTAAAAATGTAATTCTAAAAGCGTATCCTTGATCTTTAAATATACTTGTATTTTCTGCCCAATGTAAAACCGTTCGAGGACTCATTACAGTAGAGATATCACCATTTATAAATCCTTTTCTAGTAAGATCAGCAACCTTTATCATATTTGATAAAAGTTCTTTTCCTTCTTTATTATTTAAATTTTTATTTTTAGATAAAACGATTTCTAACTCTTTTTCAAATGGCAGATAATTTAATGTAGAAACTATGTTCCATCTGTCCATCTGCCCTTGGTTTATTTGTTGAGTACCGTGATACAAACCAGTTGTATCTCCTAAACCTACAGTATTAGTCGTGGCAAATATCCTAAATAAATCATGCTGTTGTAAAACTTTATTTTTATCTAATAGTGTAAAACTTCCTTCACTTTCCAAAACTCTTTGAATAACAAACATCACGTCAGGTCTTCCAGCGTCGTATTCATCAAAAACTAACGCTACTGGATTTTGTATTGACCAAGGTAAAATACCTTCTTTAAATTTAGTAATTTGCTTTCCGTCTTTTAATATAATCGCATCTTTTCCAATCAAATCAATTCTACTTATATGACTATCTAAATTTACTCTTACGCATGGCCAGTTAAGTCTTGCAGCTACTTGCTCGATGTGAGTAGATTTTCCAGTTCCATGGTATCCCTGTATTAGAACTCTTTTATTAAATGAAAAACCAGCCAAAATTGCCAAAGTGGTGTCTTTATCAAATTTATAATCTGAATCTATTTTAGGAACATATTCATTTTTTTTTGAAAAAGCTCCCACCTGCATGTCGCTTTCAAATCCAAAAGTTTGTTTTACTGATAATTTTATGTCTGTTTTTTGTAAAAACTGTTCCGCACTCATTTTTTTCCTAAAGTTTTTTTAAGTTGACTATAAGCCAAAGTAATTTTTTTTAATTTATCTTCAAATTTTTTATTTCCCTGGTTTTTATCAGGATGATACTTTTTTACAAGCTCTTTGAATTTGTGCTGAATTTGCTCCCATTTAACGTCCTCATTTAACTCCATTACTTGAAGCGCGTCTTTGTCTTGTTGAGATACCTTTGTTTTTTTAAAATCTCTAAAATTACTACTTTTAAATATATTTAATTTATCATCTAAAGCATTATTCCATAAAATGTTAAAAAAATTTTCAGATGAGCCAAAAGTTTTGGTAGATTTGTGCCAGGTTAAATCTGATTTTATAAAAAACTCTATTTCTTGATCATTCATATTCTCAAAATAATTCCAATTTTTATTAAATATTTTAATATGATGCAGACATAGTAATCTATACTTTTTACTATTATCTTTTTCTACTGGAGCTTTATAAACCCCAGTTTCTCTGCAATTATCCCAATCACAAATTATTTTCATAAAATTTATCTATATAGTAAAATTATTATAATGAATAACTTTTTTGACAGTATTGTTCAAAAATTAAAAAAAGAAATAGAAATTGACAATATAGAAATTGTTGATAATTCTTATAAACACTTAAAACATAAATCTTTCTCGCCAGAAAAATTTCATCTACATTTAAAAATTAAATCTCTTTACTTAAATTCTATTTCTAGAGTAAATGCACATAAAAAAATTATGACAATTCTTAAAGATGAGTTGGCTACCAAAATTCATGCATTAGAAATTAGTATTGAGAAATAGTTTTCGTCATATTTTTTAAATTTTCTAGCGAAATCTTATTTTGATTAGGCAAAGTTGTTCTTCCAACATTTTTTAGTAAAATAAAGTTTATATTATTATCATTATTTTTTTTATCATTTTTTAAATAAGGAAGCAGTTTGTCAATTTCATTTTTATTTGAATATTTTTTAAATGAGTATTCTAACTTATTTTTTATATAAACATTCTTGATCTCATTAAAAGTTTTTAGTGAACAAATTTTTTTTATTAACGAAATTTTACTTGCAATTATCATACCTGATAAAACAGCTTCTCCGTGAGTAATTTTTTTAGAATAATTATTTTTAACCTCTATAGCATGGGCAAATGTGTGACCAAAATTTAAAATCATTCTTAAATTTTTTTCATTAGTATCTCGAGACACGAAGTGTAATTTTATATTGCAACTTTTTTTAATTGCATAAACAAGCTCCTTGGTTTGCTTTAAAAAAAGAAATTTAGTTTTTTTCTGCAACCATCTAAAAAAATTTTTATCTTTTATTATTGCGTGTTTTAAAATTTCTGCATATCCACATATCATTTCTTTCTTTGGCAATGATTTAAGAAATAAAGTATCAATAATTACTAGTCTGGGTTGATAAAAAGTACCAATCAAGTTTTTTCCATAATTGGAATTCACACCTGTTTTTCCTCCAATAGCCGAGTCAACCTGAGCAAGTAAAGTAGTTGGCACATTTATAAAATTAATTCCTCTTTTGTAAATACTTGCAACAAATGAAGAAACATCACCAGTGATGCCTCCACCAACGCCGATTAATAAGTCTGAGCGATTTAAATTTTTTGCTAATAAAATGTTTAGTAATGAATTGACTTTATTAAAAGACTTATTTTTTTCTCTTGCATCGAAATTGATAAATATAATTTGATATTTTTTTAAATTATTTTTTAAATTATTTTTAAATTTTTTTGGAACTTTTTTATCTACAATCAAAGCTATTTTTTTTGTCTTAGGAAGAATAATCCTTATTTTGTTGGCTAACAAATTTATTGACCTTTCACCAATCAATATTGAGTAATTATTAGATTTATTTTTAAATTTAATTTCTTGATATTTCATAAAAACTCAAAATTTTTTCAACAACTTCTTTTGCTGTAAGTCTTTCACACTTAATTCTAAAGTTAGCTTGATTATAAATTTTTTTTCGAGCAAAATATATTTTTTTGATATTCTCATTTTTGTCTTCCTTGTTTAATAATGGTCTTTTTTTACTTTTTTTTAATCGATTTATTAATTTTTTAATTGGGAGATCCAGCCAAAAACTGACAGAAAATTTTTTTGTTGTCTCTCTTATAGCTTTATTAAGAAACGCACCTCCTCCAAGAGAAATTATGCATTTATTTTTTTTTAATTCAATTAGAGTAATTTCTTTTTCTATTTTTCGAAAGTAGTTTTCTCCTTTGTTTTTAAAAATTAAATTAATAGATTGACCTTCTTTTTTTTCTATAATTTCATCTATATCAGCAAAATCATATTTAAGCTTCTTTGCTAATTTTTTTCCTATTGAGGTTTTACCCACACCCATCATCCCGGTTAAAGTAAGGTTTTTTTGTATTTTATTTACTTTTTGGATTTGATTTTTCATAAATATGTCTTATTTATTCAGTTTAAGTCAATTCATAAACTATGCAACTTAAATACAACAGGCAGCCTAAAATAGGAAATACAATATTAAAAATTCTACTTAAAATAATTTTTTTAACTGTTTTACTTATCCTTGTAATCTTTTTGATAGAAAAAATTAAATTCCCTAGCCCTGAAAAAAAATTTCAAATTGATGTTACCAATGAAATTAAAAAGCTTTAGCCTTGCAATATGCGTAGCAATTATTCTTTTTTACTCGCCTCTCTATAGCGAAGAAAAAATAGATATTTGGAACAATAAAAAAGGCACAAACCAAGAAACTTTAAAAAATTTACCAAAAAATAAAATTCAAGAAGAGAATAAAACTTTATCGTTTGAAAAAATTAAATCATTAGAAAAAATTGAAATTCAAGAAGGATCTGAAATTGTAACTAAAGAACAAAAAGTTTTTGGTATATATGAACCGGCTAATTTTGATTTTAACTTAAATATGTGGTCTAACACAAAGGCCGAAGACTTAAGATCTAGCTTAAAAAGATTGAATAAAATTGAGCTTTCAAAATCATCTAAAGAAATTTTAGAAATTATTTTATTATCATTTTCATATCCACCTAATGGTATGACGGAAAAGGAATTTGTAGATTTAAAAATTGATTGGTTGATAAAAAATAATCGTACTGATTTAATCGAGAGTTTCTTAAAACAAAATGAAGAATTTGATAGCAAAAGCAAAGCTGTTCAATTTTTAGTCGATAAAAATATCGCTAGCGCAAATATAAAAGATGGATGTGATAAGATTAAATTTATTGATGCTAAAATCAAAGATCCTTATTTAGAAAAATTTAAAATTTATTGTTTGATTTTTAATAAAAAAAATTCTGAGGCACAGCTATTGTTGGATCTACTACGTGAACAAAAACAGTCTAGCAAGTTTTATGATGATAAAATTAATTTTCTTTTAGGAGTTACAGAAAAAACGAGTGGTAAGATTAACGAAAAAAATTTATTAAATTTTTATCTTTCAAGTATAACAACAGAAAATTTCAAATTCGAGCCTACATCAAAAACAAAACCAGAGATTTGGCAATATTTAAATGCAGCAAATTTAATTAAACTTGAAGATGCTCAAGATAAAGAAAAACTTAAGGAACTAGAGCTAGCAGCAAATAACAATCAATTAAATAAAAATACAATTTTTGAAATTTATAGACAAATACCATTTAGTTTAAACAGTTTGATTAATGCCAAAAATAATTATCAAACTTTTGATGATAGTGACTCAAGAGCTCTTATTTATCAAAAGTATTTATTATCAGAGACAAACGAAGCAAAAATTGAGTATCTTTTTTTACTAGAGGATCTATTTAAAAAAAATAACTTAACGAATATATTTTCAAAATTTTTAAGTGAAAAAATCCAAGAAATTGGAATTGAAAATTTACCGGAAAGATATCAAGAGACAGCACTAAGTAGAATTGTTTCTGAGGAAAACTTAGTTTTAGGAAAAATCAAATATAACGATAAAATTTTACACCAATCAAAAATATTAAAATACTTCGTTGAAGGGGAAAGTAAAAAGAAAGTACAGAAAGATATTGATAGGATTTTCAAAAAAGTAACAAAAAATAATAAGTATTTTGTATCTGCAAAAGATTTAGCTTTAGCTGATGCTCTTTTAAAAGACGGTTTTATTTTACCCGTAAATTTTAAATATGAGGAACTGTCAAAAAATTTGGATGTGCCTGAAAATTTATTAAAATTAATTGATAATGACCAAAAAGCATTTTTAACTTTAAAAATAGTTGAAATAATAGGTGAAGACGAAATCTATCAACTTGATCCAGAAACAATATACTTTGTCACAAACCTATTAAATAAGATGGATTTATACTCTTTAAGAAATAAAGTAATAGCTACAGCACTTCCAGAAAGAGCTTAAAATAATGTCTCTTAAAAATATTATAATCGAACCAGATCCGATTTTAAGAAAAGAAAGCGAACATGTAGAAAATATCGACGATAACATAAGAAAACTTTTAGACAACATGTTAGAAACGATGTATGCAGCTCCTGGCATTGGGTTGGCAGCTGTTCAAGTAGGAATTTTAAAACGTGTAATTGTAATTGATATTTCCAAAAATGAAGAAAAAAAAAACCCCCTTTTTTTAATAAATCCAGAAATAATTTCTAAGTCTAAAAAAACTTCTGTTTATGAGGAAGGCTGTCTCTCACTGCCAGGTCATTTTGCAGAAATTGAAAGGCCAGCGGAATGTCAAATTAAATTTGTTGATTATAATGGAAAAGAAAAAGAATTGTTGGCTAACGGACTTTTAGCGACTTGCATACAGCATGAAGTTGATCATCTCAATGGCGTTTTATTTATTGATTATTTATCTAAATTAAAAAAAGATATGATTATCAAAAAATTAATTAAACATAAAAAAGAACTTAATAAAGTTGTTTTATAGATTTAAGAGTGATGAATATAATTTTTATGGGAACCCCACAATTTGCAGTTCCGATATTGAAAGCAATAAACGACTCAGGTCATAAGATTTTAGAGGTTTATACTCAACCTGCAACTAAAAGTGGCAGAGGTCAAAAATTTAGCCAATCAGAAATTTTTAATTTTGCAGAAAAACTAAATTTAAAAGTCAGGTCTCCTAATTCTTTAGAAACTAGTGAAGAAATTAATCATATCAAAAAATTAAATCCTGATTTAGTGGTAGTCGTTGCTTATGGAAAAATTTTACCAATCAAACTCCTTGATATAAATAAACTTTCATTCATTAATGTACATGCATCTTTACTTCCTAGATGGAGAGGAGCTGCTCCAATTCAAAGAGCAATTATGAACATGGACTCTGAAACAGGGATATCAATAATGAAAATCATACCACAACTTGATGCAGGTCCAATCATGATGCAGGAAAAAATAAATATTTCTCAAGAGATGTCTTATATTGAACTAAGTAAAAAAATGTCAGAAATTGGCGCTAAATTAATTCTGAATTCAATTAAATTAATTGAGGATAATAAGGCAGTTTTTGTTGAACAAAAAGAGTCAGGCGTTACTTACGCAAAAAAAATTGAAAAAAATGAAACTAAGATCAACTGGGCTGAGAGTGCAAAAAAAATTATTGCAAAGATTAATGCATTCAATCCTAATCCAGGATGTTGGTTTAAACTTGAGGACGAAAGAATTAAAATTATTAAAGCAAGAGAGATAAATAAAACAGGCGAAGTAGGTACTATTATAGATAATGAAATGACAATTGCTTGTTCAAAAAATGCAGTGCAAATTTTAGAACTTAAAAAAGAAGGAAAAAAACAAATGTTGGTGGAAGAATATTTAAGAGGGAATAAAATTAAAATTGGCCAAAAAGTCAATTAAATGTTTAACTATCTTATTAAAATCGAGTACGACGGAACAAATTTTGTTGGGTGGCAAAGTCAAAAAAATGGCAGATCAATTCAAGATAGCGTAGAAAAAGCTTTAAAAAAAGTTTTAAAAAATAAAATTAAGATAGTAGGTTCTGGGAGAACAGATAAAGGTGTTCACGCTTTATCTCAGTTTGCAAATTTTAAATCAACAATAAAGATAAATGACAAAAATTTTTTTTTGAACTCTATGAACTTTTTCTTAAAAAAAAAATTAATTTCAATATTGGATTTAAAAACAAAAGATATGGGGTTTCATTCAAGATTTAGTGCAAAGCTACGTACTTATGAATATTTAATTATTAATAGGCAAGGAAATTTGGCGATTGATAAAGATAAAGCCTGGCATGTAAAAAAAAAAATAAATTTAAAATTAATGAAAAATGGGGCTAAACTTTTAGAAGGTACCCATGATTTCTCAACTTTTAGGGCATCCACGTGTTCTGCTAAATCACCAATTAAAAAGATGCACCCTATAAAAATTATTAATGTTAATGGTAAAATAAAAATTAGATTTACTTCAAAATCATTTCTTCAAAATCAAGTAAGATCAATGGTTGGTTGCCTAAAATATTTATCAACATGTAAATGGAGCATTACTGATTTTAAAAAAGCTTTAGCATCAAAAAAAAGGAGTCTGTGCGCACCACCTGCACCTGCTTGCGGCTTATATTTATTTGATGTTAAGTATTAAATTTTAAAAAAAATTTTTACCACCGTATTTTTTTAAAGAATTGATCGATATAAATAAGAGTGAAATAAAATTCTCAACTATATTAAGTTTATTATAGTTTTTATTTATTTTCCAAATCCAATAAAAATTTCTTAAATTACTACTCTGTAAAGAATTTTCACGTATTCTGTATTTTGTTAAATATTGATTTAAACAATATGCATATTTTGTTTTTGTAAGAAGTTTACATTTAAAATAATAGTCTTCACAAATTTTAGTGTTCGTAAATTTTGTTTTACCTATTAAGCATCTTTTTATCAACATAGTGCTTGTAGCTATTGAAGTATTTTTTAAAAAAGAGAAATAATTGATTTTTGAGGGGTTTTTCACTTTCTTTTTTTTTAAACCGAAAGTTTCATAATTTGTGTAAGAAAATAAAAAATTATTTTTCTTTATAAATTTTATTTGGTTTTTTAATTTATCTTTTTTCCAAATATCATCAGAGTCGATAAAAGCTAGATATGGTGCATTTGATTTTTTAATTGCAAAGTTTCTACAAAAGCCAGCCCCACGGTTTTTTTTCATAAAATAAACCTTTATATTTTTATTTCTTGAAACCTTCTTCAATAAAGACCTTGTTTTTTTATCTGAAAAATCATCAACTATTATTAATTTCCAATTTTTGTAGGACTGATTTAAAACACTTTTTACAGTTTCAGAAATAAATTCAAAGCTATTAAAATTAGGTAAAATAATATCTACTTTTGTCTTTTCTTTTTTTTTATTCTCCATCTAGATCCTTCCCTTACGATGTAACCACAACAATTCTTAGATTTACATCGACATGGATAATTTTTGTAATCTTCATCGAAACTGAAGCCATAATCATATGAAAATTCTTCTCCTTTATTTATATCTTTAATTGCATGCACCCAAACTTTAAGCCCAGTTCCAGTTACTTCGCAGTTAGGATCACATGAATGATTAATTAATCTAGCTGTATTGAATTTAAAATCACCATCAAGGTCGTACCTTTTATTTAAATTAAAAAGGTAAATAGCTTTATCGTTGTCATATTTAGGATTTTCCTCTGCCTCTCTTCTCGTAATTACTTTGCCTTTATATTCAATTATTTTTGAACCTTTTTTGATATATTTCGTAGCATATAGACCAAAATTATCAATTTTAGATCTTCTGACTTTATAAGGCTTCACTTAAAATAATCCTCAAGGATATTTTGATATATTTTTGTTAAATTTTTTAAATCTTTTAATGAAACACACTCATCAACTTTATGCATCGTTTTATTTACTAAGCCGAATTCTAGACAAGGTGAAATTTTCTTTATAAATCTCGCATCTGAGGTACCTCCAGTTGTAGAAAATTTTGGACTAATTTTTGTAATCTTTTTAATAATTTTTTTTGCCATATATGTAGTTTTCCCTGGTTTTGTTAGAAAAGCCTCTCCGTTTGCAATATAATCAATTTTATATTTACATTTATTTTTTTTACTAATTTGTTTTACAATTAGATTAATTTTTTTCATGAGCGATGATGAAGTATGTAAATTATTATACCTTATATTAAACTGGGCTTTAGCTCTTGCAGGTATAACGTTATGAGCTTTATTATCTACATTTATGGATGTAAATTCTAAATTTGAGGGTTGAAAATTTTTATTTCCTTTATCAAATTTTTTTTCTTTAAGTTTTTTACATATAGCTACTAGTGTATTTATTGGATTATTTGAAAGATTAGGGTATGCAATATGCCCCTGAGTGCCAGAAATTTCGATTTTTCCTGACAAACTTCCTCTTCTTCCAATTTTAATCATTTCCCCAAGTTTATGTGGATTAGTTGGCTCACCTACAATACAAAAATCAATTTTTTCTTTTTTTCTTTTAAGATAATCTACTAATTTCTTTGTACCATTTATTGCATACCCCTCTTCATCACCTGTAATTAAAAAACTTATTGATCCATTAAAATTTTTATTTTTTAGCAAAAATTTACTTACTGCTGCAGTGAAGCAAGCAATTGAACTCTTCATGTCATTAGCGCCTCTTCCAATTAAATGATTTTTTTTTACAGCTGGTTTAAAAGGATTAACAGTCCAATCTTTAATATTTCCTGGAGGCACCACGTCTGTATGGCCGGCATAGCATAGATTTGGTCTTTTTTTACCAATTCTAGCATAAAGGTTTTTTATTGGCTTACTTCCTTTTCCTTTAAATTCTAGAATTTTACAATTAAAGCCCAATTTTTTTAACTTTTTACTAAGAAATTTTATTGCTCCTGCATCTCTAGGAGTAATACTTGGGAATCTTATTAAATCTTTAGATAATTGTAATTCGCTTATTATAGTCATTAGTCTCTAAGTAAGTCGTTTATAGAGGTTTTACTTCTAGTCTTCTCATCAACTTTTTTAACTATAACTGCGCAGTATAATGAGGGTCCTTCAGGGTTAGATTTGTTAGGTAAGCTTCCAGGAACAACCACAGAATATGCAGGAACTTTCCCATAATGTATTTCACCAGAGTTTCTATCAACTATTTTTGTAGAGGCTCCGATGTAAACTCCCATTGATAAAACAGCACCTTCTTCAACTAAAACACCTTCAGCTATTTCAGATCTAGCGCCGATAAAACAATTATCTTCAATAATAACTGGGCCAGCTTGAAGCGGTTCTAATACACCTCCTATACCAGCTCCGCCAGAAATATGACAATTTTTTCCAACTTGAGCGCATGAGCCAACAGATGCCCAAGTGTCAATCATTGTCCCCTCATCTACATAAGCTCCAAGATTTACAAAACTAGGCATTAAAACAACATTTTTAGCAATGAATGCTCCTTTTCTTACAACTCCATTAGGGACATGACGGTATCCAGCTTTTTTCCAATCTTTCTCTTTCCATTTAACTGTTTTGCCAGGTACCTTGTCATACCAGGTAGTATAAGGACCTTTCATCATTTCCATTTTATTAACTCTAAAGCTCAATAAAATAGCTTTTTTAATCCATTGATTTACAACCCAGCTTCCACTTAGTTTGTTTGCTATTCTAATTTTGCCACTATCAACTAAATTTATAGTTTCATTAATAGCCTTCACTAATTTTTTATCTGACCTTGGACCTATTTGTTCTTTTTTTTCAAAACTTTCGTTTATTATTTTCTCTAGTTTATCGTAACTCATTAATCTCCTTTAAAAAATTTGTTAAGTTGTCAGTTTTATAATTAATGAAATCTGAGTCCGAATATTTTGCTGCCCAAGGTTCATCATTTTTAATCCAAACAGTTTTCATTCCTAATTCGTATGCTGGCTTTAAATTTCTTGCAATATCTTCAAAGAATATACAATATTGTGGCTCAATTTTGTAATTTTCTACCAATTTTTTATAAGGCTCTTTAGAGGGCTTTGGAATAAATTCACAATCTCTTATATCGAAAATTCCATCAAAAAGCTTATCTATTCCAATTCTTTTCGTAACATTAAGAGCATGGGCTTTAGAGCCGTTAGTAAAAATTATTTTTTTTCCGTCTAATTTTTTAATTTCATTCTCTAAATCCTTATTTTTATCCAAAAAACTTAGATCAACGTCATGAACAAACTCTAAAAACTCATCGGCATCTATTTTGTGGTTCTTAATCATCCCGTTTAAAGTTGTGTTATATTCTTGAAAATAGTTTTTTTGAATTTTCCTTGCCTCCTCGAGGCTAACATTTAATTTTTCAGAGATAAATTTTGACATTTTTTTATCTACTTGATCAAAAACTTTAGTAGCTCCATCGTAAAGTGTATTATCTAAATCAAATAACCAAAATTTTATATTTTTCAAGTTTTTCATTCTCTTATTAATGTTCCAGATCCCGTATCAGAAAAAATTTCATGTAATACTGAGTGAGGTTTTCTTCCGTCTAAAATCACCACACCTCTTACTCCATTTTGGACAGCATCAACACAATTTTCTATTTTGGGAATCATACCGCCTTGAACAACTTTCCATTTTATAAGATTTTCAAGATCAAAAGGTTTAATTTCTGATATTAATTTTTTCTGATCATCGTATACGCCTTCTACATTTGTCATTAGAATTAATCTTCTTGATTTTAGTTTTTTTGCAATAGCACTTGCAGCAGTATCACCGTTAATATTATATGTTTGATTATTTTTTCCTAAACCTAAGGGAGCTATAATTGGGATCTTATTTTCATTTAGTGCTTTTTGAATCAAATCATCATTAATTTTGTCTGGTATTCCTACGAAACCAAGTTCCTCTCTCTCAGGCTCAACTTCAATTATATTTTTAGTTTTGGTATGAAACGAGGCTGCTTCAGAGCCTAATTTCTTTAGAGAGCTTACTATATCTCTATTAAAATCAATTAATACTTCCTCTACAGTATTAATTATATTTTTGTCAGTAACTCTTAACCCATTAATAAATTTTGATGTAATTTTTTTCTTATCTAGCTCTCTTTTAATTCTTGGACCACCTCCATGAACAACAACAATAGATAAACCCAATCTATTAAGAACATTTATATCAGATATAAAGTTATTAAAAACATTTCTATCTATAAGAACGTTTCCTCCGTATTTAATTACTATTTTTTCTTTTTCATATTTTTTGGTATATTTCTGAACAATATTAATATCTGGAGCTTTTTCAGGCCAAAATTTTTTTATCTCATTTAGAGAAATATTTTTTGACATTTAATTAGTTTTCACAGTTGTTTTTTTAACAATTACGTATTGCTGAGCGATTGTAAGAATATTGTTTATCGTCCAATAAACAACTAAACCAGAAGGGAAAGATGCAAGTATGATTGTCAAAAACAAAGGAAAGAAAGCAAATATTTTTGCCTGTATCGGATCAGCTGGTGCTGGATTTAATTTTTGTTGAACCCACATCGAGGCCCCCATTAAAATTGGCCAAATTCCAATTATCATAAAACCTGGAGGGTCCCAAGGTATTAAACCGAACAAATTAAATAATGAAGTAGGGTCTTGAGCTGACAAATCTTTTATCCAACCAAAGAATGGCTGATGTCTCATTTCTAGAGAAATGAAGAGCATCTTATATATTGCAAAAAAGAAAGGTATTTGTATCAATACAGGCAAACAACCAGATGCAGGATTAATTTTTTCTTTTCTGTACAAAGCCATCATCTCTTGCTGTAATTTAACCTTATCATCTTTATGTAGCTCTTTAAGTCTCATCATCTCTGGCTGAACTGCTTTCATCTTTGCCATCGATCTAAATGAGAAATTAGCTAGTGGGAAGAAAATTAGTCTAATTGCTATAGTTAATAGAACGATAGCTGTTCCAAAATTTCCCGAAATTTTAAATAAATAATCTATTACAAAAAATAAGGGTTTAGTGAAAAAATAGAACCAACCCCAATCAATAACTAAGTCAAACTTTTTAATATTTTGATTTGCCGCATAACTATCAATTGTCTCAACCTCTTTAGCTGCAACAAATAATCTCAATTCATTTATCCCAGTAGATGATTTGCTAATAGTCGTAGGTTTATTAATTATATAATTTGCTTTAAATCCATCTTCATAAAGAAAAGTTGATTTAAAATTTTTACCTGTCTCTGGAACGAAAGCAGTCATCCAATATTTATCTGTAATTCCAAGCCAACCCTCATTAGATTCTCTTACAATCTTTTTTTCTTCAACATCTTCATAATCATCCTCTTTTAACTCATCATCAAAAACTCCAATGAAACCCTCATGTTGTATATAAAAATTTTGAATATCATCTGGAATTTTATTTCTTGTCATTTGAGCATACGGAAATAAATCTATAGATGAATTAGAATTATTTTTTACCTTTTGAGATATCTTAAATAAATATTTATCATCTAGTTCAATTCTTTTTTCAAAAGTCACTCCATCATTATTGTTCCACTGTAAAACAATCGGTGAAGTATTACTTAAAATATTGTTTCCTTTTATATTCCATACAGAGTCTTTAGTTGGAACTTCTATTTTATTTCCAATACTTGTCCATCCTGTTTCAATATAAAAACCATTTTCAGTATTAGATGGATTTAAAAAAACAATATTTTTTCCATCTTCAACTTTCTGTTTATGTTTTTTAAAAGATATATCGTCAATTAGAGCGCCCTTTAAATTTATTGAACCTAATATACTATCATTTTCAATTTTTACCCTTTTACTATTATTAATAGACTCTTCTCTCGTGAGTTTTTTAACTATTTGTGGTTGGCTAATTGTAGGCGAAATTGAGTTTTGTTCAGTTTTTTTTTCAACATTTTGATTATTTTGTTGATCAATAGGTTTTCTGGGTGTTTCAAAAAAGGCACCCCAGAAAAGTAAAACGGACATTGAAAGAGCAATTGCTACAAATACATTTTTATTATCCATTTTTACTTTCCTTATTATTTTCGTATTTCCAACCAGCTTTTTGTAATCCCTCCACAATTTTTTTCAACCTTTCTTGTCTAGAAGCGTTTTTTGGAATCGGGACAAAATCTACTCCATGAGAACCACCTAGTTTTTTAAACGGGTGACATTTAAAAATTCTTTTTGTTCCTAATTTTAAACCTTTTATAAGACCTTGAGTCTTTAGAGCTTCAATAAAATATTCTGAACAAGTCGGTAAAAATCTACACCTATTTCCTAATAATGGTGAAATAAGAAATTGATAGATTTTAATTATAAAAATTAAAATTTTTGTCATTTTACTTTTTTAACTTACTAAAACTTTTCTCCATTAATGGCAAAAGCACATCATATTTTTGAGTATAAGCATTAGACTTACCGAAAACTATATAAGTGTAATCCTTATTAATTGCACCTCTTTTTTTTAATAATTTTTGAACAATTGCTTTTAATTTTCTTCTAATTTTATTTCTTTTGACAGCATTTCCAATTTTTTTTTTCATTACAAAACTTATTAATAAATTTGCTCTGTTTTTAGCCTCAAAAAAATTTTTTGTAGCAAAAATTGAAAAGTAATCCGTATAAATTTTCTTTTCTTTAAGCACTTTTCTGAATTGATTGCTTTTTTTTAAACTTTCAAGCTTTACCATTAATTCTTAGGTAGAGAGAGTTTTTCTTCCTTTAGCCCTTCTACGAGCGATAAGTTGTCTACCAGTTTTTGTAGCCATTCTTGCTCTAAAACCGTGTCTTCTTTTTCTAACTAAATTGCTAGGCTGATATGTTCTTTTCATAAATATTTAAAGGTATATATTTTAATTGTCGTCTGTTGTACAGGTAAATTATGAGTAAAAGATTGAAAACATTTTTGGGTATTTCTTATCTAGCTATACTTTTTGTATTCTTATATTTTCTTTTTACTAGTATAGAACTAAGTAAATTAAATGATTTTTCATATTATAAAGACCTACAGAATAATTTAAGCAATTTAGTTAGTGCGAGTATAATTAAAAATTTAATTTACTTTTTTATTTTCGCAGTGCTCTGGGTTGCCCTTTTAGGTTTTGGGGCTCCTTTATTAATAGTTTCTGGAATATTGTTTGGTCAGTGGATTGGAACTTTGATTTCTGTTATTTCAATTTCAGTTGGAGCATTGATTTTGTATTCTATAGGAAATTTTTTCTTCCAGGACTTAGTTAAAAAGACTCTTCAACAAAAATTTGATAAATACATTTTTTTATTCAAAAAAAATGAATTTTACTATTTTTTTATATATAGATTTATTGGTGGTCTGGGAGTTCCATTTGGACTACAAAATTTAATACCGGTCTTATTTGGGATGGGAAAAATGAATTATTTTTTTTCAAGTTTTTTTGGATTCATACCTGGTTTTTTTATCTTTAACACTATAGGTGCCGGAATAAACTCTTATGTAGAACAATCGGAGAATTTTAATGTGCTTGACTTCATCTTGACTCCGGGGATTTATTTACCAATTCTTATGTTTGCTTTTTTTATGATCTTTTCTTTAATAGTAAAAAAAAAATTTTTTGATGATAAAAATTGATAAAAATGTGTTGTCTAATGATCTAAGTCCGTATCTTAAACAACATAAAGATAATCCAGTTAATTGGCAAATTTGGTCTAAAGAAACTTTAGAGTTTTCAAAAAATAATAAAAAACCTATTTTACTTAGTATCGGCTATTCAAGTTGCCATTGGTGTCATGTTATGGCTCATGAAAGTTTTGAAGATAACGAAACAGCAAAATTGATGAATAAATTATTTGTTAATATAAAAGTTGATAAAGAAGAAAGGCCTGATTTAGATTTTATTTTTCAAAGTTCATTTCAATTATTTAATCAAACTGGAGGAGGTTGGCCTTTGACGATGTTTTTGGATGAAAATGGGGTTCCGTTTATGGGAGGCACTTATTTTCCCAAAGAAGCTAAACATGGATTACCATCATTTAAAGAAGTTTTAGTAAAAGTTTCAGAGGCTTACAAAGATCAAAGAGAAAAGATAGTAAATCAAAAAGACTTGATTATTAAAAATTTAGATTTAAAAAAAAATTCTGTACTAAATCAAGATTTAAAACCCATTCTTGAAATATCCCTAAATAATTTAGATCCTGAGAAAGGTGGTTATAAAGGAGCGCCTAAATTTCCAACTTTTAACTTATTTGAAACTCTACTTTATTTTTACAATACCTCTAATGACACTAAGTATCTAAAGCCAGTAGAAATAATTATTAAAAAATTATGTACAAAAGGAATTTATGATCATGTAGAAGGAGGAATAGCCCGTTACACCGTTGATGAGGAATGGATAATCCCACATTTTGAGAAAATGCTTTATGATAATACTCAGTTTATATTATTACTTTCAAAATATTGTAAAATAAAATCTGATAATTATTTTAAAGATAAATTAGAACAAACAATTGAGTTTTTAAAAAAAAACTTCCTTAATAAAGAGGGTTTTTTAGGTTCAGCTTACGATGCAGATAGTGATGGTGAAGAGGGAAAATATTATGTTTATTCTTACAATGAAATTAAAGATATAGAAAATATTGAAAAATATTTTGAAATAAAACCAGAAGGAAATTGGGAGAATAAAATTATTTTAGTTGAAAAAGCAAAAGCAAATGATGAAATCTTAAAAAAACTTTTTCAAATTAGATTAAAAAGAAAAAAACCTTTTTTTGATGATAAAACCCAATTAGATTTAAATTGCTTAATGATTAGTGCATTGATTGAGGCTAACGAGATTTTACCAGAGAAGGGTTATTTAAACTTGGCTGAGGACTTTTTTTCAAAAATTGAAAAAAAATATATCAAAAATAATATTCATCACAGTTATTCAAAAGATGTAGTTTTTATAGAAGATTATGCTTTTTTAATTAACTCAATTAATGATTTATACGAAAGAACAATGAATTTTAAATATAGAGATTTAGCTAAGAAATTGTGCCAGGAAGCGATAGCCAAATTTTTTTTAAAAGATAAAAATATTTTTCAAAAGAGTCCAAAAAACAACAATGATGTTTTTTTTAAACCAATCGATATCGGTGACAATACAATCCCTAATGGTAACGCTGTTATGCTCATAAATTTTGTTAGATTAGGCATGATGGAAGAAGCAAAAAAATTATCAAATAGCTTAAATGGTTATCTTAATATTTATAAACATCATATGATGACGGCTATAAGAGCTTTAGATTTTTTTAATAATATAGAATCAGGTAAAAATTGTAATGAGCGAGGTTGTAAAATAGATGAAAAAAAAAATTAATTGGATAGCATGGTTAATATTTGTGATTTTGTGGAATTATGGTTTTCCAAAAGCTACTCCATTTCAAGATGTTTTGGTTGCCGTAATTTTGTCAGTATTTTTTATAATTATTCAGAAGCTACAATTAAGAGACTTGCAAAAAAGTGGCTCAAGAAGTAAATTCAAGAACTGATATTAAAGGGATGCTTGTTATGGGAATTCACTATGATTATAAATCAACACGTGGCGATAAAGCTATGAAAAAAGAAGCTAAAAGAAAAGCGAGAATTGAGCAAAGAAGAGCAAAACGTGCAAATAGCAATCCCAAAGATGTTGATGAAAAAATGCACGATATCGATAAACCAATAACTCTTGAAGATCTAACTAACCCAGATAAAAACTAAAGTTTTAATGAAATCTTTTGAAAAAAAAGATTCTCTTTTAAAGAGCAGAGAAGAAGCTCTTAAAAAAAACTTAAAAAAAAGAAAAAAATTTAAACTTAAAGAAAAAAAAAAAAATAATGACAGTACTCTCAGATAAATGGATAATAAAAGCAGCAAAAAGAAAAGGCATGATAAAGCCTTTTGTGAGTAAACAGATAAGAAAAGGAAAAATTTCATTCGGTTTATCCTCTTACGGTTATGATGCAAGAGTTTCTAATGAATTTAAAATTTTTACTAATGTAAATTCTGGAATTGTTGACCCAAAAGTTTTTAAAAAAGAGAGCTTTGTTACAAAAATTGGAAAAGAATGCATCATACCCCCTAACTCTTTTGCTTTAGCAAGAACAATGGAATATTTCAAAATACCTGATGATGTGCTTGTAATTTGTCTTGGGAAATCTACTTATGCAAGATGTGGAATAATAGTTAATGTAACACCTTTAGAACCTGGCTGGGAAGGTCAAGTAACTTTAGAGTTCTCTAACACCACTCCTCTTCCAGCAAAGATTTATGCCAACGAGGGTGTTGCACAATTTGTGTTTTTAAAAGGTAACGAAAGACCTAGTGTTACTTATGCAAAAAGAAAAGGTAAATATATGAAACAAAAAGGTGTGACACTACCCAAAGTTTAGTTTTCTTAATGCAAAAACTAATAATTACAGGCAAGAGAGAATTAAAAGGTAAAATTTCAATTTCAGGATCTAAGAATGCTTCTTTGCCAATTTTAGCAGCATGTGTATTTAGTAATAAAGCTAAAATAAAAAATATACCTTTAGTTAAAGATATTTTTACAATGATTGAGCTCTTAGAATTTATTGGGCTTAAAATAAAAATATTTAAAAAACAAAATTCTTTGGAAATTATAAATAATGAAAGAAAAATAAATACTTTAGCCCCTTATAGACTTGTAAAAACAATGAGAGCTGGAGTGTTGGTTTTGGGTTCATTACTTACAAAATATGGAAAAGCAAAAGTATCCTTGCCAGGTGGTTGTGCGATAGGGACAAGGCCTGTTGACCTTCACCTTTTCGCACTAAAAAAACTTGGTGCAAAAATCAAAATTAAAAACGGTTATATTATTGCTGAAGCAAAAAAAGGATTAAAAGGAGCGGTAATAAAATTCCCATCAATTTCAGTAGGTGCAACTGAAAATGCGATACTTGCCGCATTTAATGCAAAAGGAAAAACAATCATCAAGAATTGCGCTGTTGAACCAGAAATTAAAGAATTGATAATTTTCTTAAAAAAATTAGGAGCAAATATAACTTTATCTGGCAGAACAATTACTATTATCGAAAACCTGCAAAAAGTATCTGAAATAAATCACGACATTATGTTCGACAGGATTGAGGCAGGAACATATATTATTGCTAGTGCTTTAATCGGAAAAAAAGTTTTAATTGATAAAATTAATCCGAAAATACTTAAAAAAGAACTAGAAATTTTAAAAAAAGTTGGTGTAAAAATAAAAAAGAATAGATCTTCATTATTAATTTTGGAAAATAAAAAATTTAAAAAAATTAATATTGTTACAAAACCATATCCTGGCTTTCCAACAGATTTGCAAGCACAATTAATGGTTTTATTAACTCAAGCTGATGGAGTTTCAAAGATTAAGGAAGAAATATTTGAAAATAGGTTTATGCATGTGCCTGAATTAAAAAGAATGGGAGCAAAAATTAAGATAAAAAATAAAACTGCTTATATTGAGGGACCAACTAATTTGACTGGTGCGGAGGTAATGGCAACCGATTTAAGAGCATCTGTAAGTTTAGTTTTAGCAGGGTTAGTGGCAGAAAATAGAACTTTGATTAATAGAATTTATCATCTTGATAGAGGTTATGAAGCGTTAGAAAATAAATTAAATGCCTGCAATGTTAAAATTAAAAGAATTTAAATGTAAGCAATGAATTTAAAATTAATAGCAAAAACAGAAGAAGATTTAAGAGTAGTCTCAGCACATTTACAAGACTCAATCGCAAGTGTTGCAGATATTGCAAATTTAAAAAAAAATAAAATATTTCTTATGCAATTAAATCGTTTTATGTGGGAAGATGTTGAAAAAGGTGTATTTAGAAAAAATAAACGTATCAGAACTGTTTTAAAATTTGAAAATGTTTTAAATGTGCTTGCAAAGAATATAAATCAGCTTAAAAAAGATAAATTTTTAGACTTTCTAGCTATTGAAACTAACAAGATGCCTGATAATAACTATGAAATGAAGATTACATTTGCAGGAGACTCTACTATTAGAGTTATTTCCGAGGTAATTGAGGTAACATTAGATGATCAAGGAGAGGCTTGGGATACAAAAAATAAACCTAAACACAAAGTTTTATAATGCTTAAGATTTTAAATTATGACGGTAAAAGATCATATAAATTACTAGATGATTTTTTAAATAAAAGAAAATTAACACAAAAAAGCCTAACCACGGTAGTAAATAAGATTATTAAAAATGTAAAAAAAAATGGTGATAAAGCTGTTTTAAATTATGAAAAGAAATTCTCTAAGGTAAAAACTAATTCTTATAAAGTTCTTTTTTCTAAAGAAGAAATTAATAAAATATCAAGAAAAACTGAAAAAAATATTCAAAAAGCAATAGATTTAGCTTTTAGTAGAATCAAAAAGTTTCACACACAACAAAAATTTTCTTCTTTTAAATATAAAGATAAATTTAATAATGAGATTTCATATAAATATTCACCTATTAATAAAGTAGGCGTATATGTTCCAGGTGGAATAGCTAGTTATCCAAGCACTGTTCTAATGAATTGTATCCCAGCAATCGTTGCAGGAGTAAAAAACATTTATTTAACTACACCATGTTTAGATTCTAATATTAATCCAGCGATAATTTATGCTGCAAAAAAATGTGGCGTTAAAAAAATTTATAAAACTGGTGGCGCTCATACAATAGCAGCATTAACTTATGGTACAAAAAATTTTGAAAAAGTTGACAAAATTGTTGGACCAGGAAATGCTTTCGTAGCGTACGCAAAAAAAGAAGTTTTTGGTGACGTTGGTATTGATATGGTAGCGGGCCCTTCAGAAGTGAGCGTTGTAGCTGACAAAAATTCTGATCCGAATTTAGTTGCAGCAGATCTAATAGCTCAGGCAGAACACGATACATTTGCACAATCAATATTAATTACTAATAATAAAAATTTGATTACCTCAGTAAATTTATGTTTAAGAAAACAATTAATGCTATTACCTAAAAAGAGAATAGCATCTAAAAGTTTAAAAAATTTTGGTTTAGCTGTTTATACTAAAAACAAAAAAAAAATTTCAGAAATTATTAATATTATATCTCCCGAACACTTAGAATTATATACATCATTTAATAATGAAATACTTAAAAACGTAAAAAATGCTGGTTCGATATTTATTGGGAAATTTTCTCCTGAGGCGATCGGTGATTATATAGCTGGCCCAAACCACGTTCTTCCAACCTCTGGCTCTGCTAGATTTTCTTCTGGTTTGTCGGTAAACGATTTTTTAAAACGATACTCGCTTATAAAAATAACAAAAACAGGTATTGAAAGATTGGGCTCATCGGTTATAAATTTAGCCAAACATGAAAATTTAGACGGTCATGCTTACTCAGTTAAAATTAGGTTAAAAAAGGAAAATTAATTGGCGAAACAAGAAACTTTAGAATTCAAAGGAAAAGTCACAGAACTTTTGCCAAATGCTATGTTTAGAGTTAAGCTAGAAAATAACCACGAAATTTTGGCTCATACAGCCGGGAAGTTAAGAAAAAATAGAATAAGAGTTCTCGCTGGAGACAACGTAATGGTTGAGATGACACCGTATGATTTAACTAAAGGTAGAATTACTTTTAGATTTTAGGCCTTGTAGCTCAGTAGTAGAGCAGTACCCTGAAAAGGTATGTGTCGTAAGTGCGATTCTTACCAAGGCCACCACAAACAATTTTACTCATCGAATTTTCAAATTTTAAATGCTAATTATAATCAGTTTATGAATAAAAAAGTCGGGCTTTTTTGGTTAAGAGAAGATTTTAGAATTATTAAAAACGATGGACTTATAGAGGCAACAAAGCATCATGATCAAGTAGTTGTTTTCTTTTTATATAAAGAGAATACTTACAAATGCCAACAAGCACAAAAATGGTGGTTAAGTAAGTCTCTTTTGAATTTTCAAAAAAATTTAAAAAATTACAACATAAATCTTGAAATAATTCAAACAGAGTCATTTAAAAGTTTTTTTGATACATTAACTAAGAATAATGATTTTTCTTTATATTGGAATAAAGTTTATGAGCCAGATTATTTAAAATTTGATAATGTTCTTACAAGAATACTGGAAGAAAAAAACATTTCTTATAAAATTTGTAAAGGAAATATTCTTAATGAAATAAAAGAGATAAAAAAGAGTGACGGCACACCTTTTAAAGTATTTACTCCTTTCTGGAGAACGGCTGAAAAATATTACATTGATAAAATTCCCTCAGAAGAGAAAAAAATTAAAAAATGCATACAAAAAAAAGGTTACTTAAAAAATAATATTAAACCTGAAAAAATATTACCATCAGAGAATTGGTTTAAAAGTTTTGAAAAAATATGGTCGCCTAGTGAAGAAAATGCATTAAAGGAATTAAAAAGTTTTATTAAAAAAAGAATAAAAGATTATTCTGAGGCTCGAAATTTTCCAAACATAATTGGAACCTCAAAACTTTCTCCATTTATAAAATTTGGTCAGATACATGTAGAGACTTTGTGGAATGAATGTTTAAAAAATTCAAATAAATCTAAAGGAACATCAAAATATTTAGCTGAAATTGGATGGAGAGAATTTAATTATTCTTTAATTAATTACTTTCCACACATGCTTAAAAAAAATTATTCAAAAAAATTTGATAAATTTCCATGGGAAAAAAATTTAAAGTTTTTAAAAGCTTGGAAAAAAGGTTTAACTGGGTATCCAATTGTTGATGCTGGTATGAGAGAACTTTATTCAACTGGGTGGATGCATAATAGGGTAAGAATGATTGTTGGTTCTTTTTTAGTAAAACATTTATTAATCGATTGGAAAGAGGGAGAGAAATATTTTAGGAATTGTTTATTAGATTATAGCGCAGCAAGTAATATAGCTGGTTGGCAATGGGTTGCGGGGTGTGGTGCAGATGCTGCTCCTTATTTCAGAATATTTAATCCAATTTTACAAGGAGAAAAATTCGATAAAGAGGGTGAGTATGTAAAAAAATGGATACCAGAATTAAAATCCTTGCCAAAAAGATTTATTCATAAACCTTGGGAGTTTCAAGACAAGAATTTCAGATTAGGGGTAGATTATCCTTTTCCAATAGTTAATCACGAGAAAGCTAGAGCTAGAGCTCTAGCGGCATTCAAAAAAATTTAAAATTAGATATTTCCATGGCAATGTTTAAATTTTTTTCCTGATCCACATGGACACTTTTCATTTCTACCAACTTTTTTTTCTAATTTATTATCTTTTATTTCGTTTTCTTCTTTTTTATTGCTTTCTGAAGAAACAATAATATTTAAATTTAAAAGAAATTTAATTAAATCGTTTTTAATTTTAGATAGCAAACCCTCAAATAAAATAAATGCTTCTTTTTTAAATTCAGATAAAGGATCTTTTTGACCATATTGTCTAAGCCCAATAACTTGTCTCAATTGTTCGAGATACTGTAAATGTGACCTCCAAGAAAAATCAATTATTTGCAAAAAAATCTTTTTTTCTAAATTATTGTTCTGATCCTCTCCTAATATTTTTATTCTAGATTTTTTTTTATCTAAATAAAGACTCTTGATTTTATTTCTAAATTCACCCTCTTTTAGTCTTCCAAAGTTTATTAGATCATTATCATTTATTACATTACCTGTAATATTTTTAATTTCATTGAGATAGATTTTTTCATCACCAGATTTTTGAAAGCCCAATCTATTAGAATTTAGATTATTTAAAATTTCTTCAAAAAAATCCTCTAATACTCTCTCAATGTTTTCCTCTTTTAATATTTTAAGTCTTTGAGAAAATATAACTTGTCTTTGATCGTTCATAACATCATCAAATTTGATAAGTGTTTTCCTTATATCAAAATTTCTGCTTTCAACTT
The DNA here is from genome assembly GCA_902545945.1 of uncultured Pelagibacteraceae bacterium. Lineage (GTDB taxonomy): Bacteria > Pseudomonadota > Alphaproteobacteria > Pelagibacterales > Pelagibacteraceae > Pelagilacustribacter. The sequence goes on along the minus strand of CACCID010000005.1, from coordinate 21,995 downwards.
TTTTTTGAGCTCTTTCCATAGCTTTATTTATCCATGGGTGATCTATAGACTCATTTTCTTTCAAACCCAATTTTTTGAGCATTCCATCGATAGAGTCTCCTCCGAAAATTCTCATTAATTCATCCTGCAAACTTATAAAAAAAATGGTGCTACCTGGATCTCCTTGCCGTCCAGATCTTCCTCTCAATTGATTGTCTATTCTTCTACTTTCATGTCGTTCTGTTCCAATAATAAATAATCCTCCTAGGCCTTTTACTTTAGATTCATTTTTTTCAATTTCACTGGCATTTTCTTTTATTCCATCGAGAATAAAATCTTTATTACCTCCAAGTTTAATATCTGTTCCTCGACCCGCCATATTAGTAGCAATTGTAACAGCTCCAATTTTCCCAGCCGTTGCTATAATTCTTGCTTCCTGTTCATGTTGTTTCGCATTAAGAACATTATGTCTGATATTTTTGTTATTCAAATAATTTGAAATCTTTTCTGATTTTTCAATACTAGTTGTTCCTACCAGTACAGGCTGTCCTTTGTTATGACATTCAATTATCTTGTTTGAAATGGCATTATATTTTTCTTTTTCAGTTCGAAAAATTTGATCATTAAAATCTTTTCGTATCATTTCTTTATTTGTAGGAATTGAAACTACATTCAATTTGTAAATATCATGAAACTCTTCAGACTCTGTCATTGCTGTTCCGGTCATGCCAGCTAATTTCTTATAAAGTCTAAAATAGTTTTGATAAGTTATAGAAGCTAAAGTTTGATTTTCCTCTTGAATTTTTACATTCTCTTTTGCTTCTATTGCCTGATGTAGTCCATCGGAAAATCTTCTGCCATCTAAAACTCTACCTGTAAATTCATCTATAATTTGAACTTTGCTATCACGTAAAATGTAGTCTGTATCTTTTTTAAATAGCAAATTAGCTTTAAGCGCTTGATTAATATGGTGAACTAAATCTAAATTAGCTGGGTCGTAAAAATTATTATTTTTTAATAATCTTTTTTTAATTGCTAGCTTTTCAATTTTATCAATTCCTTTATCAGTAAGTATCGCATTTTTATTTTTTTCATCTAATTCAAAATCACCTTTTTGAAGATGTTTAATAAATTCGTTTGATGTTGCATATAAATTAGTTTTATCCTCAAGTTTTCCGGAAATTATCAATGGAGTTCTCGACTCGTCTATGAGAATACTGTCGACTTCATCAACAATACAAAAATTATGATCTCGTTGAACCATATCTTCTAATTCATACTTCATATTGTCTCTTAAGTAGTCAAAACCTAACTCATTGTTAGTTGCATATGTAATATCTTTTTTATAATTTTTTTTTCTTTCAATATCATCAATATCATTTGTAATACATCCTGTTGAGATACCTAAATAGTTAAATACTTTTCCCATCCAATCAGAGTCTCTTTTCGCAAGATAATCATTAACGGTTACTATATGTACACCTCTTCCAGATAACGAATTAATAAAAGCAGGTAATGTTGAAACAAGAGTTTTACCCTCTCCAGTTTTCATTTCTGCGATTTTTCCATTATGTAGTATTAGACCCCCAGCAAGCTGAACATCATAATGTCTTTCTCCTAAAGTTCTTTTTGCTGCTTCTCTAACCAAGGCAAAACCTTCTGGGATAATATTATTTATGTCTACAGAACCATTCTGAACGTTTTTTTTTAAATTGAATGTTTTTTCCTTAAAATCAGCTTGACTTAAAGACTTAATCTCATTTTCTTTACCATTTATAGCTTCAATTATATTTCTGATTTTATCTAATTCTTGTTGATTAGAGCTTTTAAATATTTTACTAAAAGTTCTTGTAAATAAATTCATTTTAAACCTATATATGTATTATTTATTTAAAATAAATAGCAATAATGACAATAAATATTAAAAATTTTTTAAACGATAAAACAAAATTATCAAAAATGGGCGAGTTTCAAAGCCTTAAACAAATAGAAGGATTGGAAATGTCATCAATTTCTGCTGATTTATACAAAGATGGTAGAGATGATCTGGCCTTATTCTATTTTGCAAAAGGAGCCAATTATGCAACACTTACAACTTCAAACAGTATTACATCTGAATTCATTCCATGGAATAATAGCTCTCATAAAAAAATTATCAAAGGACTTTTAGTGAACACAAAAAATGCGAATACTTTTACTGGCAAGCAAGGAAAGGAAAGTATTGATACACTAGCAAAAAATTTATCGAGAATTTTAACAATAAAAGAGTCTAAAAATCAAAAAGGAACGAGTGAAATAGTAAAAACAAAGGACTTGATTTTTGCTTCAACCGGAGTGATAGGAGAAGAATTTCCAGTTGAACAAATAAAGGATAGATTGTCAGCTTTAGCAGACAAGCTTAGATCAGATCATAACAAGATGTATTGGATAAAGATGGCTTCAGCGATTATGACTACTGACACTAAACCAAAGGTAGCATATGAAGAAATAATTATTGGAGACGAATTAATTAAAATTTCAGCGATTGCGAAAGGATCGGGGATGATAGCACCAAACTTAGCTACAATGCTATCATTTATATTCACTAACGCTGATATAAACTCAAACTTGTTAAAGACACTTTTAAAAAGAGCTGTAGCGAATTCATTTAATGCAATTACAGTTGATAGTGATCAGTCAACAAATGATATGGTTTCTATTTTTTCTACGAGAGCAGTGAAAATTGGAGCAAATATTACTTTGAATGATAAAGCAGTTCAAAAATTTGAAATTGCTTTAAAAAAATTATGCCTTAATTTGGCTAAACAAATTGTAGTCGACGGTGAGGGTGCTAAAAAATTTGTTACAGTAAATGTGATTAATGCAAAGTCTTTAGGTAGTGCTAAAACAATTGCTTTCTCAATTGCGAATTCACCTCTATTTAAAACTGCTATTGCTGGTGAAGATCCCAATTGGGGTAGAATTGCTATGGGTATAGGAAAATCAGGAGAGTTTGTTGATCAAAAAAAATTAAGAATAAAAATAGGAAACTTTATAGTTGCAGAAAATGGAAAAATTTCAGAAAGTTATGACGAGGAAAAATTAAAAGAATATATGCAGTGGGGCTCAATTGAGATTGAAGTAAACCTTAAACTAGGTAATGATACTTTCACATGTTACACATGTGACTTCACACATGACTATATTGATATAAATGCAGATTATAGAAATTAAATGATAAAATATAACTTGAAATGTCAAAATGACCACGAGTTTGAAAGTTGGTTTTCTAGCTCAGAAGAATTTGAAAAATTAACCAAAAGGAAATTACTAGAATGTATTTATTGTTCATCAAAAAAAATACATAAATCTATAATGGCACCAATGATATCAAATTCAAAAAGTAAAAATGACGAATTTGAGATTATAAATAAAGATTTAAAAAATCAGAATTATAAACTTCATAAATTAAGAAAATATATAGAAGAAAATTTTGACTATGTCGGTAAGGACTTTAGCAAAAGAGTAAGAGAAATTTATTACGATAAAAAAAATAAAAAAGCTATTTATGGCACAACAACACCTGAGGAAAGGGAAGAACTATCCGAAGAAGGAATAGACTTGCTATCAATTCCTTGGGTCGACAAAGATAATTAGTTTTTTAAGCTACAAATAATGTAATTAACGGATAAGTCTGTTGATCTTTTCCATTTTTTAGTAAATGGGTTAAATTTTAATCCACTTATATCTTGCGTATTGAGTTTTTCTTTAGATAAGTAATCTTCTAGCTCTTCAGGTTTTAAAAACTTGTTCCAATCATGAGTTCCGATTGGAAGCCATCTCAATATATATTCAGCACCAATTATCGCTTTAACGTACGAAGTTAAAGATCTATTCAATGTAGCAGTAAACATTAGTCCATTTTTTTTTAACAATTTTTGGCAAGATTTAATATACAAATCAACATTATCAACATGTTCAACGATTTCTAGATTTAAAATCACATCGTAGGTTTCAAAATTTTTTAAATTTTCTGGTGATGTATTGATATAATTTATTTTCAGTCTACTTTCTTTAGAATGCATTTTTGCAACGTTGATATTTTTTTCAGATGCATCAATCCCTGTAACTTCTGCTCCAAGTCTTGTCATAGGCTCACTTATCAACCCTCCACCGCATCCTATATCTAGAATCCTCAACCCTTCTAGAAAATTAATTTTATCTTTTTTTATCTTAAAATGTTTTTTAATATTTTCTGTTATGTACTCAATTCTAATAGGATTAAACATATGTAAGGGTTTAAATTTTCCATTAACATCCCACCATTCCTTAGATAATTTTGAAAACTTTTGAATTTCCTCTTTATTTATAGTAGTACTCATTTTTAAATAATTTAAATTAATATTAATATCTATAATTTATTATAATACATTCTTAAATGGCTAAAAAAGTACTAAAGTTTGGTGGAACATCTGTTGGAACTATCGAAAGGATTAAACATGTTGCCAATATTATCAAAAAAGAGCATTTAGCTGGAAATAATCTAGTTGTTGTTGTTTCTGCAATGGCTGGAAAAACAAATGAACTTATTAAATTTTCAAATGAAATTTCTGATGAATTCAGCAAACGAGAACTTGACGTTCTTTTGTCTTCAGGAGAACAAGCATCAAGCGCACTTCTGGCTGGTGCTTTAATCAATTTAAATATTAAAGCTAAATCATTGTTGAATTGGCAAATACCAATTTTAACAGAGGGAGAACATTCTAACGCAAGAATAATTAATATGAATCAAAAAAAAATTAATAAGCATCTTAATGAACAGGAAGTTGTAATTATCCCAGGCTTTCAAGGTATTTCAAAAATTGGAGATATTACAACAATAGGTAGAGGAGGATCAGATGCAACAGCTGTTGCAATAGCCAAGATGATTAACGCTGATACTTGTGAGATTTATACTGACGTGGATGGGGTATATTCCACTGATCCAAATAAAATTCCAGTGGCAAAAAAAATTGATAAAATTTCTTATGATGAAATGTTAGAATTGTCATCTTTAGGTGCAAAAGTGATGCAATCATCCGCTGTTCAAACTGCGATGATATATGACATTCCTCTCGAAGTTAAATCAACTTTTACCGAAAGGAAAGGTTCGAAAATTTTTAATCAAGAAAATATTGATTACACAAAAAGTGTGACAGGCGTTGCTTATTCGAAAGATGATGCAAAAGTTACGCTTATTGGTGTAGAGGACAGACCGGGTGTTGCAGCTAATATTTTTGAACCTCTTAGCAAAGCACAAATCAATGTAGATATGGTAATACAAAATATTTCGTCTGATCAAAAAACTACTGATATTACATTTACCATTAAAAGAGATGATGTTGCTAAAACTAAACAGATTTTAAAAGAAAAAAGTGAGATAAAATATAAAGATATCATTCATAACGATAAAGTTGCGAAGGTATCTATTGTAGGAGCAGGGATGGTTTCAACTCCTGGCGTAACATATAAAATGTTCAGAGGTCTTTCTGACGAAGGAATTAATATTTTAGCTATTTCTACTTCTGAAATTAAATTATCGGTTATAATAGACGAGGAAAATACTTTAAATGCAATAAAAAAATTACATACAATTTTTGATTTAGATTAATGGAAATAAGACCCCACAGAATTATAGAAAGAAAAATTACTAAACAAATTCAAGTTGGTAATGTTAAAGTTGGCGGTAAAGCTCCAATTAGTGTGCAATCGATGACAAATACACTTACAACAGATATTAAAGGTACTATTAATCAAATTCAATCATTAGAGGATGCAGGTGCAGATATTGTTAGGGTTTCTTGTCCTGACGAAAAATCTACTAGAGCTCTAAAAGAAATTATCAAAGAGGTTTCGGTACCAATAGTTGCTGATATTCATTTTCACTATAAACGAGCAATAGAAGCTGCAGAAGCGGGAGCAAGTTGTTTAAGAATAAATCCTGGAAATATAGGAGCTCAACAAAGGGTTTTAGAGGTGATTAAAGCAGCAAAAAACAATAATTGTTCTATAAGAATAGGTGTTAATGCAGGCTCACTTGAAAAAAATTTGTTAGAAAAATACAAAGAGCCTTGTCCTGAAGCACTAGTAGAAAGCGCCCAAAATAATATAAAAATATTAGAAGATAATGATTTTCTTAATTTTAAAATAAGTGTTAAATCCTCTGATATTTTTTTAACAGTTAAAGCATATAAAAAATTATCACAAATCTGCGATTATCCTTTGCATTTAGGAGTAACTGAAGCTGGAGGATTATTTACAGGAAGCATAAAATCTTCTATTGGAATTGGTCAACTATTAATGGATGGAATAGGAGATACAATAAGAGTTTCTCTTTCATCAGATCCTATTGATGAAGTAAAAGCTGGTTTTGAAATTCTCAAATCTTTAGGAATTCGATCAAGAGGTGTAAATATTATTTCATGCCCATCCTGTGCTAGACAAGCTTTTCCGGTAATTGAAACTGTAAAAGTATTAGAAGATAAACTATCACACATTAAAAAACCAATTACTTTGTCAATAATTGGTTGTGTTGTAAATGGACCAGGAGAGGCCGCTCAAACTGAAATTGGCCTTACAGGAGGAGGCCAAGATAGCAATCTTTTATACCTCTCAGGTGTTCCACATTCAAAAGTTCCAAGTTCTGAGATCATTGAAAAAATTGTAAAATTGGTTGAAGAAAAAACAAAAGATTAATTTAATCATGGTTCCTTTAAGCAAAGTAAAAGATATTATTAATAAGCATATCAGTTTGGAAAAAGAACTTTCCGCTGGAAATATTGATCCCAAGTTGTTTGCAAAAAAATCAAAAGAATATTCAAATCTTGGTAGTATTATCGATGTTGCTAAATCATTTGTTAAATTTGAGGGTGAAAAAAAAGATTTAGAAAATATTGCCAAAGATAAATCAAATGATCCTGAGATTATAGAATTAGCCGAGAAAGATCTTAGCGAATTATTAAAAAGAAAAGACAAGTGGGAAAATGATTTAAAAATTTTTTTACTCCCAAAAGATGCGGACGATGATAAAAATGCGATCGTAGAAATTAGAGCTGGAACTGGTGGACTGGAAGCCTCACTTTTTTGCGCAGATCTATTTAAAATGTATGAAAAAGTTTGTTCAAAAAAAAAATGGAACTTAGAAATAATTAATATTTCTAAAAGTGAGGCAGGTGGTTTTAAAGAAGTAATTTTCTCAGTTAACGGAAATGATATTTATTCATATCTAAAATATGAATCTGGCGTTCACAGAGTACAAAGAATACCCGAAACAGAAACTCAAGGAAGGGTACATACATCAGCAGCTACTGTTGCAGTATTGCCTGAAGCAGAGGAAGTAGACATAGAAATAAAAGACTCAGATTTAAGAATTGATGTTTTTAGAGCTGGTGGTCCTGGCGGTCAATCAGTCAACACAACAGATAGCGCCGTTAGAATAACGCATATTCCTAGTGGAGTAGTTGTAAGTCAACAAGATGAAAAATCTCAACATAAAAATAAAGCCAAAGCCTTAAAGATTTTAAGATCAAGAGTTTACGAGGCAGAGAAAAGAAAAAAAGATCAAGAAAGATCAAGTAATAGAAGAAGTCAAATAGGATCAGGGGACAGATCAGAGAGAATTAGAACATACAACTTTCCTCAAGGAAGAGTAACTGATCACAGAATAAATTTAACTTTACATAAATTAGATGAATTTTTGAGTGGAGATATACATGAGGAAATGAATCAAGAGCTTCGATTAAAGGAACAAAATTTAAAACTTGAAAATCTTAATCAATGAAAATTTTTGATGCAATTAAATCTGGATCAAAATTACTTAGAAAGAATAAAATTCCTTCTTATATTCTAGACACTGAGATTTTACTTTCAAAAACTCTAAATAAATCTAGAGAAGAGATTTTGATTAATTTAGATAAAAAGATTAATAATAAAGAATTTTCAATTTTTAATAAATATCTTCTAAGAAGATCTAAAAAAGAACCAATCGCCTATATTTTAGAAGAAAAAGAATTTTGGAGTAAAAAATTTTATGTGAATAGAGAAACTCTTATTCCTAGACCAGAAACAGAGCTATTGATAGATAAATTGTTGCAGAGTCGCAACAAAGAACAGATAACAATTTTAGACATTGGTACAGGTTCAGGATGTATAATTCTCAGCCTTTTGAGTGAACTAAAAAAATCTAGAGGTATCGGTGTTGATATTTCTAAAAAAGCAATTTTAGTAGCAAAAAAAAACGCAATTAAGCTAAAGCTTTCTTCAAGAGTAAAATTTTTAAACATATCTTTTGAGGATATTTTAAATAAAAAATTTGATTTAATTGTATCAAATCCACCTTATATAGAGAGAAAAAATATAAAAAGATTAAGTTGCGATATTAAGAAATATGAACCCAAAATAGCATTAGATGGAGGTAATGATGGACTTGACGTAATTAAAAAAGTTATTTACAAATCGAAAAATATCTTAAAAATTAAAGGAACGCTCGCCTTAGAAATTGGTAATGAGCAAATTAATAAAGTTTCAAAAATATTAACTAAAAATAATTTTAAGATAAAAAATATAATTAAAGATTATAAAAATAATGTTAGAAGCGTAATCTCAACTTACAATTAAATGAACAATAACAATAGAAGAAGAAATTTTAGATCTAGGCCTCAAAAAAGCAACTTCAGACGAAGAAGCGGGCAAATGATTGTAAACGGATCTAATAATAATGGTAATATAAGTTTTAATAGAAACGGATCCATGAATAACATTCACAATGTGGAGAAAACAATGCAAAAATATCAGCAACTTGCAAAAGATGCTCAAAGTAATGGGGATCCTGTGCTATCACAAAACTATCTGCAACATGCAGACCATTACTTAAGAAGATTTAATGAACTAATTGAAAAAAGAGAAAACTTAGTTGAAAAATCATTGCCGGAAGATAAAACGTTATCTTAAAGAAATATTCACGATCAAGATAAAGAAACTTCGTGAACCACTAATTAAAAATTTATCTGAGTTCGGCTAATCTAATATCAATTTTAATCCTGTCTAATTCAAATTGTTTTCTTTCCTCTCCTTTTAGTGTCTTTCCTGATGGAAGTTTTAACTTTTGTGAATTAACTTTTTTTCCATTTACTATTACTTCATAGTGTAAGTGTGGACCAGTTGATAATCCAGTTGAACCAACATAACCAATTATTTGGCCTTGTTTAACTTTTCTGCCTTCTTTTATTCCTTTTGCAAATGCTTTCATGTGTGCATATATAGTTTCGTAAGTTGAATTATGTTTTATTTTTACACAATTTCCACCACCTCCACACCATCTAGCACGTGTAACTGTTCCAGAACCAGAAGCCATTATAGGAGTTCCACTAGGGGCAGCAAAATCAGTTCCTCTATGCATTTTATTATAACCAAGAATGGGATGTTTTCTCATACCATATGAAGATGACAAGCGTGCGCCGTTAATTGGAGTTTTCATAAGAGATTTAGTAATACTTTTACCTTTAATATCAAAATAATCTTCTTCATTTTCATATTTAAAATTATACAAATTAATTTCTTCACCATTTACAAACATAGAAGCATAAATTATTTTACCAGTATCTCTTACTTTGTTATTATCATCTTCAAATTTCTCATATAAAATTTCAAACCAATCACCTTTCCTTATATCTCTTTGAAAATCTACCTCAAATCCAAAAATTCTGGCGAATTCAACTATTATATTAGGCTCCACTCCTGACTCTATAGCTGAGTTATATAAATTATTTTTTATAACATTTTTTATAACAATTTCTTTTTTGTAAAGTTGTAGAATATTTTCTTTTACTATAAAATTACCTTGAGACTCTCTTACTTCAACACTTGTGGTATTGTTAATTGGATAGACTAGGTTTACTAAAGTATTATTTTTATCATCTAGCTTTTTAATTATTAAATTTAACTTTCTTCCTGAATATATATTGCTCAGTTTTTTTTCTTTTAATTGAATATTTACCGCTTTGATATCAATGTTTCTTACTTTAAATTTTTTCAATATTTTTTCTACGGTATCGTTATTTTGAATTACATAGTTAATTTCTTCATAGGGACTGTTAAGTTTAGATAGCAAATAACTTGTAAAATTAGAAAATTCATTATCTTTAACAATTTCCTGAAAATTATTAGAATATTGTTTATTTTTTTTGCTATTGTATTTGAAACGACTAAAAAAAGGCCAGAAAATAAAACTAAAAAAGCAACTATGATTAAAGGATTGAAATTTCTAATCTGAGTATTTCTGACACTTAATAATGCTGAAAAGCGATCTTTCCTTTTTACTAAATTTAATATTTTTTGAATTATCGCCATAGTTGTTTTATTTATAAAATATGCAACCTTATTGCAACGCTTGATAGCTAAAAAAGCCTTATTTTATTAGCTGATTCGTCTAATATACGCCTTGACTTATGAATTATTTGTAATAAAACCAGCGCTCACCTCTATAAAATTAAAATTTTTTGTAGGTAGAAGTGTGTAAATTTCAAAATTTGAAATTTTAGCTTTTTTAAATTGTAAATTTTTAAGAAGAGAAGTGTGGACGGCTAGGTTAATAAAGAAATTGTCGTACACACTTTAACGAAAAATAACTTTAATTTACCTTAAAGTTATTAAAGCTAGTGTGCGCCGTTATTAAACTTGAGAGTTTGATCATGGCTCAGAACGTACGCTGGCGGCACGCCTAACACATGCAAGTCGAACGCAGTAGCAATACTGAGTGGCAAACGGGTGAGTATAATGTGGGAATCTGCCTTTTGGTTCGGAATAACACGGGGAAACTTGTGCTAATACCGGATAAGCCCTTACGGGGAAAGTTTTAACGCCGAAAGATGAGCCCGCACTTGATTAGCTAGTTGGTAAGGTAAAAGCTTACCAAGGCAACGATCAATAGCTGTTCTTAGAGGAAGACCAGCCACATTGGGACTGAGACACGGCCCAGACTCCTACGGGAGGCAGCAGTGGGGAATCTTGCACAATGGGGGAAACCCTGATGCAGCGATGCCGCGTGAGTGAAGAAGGCCTTTGGGTTGTAAAACTCTTTCGTCGGGGAAGAAAATGACTGTACCCGAATAAGAAGGTCCGGCTAACTTCGTGCCAGCAGCCGCGGTAATACGAAGGGACCTAGCGTAGTTCGGAATTACTGGGCTTAAAGAGCTCGTAGGTGGTTAAAAAAGTTGATGGTGAAATCCCAAGGCTCAACCTTGGAACTGCCATCAAAACTTTTTAGCTAGAGTGTGATAGAGGTAAGTGGAATTTCTAGTGTAGAGGTGAAATTCGTAGATATTAGAAAGAACACCAAATGCGAAGGCAACTTACTGGGTCACTACTGACACTGAGGAGCGAAAGCATGGGTAGCGAAGAGGATTAGATACCCTCGTAGTCCATGCCGTAAACGATGTGTGCTAGACGTTGGAAATATATTTTTCAGTGTCGCAGCGAAAGCATTAAGCACACCGCCTGGGGAGTACGACCGCAAGGTTAAAACTCAAATGAATTGACGGGGACCCGCACAAGCAGTGGAGCATGTGGTTTAATTCGAAGATACGCGCAGAACCTTACCAACACTTGACATGTTCGTCGCGAGACTAAGAGATTAGTTTCTTCAGTTCGGCTGGACGAAACACAGGTGCTGCATGGCTGTCGTCAGCTCGTGTCGTGAGATGTTGGGTTAAGTCCCGCAACGAGCGCAACCCCTACTTTTAGTTGCCACCATTTAGTTGGGCACTTTAAAAGAACTGCCAGTGATAAGCTGGAGGAAGGTGGGGATGACGTCAAGTCCTCATGGCCCTTATGTGTTGGGCTACACACGTGCTACAATGGTACTTACAATGGGATGCAAAGAGGTGACTCTAAGCTAATCCCTAAAATGTACCTCAGTTCGGATTGTACTCTGTAACTCGAGTGCATGAAGCTGGAATTGCTAGTAATCGCGGATCAGCGCGCCGCGGTGAATACGTTCCCGGGTCTTGTACACACCGCCCGTCACACCATGGAAGTTGGTTACACCTTAAGGCAGAGCTTATACCTCTGACTACGGTACGATCAGCAACTGGGGTGAAGTCGTAACAAGGTAGCCGTAGGGGAACCTGCGGCTGGATTACCTCCTTTCTAAGGAAGACCAGAAAATTTCTTTTGGTCTAAAAAAATTAAGTTAATGTGGCCGTCCTCATTTCTCTTCTTAATCATTAAAGTGTCTCATAAATGCTTAGGGGCCGGTAGCTCAGGTGGTTAGAGCGCACCCCTGATAAGGGTGAGGTCGGACGTTCGAGTCGTCCTCGGCCCACCATTTTTCACGGGGGATTAGCTCAGCTGGGAGAGCGCCTGATTTGCATTCAGGAGGTCAGCGGTTCGATCCCGCTATCCTCCACCATTGACACTTTTAGTTTTTTTAAATTGTAAATAATAAATATCAATTTTGATTGTTCAAACAGTAAGAGCAATCAAACAATATCTATATCCGATTGTTCGAAAAGATGAACAATCTATAAATGTTCGAATAGATGAATATTTTATCAAAAATTTAATTTAGACAGAAAATTATTTTCTGTGCATAAATCAAGCGTTTAAGGGCGTATGGCGGATGCCTAGGCACTGAAAGGCGATGAAGGACGTGGTATACTGCGATAAGTTTCGGGGAGCTGTATGCAGGCTTTGATCCGAAAATTTCCGAATGGGACAACCCACCACTTTATGTGGTACTTCAAACTGAATAAATAGGTTTGAAGAGCTAACCCGGAGAACTGAAACATCTAAGTAACCGGAGGAAAAGAAATCAATTGAGATTCCGTTAGTAGTGGCGAGCGAACGCGGAACAGGCCAGTAGCAATATTAAGATAATCTAAATAGTTTGGAAAAACTGACCATAGAGGGTGATAGTCCCGTAGGAGTAATGTTTAATGTTGTTTTTGAGTAGAGCGGGACACGTGTAATCTTGTTTGAATATAGGGGGACCACCCTCTAAGCCTAAATACTCTTCAGTGACCGATAGTGAACTAGTACCGTGAGGGAAAGGTGAAAAGAACCCCTATTAGGGGAGTGAAATAGAACCTGAAACCGTATGCCTACAAACAGTCGAAGCTCTTTTTAGAGTGACGGCGTACCTTTTGTATAATGGGTCAGTGACTTAATTTATCCAGCAAGCTTAAGCCGTAAGGTGTAGGCGTAGCGAAAGCGAGTCTTAAATGGGCGCAAGTTGTATGAATTAGACCCGAAAACGAATGAGCTTACCATGAGCAGGTTGAAAGCAGGGTAACACTTGCCGGAGGACCGAACCAGTTGACGTTGAAAAGTCTTTGGATGACTTGTGGTAAGGGGTGAAAGGCCAACCAAATTCGTAGATAGCTGGTTTTCCGCGAAAACTATTTAGGTAGTGCGTTGAGTAAATTAATGTTTGGAGGTAGAGCACTAAAGGGGCTAGGGGAGAGAAATCTTTACCAACCCTCATAAAACTCCGAATGCCAAACATTTTACCTCAGCAGACAGACTGTGGGTGCTAAGGTCCATGGTCGAAAGGGAAAAAGCCCAGATCACCAGATAAGGTCCCTAAATCATGATTAAGTGTGAAAGGATGTGGAGATTCCTAAACAGCCGGGAGGTTGGCTTAGAAGCAGCCATCCTTTAAAGATAGCGTAACAGCTCACCGGTCTAATAGAGTTTCTGCGCCAAAGATGTAACGGGGCTCAAATCATGTACCGAATCTGTGGATTTATGATTTCTTCGGAAATTATATCTGGTAGCGGAACGTTCTGTAAGCCTGTAAAGGGATACCCGTGAGGGATCCTGGAGGTATCAGAAGTGCGAATGCTGACATAAGTAACGATTAACAGAGTGAAAAACTCTGTCGCCGAAAATCCAAGGGTTCCTGCGCAAGGTTAATCCGCGCAGGGTTAGTCGGTCCCTAAGTCGAGGGCGAGAGCCGTAGACGATGGAAACAAGGTTAATATTCCTTGACCAAGTGGTAGTGACGGATTTTGTAAGTTGTTAACTCTTAATGGATTGAGTTAGCCGCGAAGAAGTCCCAGGAAATAGCTCCACTATTAGACCGTACCCTAAACCGACACAGGTGGATTATTAGAGTATAATTAGGCGCTTGAGAGAATGATGTTGAAGGAACTCGGCAAAATGCCTCCGTAACTTCGGAAGAAGGAGGACCCTTTTTTAGGCAACTTTAAATGGGTGGCACAAGCTAGGGAGATGCGACTGTTTATCAAAAACACAGGGCTCTGCTAACACGTAAGTGGATGTATAGGGTCTGACGCCTGCCCGGTGCTGGAAGGTTAATGCGATCAGTGCAAGCTGATTTCTGAAGCCCCAGTGAACGGCGGCCGTAACTATAACGGTCCTAAGGTAGCGAAATTCCTTGTCGGGTAAGTTCCGACCTGCATGAATGGCGTAACGATATCTCCGCTGTCTCCAACATCAACTCAGTGAAATTGAATTCTCCGTGAAGATGCGGAGTTCCCGTGGTTAGACGGAAAGACCCCGTGCACCTTTACTACAACTTTATATTGGTGTTAGGAATGATATGTTTAGCATAGGAGGGAGACTTTGATGTTTTGGCGTCAGCTAAAGCGGAGTCACCAGTGAAATACCTCTCTTATTATTCTTGACATCTAACTGCATGCCGTGATCCGGCTGCAAGACATTGTATGGTGGGTAGTTTGACTGGGGCGGTCGCCTCCCAAAAAGTAACGGAGGCGTGCGAAGGTAGGCTCAGAACGGTCAGAAATCGTTCGTAGAGTGCAATGGCATAAGCCTGCCTGACTGCGAGACTGACAAGTCGAGCAGAGTCGAAAGACGGTCATAGTGATCCGGTGGTTCTGAGTGGAAGGGCCATCGCTCAACGGATAAAAGGTACGCCGGGGATAACAGGCTGATACCCTCCAAGAGTCCATATCGACGAGGGTGTTTGGCACCTCGATGTCGGCTCATCACATCCTGGGGCTGGAGCAGGTCCCAAGGGTTTGGCTGTTCGCCAATTAAAGTGGTACGTGAGCTGGGTTCAGAACGTCGTGAGACAGTTCGGTCCCTATCTGCCATGGGTGTAGAAGAATTGAGAGGATTTGTCCCTAGTACGAGAGGACCGGGATGAACATACCACTGGTGGACCGGTTGTAGCGCCAGCTGCAGTGCCGGGTAGCTAAGTATGGACGGGATAACCGCTGAAAGCATCTAAGTGGGAAACCCACCTCAAAACTAGTTCTTCCTATAGAGCCGTAGTAGACCACTACGTTGATAGGCTGGGTGTGGAAGCGCGGCAACGCGTGTAGCTGACCAGTACTAATAGCTCAATTGGCTTGATTTATGCACTGAAAAAAATTTTTGTTATTTAATCTTTTTAAAATTAAAAACACTTAAGTTTGATAATTTAGAGTCTAACAATTGAAATGGTGAACTAAAAAAACACTTTCCTTTTATTACTTTATTTTTTTTTAAATTTGTATTTTTAATCAAAATATCTAAAAATCCGTAATTTACTTGTATCTTTATCCTTTTTTTATCTTGATAAAATATTTTTCCATTTAAAAATGGATGATTAAACATTTTATTTTTTTTAAAACTAGCTTTAAATAAATTTATTTTAAACAATTTGTTTTTTTCCAAAATAAAAGTGAACGCCCCCGAATATGGCTTTGAGCATGCTCTTATAAATTTTTCAATATCATTACCTTGCCAATCCCAATTAATGAGACCCATCTTATCAGTATAAAATCTTTTAAAATATGTAGCTTTTGTTCTAATTTGAGATTTTTTTAAAAAACTTTTTCCTTTTTGAATGTTATAAACAAAATTATTTAACACAGCCATATAACATATATTAGTTTTAATTAAGTAATCTCTTGGAATTGAATTTTTTTTTACATTAAATTTTTTTGAATTAAGTATAATTTCACCCGTATCAATGCCCTTATTTATCATATGAATGGTTGCACAACACATATAATTTGAGTTCAAAATTCTGTGTGTAAATGTTCCTCCTCCTTGTTCTTTTGGTAATTGGGTTGGATGGATATTAAATATTTTATTTTTAAAATTATTTAAAATTTTTTTCTTAAAAATAAATCTGCTTGAACAAGAAAAAATATGAGAAACTTTATTTTTTATTAAAATTTTAAGTATTTTATTATCATTTATATCATTAATTTGAAAAATTTTTGTCTGTTTGTTGAGTCTAAATATATCTTTATATAGTCTTTCATCATTAGATAGTTGTTTTATGTCTCTTTGATGAAATTTTTTTTTATGAGTAATTATTATTGGTTTAGCTAAGTTATATTTTTTAAATAGTTTAAATAAGTAATCCAGATGAAAGCCATGTCCAACTAAAGCAAATTTTGAATTTTTTGGAATGATGAAACTTTTTTTATGCATTATTTATTTGGTTAATTGTAAAATTTTTATATTTTTTTATAGTCTTTAAATAATTTTTATTTTCATCATTTATATCTTCTCTACAAGCTTGTAGAATTAAATCATCATCATAACCAATTTTTTTTAGCATTTTAAAAACTTTTTTAAAGTCCACATCTCCTTTTCCAAGTTCGACAGTATTACCTTTGTAAATCCTATCTTTGATGTGAACATTAATAATATATTTAGATAATATTTCGATTTCTTTTTCAGGATCAAAGCCTTTGGAAGCACTATTTCCCATATCAAAGTTTACGTATAAGTTTTTTGAATTAAAAGTTTTAATGTAATTTAGAAATTTTTCTGGCTCAAGATCTGTTTCTAAGCTAATTTTTACTTTTAAGCCTTCTGCAAAATTGAGAAGATCACATAAATTTGATTTAAATTCTCGCATATTTTTCTCATTTTTAAGAGCAGAACTGTCAACCAAAGGTAGTTCAACAATTTTAATATTTAATTTATTACAATTAATAATTAGTGTCTTTAAGGTGTTTAAGTTTTCCCTCATATTTAAATCATTCTCTTGAAAAAGTTTTTTTTTCATAAAATAATCAGCAACTACAGAATTAACTTCTATATCAAATTTTTTTTTGAGATTTAAAAAATTTTCAAAAAGGTCAGGATTAAAAATTGGATTAAATTCTAAATCAGACTCTTCAAAAATCCACTCAATAGATTTTAATCCAAGTGATTTACAGTGATCGAATTCTGTTTGCCAATCTTTTGGAAAGTGTTGAATTAAATTGTTTTTTGGCGGGGAAAGTCTGCCTTGCATTATACCAATTTTATTTAAAAGAGACATTATGACGTTTTATTAATTATTGAATTAAAATCGGCTACTTTTCTAAAAACAGGTTTAACAACTTTACCTTCAAGTTTGCTAGATATCCTTAATTTTTTCTCAATGAATAAATTTTTAAACATTTTCAGGATTTGATCAAAAATTTTCAGTGTCTTTTTAATCTCCTTTTTTTTATGAGCATAGGATATTGAATGGTAAGCAGCCCATAAAATTCCTCTTCTAAAAAGTTCTTGCTGTAAAAAAGTTTTCATTTCAAGTTCATTAAAAATTCCATTACCCCTAAATACAAAAATTGACCTGCATGGATAACCTATGCATTCAAAATACTTTCCTAACTCGTGAGTATTAATAATTTTATTAAGTCCATCCTTTAAAATTAAACCTACTTTATTAATATGGTCTGGTACATTTAGCTTTTTAATTTTTGTAATACTTGCTTTTGCAGCAGCTAAACCAATACAATCTCCACCGTAAGTAAAAGAAAAAAAAGTTTTTTCCAAAGATTTCATATATTTTTTTTTACCTACAATTGCTGAAATAGGCACACCATTTGACATGGCTTTTGCTAAAGCAGTTAAGTCAGGAGTAACATTGGTCAATTCTTGTGCTCCGCCTATAGAATATCTAAAACCTGTAACTATTTCGTCAAAAATTAATAAAGCATTATTTTTGTGAGCTAAGTCTTTTACTTTTTTTAAAAAATTCTTTTTACAAAAAATTTTACAATTTTTACTTTTACAATTTTTTGGACCGTAACAATTCGGTGTATAAACTGTTATTGGCTCCATAATAACTGCTGCAATTTTATTTTTATATTTTTTGAAAATTTTTTCTAATGACCCTAAATCATTATAGTTGAATGAATGTAAAAGCTTTTGATTAAATTTTGGTATTCCTCCATTAAGATCTGTTTTAGAAATATACCAATCATGCCAACCATGATAACCACAATAGGCTATGTGATCTCTTTTAGTGTATGCTCTTGCTATTTTTACAGCTACAGAAGTTGCATCAGCTCCATTTTTCCCAAATCTTACCATTTCTGCGCTTGGAACATTTTTTATAAGAAGCCTACTGACATCCACTTCTAATTTATTTTGCAAACTAAAAGATGTACCTTTGCTAAGTTGTTTTACAATAGCTTTATTAACATCTTTATCAGAGTAGCCAAAAATTAATGGCTGGCACGCCATTACATAATCTAAATAAGTGTTTCCATCGACATCAGTAACATATGCTCCTTTACCTCTATCCAAATATTTTGGAGCAAATCCCTCAGTAAACTGTGTAACTCCTTTACTATAAGTCTGACCACCGCTAGGTATAATTTTAATCGCTGATTTATAAATTTTATTTGAATTTGAAATGTTAAGTTTTTTTTTATTTATCATTAAGTAATACCTTTATATTTTTTTAAGTCATTACTAGTATCAATTTCGACTAATTTTGATTGAGTTTTGTTATTCAAAATTAAGGGGAATGTATGTGGATTAATTAATTCTGAATTAAGTTTTGAAATCTCTTTTACTCTGAAGGCGCATACATAATGATAATGATTATAAGACGTAGGTAGATCTTGTCTTCTGAATACATCATTTTTGATAAATTGTGAAATTTTCTTGTTTTTTTTTATTTTCCAAGAGTGAAAAGGATGAGATTTAGACTTAATAAATGAACAAATTGAGTTAATTTTTTTTTTTTTCAATAAATTCATCGCAAAAACAAAGTCCTTTTTGTTTTTATATAAAATTGGGAGATAAAAAAGCCAAATAAAGAAATTTTTGTTTATTTTTTTTTCTTTTATAAAATTCTGCAATGTTTTTTTTATTGAAATCCTATCGCCAGAAAACTTATTTTTACGTAAGTGAAGATTAAAACCATTTTTTTTAATTTTTTTTAAAAGTCTTTTCTCATTTGTAGATACATGAATTTCATCAAATAAACTCAATTTTTTCAAAAAATCTGCAGTTTTATCAAATAGTATTAAGTTTTTATTTTTAAGACCTTTACTGCCTTTTCTCGCTGGAATGAAAGCTAAATGTTTTATTGAATTCATTATAATTAAATAATTGATCTACCACCATCTAAAACTATATTTTGACCAGTAATATAACTAGATGCGTCGCTACATAGAAATTGAATTGTTTCAACATATTCTCCATTTTTAGCCATTCTATTAAGAGGTATAAGATTTTTTAGTTTTTTCTTAAATTCTTTATTTAAATTCTTTTGCTCAATACCACCAGGAGATATAGAGTTAACTCTTATATTTTTATTTGCATAAGTTGCCGCAAGATATTTTGTTAACCCAACAATACCATGTTTGATTACACTATAGGAAACAGGTTTATGGGATTTTAAGTGAGAGTAGATTCTTTGGTCGGGAGCAATTATAGATAAATCCGATGCAATATTTAGTATAATGCCTTTTTTATTTTTGATCATACTTTTAATAAAATATTTGCTACATAAAAAAGAACCGGTCAAGCCAACTAAAATTTCATCGTTCCATTTTTTGAGATCAAATTTGTCAAAAAATTCTGATTTTGAGTTCTTCCTTGGCTTAAAATCCAGCGCTGCATTGTTAACTAGAATGTCTATTTTTTTAAATTTTTTAATGATTTTTTTATTTATTTCATAAACTTCTTTTTCTTTAGTTATATCACACAAGTATTGAGAGTAACTTTTTTTTGAAAGTTTATTTTCTATTTTAATATCTAAGGAAATCACGTTGCATCCATTTAAAATTAAAGATTCACAAATTTGTTTACCAAAAAAACCATTTCCACCTGTCACTACAGCCGTCTTATTTTTAAGTGAAAATCTTTTTAATTTTTTTTTCATTTAGTAAAATTATTTTTCTATATTCACTCGCAATTTAGATCTAATTTTTTCCTCTTTTTTTGTCACAAATTTTTTGCCATCCCCTAAAATCTTTCCAACTGCTCTTAAAGACTCCACTAAAGACTTTAAAGAACTAGCTGAAATAGATGCAGATTGATCTGAACCATACATAGTTCTATCTAGTGTTATATGTCTTTCTACACAGGTAGCGCCCAAACATACAGCTGCAAGACTGACCTTTAATAAGGATTTCTCATGTCCAGAGTAACCTACATCACATTTAAATTTTTCCCTGAGAGTTAATATGCAATTTAAATTAGCGTCTTCATCTTCCATTGGGTAAGTACTATTACAATGCATTAGCTCAAACGGGCAGTCATTGTCTTTAAAAATTTTCACAACTTTTTCAATTTCTTCTAATGTGGACATGCCGGTAGAAATAAAGGTTTTTTTTCTTTCTTCGGCAATCATTTTCACTAACGGGATGTTACCAAGCATTGCAGAAGCTACTTTGTTAAATTTACAATTAAATTTTCTCAAAAACTTTTGAGAATTAAGATCCCAAGCAGAGGCAAACCATTCAATACCGATTTTTTTACAATAATCATCAATTTCTTTATATTCCTCATCACCGAATTCCAATCCCTCTTTTTGTTCGCGTTGAGTATTACCCCATGGACTCTCTCTTGGAGAGTCTAAAAATTCTTTCGTATAAACTGAACTAATATCTCTTTTTTGAAATTTGACAGCATCAAAATCTGCTTCTTTAGAAATGTTTATTAATTTTTTTGCTATATCAAGGTCACCATTATGATTAATACCAATTTCAGCAATTAAAAAAATTTTTTTCATAATTTTTATTTTTTGTTTGTATAATAGTTGTCTAAAAGTTCACAGATTAAATGTCCGAGAAAAATATGAAATTCTTGTATTCTCGCAGTAACATTACTCGGAACTACAAAAGATAAATCAGCGATTTTAATACTGGCACCACCATTATTTCCTAAAAATGCAACAGATTTTACTTTAAGTTTTTTAGCCTTTTTAAGAACATTAATAATATTTTTACTTTTACCAGAAGTAGAAATTACAATAAGTAAATCGTTTTTTTTACTTAGAGCCTCAAGCTGTCTAGAAAAAACTTCTGAGTAGTCATAGTCATTAGCAATAGCTGTTAACGCTGATGTGTCAGTGTTTAGAGATATTGATCTTAAAGGCTTTCTTTCTTTCTCATATCGAGCAACTAGTTCTGTTGACAAATGCTGAGTATCAGAAGCGCTTCCACCGTTACCGCACCAAAAAATTGAATTATTAGATTTCAAAGTCTTTAAAATTAATAAAAAAATCTTATTAATCTTAGATATTGTTTTAGCTGAATTTAAGTAATTGAATATTTTAATATGATTCTTAAAGCTATTAAGTATTATTTTTTCTTGTTTTTTAATATTTTTGTTCATTTATTGAACAGTAATGTTCAATAAATGAACTGTCAACTTGTAATAAATGTTATAATAATGTAGTTTTAAACAAATTTATGATAAACGAGCAAGACAACCTCACTATATTAAGAGAGATCAACAAAAAGCCTAAGACATCTCAGCGAAATTTAGCGAAAGAGACAGGTTTTAGTTTAGGTAAATTAAATTATTGTTTATTAAGGCTCAAAGATAAAGGACTTCTTAAAATAAGAAATTTTAGCAGAAAAAAGGATAAAGTTAAATATATGCAATATGTTTTAACTCCTAAGGGAATTGCATTTAGAACCAAGTTAACAATTGAATTTATGAAAAGAAAAATGAAGGAGTATGAGGAATTAAAACAAGATTTAAAATCTGATGATAAAAAAGCAAAAAACTTTAATAATAAAAACTTAAAATGATAATAAAGAATATTTCTTATTTTAATT
>CACCID010000004.1 GCA_902545945.1 uncultured Pelagibacteraceae bacterium | reverse complement strand
CATTAGTTTCATTGATTGGTACTTTTAAATTATTGTATGGACCATGAAATGTTTTAAAAAATAATCTCCAAGAATAAATTGAGGTCAAAAAAGCTGTAAAAATTCCAATAGTTGCTGCATAATCTCCTAAAGAAGTATTTCTTAAGTAAGCAAATTCAATAATTGCGTCTTTAGAGTAAAAACCAGACAAAAAAGGGAATCCAGTCAAGGCCAAAGTTCCTATCAACATGAAAACATATGTATAAGGAAGTTTTTTTCTCACGCCACCCATATTCCTTATATCTTGTTCATCTTTAAACGCATGAATCACAGATCCAGAACCTAAAAATAATAAAGCTTTAAAAAAAGCATGAGTAAATAAATGAAACATTGCTACATGATACGCACCCACACCTGCAGCAAAAAACATGTAACCTAATTGGCTACAAGTTGAGTAAGCAACTATTTTTTTTATATCATTCTGAACAAGAGCAACAGACGCTGCAAAAATTGCTGTAATCATTCCAATTATTGTAACTAGATTCAAAGCAGTTTGAGAATACTCAAACAACGGAGAACATCTTACGACTAAAAACACACCGGCTGTTACCATTGTAGCTGCGTGTATGAGAGCTGAAACTGGCGTAGGCCCTTCCATGGCATCAGGTAACCAAGTATGTAATAAAAATTGAGCTGATTTACCCATTGCTCCAATAAATAAGAATAAACAAATCAATGTGATTAAAGTTGTCTCAAAACCAAAAAAAACTAATTTTTTTTCAATAAATTGTGGAGCTAAGTTAAAGACTTCTTGAAAATTTATCGTACCAAAATAAAAAAATATTAGAAAAATTCCGATCGCTAAACCAAAATCACCTACTCTATTAACAATAAAAGCTTTAATTGCTGCATTATTTGCACTTTCTTTTTTATACCAAAAACCAATTAATAGATACGAGCATAGCCCTACTCCCTCCCATCCAAAAAATAATTGCAGAAAGTTATCTGATACAACAAGAACTAACATTGAAAATGTAAATAATGATAAGTAAGACATAAATCTTGGTTTGTGTGGATCATGGCTCATGTAGCCGATGGAATAAATATGTACCAGAGCTGAAACAAAAGTAACAACTACAAGCATCACTGAACTTAAAGGGTCAATATTTATTGACCAATTAGCAACAAAATTTCCTGAAGTAATCCATTCAAATATTGTAAAATTTCCATATGTATTATTTTGAATTCCGTTCCAAAACAAAATTATTGAAAACACAGCCGAAATACTTACAAATAAACTCGTAGTAATCTCAGAAAAATATTTACTTAAAGATTTTCCTAAAAAGCCTAGTATAGATCCAACCAAGGGTAAAAAAATTACAGCGTGCTCCATTTATCCTTTCATTCCATGGATATCTTCAACTCTTATAGAGCCTCTGTTTCTATAATAAATAACAATTATTGCTAATCCTATTGCTGCTTCTGCAGCAGCAACCGTCAAAATTAACATTGTGAATATTTGTCCAACTATATCTCCAGAGAAAATTGAGAATGATATTAGATTTATATTTACTGATAACAATATTAATTCAATAGACATCAATATTACTATTACATTTTTTCTATTTAAGAAAATGCCAATTACGCCAAGAAAAAATATTATTGCACCTAGAGATAAGTAATGACCTAGTCCAATTTCAATCATCAATTTTTACCCCTTTATTACTCTCTATATCTTTAAGCTCAATTGATGATGATGGAGTTCTGGAAATTTGATTAAAATAACTTTGTTTTTTTACTCCTTTTCTTTGTCTAAAAGTTAAAAGAATAGCTCCAATCATTGATAATAAAAGTATCACTCCAGCTAATTGAAAATATAAAATATAATCAGTGTACATAACTAAACCTAACTGATGTGTATTTGAAATGTCTGATAAATTTAAGTTGCTAATCGACATAACATCACTTTTAAATTTCCAGCCACCGACTACTACTAATAGCTCTAAAAGTATTAAAACACTTACTATTAATCCAATTGGAATATGATTTGATTTTTTTCCAATAAACCAAGATTGTTTTTGTTCAGCTACGTTAAGCATCATTACTACAAATAAAAATAAAACTGCTACAGCTCCAACATAAACAATCAAAATAATCATGCCTAGAAATTCAGCACCAACCATTATAAATAGACATCCGACTGATATAAAATCTAGGATCAAAAAAAATACTGAATTAATTGTGCTTCTTGATGTGATTACCATTAGGGATGAAAAAATAGCTATAACTGAAAAAAAATAAAAAAATACAGAATGAGCTAACATTTATCTATATGGTTTATCCAGCTTAATATTCTTAGCCAAGACCGACTCCCATCTGTCACCGTTGTCTAGTAGTTTTTCTTTATTGTAATAAAGCTCTTCTCTTGTTTCAGTTGCAAATTCAAAATTTGGTCCTTGAACTATTGCTTCTACAGGACACGACTCTTGACATAAACCACAATAAATACATTTCAACATATCGATATCATATCTTGTTGTTTTTCTGCTGCCGTCTGCTCTTTCAGTTGACTCGATTGTAATAGCTTGGGCAGGACAAACTGCTTCACAAAGTTTACAGGCTATACATCTTTCCTCACCATTTGGATATCTTCTTAAAGCATGCTCTCCTCTCATACGGGGGCTTATTGGTCCTTTTTCAAAAGGATAATTCACGGTTTTAGATTTTTTAAACATTTCTTTTATGGCCATCAACAAACCTTTGATAAACTCAACTAAAAAAATAGTTTTAAATATCCTGCTTAGAGTCATTAAAAGTTCCCTTTTGGTAATTTATCAAAATAAAACAAAAAACTTGCAGTTAAAACTAAATATACTAAAGAAAATGGAAGAAATATTTTCCATCCTAGTC
The DNA here is from genome assembly GCA_902545945.1 of uncultured Pelagibacteraceae bacterium. GTDB lineage: Bacteria > Pseudomonadota > Alphaproteobacteria > Pelagibacterales > Pelagibacteraceae > Pelagilacustribacter. Next base: position 75,332 of record CACCID010000004.1, on the reverse strand, counting down.
TCATCAGTTGATCATATCTGTATCTTGGTACTATTGCTTTTATTAAAGCAAATAAGAAAAATAGGAATAATATTTTTAAAATCATCCAGGCTGGTGCTGGTATTAAATTAATTGGATAAATATCAATTATAGGCAACCAACCACCTAAGAAAAGGATAGAACCCATTGCACACATTAAAAGAATATTTGCATATTCGCCAAGCCAAAACATAGCATACATCATCCCAGAATATTCGGTTTGATACCCAGCTACTAATTCTGCTTCGGCTTCGGGTAAATCAAAAGGAGGTCTATTAGTCTCTGCTAATGCGGATATAAAAAAAATCACAAACATTGGAAAAAGAGGAATTACGTACCATAGTTCTTGTTGCGCCAAGACAATATCTTTTAAGTTTAGCGACCCGACGCACAATAAAACGTTAATAATTATTATTCCGATAGAAACTTCATAGGAGACCATTTGAGCTGCAGACCTTATAGCGCCTAAAAATGGATATTTGGAATTTGAGGCCCATCCACCCATTATAATGCCGTAAACACCTAAAGAGGAAACAGCAAATAAATATAACACACCGACATTAATATCAGACAATACTAATTCCTCACTCATTGGAATAACTGCCCAAGCAACTAAAGCTAAAGTCATTGTTACAATGGGAGCAAGAATAAATACCACTTTATTGGCACTAGCTGGAATAATTATTTCTTTAAAAATATATTTTAACGCATCAGCTAATGTTTGTAGCAAACCAAACGGGCCAACAACGTTTGGTCCTTTCCTTTTTTGCACTAATCCCCATACTCTTCTATCCAACCAAACAATCATGGCCACTGAAACTAGTACTGGCACTATTAAAAATAAAATTTTATAAGCCTCGTTACCTAAAATTTGCACGTACTCCATCATTAATTATTTGTCCCATTTTTTTTAATTTTTTGACGAATTTGACGACACTCACTCATTGTTTTTGAAGAGCGTGAAATAGAGTTCGTATAGTAATAATCGAGCTCTCTTACAAAAATCTTCTCGTTATAAAAAATTGTTTCAATATTATTTGTTTTAATTGGTGATTTTTTTGGTATTTCATTTATTTTCGAAAAATTGGGAACAGTTTTTAAAACTTCTTTTCTAAGATCATCAAAATTAAGTGTCTTAACTTTTAAGTTTAATTTTTTGATAATTCTATTGAAGATTTTCCAATCTTCAGAAGCTTCTCCAATTGGGTAAGATGCTTTTTTACATTCTTGTATTCTTCCTTCAAGATTTTCGTACAAACCATTTTGTTCAGTATATGTTGCGCTTGGTAAAATTAAATCTGCAATTTCAGCGCCTCTATCTCCATGGCTACCTTGATAAACAACGAATTCATCGTTTTTTTTAAATTCTAAATTATCAGAGCCTAAAAGATACAAAAGTTTGAATTTTCCATTTTTTAAATCGTCAAAAAAAGATGAAAATTTCTCTTTTTTATCTTTTATGATTTTTAAATCTAAAAGACCGACTGTTGATGCATTTTGTGCAAGTATATTTAATCCATTCCAGTTTTCATTAATTAAATTATTTTTTATTAAAAATTTTTTAAATTCTTCAAATATATATCCCCCACTTTTAAGCTCTAAAGCTGACTCTCCAATAATGATTATTGGTTTTTTTACTGATAAAAGTTTTTGAGAAAAGTCATTTTCTTTATTTACAATTTTTTTAATATCTTCAGTGCTATCTCCAATTATTTTATATTCATAAGTTAAGTCACCTGGATTTCCTATTGAGAAAATTGGGATTTTTTTTTGTACAAATGTTTTTCTTATTCTGGCGTTTAAAATTGAAGCTTCATGTCTTGGGTTAGTTCCAACTAATAAAATTAAATCTGTGTCTTCAATTCCTGCTATTGAAGAATTAAAAATATAGTTCATTTTTTCGTCTGAATTTATGTAAAAATTTTTTTCTCTAAACTCCAAATTTTCACTTTTTAGCAATTTGAAGAAGTTTTTGAAGCTCAGAGCGTTTTCCATATTAATCATATCACCAATATGGCCAGCTATTTCATTTGGTTGAACTGAATTTATTTTATCAACTAAAAGATTTAAAGCTTCATCCCAGGAAGATTTTTGTAATCTATTGTTTTTTTTAATATACGGAACATCTAATCTTTGCTTTAATAAACCATCACAAGAATATCTTGTTTTATCAGATATCCACTCCTCATTAATTTCATTATTTAATCTCGGTAAAATTCTTTTTACTTCCCAATTGTAAGTATCAACTCTTATGTTTGAACCTACTGCATCCATCACATCCACACTTTCGGTCTTTTTAAGCTCCCATGGTCTTGCTTCAAAAGCATAAGGTTTAGATGTAAGTGCTCCGACAGGGCACAAATCAATAACATTAGCAGACAACTCTGACTCCATGGATTTTTCCAAATAAGTCGTTATTTCCATATTTTCACCTCTGCCAATAGCACCTATTTCTGGAACTCCAGCTACTTCTGTTGCAAATCTCACACATCTTGTACAGTGAATGCATCTTGTCATTTGGGTTTTAATCAAAGGTCCCATATATTTTTCTTTTACATCTCTTTTATTTTCGATAAATCTTGATTTATCTACTCCGTAATACATTGATTGGTCTTGTAAATCACACTCTCCACCTTGATCACACACGGGACAATCTAGTGGATGATTAGCTAATAAAAATTCCATGACACCTTTCCTAGCCTTTTCCACTAAAGTCGAGTTTGTTTTTATTTTCATTCCTTCTACGGCTGGCATAGCACAAGATGCGATTGGTTTAGGTGACTTCTCCATTTCAACCAAACACATCCTACAATTTCCTGCTATTGAAAGTTTTTCGTGATAACAAAATCTTGGAATTTCAACATCAGCTAACTCACAGGCTTGAAGAACTGTCATTCCTTTTTCAAACTCAATTTCTTTTCCATTTATTGTGATTTTAGGCATTTTTGTTCTCTAATAAATGTTGATCCACTAAGTATGGATTATTCAATTTTTTCTTTATCAAAGGTTCCTCTCTGCAACGGCTTTCTACCTCTTTTCTAAAATGTCTTAATAAACCTTGAACTGGCCAAGCTGATCCCTCTCCAAAAGCGCAAATAGTATGACCTTCAATTTGTTTAGTTACATCAGAAAGTAGATCTATGTCGCTAAAAGTTGCTTTTCTTTTCACAACTCTATCTAAAATTCTCCACATCCAACCTGATCCTTCTCTGCATGGAGTACATTGACCGCAACTTTCGTGTTTATAAAACCTAGCAATTCTAGCCATGCACTCAACAATATCTTGATCTTTATTAATAACTACTATCCCTGCGGTACCTAATCCACTTTTATTTTCAATTAAAGTATCAAAATCCATTGTTAACGTATCGCAAACTTTTTTTGGCAATAAAGGCATAGATGAACCACCAGGTATAACTGCTTGAAGATTATCCCATCCTCCAACTACCCCTCCCGCATGTTTTTCTATTAAATCTTTAAGAGGAACTCCCATTTCTTCCTCGACGTTGCATGGAGCATTTACATTTCCTGAAATACAAAATATTTTAGTTCCAGTGTTTTTAGGTCTTCCTATTGAAGCAAACCATTTACCGCCTCTTCTTAAAATTGTAGGTACCACAGCAACTGTTTCCACGTTATTTACTATTGTGGGACACCCATACAAACCAACTAACGCTGGAAAAGGTGGTTTTAATCTTGGTTGACCTTTATTACCTTCAATACTCTCCAATAAAGCAGTTTCCTCACCACAAATGTATGCTCCTGCTCCATAATGAATATGAATGTCAAAATCCCATCCAGAGCCACAGGCATTTTTCCCTAAAAAATTTTTTGCATATGCTTGATCAATAGCTTCTTGTAGTCGTTTTCCTTCGTTAAGATATTCTCCTCTTATATATATGTAACAAACATGGGCATTAACTGTGTAACCTGCAATTAAACATCCCTCTATTAATTTTTGAGGTTCAAATCTTAAAATATCTCTATCCTTGCATGTACCGGGTTCGGACTCATCTGCATTAATTACTAAATAGTGTGGCCGTGAACCAACTTCCTTTGGAGCAAATGACCATTTTAAACCAGTTGAAAAACCTGCTCCACCTCTTCCTCTTAGTTCAGAAGTTTTTACTTCATTAATAATCCATTCACGGCCTTTGTTAATTAGATCTTTAGTATTTTTCCAATCATCACGCTTTAATGAATTTTCAATATCCCAACCAAATTCATTATAAAGATTTTTAAATATTCTATTTTCTTTTTTAAGCATGTTTTTCCTCATTGCTGATTAAAATTTTTTCTGGAGAAGTATTTTTTCTTCCACGATATGAGCCAGGCTTTAAAGGTTTATCGTTTATTAAAGAAATAAGTATTTCTTTTGTACTTTTTTCATCTAAGTCTTCATAGTAATCATCGTTTATTTGGACCATAGGGGCACTGACGCACGCTCCAAGACACTCCACTTCCATCCAAGAGCAATTTCCTTTTTTTGAAATTTCGTTTTCATTTGGAGAAATATTTTCTTTGCATAATTTTACTATTTTATCAGCACCTCTGAGCAAACAAGGAGTTGTTGTGCATACCTGTATAAAATGTTTTCCTACTGGTGCAAGGTTATACATTGTATAAAAAGTGGCAACTTCATAGACTGATATGTAAGGCATAGCTAAGTAATTTGCTATGTACTTCATTGCTGCCAAAGGAATCCAATTATCGTTTTGTCTTTGAGCTAAATAAAGTAAAGGCATGACTGCACTTTTCTTATTTTTTTCTGGATATCTTTTTAAAATTTCTTCAACCTTTTTAAAATTTTCATCTGAAAATTTAAATTCTTTTGGTTGATTGTCATGAATTTTTTTTACACTCATCTATCTACCTCTCCAAAAACTATGTCTAGTGAACCGAGCACAGCAGGCACATCAGCCAACATGTGGCCACGAATAAGGTAATCCATTGCTTGCAAGTGAGAAAATCCTGGAGCTCTTATTTTACATCTATAGGGTTTATTACTACCGTCAGATATTAGATAAACACCAAACTCACCTTTCGGAGCTTCTACTGCCGTATAAACATCTCCCTTAGGAACTCTATAACCTTCAGTAAATAATTTGAAATGGTGAATTAGTGCCTCCATTGATTGTTTAATATCATCTCTATTAGGAGGAGAAACTTTATTATCAATAGATATGACTGGACCTTTCGGCAGTCTCTCAATACATTGAAGAATAATTTTTATACTCTCTCTCATTTCCTCAATTCTACAAAGATATCTATCGTAACAGTCACCGTTTTTTCCAACTGGAATTTTAAAGTCTAAATCTTTATAAATTTCATAAGGTTGTGATCTTCTTAGATCCCATGGAATTCCGGAACCTCTCAACATTACGCCAGAAAAACTATGATCAAGTGCCTCCTGCTTTGAAACAATACCTATTTCAACATTACGTTGTTTAAAAATACGGTTATCAGTAAGTAAGCTCTCCAGATCATCAATTATTTTCGGAAACGACTTACAAAATTTTTCAATATCTTCCACAAGTTTCATTGGTATATCTTTGTGAACTCCTCCGGTTCTAAAATAATTTGCGTGTAGTCTTGAACCAGATGCTCTTTCATAAAAAGTCATTAAAGTTTCTCTTTCTTCAAAACCCCATAAAGAGGGAGTTAAAGCTCCTACATCTAAGGCTTGTGTGGTTACATTTAGAATATGACTTAAAATTCTTCCAATTTCACAAAATATCACCCTAATGTATTTAGCTCTTATAGGGACTTCAACATTCAGCAGTTTTTCAGCTGCCAAAGCAAAGGCGTGCTCTTGATTCATAGGTGCTACGTAATCTAACCTGTCAAAATAAGGTAAGGCTTGGGTATAAGTTTTTTGCTCTATTAATTTTTCTGTTCCTCGATGAAGAAGGCCTATATGTGGATCAGCTTTCTCAACAATTTCTCCGTCTAATTCCAAAATTAATCTTAAAACTCCGTGTGCCGCAGGATGCTGTGGCCCAAAGTTTAGACTTAATGATTTAGTTTTTTTTGCCATCTTTTTCCAAGTTTTTTATTTCTTTAATATAGTTAGTTCCCTCCCAAGGGCTCTCGAAATCGAAATTTCTATAATTTTGCTCAAGCTTAACCGGCTCATAAATAACTTTTTTTTCTTTCTCGCTATACCTAACTTCATTAAAGCCGGTTAAAGGAAAATCTTTTCTCAAAGGATGTCCTTTAAACCCATAATCAGTCAAAATTCTTCTTAAATCAGGATGGTTTTTAAATTTAATTCCGTACATATCAAAAACTTCTCTTTCCATCCAATTAGCTGATGGAAAAATTTTAGTTAAAGAATTTATTGGTTGATTAATTTGAAATTTGATTAAAACTTTAATTCTTAAATTATGCTCATGAGATAAAAAGAGATAAACTAATTCAAATCTTTTTTCATTTTCTGGATAATCTACCCCAGCAATATCAATTAGTTGTTTAAACCTGCAGTTTTCATTTGATTTTAAAAATTGAACTACATCAATTAAATCATTTTCATCAGTCTCAATGAGTAATTCCTCGTTTTCAATAGATGAGTTTTTTATTTTACTTGAGAGTTCTGAATTAATTAATTTTTCAATTTTTTGAAGATTTAAAATCATTTTATCTTTTTAAAGAACCTTCTCTTCTTATTTTTTTTTGAAGTTGTAAAATCCCATATAACAAGGCTTCAGCTGATGGTGGGCAGCCTGGGATGTAAATATCTACTGGTACAATTTTATCACATCCTCTTACAACTGAATAAGAGTAATGGTAATATCCTCCTCCATTAGCACAACTTCCCATTGATACAACGTACCTTGGTTCTGGCATTTGATCGTAAACTTTTCTAAGAGCTGGAGCCATTTTATTTGTTAAAGTTCCTGCTACAATCATCACATCTGATTGCCTCGGTGAAGCTCGTGGCGCAGCACCAAATCTTTCAAGATCATATCTTGGCATTGAAGTTTGCATCATTTCTACAGCACAACAAGCAAGTCCAAATGTCATCCAGTGTAAAGAGCCTGTCCTAGCCCAATTAATTAAATTATCACTTGAAGTAGTTATAAATCCTTTTTCTGCAAAATCTTTTGCCAAATCTTTGAATTCCTCTGGAATTTGTTTTTGTTTATCAGAATTTAAATTCATTTTTATTCCCATTCTAGTGCACCCTTTTTCCACTCATATATAAAACCAATAGTTAAAACTCCTAAAAAAAACATCATCGACCAAAAACCTGTTGGACCTATCCCTCCTAAAGAAATAGCCCAAGGAAAAAGGAATGCTATTTCCAAATCAAATATAATAAATAGTATTGCTACTAAATAAAATCTAACGTCAAATTCCATTCTTGAGTCATCAAAAGCTTCGAAACCACACTCATAAGCAGATAATTTTTCTGGATCTGGGTTAGATGGAGATGCTAAGAAATTTGCAACAATAAATCCAATGCTTAAAAATAAAGCTATAAATAAAAATATTATTATTGATAAATATTCAGATAAAAAATTATAAATCATGTTTTTTTTATTAATACCTACCTTAATACCGTAGTTTAAGGATTCTTATATTAACAATGATTACTTATAACATTTCTCATTAAAGAGTACAGGACAGAAGGAAGCATTTTTGTTGATGGATTAATGTTTGTTTTCAACTTTCTAGATGAAAATGATTATCAACTAGTGGCGGGAGTGACGGGACTCGAACCCGCGACCTCCTGCGTGACAGGCAGGCGCTCTAACCAACTGAGCTACACCCCCACAGTTCAAGCATTTAATGGTGGGCGGTAAAGGACTCGAACCTATGACCCCCTCGGTGTAAACGAGATGCTCTACCAACTGAGCTAACCGCCCTATTAAATAAAACCGAGATATACAATAAAAACTTTATAAAGTAAAAAAGTATTTAAATACTGATGTAATTTCGATAAATATCAGTATTATTGTAAAATTATGATTATAACTTGTAATTGTGGTCTAAAAAAATTTTCTCTCCCGAATAATTCTATACCAGCTGCTGGACGAATGGTTCAGTGTGGTTCTTGTGGCCTGAAATGGAAACAATTTCCTGTAAATGAAATTAATAATACTGAGCCAATTAATAACATCAAAAAGATAGCTTCAAAACCTAAACAAGTTCAACCAAAAATACAAAAGGCAAAAAAAGTAAAAAAAACTTCTGTTAGAAAGTCTAGAGAAATAGATTTGTACTCTCCAGAATACTTAGCAAAAAAACATGGTATAAAACTTGGTGGTGAAGAAGTGAAAAAAACTTCATCTAATGAAAAAGTCTCTTTAGGATTTTATAATTCATTATTGTTGTTGGTAGTGATAGTTATAGTTCTATCTAGAGGTCTATATTTCTTTGAAGACTTTGTAGTACAAAAATTGCCTTTTACGGAATTTTATATTGATTACTTTTTTGAAAGTATAAGAAACTTGTTTGAAATTTGGAAAAATTTAATTTCTAATTACTAGACTCTAACTCTTTAATATTAACAAAATTTTCAGACAAATCTTTATTATTTTTTTTAATATCATTATAAAAATTCCAAGCCAGCACTAACAGTATATTTTTTTTGTCTTTTATTTTTGATTTATTTTTTATAGGTATTTTTACTCCTGGAATTAACTTATTATGTTTTAATTTATTATCTTCTACAATAAAATCAATTTCATTAGAAATACCAAAAAAATTCAAAGCAGTTGTTGCTTTGGCTGGGGCTCCGTAACCAATAATTGGCTTATTTTTATCTTTAAGTTTTTTTATATTTTTTAAAACATTTTCTCTTATTTTGTAAACTTTGTCTCCAAAATTTTTATAAGTTTTAAAATCTTTAATTCCAAAATCTTCTTCTTCCTTAAGCATTTTTTTTACACTTTGCTCAACTTTAATTTTTTTATCTTTTTTTATATAAACTCTTATTGATCCTCCATGAGTATTTACTTTTTCTGACCTAAAAATTTTAGCTTTAAACTGATTAAAAAAGTAAATTAATGATGTTAACGACCAGTAGTTATAGTGTTCGTGATATATATTGTCGAAAGTTAAATCTTTAAGTGTATTCATTAAGTATTGAACTTCTATAACTATAGTCCCTTTTCTGCTTAATAAACTTAACATACATTCAGCCATTTCTTTTAATTTATCTGAATGAGCAAACACATTTGAGGCTAAAATCAAATCTGCGTTTTTATTGATTTTTTTTAAATTTTTTTTCTCTAAAAAACCGTTAAATGTTTTAACTTTGTTTTTATTTGCAAGTTTAGCTAAATTTTTAGCTGGTTCAACTCCAAGCACTTTTTTAAATCCTAAATCCAAAAAAGGTTTTAACGCAACGCCATCATTACTGCCAATATCTATAATATAAGATTTTTTTTTATTTAATTTTAATTCTTTAGAATATTTTTTTGCAGCCTCGATAAAATGCGATCTAAAAACTTTTGATGTTGAAGAGGTATAAAGATAATTTGAAAACATCTTTTTTGGATCTACAGCAACTGAAAGTTGGCAATTATGACATTTTTCACAATAATTTACTTCTAAAGGATAAAGATCATATTTTTCATCTTTATTTTTTATTAAATTATTTGCTAATGGTTGATACCCTAATGAAACAACTCTTTTTAAGTTTGAGTTTCCACAAGATCTACATTCAAATTTATAACAATCAAGTAATAAATTTTTTTCCTTTTCATCTACAAACTTATGTCTAATTGTATGAGTTATTCCATAATTTTCATGATCTCTTTCGCCTCTTACAAGATTTAAAAATGTTGTATCTTTTGAAAAAACCATTGTGTGAGCAACATTTGGTTTGATAATTGATAACTGACCCGCATTTACAACTTGAGTAATTTTTGGAGCATTTGGATTAATTATATCTTGAAAAATTTCTATAATTTGTCCTTTGGTAAATAAACATTTTTGCTCTTGTTGAGGATGATAATGATTTGCTCTCATCGTGCCCTTTTTTGACTCGATCATTCCAATCAAATTTATTGGTTCGGTTAGTTCATGATTGCTAATGACACCTCTATTATCAATAAATAAATTTTCTCCGTCTTTGACATGCTCTAAATCTTTAATTAAATTTTGTTTAGACCATTTTTGTATCATCTCTTTAATATTTTGATCTAAGTTGTAAAGAAAATCAAAACCTGTATTTAATAATTTTTCATTCGATAGAGAAAATCCAAGATTAGGAACTTCATCATTAGTTTCTTTTAAAGTAATTTTGGGATTATGTTTTTTACAAATTTCTGCAACATCTTTAACGGTAAGAGTATCTTTGGTTAAGTTAAATATCTCTGAATTAATTTCCTCTTTTTCTTCCATAAATTTAAAGCATCTTGCAACATCTATCAGAGGAACTAAGCTTTTGATTTGTCTTCCTCCAGCAAATAAGTTTAGAGTGCCGTTTTGAGATGCAATTTTTGAAAACAGATTTGGCATTATATCAATCCTCATGGAGTCTGTTGAATAACCGTAAACAGATCCAAGTCTTAAAATTATATAATTTTTCCCTGAGTCCTTAAGCTGTTTTTCATTTACTGCTTTTGATGATGAGTAAGATAAAACAGGTTTTGTATCTTCGTCTTCCTTGATATCTTTTTTTACCTCATTAATACCTTCGTAAACTACATGAGTTGAAGGAAATATTATTTTACATTTATCGCTCACAATATCTAAAATATTTTGTGTGCCTATTTCGCCAACTTCTTTAATTTTTTTATCATGCGCTTCCGAAGACTCACTTTTTGTTCTAGGGACTTTTGTAATTCCTGCTAAATGATGGACAATGTCTGCATCCTTCAAATATGGAGAAATCAAATTTTTATTCAAAATATCACCTTGGATAAACTCCATATTCCAATTACGAATTTGATTAACTCTTTCTGATATAAATCTATTATCTATAACTATAATATGGTGATGCCAGCTTACTCCAGAATATAGTTTGCATAACTCAGTACCAATATATCCTAAACCACCAGTTATAACTATTTTCTTTTTCATTGAAATTTTTAATTAATATTTACTTATATTATATTTTATTATAACTCAAATATCATGAATATCTTTGATTGCTTTATGTATTTTGATGAAGACTTACTTTTAGACTTAAGGCTAAATTTTCTAGACAAATATGTCAAAAAATTTGTTATAACTGAGGCTACATATACTCATAATGGTGCTAAAAAAAAATTAAATTTTGACATTAATAACTTTAAAAAATTTAAAAATAAAATAACATATATTGTTGTTGACCAGCAACCTGAAAATATTCTCGAAATAGATCTAAAAGATTCCAATGAAAAGAAAGGTGAGAAACTTATTCTGAATGGAATGGCAAGAGATTATTATCAGAGAGAATGTTTATCAAAAGGTTTAACAGAAGCATTAGATGAAGACTTAATTTTGATAAGCGATCTAGATGAAATTCCTAATCTTGAAAACTTAAATTTTCAATCAATAAATAATAATATAATTATATTTGAGCAAAAAATATTTTATTATAAACTTAATTTAGTTTATGAGGATTTTTTATGGCAAGGAACAAGAGCAATCAAAAAAAAAAATTTTTTATCTCCTCAATGGCTTAGAAATATAAAAGGTAAAAATTACCCGATATGGAGGATAGACTCTTATTTATCAAAAAAAAAATATTCAAATCTTAAGTTTATAAAAAATGGAGGCTGGCATTTTACTTGTTTAAAAACACCAGAACAACTTGAAAAAAAATTGCTTAATTTTGCTCATCATTATGAATTTGAAAAAAGTGGCTTACAAATAAATGATATAAGAAAATTTATTTCTGAAAGAAGAATTATTTACGACTATAAAGCTGACCAAAAAAAAAATAAATGGACAGGAAAATCAACACTAAAAAAATTAGAAAGTAAATATTTACCAAATTACATTTCTGATAATTTTAATAAATATTCTGATTGGTTGGATTAATTTTCTTTAATGAGTGCTTAACTCTTTTTTTAACTTTTCTTTTTTAGATAACTGGTCAACATCAACCCACTCAACTCTCTTTAAAGGTTTTGTTAACGCCACTTTTAAAACTTCATCAACATTTTTCACCGGAATTATCTCTATTGAATCTAAAACTGTTTTTGGAACTTCTACTAAATCTTTTTTATTTTCGATTGGAATTAAAACTTTTTTGATTCCTGCTCTGTGAGCAGCTAAAAGCTTTTCTTTTAAACCCCCAATAGGTAACACCAATCCCCTTAATGTTATCTCACCCGTCATGGCTACATTTTTATTTACAGGAATTTCGGTAATAGCTGAGATAATTGAAGTTACCATTCCTATACCAGCAGATGGTCCATCTTTAGGCGTCGCACCTTCGGGTACATGTATATGAAAATCTTTTTTATCAAAAATTGGAGGAATAATTCCATACTCTAAACTTTTTGACCTAATGTAAGATTTAGCGGCTTTTACTGACTCTTGCATTACATCACCTAATTTTCCTGTTATTTGCATTTTGCCTTTGCCGGGCATAACTGCTGACTCAATTTTTAAAATTTCACCTCCAACTTCAGTCCAAGCTAAACCTGTAACCACACCAATTCTATTTTCAGCCTCAATTTCCCCGTAATTAAATTTTTCTACACCAAGTAAATTTTTAAGATCTTTGTCGTTAATTGGATTGTTAATTTTTTCGTTGTTATCAATTTTTTTAACTAATTTTCTTGCAATTTTTGAAATTTCTCTCTCAAGATTTCTTACACCAGACTCTCTTGTGTAATGTCTTATAATTTTTCTGTTTATGTTTTCGTCAATAGACCATTCATCATCTTTTAAACCATTATTTTTACTTTGGTTAGGTATTAAATATTTTTGCGAGATATTTACTTTTTCATCTTCAGTGTATCCAGATAATCTAATAACTTCCATTCTATCTAACAAAGGAGGAAGAATATTAAGTGTGTTTGCAGTTGTAACAAACATTACGTCTGATAAATCGTAATCTACTTCTAAATAATGGTCGTTGAATTCTTTGTTTTGCTCCGGATCTAAAGCTTCTAATAATGCAGAAGATGGGTCACCTCTATAGTCGTTTCCAACTTTATCAATTTCATCTAACAAAAAAAGCGGATTTTTAGTTCCAGCTTTTTTCATCATCTGGATTATTTTTCCAGGCAATGAACCAATGTAAGTTCTCCTATGACCTCTAATTTCTGCTTCGTCTCTAATGCCTCCAAGTGAAATTCTTATAAACTTTCTATTAGTAGCTTTTGCTATAGACTTTCCAAGCGATGTTTTTCCTACGCCTGGTGGGCCTACTAAACATAAAATTGGACCTTTCATTTTTTGTATTCTTTTTTGTACTGCTAAGAACTCAATAATACGTTCTTTTACTTTATCTAAACCGTAGTGGTCTTCATCAAGTATTTTTTGAGCGTTGTTAAGATCCGTATTTATTTTCGATTTATTTGACCATGGAAGCTCCGTCATCCAATCAAGATAGTTCCTTACTACAGTGGCTTCGGCTGACATAGGGCTCATCGATTTTAATTTCTTTAACTCTGACAAACATTTTTCCTTTGCGTGTTTTGGCATTTTTGCATCAGAAATAGATTTAGATAGAGATGTTAATTCATCTTTACCTTCATCTATCTCTCCAAGTTCTTTTTGAATGGCTTTTAACTGCTCGTTTAAATAATATTCTCTTTGGGTTTTTTCCATTTGATTTTTTACTCTTCCACGAATTTTTTTCTCAACTGAAAGAACACTAGTTTCTTTTTCAATTATTTGATGTATTTTTTCTAGTCTCTTCTTTAGGTCTATAATTTCTAAAAGTTCTTGTTTTTCAAATATTTGAATATTTAAATTTGAAGAAATATTATTTGCTATTTGTGAGGTGTTTTTTGAATTTTTTAAATTAATTGACGAGTCATTTAACTCTTTTTTATTTAAAATTTGTAATCTTTCAAATTTTTTAACTAAACCAAAAGCTAATTGATCAAGATCTTTACTGTCATTTTTATCTTCTACAACCTCTACTTCGCAAGTTAAAAAATCACTTTTCTCTTCATTGTGTTTAACAATTTTAATTCTTTTTTCTCCTTCAACTAAAACCTTCACTGTTCCATCTGGTAACTTTAATAGTTGCAGTACTTTGCTCATACAGCCATATTGATACAAATCTTTACCGGTTGGATCGTCAATTTCTGAGTTTTTTTGAGTTACAAGAATGATTGACTTGTCAGATTTCATTGACTCCTGCAAAGCTTTGATTGATTTTTCTCTACCTACAAAAAGTGGAACTACCATAGAGGGAAATATTACAATATCTCTTAAAGGTAATAATGGTTTTAGATATGTAGCTTTCATTATGTTATTATATGGCTATTAAATCATTAATTTCAAGAAACAAATTAATATCAAGCTACTGATGTTGATGACTTTTTGCCATAAGTGATGATAGGTTCTGACGCACCTTTAACTGAAGCTGCGTCTACAGTCACTTTTATCACATTTTCCATATCTGGTAATTCAAACATTGTTTTAAGAAGAATGCTTTCAAGTATAGACCTAAGACCTCTGGCACCAGTTTTTTTTGAGATAGCTTTTTTCGCAATTTCAATAATAGCTTCATCTTTAAATTCTAGCTCTACTTCCTCAAATTCAAATAATCTCTTATACTGTTTAATTAAAGAATTTTTAGGTTCTTTAAGAATCTTGATTAATGATTTTTCATCAAGATCATCTAAGGTCGCTATAATTGGCATCCTACCAATGAACTCAGGTATCAAACCATATTTTATTAAATCTTCTGGTTCCAACAATTTCATGGTTTCAGAGAGTGGTTGTTCTTTATAATTTTTTACTTTTGCGCCAAAACCAATTGAACTTCCTTTGCCTCTGCTATCAATTAATTTATCTAGTCCTGCGAAAGCTCCTCCACAAATAAATAAAATATTTGTAGTATCAACTTGCAAAAATTCCTGCTGGGGGTGTTTTCTTCCACCTTGTGGTGGAACACTTGCAACTGTTCCCTCCATGATTTTTAATAATGCTTGCTGAACTCCTTCTCCTGAAACATCTCTCGTTATTGAGGGATTTTCTGATTTTCTACTTATCTTGTCGACTTCATCAATGTAAACAATTCCTCTTTGAGCTTTTTCGACATTATAGTCTGCGGCTTGTAATAGTTTTAATATTATGTTTTCTACGTCTTCTCCAACATAACCAGCCTCAGTAAGGGTTGTTGCGTCAGCCATTGTAAAAGGTACATCTAAAATTCTTGCTAAAGTTTGCGCCAATAAGGTTTTTCCACAACCTGTTGGTCCCACTAGAAGTATGTTTGATTTTGATAATTCTATATCTTTATTATTTTTTGTCTCGTGATTTAGTCTTTTGTAATGATTGTGAACTGCTACCGATAAAATTTCTTTCGCAAGTTTCTGACCTATAACGTAGTCATCTAAAACGTTGCAAATCTCTTTTGGAGAAGGTACGCCATCTTGATGTTTAATAAGAGAACTTTTGTTTTCCTCTTTTATGATGTCCATACAAAGCTCTACACACTCATCACAAATAAAAACCGTAGGTCCAGCTATTAATTTTCTAACCTCATGCTGACTTTTTCCGCAAAAAGAACAATATAAAATATTTTTATTATTTTTTTCTGACATAACGAATCAATACAACAAATATAAATCTCTGCTAGATAGTTAGCAAGTTGAAGTTGTAAGAATATCTAGATATTGTGTTTTATTTTCTTTTCTCCACAACGGAGTCTATAAGACCAAATTGTTTTGCTTCTTCCGAGGTCATAAAATTATCTCTCTCAAGAGCCTTTGATATTTCCTCTACTGATTTACCGGTGTGTTTAGAATAGATTTTATTTAATCTTTCTTTAAGAGATAGAATTTCTTTAGCATGTATTTGAATATCTGTAGCTTGTCCTTGAAAACCAGCAGAAGGTTGATGAACCATTATTCTCGAGTTTGGAAGTGAATATCTTTTACCTTTTTCTCCAGCTGCTAAAAGAAATGATCCCATTGATGAGGCTTGGCCTATACAAAGTGTAGAAACTGGTGAATTAATATATTGCATAGTATCGTATATTCCAAGACCAGCTGTAACTAACCCACCGGGACTATTAATATAAAAATTAATTTCTTTTTTTGGGTTTTCAGATTCTAAAAATAATAATTGAGCAGTAACTAAGGAGGCTACTGTGTCATTAACTGGACCTACTAAAAAAACTATTCTTTCTTTTAACAGTCTAGAGTAAATATCATAAGCTCTCTCGCCTTTGCTAGTTTGTTCAACTACCATAGGTATCAAGCTATTCATTTTTTCTTCAAGATAACGACTCATAACTGGTTTATACAACTATTGATTACTTTTTACTAATTTTTTTTAATTTTGACTTATTTTTTGGAGAAGATGTAGTTTTACGTTTCTCAGTTTCTACATTTGGTTTATTAAATCCTGCTATGATTTTTTCAGCCTCTTTTGTATTAATTTCTTTTGTTGTGAGATTAATCTTTGATTTAATTAGTTCAATTATTTTTTCCTCATACAAAGAACCTTTTAAACTTTGAGAGGCGCTGGGGTTTTTTTGATAATACTCAAGAACCATTTTCTCTTGTCCAGGCATTCCCTTGATTTGATTTTGAATTTCGTTTCTTACCTCATCATCTGATACTTTTAAATTATTTTTTTCTCCATATTCATTAAGCAATAAACCGAGCTTAATTCTAGATTTTGCTAATTTTTCATTATTAGATTTATGTTTTTCTTTTTCTTCTGGTTTAAGGCTTTGAGTCATGATTGAAATTTCTTGATCAATTAAGTTTTGAGGCAAATCAACTTGATGATTTTTTTCAATTTGGTCTAATATTTCTTTTTTAGTAATCGAATTAAGCACTTTAGAATATTGACTTGAAATCTGTTTTTCAATTAAAGATCTTAAATCTTTAATATCTTTTGCTCCCATTAATTTAGCGAAATCATCATCAATTTTACTAGCTTTAGGTTTTTTCACATTTAAAATTTTACATTCAAATTTTGTTTTTTTATTAGCAAGCTCTTTTTTTGGATGATTTGCAGGAAGTGTGGCATCCAATATTTTTATATCATTTTTTTTTACACCAATTAGCTGCTCATCAAATCCTTTTAAAAAAAGATCTTTTCCTAACTCAAGCTGTACCCCTTTACCTTCACTTCCATCAAATTTATTTCCATCAACTGTAGCTGAATAGTTAAAAATAACTTGATCTCCATTTATTGCTTTTTCACTTTCATTTTTATCTTCAAATTTTTTGTTTTGATTTGCAATATCTTTTAGTTTCTCTTCAATAATTTTATCTTCAATTTTAACTTTAAAACTTGTCGCTTTGAACTTATCAAAAGTTTTTAAAACTACACTAGGCAAACAATCTATTTGTAGCTCATAATTAAGATCTTTTCCTTCACCAAACTGTTTCAAGTCAATTTTTGGTTGGCCAGCAACCTTCAATTTTTTTTCATCAATAGCTTTTGTAGTAGTTTCTCTTAAAATCTTATCTACTACCTCTCCATATATAGATTTTCCAAATTGATTTTTAATTACTTCTGTAGGAACTTTTCCTGGTCTGAAACCCTTTAAAGAAACTTCTTTTTGGAGCTCTTTAAGTCTTTCATCCATTTTTGTCTTTATATTTTTTTTATCAACTATTACAGACAAAATTGTTCTAAGTCCTTTTTTTGATTTAACTTCTACTTTCATAATTTTTGGTGGGCAAGAAGAGACTCGAACTCTTAAGCCTTGCGGCACTGGTTTCTAAGACCAGCGCGTATACCAATTCCGCCACTTGCCCATTACTTAAACGTTGTTTTATATATCAAATTAATTTTTTGTAAAACTATAAAGTCTAGAATAAATTATTAGGTAAATTATCAGTAAGATAAAGAACCAATACCTGCTCAATTGAGGATCGAACATTAAATACAACCCTGGTGTTATAAGAATAAAGTAAAACAAATTAATTATAATTGAATTTAAATAGTTACCTTTATTTTTTCCGTAAATATCAGAAATTTTATAATAACTAAGCATATGTAAATGATTATCATCTGGATAGATCGGAGATTTGTTTTGTGAAAGTTTTCTCAGAAATGAGAAAAATACCTCAAAAAAAAGATAAAATAAAAGTGTGCAAAAAAAGAATGAAGAAATTTCAGGATTTAAATTATTAGTAATTATTGTATTTAATCCTGCTAATGCTCCCATGGTATAAGCTCCACTATCACCTAAGAAAATTTTTGCGTTAGGAAAGTTAAATAATAAAAATGATAAGAGGATAATAATTTGAGAAATTATCAAAATAGAAAACTCTAGGTTTTCGTTACTCATATTAATATAAGCTAATATAATGTTTATAATAATTAAATTTATCGTTAATAAACCATTAAATCCATCTATTAAATTAGCACCGTTTATTACAAATAAAAAACAAAGTAGCACAAATATTGAAGAAAACATGTGGTTAGACATTAAGTAAATTAAAAATGGAATATCTATATTTAGAATTTTTATGGGTAATATGTAAATAAATGTAAATAGAAGAAGTAACATAATAATTAATCTATTTAATGGTTTTATGTTAATTCTCAGATCGTCTAGAAAACCAACTATAAATACTGAGTAGCTTATAAAAATATAATTATATAAAACCTCTGAATATAATAAGTAATAAATATAAAAAAAAATACTTAAAGAAATAATAGCAGCTATTCCACCGCTACGAGTAACAGGAGTGTCATGGAAAGCTTGGGGTTTTGAAAAATCATTATCTAGTAAAGCGCCTGCCTTTATTTTATGAGCAAATTTACTTACCAGTAAAAAAATAAAAAAACTTATTAAAGCAAATATTGACAAAAAACTAGCTTCGATTGACTCTGTTCCCATAAACTTTTAACCTTTATTGTTTTTTTTAAAAATATAAATACCTACTAAAATTATAGCTAATGATAGTAAAACTCTCCATGTAATAATCTCATCCATTAAAAAATATCCAAATATAATTCCAAAAATTGGAATTAAATACGCCACTTGAGTTTGAAAAACTAAGCCATTTACTGTTAAAATTCTAAATCTAATCAACCAAGCAAATCCCGTGGCAATTACTCCTAAATATAGTAAAGATAAAGTAGATGCTAAAGTAGGATTTGACTCCCATGGAGTCTCAATTATTAATGAAAAAGGCAATAAAAAAATTACTGACCATAATGTCGTTGATGTAGTTACATTTTCATTTTTTTTATTTTTTAATTTTAAAGTTAATAAACCACCAATACAGTAAAATGTTGATCCTAGTATAGTAATCAAAGCGTAAATATAATTCTCAGTATTAATTATAACCTTATCGAAAAATAATAATACAATTCCACTAAAACCAATTAATACTCCTAAAGATTTTAAATAAGATAATTTTTCGTCTTTTAAAAAAATATGAGCAAGAATAGATCCGCTTAAAGGAGTAGTGCTCATTAAAATTGCAGCTAAATAGCTGTTAATTTTTGCAGTACCGATTGCAATTAGAACAAATGGTATTGCAATATTACACAAACCAATTAGTGCGTACCAATTCCAATTTTTACTAAAGGCTTCAATTTTGATGCTGCTAACTTTACATAGTATTAATAATGGGACACTTGCAAAAATTACTCTAACAAGAGCGAGTGTTATTGGATCGTAGGAATATGTAGCTATCTTTATATTAAAGAAAGAAGAGCCCCAGATGAAAGCAAGTAATATTAATAAGGATATATCGATAGTATTTGCTTCTCTCATTATATGACTAAAGTGTGGATATGTGATAAATGCATAGCTGATATATATATTTAATTATACTATAAAAAACATCCTTATATATGTTCGCAACGAATAAACAAATCCTATAGGGGCAAAATGAGTTCAAAAGACATTCTAAAGCATATAAAAGATAAACAAGTTGAATATGTGGATCTAAGGTTTACAGATCCAAGAGGTAAACTTCAGCACGTAACTCAGGATTTGCAGACTGTAAATGAAGATATGCTGAACAATGGAATTTTCTTTGACGGTTCCTCTATAGCTGGTTGGAAAGCAATTAACGAGTCAGATATGATTTTAAAACCTGATTTATCTAGCAGTTTTATTGATCCATTTTTTTCACATACCACGTTATCACTTTTCTGTGATGTTATGGATCCAATCACAAAAACATTTTATGAGAGAGATCCACGCTCAACAGCAAAAAAAGCTGAGGAATATCTAAAAAAAACCAAGATAGGAGATAAGGCTTATTTTGGCCCTGAACCTGAATTTTTTGTATTTGATGATGTAAGGTTCTCTAACCAAATGAATAAAGTAAGTTATGAAGTTGATAGTACCGAAGGGCCTTATAATACTGGCAAAGTATATGAGAATGGAAATATGGGACACAGGCCTAAAGTCAAAGGAGGTTACTTCCCTGTACCACCAGTTGATAGCGCCCAAGATTTAAGAACTGAATGTTTAAAAGCAATGAAAGATATGGGTGTTAAAGTTGAAAAACATCACCACGAAGTTGCACCCAGCCAACATGAGCTTGGCACATTGTTTAATACTTTAGTTAATCAAGGTGATGCAATGCAAATTTATAAATATGCAGTTCACAATGTAGCACACTCTTTTGGTAAAACAGCTACATTTATGCCAAAACCGGTAAAGAATGATAATGGTTCAGGAATGCACGTTCATCAATCAATTTTTAGTGGAGAAAAACCTTTATTCGCTGGAGACAAATACGCTGGATTATCCGACGAGTGTTTATACTATATCGGAGGAATCATTAAGCATGCTAGAGCGCTTAATGCTTTTTCAAATGCTTCAACAAATAGTTATAAACGACTAATTCCTGGTTTTGAGGCTCCTGTACTATTAGCGTATTCATCAAGAAATAGATCAGCAAGTTGTAGAATACCATTCAGTGATAGCAAAAAAGGTAAAAGGGTAGAGGTAAGATTTGGTGATGCATCTGGAAATCCTTATTTGACTTTTGCATCTATGCTGATGGCTGGAATAGATGGTATAAAAAATAAGATCAAACCTGGTAAGCCAATGGATCAAGACTTATATGCTTTAAGCCCTGAGGAACTCAAAGGAATTCCAACTGTATGTTCATCTTTACGTCAAGCTTGTGTAGCATTAGATGAAGATAGAAAATTTTTAACTGAGGGTGGAGTGTTTACTGATGATCAAATAGATGCTTACATTGGCTTAAAAATGGAAGAAGTAAACAACTTTCAAGATACTCCACACCCTATTGAATACGAAATGTATTATAGCTGTTAAACGGCTTATTTAAAATCTTTAAGATAATTGATTACTGTTTTTCTCTTTTCTCTTTTAGCCTCATCTAAAGGCGTGGCCCCCCATCTATCACGAACGAATAACGGATGTCCGTGCGAGACTAAATACTCAACAACCTCCAAACAACCCTCAGCAGCTGCAAGATGTAAAGCTGTTCTAGAGTCATAATCTCCTGCATGAACGGGCACTCCTTTTGCAACCAAGGTTCGAACACCCTCAACGTTATTTTCAAAAGCAGCGAATAGTAATTCAATAACTGCTAGTTCATCATCATAAATCGCCATTTTATCTGTTTTTCCATTTGGGTCTTCAACTAAATGTGTTGCTGGAGTATAATTGATATCGAGTTTTTCAAATTCTTTCACAACATCTTTGTGGTTATTATTTTTTGCATCAAAATAACCATAACCTCCCCAACGATCAGGAATTGGTTTGACGCCTTGTTTAAGTAAAAATTGAACAGCTTCTAGTTGACCTTCAGCTGATGCTAAGTGCAATGGTGTTCTCATATCATAGTCTCCATTTTGGAGATCTCTTTGTTCACTTACTAAACGCTCTAAGGTTCTAATATTTCCGTTACTTGCGGCCCAAATAGCTTCTCCACAACTATTGGCGCGCCACTTTGAGATCGGTATTTTTGGATCAAGACGATCTGTATCTGTCATTGTACCATCAAAAGTATGAACTAAATATTTCGAAGTAATTTTTTTTGCCATTTCAATTCCTCTAACACTATTGCCTTGTTTATCTAGACGAGGAGAAAAAATGCATATACCCATTAATCTTGGAACTACTAATATTACTCCTCCTCCTACTCCACTTTTTGCTGGTAATCCCACTTGTTGAAAGAATGTACCGCTGGCATTATACATTCCACTAGTTTGTAAAACAGGTAAACAGTTTCTTACTGTTTTCTGGCTTAACACACGATCTTGAGAAATAGGACAAACACCACTATTTGCAAGTGTAGCAGCAGCTGTTGCGAAATTTACTGAGGTCATCTCTAATGAACATATGCTAAAATAAAGTTTAAGAGCTTCTGTTACTGCAGGTTCAGAATAAAAATCAAATTCATCTTCATCAGGATGGATATCATTATGAAGCTCAGTTTTAGTGTGAGGTAAATTACCTGTGGCCATCAAAAGATAACCCATGGCAATATTATTATATCCTGTAAAATTTTCCTGTCGTGCCATATTTTTATTAAATCTGGGTAACTCAGCACCAAATTCATTTTTTGGAGACCACCCTATTAATCTTCCAAATTGTTGTCTTATATATCTCAATCTTTGACTGTGTGACTCCTCTGGACCTATAAGACCTGCTGTCATTATAGCACCTGCGTTGACCATTGGATTAAAAGGTATTCGGTTAAGTTGACCGACAGCAGTTTTAGCTAATAAGGTAAGATCATCAAATTGTCTACCAGAGGGTTCTTGACCGACATGCTGGTGAACTTTTTCTAATCCTAATTTTTCCATTGCAAAGCAATAATTAAAAGGTTTACACATAGATTGAATTGAAAAATCAACCTCACTGTCACCCTTTTGGTATATTTGACCATCTGTTGTAACAATTGCGACGCCAAATTGGTCTGGATCAACATTTGCTAGAGGAGGAATATACGAAGCTAATTCACCTGATGCAACTTTTTTGGCCTCATCAAACATATTATCTAAATTTTTTGCAAAGTAGGTGAAGTCTGGTATTGATAGTTCACCTCTTAAGGCTTTTTCAACAATCAACTCTGAACTTCGGATAATTTCAATAAAGTCTTCAAATACAATTTTTTCACCATGTGCATCTAAATTTTGAAAAAGATTATATAATCTTTTATCGTTAGCTTTTAGACCTGAATTTAATAAAACTTCTTTAAATCTTTTTGTAGAAATTATTTCATTTTCCTCCTCGCATAAAGAAAAAAATATGTTTGCTTCTCGTTTTGACTTAGCTTTTAGTTTATCTAGCAAAGATTTTTTGTCTTTATAAGATGGAATTTTCATAATACTAAATTAAATTAATAATTTAATTAAAAGAAAACAACCCTTATTCTTTTTTAAATTTTAAGCTATTTTGAAGGACTCTCCACACCCACAACGTTCAGTTTCGTTAGGATTCTTGAATATGAATTGAGAAGAAAATTTTTCTTTCTTGTAATCCATTTCAGTTCCTAAAAGATACATAATTGCTTTTGGATCAATCAGAACTTTAACACCCTTTTCCTCTATAACTTCTTCATTAGGTTTAATATCTTTTGCGTATTCCATTACATAAGACATTCCCGCACATCCACCAGACTTAACACCAACTCTCACACCTATAGCTTTATCTTTTGCCTTAGACATAATTTCTTTAATTCTCTCAGCTGCGTTTGTACTTAATTTTATTACTTGCTGGCTCATAAATTTAATTCTAATTTTGCTGCTTCTGACATCATATCTTTAGTCCATGGAGGATTCCATACTAATTTTAAATCAACATCAAAAACTTCATCAATTTTTAGCACATTGTCTTTAACCATTTTAGGTAAACTTTCAGCAACAGGGCAGTTTGGTGAGGTCAATGTCATTTCAATATTTACTTTTTTTTCATTACTGATTTCTATTTTGTATATAAGGCCAAGTTCATAAATATTTACCGGTATTTCAGGGTCATAAATCTTTTTGATTTCTTCAACTACTTTTTTTTTTAATTCACTCATTTTTTCTCTACCGCTGATAAACAAGTATGCCAAGCCATTGTTGCACATTTAACCCTCATTGGAAACTCTTGTACTCCAGATAAGGATGAGATTGTTGTTATCTGATCCTCAGACAGACTATTAATTGTAATTTTTTCTTTATTCTTAATCATGTTTAGAAAATCTTCATTTATTTTCTTTAAAAAAGATAGATCTTTTCCTTTTACTGTTTCAGTTAAAATAGACGCTGATGCCAATGAAATTGCACACCCCTCTCCCTCAAAACTTAAATCTTCAATTTCTTTATTTTTATTTAATTTTAAATAAATATGAACTTTATCGCCACACAAAGGATTGTGAGCTTTTGCATCATTAGTATAACCATCACACTTACCTTTGTTTCTTGGATTTTTACCATGATCTAAAATTATTTCTTGATATAGTTCTTTTAAATCCATTTAATTCTGAAATACTTTCTGACAATTTTTAATTGCGTCTGATAATTTATCTATATCTTCTTTATCATTGTAGACTCCAATTGAAGCCCTAGCAGTTGCTGATATACCAAGTTTATCATGTAATATTTGACAACAATGATGTCCTGCTCTAATTGCAACGCCATCATCATCTAAAATAGTTGCAATGTCATGAGGGTGAATACCTTTTAAAGTAAAACACAAAACTGAGCCTCTTTCTTGAGGATCTCCAATAATATTTACAGAATTATTTTTTCTTAATTTTTCCAATCCATATTGCAAAATTTCATTTTCATGAGACGCTATTTTTTTAATACCTATGTCTTGAATAAAATTTAAGGCTTCTGCAAATGCAACTACTTCTGCTGTTTGCATTGTTCCAGCTTCAAATTTTGTATAGGCGTCAGCAAAAGTAATATTGTCTTTTTTTACCTCATTAATCATTCCACCTCCGCCTTGATATGGAGGTAAGTCATCAACCCATTTTTTTTTCATATACAATACGCCCAAACCATTTGGTCCATACATTTTATGACAAGATATTGCGTAAAAATCACAACCCATTTTCTGCATGTCAATTTCGGAATGAGGTGCGCCTTGTGTCCCATCAACTAGAACTGGAATATTTTTTTCTTTTGCAAGATCTACAATTTTCGTAATTGGTAAAATTGCTCCAGTAACATTTGATATATGGGTGATTGCAATAATTTTAGTTTTACTTGTTATAAGCTTTTTAATTTCCTCTATATGAACATCACCATTTTCATTAACTTGAGCAAATTTTATAACTGCACCTCTATCAGTTCTTAAATAATTCCAAGGCACATAATTAGAGTGATGTTCTAACTCTGTGATTAATACTTCGTCTCCTTTTTTTATGTATTTTTTTCCATAGGATGAAGCTACAAGGTTTATCGCTTCTGTAGCGCCTTTAGTAAATATTATTTCTTCTCTGTGTTTAGCATTTAAATATTTTTGAATTTTATCTCTAGTAGCTTCAAATCTATTAGTCGCTTTTACAGCAAGAGTATGGACACTCCTTCCAACGTTAGAATACTCTGTCTCATAAAAGCTTGAGATTTTATCTATAACAACTTTTGGTTTTTGTGAAGAATTAGCGCTGTCCAAATAAACCAAAGGCTTACCATTAATTTTTTGTTTAAAGATTGGAAATTCTTTTTTTATATTTTTAATATCCATTGATTTGTCTTCCTATCTTTTTTATTAAAAATCTCTTTAAATCATTTTCAGGTAATTTCTCTAAAATCTCAGATAAAAAACCATTAATTAGCATTTGATAAGCTTCCTTTTCAGGGATCCCTCTCGATTTTAAGTAATGAATTGAATTTAGATCTATGCTTCCTGATGTAGAACCATGGGAACATTTAACATCATCTGCATAAATTTCTAATTCTGGTTTGGCATCAAATTCTGCATTGTCATTTAATAGTAAAGCTTTACTTAATTGATATGCATCAGTTTTTTGAGCTTCTTGCTTTACAAAAATTTTTCCTTGGTAAACTCCTGTGCTTTGATCATTTAATACGTTCTTAATTTTTTGATAACTTTGACAGTTTTTAAAATTATGATTTATACTGGTTTTAATTTCTTGATGTTCTTCACTGCCAAGACTTAGTGCTGAAAAAATTGAACTTTTAGCGTGTTCTTCATTCAAATTAATTTCTATATCGGTCTTGTTAAACTTAAGTCCAGTGGAAAGAATATAATTATCTAAATTAGTATTCTGTTCTAAATCATTTTTTAGATAACTATGAAAATAACAATTACATCTTTCTTTATTTAAAAAAATATTTTTTAAGTTAGAGTCTTTTTTAAGCTTTAAGTAATCAAAAGAATTTACAAAAAAATTATTTTTAGAGTTTGTATCTGTATAGTTGAAAATTGTTAATTCTGAATTTTCATTTAGAATTAATGAGTTTTTATAACTTATAATTTGTTCCTTGATGCTTTCAGAAAAATGATTGTAAACTACTAAAGGCTTTTTAAATTTATAATCTTTAGATATTTCAAGATAATAACCGCCTGTAGCCAGTGCATTATTAAGTAGATTTAAGGAATTTTGATTACTAGCAGATATTTGATTTTTATAGTCGTAGTCTTTAATCAAAACCTTGTTTTTGTCTTCAAACTTAAATTCATTTGAAACAAGATTTCCATCTAATACAAATAAATAATTATGATCAAACTCTTTAATTAATTCGAATTTTTTTTCATTTAATGAGATGTAATCATTTTTGATATTAGCAAAATTTTTACTTAGTATTGTATTAAGATCAGTAAACTTCCACGCCTCTTCTCTTCTATTTGGAAAGCCATTTTTGCTAAATAGATCCAATTCTTTGTTTCTAAATTCTTTTTCCTGTGCAGAGAGACCTTTAATATTATTAACTTTAAAGTTGTAGAAGTTTTTCATTTAAATAAAATTTGTGTAACCAGTTTTCTCTAATTCAATTCCAAGCTCCGCGTTGCCAGTCTTAACAATTTTTCCTTTAGATAAAACATGTATGAAATCTGGCTTTATATAATCTAAAAGTCTCTGATAATGAGTAATAATTAAAAAAGCGTTATCTTTATTTTTATAAGAGTTAACGCCGTCAGCAACAATTCTTAACGCATCTATGTCTAATCCTGAGTCGGTCTCGTCTAAAATCGCAAGCTTGGGCTGTAGTATTTTCATTTGCAAAATTTCATTTTTTTTCTTTTCACCACCTGAAAATCCAACATTTAACTGACGTGATAAAAATTTCTCATCAATTCCAAGCTCGGATGATTTTTCTTTTACTAGTTTCAAAAAACTTAAAGTGTCTATTTCTTTTTCACCTCTTGCTTTTCTTATTGAATTAAGTGACGTCCTTAAAAAAACATTAGTATTTACTCCTGGTATTTCTAATGGGTATTGAAATGCAAGGAATATTCCTTTTTGTGCTCTTTCTTCAGTTGATAGTTCACTAAGATTTTGACCGTCAAATTTAATTTCTCCTTTTGTCTTATAACCGTTCTTGCCTGATAATATATTTGCTAATGTGCTTTTTCCGGAACCATTTGGTCCCATTATTGCGTGAACTTCACCGGGTTTAATATCAAGATTTAAGCCATTTAAAATATGCTTATTATCTACTTTCGCTTCTAAGTTTTTAATATTTAACATTATCCTACACTTCCCTCTAAGCTTATTGCCACAAGTTTTTGCGCTTCAACTGCGAATTCCATAGGCAACTGCTGTAAAACTTCTTTACAAAAACCATTTACGATTAAACTAACTGCTTCTTCTTGATCCAGTCCTCTTTGATTGCAGTAATAAAGTTGTTCTTCATTTATTTTTGTAGTTGTTGCTTCGTGCTCTATTGTTGAAGTAGAATTATTATTTTTAATATAAGGAATGGTGTGTGCTCCACATTTGTTACCCATCAATAAAGAATCACATTGAGTATAATTTCTGGAATTACTAGCTTTATTTTTAACTTCTACAAGGCCTCTATACATATTATCTGCTTTACCAGCAGAAATACCTTTTGAAATTATTTTACTTTTTGTATTTTTTCCTAAGTGTATCATCTTTGTTCCGGTGTCTGCTTTTTGATGATTATTGGTAATTGCAATTGAGTAAAATTCTCCGACTGAATTATCTCCCTGTAAAATACAACTTGGGTATTTCCAAGTTATCGCTGAACCTGTTTCAACTTGCGTCCAAGAAATTTTTGAATTTTTTCCTCTGCAAGCTCCTCTCTTTGTTACAAAATTATAAATTCCACCTACACCATTTTCGTCTCCAGGATACCAATTTTGCACTGTTGAATATTTTATTTCTGCATCATCTAAGGCCACTAGTTCAACATTAGCTGCATGAAGCTGGTTTTCATCTCTCATTGGAGCAGTACAACCTTCTAAATAACTAACATAACTTCCTTTGTCTGCGATTATTAATGTTCTCTCAAATTGACCAGTTTCTGATGCATTAATTCTAAAATACGTTGAAAGTTCCATTGGGCACCTTGTATTCGGTGGAATATAAACAAATGAACCATCTGTAAATACAGCAGAATTTAAAGTGGCAAAATAATGATCGCTTAATGGAATTACAGATCCAAGATACTTCTTTACTAAGTCAGGATGTTTTTGGATTGCCTCAGATATTGAGCAAAAAATTATTCCTTTTTTTGTTAATTCGTCTTTAAAAGTTGTTGCAACTGAAACTGAGTCAAAAACAGCGTCTACGGCTATACCATTCAGTCTTTTTTGTTCGTCTAAGGGAATTCCAAGTTTTTTATAAGTTTCCAAAATTTTTGGATCTATTTCATCTAAACTTGTAGGTTTTTCTGATGAGCTCTTAGGTGCAGAATAGTAATATAAGTCTTGATAATTAATTTTTGGGTATTTTGGTTTCTGCCAATTAGGTTCCTTTAATGCTTTTAATCTATTAAAAGCTTTTAGTCTCCACTCTAACATCCAATTTGGCTCTTTTTTAATATTTGAAATAAATTTGATTGTATCTTCATTTAAGCCTTTCGGAGCTCTTATATTTTCTACATCAGTAGTAAAACCGTACTTATATTCTTGAGAATTTTTTAAATCTTCAGTTTTCATTTATTTAATGTTTGGTTTTTTTTAACTAAATCTTGTAATTTTACTTTTTCAAAAAAACTATTTATATGCTGATCGAGCTGATCCCACAGATTGTGCGTAATGCATTTCGATGATTTGTTATTGCAACCTTTTTTTGATTCTTTTTTACAATTCAAAGTTTTTATTTCTTCATCAACAGCTGAAATTATATTTGAAATTTTTATTTCTTCTGGTGAAACTTCAAGTACATAGCCGCCCTTTGCTCCTCTGACGCTTTTTACTAAATTCTCTTGTTTGAGTTTAATAAATATTTGTTCTAGATAAGCTAGAGAGATGTTTTGCCTTAAAGAAATATCTGTCAGACTTACAGGACCTTTACCTTTAAATAAGGCTAGATCTGCCATTGCCATTACAGCGTATCTGCCTTTAGTAGTTAATTTCATAATTTAAGCGTGTATTACAATATTTATTGTCGAAATCCTACTATAATAGTATGAATTAAAAATAATTATTTGCCGCAGAAAAACATGATATAAAACATTACTTTTTTTTAAAAATAATAATCATTATCAAATATGAAACCTAAAAGTTTAGAGATTTTTATTCCAGGACCCGCTGGTAGGCTTGAAGCAAAATATTATAAAAACCCTAAATTTGGTTCTCCTGTAGCAATAGTTTTACATCCGCACCCACAATATGGTGGTACAATGAATAATAGAATAGTCCAATTAATGTATAATATTTTTTTGGAGAATGGTTTCTCAGTTATAAAAGTAAATTTCAGAGGTGTTGGTAAAAGTGATGGTGTTTTTGATAATGGTCAAGGTGAATTATCTGATGCAGCAGCTGCGCTAGATTGGATAGAAAGACAGAATTTAGATTATAGTCAATGCTGGGTTTCTGGATTTTCTTTTGGTTCTCTAATTTGTATGCAGCTAATTATGAGAAGGCCAGAAGTAAATAATTTTATTGCGGTTTCCCCGCAACCAAATGTGTACGATTTTTCTTTTCTTGCCCCATGTCCAACATCAGGCCAAGTCGTATATAGTGAAAATGATGAATTAGTGACAAAAGAAAGTATAAATGAACTTGATGATAGAATTAAAAGTCAAAAAGGTGTGGAAGTAATTTTTTCAAAAATTAAAAATTCAAATCATTTTTTTAAGAATAAAGAAAAAGAATTATCATCAGAGATCCAAAAATATCTTAAAGAAAAAACTGCACTGATCTAATCTTGAATAAAAACTCCACCTAATGAGGGCTGTCTGCAACCAGTAGTGTTTGGAAATGAAATAGGAAGGTGCATTACTGATCTAACAGCCAAAAATGCAAATGCCTGAGACTCAATAAAGTCACCATTAATTTTATAATCATCAATTGATCTTAAGTTTATATTTTTGGGAATATTTTCTTTAATTTTTTTTATTAAAACTTTATTTTTTCGGCCACCTCCACAAAGAAGTACTTCTTGAATTTTTTCTTCCAAATGATTTAACGATAAAGATAATTCTTCCCCTATGATACTAGCTGTGAAATCTGTAAGTGTAGCGGCTCCATCTTCAATATTTAAACCTCTAACGAATGATATATCAAAATCATTTATATCAAAAGATAATTTTTTTTTATTATTTCTGTTCATATATAACTCCTGGGCTTGCTCAAAAATAATTTCGTTTTTGGAGCCCCTTGATGCATAATTTCCATCTTGATCAAATTTTTTGTCCGAGTTTTTTCTTATCCAAGTATCAATAAGACAATTTCCCGGACCCAAATCTTTACTTATTAATTTTTTAAGATCATCTCTACTTGAGACGATAGTAATGTTAGAAATACCACCAATATTAAGAAAGCATACTGGTAGCTTAAATTTATTTTGTAAACTAATTAAATGATGAAAAATAGGTGTTAATGGTGCTCCTTGTCCCCCGTTTAAAATATCTTCTCTCCTAAAATCATAAACTATTTTTTTATTCGTTAATTGATTTAGAAGTTTTCCATTACCCAGTTGCTTTGATATTTTTTCTTTATAATTATGATAAATAGTTTGACCATGAAACCCTACTAAAGTTTCATCACTAATATTAAGTTTTTTAATAATCTCAGCATGAAAAATTGTTATCTTTCTCTCTAAATTATTTAGCTCACTGCGGTATGATTCGAGGTGATCAATTTTGTGAATTTTATCTTTTAAATTGTGAATATCTCTAAAAATATCAAAATTATATTCAAAATATTTATCTTTGATAATTTCATACTGGTCTATTCCATTAGTTTTAATGATGGAGGCATCAACTCCGTCTCCAGAAGTGCCGCTCATTAATCCTAGGGACATCCAATTTTTTTGCATATTTTTATTTATTTATAATAATTTTTGTATAATAGTTAGTTAAGTAAATATCTCTATGAAAAACAACTTTTTGTTAGAAATGCAAGATCGAGGTTATTTAAATCAATGTACAGATTTGGATAAATTGAGCCAAATTTGTAACAAAAAATCAATTTCTGGCTATATTGGATTTGATTGCACTGCCAGCAGTCTACACGTAGGAAGTTTGTTGCAAATCATGATTTTAAAATTGATGCAAAAACACGGTCATCGACCAATAATATTATTAGGTGGTGGCACTACTTTGATAGGTGATCCATCAGGTAAAGATGCTACAAGAAAAATACTCGATCAAGATGATATCAAGAATAATATAAAAAGTATAAAAAAAGTTTTTAATAAAATATTAGACACAACTAACAAAAAAACTTCACCAATTTTTGTAAATAATGCTGACTGGTTAACTAAATTAAATTACATTCAGTTCTTAAGGGATACTGGAAGTCACTTTACTATTAATAAAATGCTAACATTTGATAGTGTAAAATTAAGATTAGATCGAGAACAATCACTTAGTTATATGGAATTCAATTATATGATTTTACAAGCTTATGATTTTTATCAACTATTCGTAAACAATAATTGTATTTTGCAAGTAGGTGGTTCCGATCAATGGGGTAATATCATTAATGGAGTTGATTTAATAAGGAGAAAACTTAAAAAGGAAGCATTTGGATTAACCTCCCCATTAATCACCTTGGCCTCTGGAGCAAAAATGGGAAAAACTGAAAAAGGAGCAATCTGGCTAAATGAGGATCAATTGACGCCCTATGATTATTGGCAGTTTTGGAGAAATACTGATGATAGAGATGTGAAAAGATTTATTAATTTTTTTACTGAAATTAGCCCAAAAGAAATAGAAAAAATTTTTAGTCAAGAAAAAAATATTAATAAATTAAAAATTTTATTAGCTAATGAAGCTACTAAAATACTCCACGGTGAGTTAGCTTCAAAAAAAGCAGAGCAGACTGCAAAAGAAACTTTTAATGAAGGAGGGATAGGTTCTGGATTACCTGAAATTAAAATTAAATTTGATGAATTAGAAAAAGGAATTAAAATTTTAGATTTAATAGCAAATAATAAAATTTTGACTTCAAAAAGTGAAGCAAGAAGGGCTATTACCAATAAAGGTATTAAAATTAATGATGTTGTTATCGATGATGAAAAAAAAATACTTAAATTAAAAGATTTTAAAAATAAGCTGATTAAACTATCCTATGGAAAAAAGAAACATTACTTAGTGAAAATTATTTAATCTGTTTATTATTATCAATAATTTTTTGAATAAATCTCGGTGTTAACGTCCTAATTGGATTAATAGTTGTTTTGATTTGACCCCTTGGGCCTTTCATCTTAAAGCTTATACCAAATAACCCTTCACCAATTTCTTTCGGTATCACAATATTTCCAATGACTGGAATTTTAGCAATTATCTTATTTAAAGTTTTTGCAGGTACCAAAGTTCCTCTTATACTTGTTAGACCTTCTTTGCTTTGGTAGCCTTCCATTAGTACAGACATACTAGGTCCCAGAGCAATTATCTCATTAAGTTTTAAAAGATCTTTATCTTTCTCCATGTTTATTTCTAATATGTCAAATGACAATCCTTCGCCTTCGGCTAAATCTGCCAAACCTCTTAAATCAGCTAAAGATAAAAATTTAATAACTCCAGGAGCGTTAACTAATTTGAAATTCTCAATTTTAAGTTTGGAATTCGATTTTAAGTCATCAATAATGGAGGTGTATAACAATTTTCCTCCTGATAGCCCGTTAAAAAAACTGTACTCAGTCAATAAAGGACGAGTTAAATCTGAATAAATTTCTAAATATTTTTTATTTGTACTCTTGTCGCTCTTCATAGATATATCTAAAAAATTATTTCCACCAAAGTCTCCCTTAGATGTTATTTTTACAAACTTACCTTTTTTAATTTCTCCAATTAACTTAAAATTTTCAAGATTTTCTGACATCGGTACTTTGATTTTTTTAAAATCTATTTCTACATTACTAGTAAAATTTTTATATTCATTTTGTCCATCTTGATCATTTAAAAATTTAGCTAGATTTGATGCATCAAACTTACTTCCTTTGACTGATATTTTTTCATCATTTAATATCAAAAAATCATTATTTTTTGTTAAGACCTTTACTTTTTTAAATGAATGAAATTTATCATCTTTAAATTTAAGTCCATTAGCTATTACTGAATTATTTTCTTCATTAAATCCAATTTTGTTAATTAAAATATTATTTTTCTTTTTTTTTATATCAAAAAATAAATTTGCTACTGAATTCTTTTTTTTTTTATAATTAATTAAGTCGATTGAAAACTCATCTTCATATTCAAAATCTGCTTTAAAATTTAAAGATTGTTCTTTAAAATTATTTTCAGTACTAACTTTTAAAAAATTTGAATTATTAAATGAATATTTACCATCTCCATTTAAAGCGATATTATTCGGTTCAAATAACATTTCGATTTGTAAATCTGATAAATAAATTTCTTTTATTTCTTTTTGAAAAAAATTACTTTTTAAGGGTGGGGTTATTTTAAAGTTACTTTTTTCTAGCTTACCAGTTATTGAATACAAATAATTTTTTACTTTATATGTTTCATCTAATTCTAGGGAAAAATTATTTCTTACTTCTGCTTTTAAAGTTTTGATATTTTCAACAAAATAATATTTTTCAAAAAATTTTAAATATTTTTTTAATTTTTCGTCGTTTAAATTTATTTTTGAAATAAAATTAGAATTTATTTTTATTCCATTTTCTAAGTTTAATTTTAAGTCGCCATCAGAAATTCTAATATCCTGTATATTTCCTAAAAGATTTTTAATTAAAATATCGCTTTTATCTGCAAAAAAATTAAAACTTGTTTTTGATAAAATTAAATCTTGGAGAAAAATTCCGTTTAAATCATAAACATTTCCTTTGGCTATAAAATTTTCTAAAATTCCTTCCTCATTTAAAAATATTTCAATTTCTGATTTTAATTTACCTTTTTTAATATTATTATTTAATAAGCTTTTTAAATTTGACGGCTTAATAATATTAGATAATTTATTTAATTGGACTATATCTAGCTCTTTTAAATTTACATTAGTTTTTTTAATAACTGGATTGGAATCAAATAAAGATATAAAATCAAAATAAATTTTTATATCATCGACTGGAATTGAAATTTCTTTATAGGTAATAATTGGATTTTTAGTAGCTAAAAATAAACTCAAATCTTTCGGATCGAGTTTAAATTTAATTTCATTTAATTCTAAATTTATATTTTTTGATTGATAAGTCTTATCTGATATAAATTTGTTAAATTTTTTTGTTTTAATTCCTGTTGTTGATAAAATTCCTAATACGATAATAATAGATAAAAATATTAAAATAATTATTCTAGAAAATAATTTTTTCATTATTTATTTTTAATTCCTTCCTCAATAAATAAATCAATATCACCATCCAAAACTTTTTTAGGATTAGAGCTTTCTATTTTATTTCTTAAGTCTTTTACTAATTGGTAAGGTTGTAATACATAAGATCTTATCTGATGCCCCCATCCAATATCTGTTTTTGATGTTAATTCTTTTTGACTCTCTTCCTCTTTCTTTTGCATTTCATGCTCATATAATCTTGCTTTTAACATTTTATAACAAGTTTCTTTATTTTTATGTTGAGACCTCTCATTTTGGCACTGAACAACTATTTTAGTTGGTAGATGAGTGATTCTTACAGCGCTATCCGTAGTATTAACGTGCTGCCCACCTGCTCCACTAGATCTATATGTGTCTATTCTTAAATCTTTTTCATCAATCTTAATATTAATATCATCCTCAACTGCAGGATAAATCCAAACACTGGCAAAACTTGTATGTCTTCTTGCTCCGCTATCAAAAGGTGAAATACGTACTAGTCTGTGCACACCTGACTCGGATTTCATTAATCCATATAAATAGTCTCCCTCAACTTTAACTATTGACGACTTTATTCCTGCCTCTTCTCCTTTATGCTCGCTTATGATTTCATAATTAAATTTTTTTTTATCAAACCATTTCATATACATTCTTCTTAACATTTCCGCCCAATCTTGACTTTCTGTTCCACCTGCACCAGCATGAATTTCAAGATAGATATCGTAATCGTCATTATCGCCTGACAAAAAACAATTAATTTCACTTTTTTTAATCTCTAATAAAATTTGTTTAATTTTTTTTTCGCAGTCCTTAATGGTTTCCTCATCTTTTTCCTGTAAAGCGAGAGTGTATAAATCTTTAAGATTATTCAAATCAATTTTAGATTTTTTATAGGAATTTAAGATGTCTTCAAAAATTTTTTTTTGTTTTATAGTTTTCTTTACTAAATTTTTATCTTGCCAAAAATTTTCTTTTGAAGATGTTTTTTCTAATTCAATAATTTTATCTTCTATTTTTTCTTTATCAAAGATACCCCCTAATATTATTAAGAGATTTTTCAATTTGAGTTAGATTTAATTCAAAATTTTCCATTAGTAGAATTGTCTAAACTTTATCATTTTATCACTATCGTTGATTGATATTAAATTATTATTACTTATGCTGTTAATATCTCTAAATTTTAAGGCTTCTATAATTGAGTTTTTTTCACCTGGTGCCAATTTGACTCCAGTGTCATAATTTAATGAAGTTAGGTAAATCTTTTCTGGTATTTCAAAATCATTAAAATCCTCTTTAAAAAGAACATTTTCAACAAAATCTTTAAATACTGGTAGTGCTGCTTTCGAACCTGTTTCATATTTTCCTAAAGTTTTAGGATTATCGTATCCAATATAAACACCGATCACTAAGTTAGAGGAAAAACCGATAAACCAAGCATCGTAGTTATCATTTGTAGTGCCTGTTTTTCCTGCAAGAGGGACTTTTAAAGATTTCAATTTTTTTGCTGTACCTCTTTCTACTGCACCTTGTAAAATAGAAGTCATTTGATAAGCTGTTTCTTCACTTATTACTTTTTTATTTGTGCTTTCTATTTTTGGAAGTCCAATCTCATTACCAATAAACTTATCGCATCCTATACACTTTCTATTCTTTTCTAAAAAAATAGTTTTTCCTCTCCTGTCCTGTATTCTTGAAATTAATTTTGGATTGATTTTTTTTCCACCATTTACAAAAGGTGCGTAAGCAGCAGTTAAATCAATTAAAGTAGTTTCTGCTGCTCCGAGAGATACAGACAATAATTCTGGTATATCATCATAAATATTTAATTCTTTAGATAGTTTTAAAATTTCTTGTAAACCTAAAATCTTCGCAATTCTAACTGTCATTAAGTTTCTTGAATACTCAATACCTTTCCTAAAAGTTGAAGGGCCATAAAATTTTTTTCCGTAATTTTCTGGTTTCCAATTTTTTAATCCAACCCCTTGACTTTCCACAAAAGGAGCATCTAGTATGATTGAATTTGGGGAAAAACCATTTTCTAGTGCAGCTGCATAAACAATAGGTTTAAAAGCAGACCCAGGTTGTCTCTTAGCTTGCGTAACTCTATTGAATTCACTGGTTTTAAAGTTAAATCCCCCTACTAAAGCCAAAATATTTCCATTAAAAGGATCTAAAACTACTATTCCACCATTGACTTTTGGATATTGTTTTATTTTCCATTTATTATTTTCTTTTTTAATAAAAATAATATCTCCAACTTCATGAACATCCTTTATTGTTTTATTTTGACGGAGTGTCCATTTAATATTTTTTAATAATACAACAGCTTCTAATTGTTTTTTATTTTTATCGATTGTCCTTAAACGTAATTCAGTTTCATTTATTGAAACTATTTCAGCAAAGTTCCAATTCAAAGTTGGGTCTAATTTATATTGCAAAATTTTCTTTTCCCAATTTTTATTTTTTATTTTATTAGCAATAGGGCCTCTCCAACCTCTTCTAAGATCATAATCTTCAATACCTTTTCTTAAAGATTTTAAAGCTTGGATTTGATAATTGATATTCAATGGTGTGCTGATACTTAAACCTTGAGAATATAGTTTTTCAAAACCATAAATATTTTTCACTGTCCTTCTTACTTCCTCTGTATACGAGTTTGCTTCATTAACTATTTCAATTTTTCTTTTTTTAAGGTCTAGCTCTGATGCTTTAAATTTGTTTAATTGTTTATTTGATATAAAATTGTTATCAGCTAAATTTTGTAAGACTAAATTTCTTCTAAATTTTGCTACATTTGGATATCTGTAAGGATTATATTTACTTGGAGCTTTTGGTAGAGCAGCTAAAAGAGCAGCTTCAGAATAGTTAAGGTCTTTAATTGATTTATCAAAATACTCCAAACTAGCTGCAGCTACACCATATGATCCTTGGCCTAAATAAATTTGATTCAAATATAGTTCTAAAATTCTTTCTTTAGTATAAGCTCTTTCAATTCGAAAAGCTAAAATTGCTTCTTTAATCTTTCTTTTCATTGAAACTTCATTAGTAAGTAGAAAGTTTTTTGCGACTTGTTGTGTAATAGTTGATGCTCCTTCTAACCTTTTGTTTTGAGCGATATTTTTGACATTTTTAATAACTGCTCTTAATATTCCTTTGGCGTCTATCCCTGGGTGACTAAAAAAATTCTTATCTTCAGCAGATAGGAAAGAATTAATAACTCTGTTAGGTATTGAGTCGAATGGTATAAATAATCTTTTCTCTAAAGCATATTCAGCTATCAATTTACTGTCTCCTGAATAAACTCTGCTAGATATTGGTGGTTGATAATTAGACAGTTTTTTGTAATCAGGTAATCCTATTGAGAAATACCATAAGGTTGAAAATGCAAAAAATACAACTACTCCCAAGAAAATAATTGAAAATTTAATAGAAAAATTTAAGAAATTTAACATTAATATAAGCTTATAATAACAATTCTGACTATCTTTAGGCATTTTTTAATTAAAATGTGTAAATAATGATAAAATTGTATAAAATAGTATCACATGACAAAATTAAATCTTTCAAATCACAATAAAATGACAGGAATTCTAATAAAATGGAAAAAAACTTATATATCGATGCTTCGCATCCAAATGAAACTCGTATTGTTCTCAAGTCAGATAATTCAATTGAAGAATATGAATATGAAGATAAAAATAATTTAAACTTCAAAAATAATATTTATCTAGCAACAATTAGCAGGGTCGAGCCATCTTTACAGGCTGCTTTTGTAAATTTTGGAAGAGAAAGACATGGTTTTTTGGCTTTTAATGACATTCAATCTGATTATTATCAACTCCCCTCGGAGGATAAGGATAAAATAAGAATAGCCGAAGAAAAAATAAGAGAAGAACTGAAAGATAAACCCCTTGAAATTAATCAAGATAGTATTCCACCAGAAAATAAAGATATAAAAATTCAAATAAATGGAGAACAACCTGAAAATATTGAGAAAAAGCAAGACTATCGAGAAAAAGTTAAATCTTCATACGGAATAAAAAGATATAAAATTCAAGAAGTTATTAAACCTGGCCAAGTAATTTTAATTCAAGTTATAAAAGAAGAGAGAGGTCAAAAGGGAGCTGCTCTAACCACTTTTATATCTTTAGCGGGAAAGTATATGGTTTTGATGCCAAATACTCCAAAAGGTGGGGGAATATCAAGAAAAATTTTTAATTCAAATGATCGTCAAAAAATAAGATCTATATTAAATGAAATAGATATTCCTAAAAGTATGGGTGTTATTGTTCGAACTGCAGGAGCAAATAAAACAAAAAATGAGATTGATAAAGATTTTCAAAATACATTAAAAACTTGGGAAGAAATTAAAGAAAAAGCTTTGGACTCTAATGCTCCCTCTCTTGTTTATGAAGAAGGAGATATAATTAAACGAACTTTAAGAGATACATACGATAATGATACTAAAAACGTTTATATAGAGGGGAATGAAGCTTATCAAAAAGCAAAAAAATTTATGAAAGAATTAATGCCAAAGAATGTTAAGAATATTAAAAAATATAGGGGCAAGATACCATTATTTCATGATGCAAACATTGAAAAAGAATTAATTAATATTTATGAACCAACTGTAAAATTAAAATCTGGCGGATACATAGTCATTAACCCAACTGAAGCATTAGTAGCCATTGATATAAATTCAGGTCAATCAACAAAGCAAATGAATATTGAAAAAACTGCTTTAAATACAAATTTAGAAGCAGCAGAAGAAATAGCTCATCAAATTAAATTGCGAGATTTATCTGGGTTAATAGTTGTAGATTTTATTGATATGATGAATTTTTATAATAGAAGAATAGTTGAAAAAAAAATGAGAGAAAGTATTCGAAAAGATAGAGCTAGAATACAAATTGGAAGAATAAGTAATTTTGGTCTTCTTGAAATGACAAGACAAAGACTGCGTGAAGGATCCATTAAATGGGAAACGCAGCTATCTATTTCTTCATTTTCTCAAAAAATATTAAAAAAAATTCAACAGCTAGCTTTTACAGATAAAGTGAAAATAATAAACTCCTATATTCCTGAAAAAG
Source organism: uncultured Pelagibacteraceae bacterium (assembly GCA_902545945.1). GTDB lineage: Bacteria > Pseudomonadota > Alphaproteobacteria > Pelagibacterales > Pelagibacteraceae > Pelagilacustribacter. The sequence continues at coordinate 35,315 of CACCID010000004.1, read as the reverse complement.
CAATGCTTTATATTGAGAATAATTTACTAGATGAATTAAAATATTTTCAAAAAAAATATTCATTTGAAGTAAAAATATTTTCAGATCCTAAATTTATTATCCCAGAGTACAAAATAAACTTATTAAATAAATCTAAAAAATTAATCAATACTATTGAACATATTAATCCAATAATTCAAATCAAAACAACAAAAAAACTAATAAAAGAAAAAAAAGAAAAACCGAAATCTAAAGATAAGGTCAAAAAGAAAAAATTGAAAAAAAAAATTAGGACTTTATGGGTAAGAAGAAAAAGGAAAAATTAAATTATTCCTTTAGTAGGTGAACTTGGAACTGCAAAATAGTTTTTACTCATTCTTCCCGCTAAATAAGAATTTCTTCCAGAAATGACTGCATCTTTAAATGCTTTGGCCATTAAGATAGGTTTTTTTGCATTAGCGATTGCGCTATTAATCAAAACTCCATCACAGCCTAATTCCATAGCAATAGTTGCATCAGACGCTGTACCAATACCAGCATCAACTATTACTGGTACTTTTGATTGTTTTATAATTAAAGAGATATTAATTTTATTTTGCAATCCTAAACCTGATCCGATTGGAGAAGCTAATGGCATAATTGCAGAAGCACCAATATCTTCTAACTGTTTTGCTAGTAAGGGATCATCGGTGCAATAAACCATTACTTTGAAACCTTCTTTAACTAGAACTTCAGTGGATTTTATTGTTTCAATCATATTTGGAAAAAGAGTTTTTCTATCTCCTAAAACTTCAAGTTTAACTAACTTCCAGCCTCCAATTTCACGTGCTAACCTTAAAGTTCTTAAGGCTTCTTCAGAATTAAAACAACCTGCGGTATTTGGTAAATATATAATTTTTTTTGGATTAAGATAATCTGTCAGTAATGGTTTTTTTTTATCTAAAACATTTACTCTTCTAACAGCTACAGTAACCATATCAGCTCCAGAAGCATTAACAGCTTTTGCGGTCTCAGAAAAGTTTTTATATTTTCCAGTGCCAACAATTAGTCTTGATTGAAGTTTTTTTCCAGCAACTTTAAAGATATCTTTTTTCACCTTATCCACCACCTATAAAATGAACAATTTCCACCTTGTCATCATTTTTTAAATATTTTTTTTTTAAACTTCCTTTTGGAATAATTGCACCATTATGCTCTATTGCAACTTTTTTATTAGATAACTTATATTTTTTTAGAAGCTCAAATAAAGAACAGTTGTTTTTAATAACCACTTTTTTTCCATTTAATTGTATTTTTGCCATAATTAAGTTATTCAATATCTTGAGAGTAATTCAATGAGTAAAATTATAATTCTTAATGGCCCAAACCTCAACCTTTTAGGTGAAAGAGAGAAAGACCAGTATGGAAATACTGCTTTAAAAGATATTGAAAAAAATTGTGCTGATTACGCTATTAAAAATAAAATTCAACTTACATTTTTTCAGTCAAATATTGAAGGTGAGTTAATCGATAAAATTCAAAAATCTAGGAATGACCAAGATGGATTAATTATTAATGCTGGTGGTTATACTCACACTTCCGTCGCAATCCATGATGCTTTAAAAATATTAAATATTCCAATTATTGAATTGCATATCAGCAACATTTATAATAGAGAAGAGTTCAGAAATAAATCTTTAATTAGTAAAGTTGCAAAAGGAATTATTTGTGGTTTTGGTACTGATGGATATTTAATGTCATTGAAGGCTGTGAAAAAGTTAATTAATAATGAAAATTGATAAAAAATTAATAAAAGAATTGGTTGATAATTTAAAAGAATTTGAACTTTCCGAACTAGAATATCAGGAGGGGCAAACAAAAATTAAAGTTTCAAAAGCTTCAAAAGGAATTGAACAAATAAAAACTAGTGCAGTTGTCTCTCCAAATAAATCAGTTTTAAAATCATCAAATGAAAGCGAAGGAATAAGAGTTAAATCGCCTATAATTGGAACTGCTTATTTATCACCAGAGCCTGGAGCTAAAAAATTTGTTGAAGTTGGAGATAAAATTAAAAAAGGACAAACTGTAATGATTGTGGAAGCAATGAAAACTATGAACCATGTCCCATCTACTGCAGACGGTGAAGTTAAAAAAATATTAGTTGAAGATGGACAGCCAGTTGAATTTGGTCAAACTTTAGTTCTTCTTAAATAAATAATCAATGTTTAAAAAAGTTTTAATCGCTAATCGAGGTGAGATAGCTGTAAGAGTAATAAGGGCTTGCAAAGAATGGGGAATAAAAACAGTCGCAGTTCACTCTGATGTAGATTCTGACTCTATGCATGTAAGGCTTGCTGATGAAAGTGTTTGTATAGGATCTCATCAGCCACAAAATAGCTATTTAAATATTTCATCTATTATGTCTGCAGTGGATTTAACTGGTGCTGAAGCAATTCACCCTGGTTATGGTTTTCTCTCTGAAAATGCAAGATTTTCTGAAATTGTAAACAAACATGGAATAAAATTCATAGGCCCTAGTGCAGACATAATTTCAAAAATGGGTAATAAAATTGAAGCGAAAAGAATTGCAAAAAAATTAGGCTTACCAGTAATTGAAGGCTCTGAAGGAGGAATAAAATCTTATGCAGAAGCAAAATCAATCTGTAAAGAAATAGGGTATCCTGTTTTAATCAAAGCTGCTGGTGGTGGTGGTGGTAAAGGTATGAAAATTGTGGAAGAAGAAGATCAATTAGAAAACTTATTTCTTACTGCTAAATCAGAAGCAAAAAAATTTTTCAACAATGATGAACTGTATATAGAAAAATATTTCAAAAATCCAAGGCATATAGAAGTTCAAATAATGTCAGGAAAAAATAAAACTGTTCATTTAGCTGAGAGAGATTGTTCTGTACAAAGAAGACATCAAAAATTAATTGAAGAAACTCCTAGTCCGGTTTTAACTGAAGAAGTCAGGAAAGATCTTTTTGAGAAAACTGTAAAGATGGTTGAGCAAATTAATTATGAAGGGGCCGGAACTGTAGAGTTTATCTATGAGAATGGAAAATTTTATTTTTTAGAAATGAATACACGTGTTCAAGTTGAACATCCAGTTACAGAAATGCAAACTGGTATTGATATAGTGAAAGAGCAGCTGTGGATAGCCTTTACAGGAGAAACAGCTTTAAAACAAAGCGACATAAATCCTAGAGGACATACTATTGAGTGCAGAATTAATGCGGAAAATCCTGCTTTAGATTTTCAGCCAAGCCCTGGAACAATTAATGTTTGCCATCAGCCGTCTGGATTTAGAACAAGAGTAGATGGATCAATATTTCAAGGATGTAAAATTACACCTTATTATGACAGCTTGGTTGCAAAAGTAATTTGTAAAGGAAGAAATAGAACTGAAGCAATACAAAGAACATTAAGATCACTTGATGAATTTGTTTTAGAAGGAATAACTACAACTATTGATTTACATAAAAAGATACTTAATCACAAAAAATTTATTAATTCTGATTTTGATACAAATTGGCTTGGAAAAGAAAAATTCTATTAAGCGCTAGTACAACTCAATAATTGTAAATCATAAATTGCATGATCAAACGGAGTTAAACTTGGATCAGATGCAAATGTCCATCCATTAAAAATAAACACCTGTTCATTTTCATTTTTTGTTAAATCTTTAACTTGCAAATACGCTACACTGTCAATTATGTTATTAACTTTAACTTTACCGCATTTTAAAATTTTAATTTCAAGTGGTCCAAATTTTTTAGTTTGATTTAGATCAACAATTATTTCTGATGATTTTGCAGTAATCTTATCTAAGCCTATCAAAATAGCTTGGGATGACTTAAGATTCTGAAATTTTTTTTTTTCTTTCAACCTTTTTTCAGAGGCATTTCCCTCAATTTTTTCATCCAATTCCTCAAAACTTGGTTTAATTTTTTCAATATTAAATAACGGAGAAGTGGTAATTTTTTCCTCAGATTTTGAAAAATTTGGCAAAATCAAAAATAAGAAAAAAACTAAAGAGATTTTATTTCCAAGTATCATATTTTTTCTTTAAATTATTTTTACTTATTTTTACTGGCTTAAAACTATTACTAGTACCAGTTTGATTTTCTAAATGTTTTTTTTGCCAAGAAAATTTAGTTTCTTTACTATCGGGTATTTTATCAACTGTATGATGTATCCATAGATACCAGTCAGCAGTTATTTTTGTTGCTTCAATATTTTTTGAGTAAACAACCCAACGTTCATTTTTTTTACTCTTATAATACTTGTTTCCCAACTCATCTTTACCAACATATTTTCCAAAAAATAGAGTTTTTAAAAAAGTCCCAAAAGTTTGCCTATTCCACCAAGTAAAAATTATTTTAAAGATCATATTAAATTTTTAAATCCACACAATTTAAAATTGAATAATTATATAATAGACACTTTATACAATTAATATATATCTTAATAAAGAGATTCCATATAATTATGAAAAAATACCTTGTTGAAACTTACTATACATGCACTTTTAAAACAGTTCATTTCTTAAACAATCTTGATGACTCAGAGATGTCAAAAATTGATCAAAGAACCGATGGCGAGGTAGAAGTTATAGATGTCAAACTCAATAATCGAAAAACTAAAAAAATTGGTGGTAAAAAAGACGAAAAAATAACTAATAATAAAATAGAGAAGAAATTACCAGAAAATATTTCAAATCAAATAAAAGTACAACAACATGAAAACAAAACTAATCCTATTAATTTAAAATTAAAAAATAGTTCTAGATTTAAAATGCCAGATAGAAGGAAAGGCTATATTCAAAAAGCGCAAATCGGAGACCATAAAGTTTATCTTCATACTGGAGAATATGATGATGGAAAAATTGGAGAAATATTTATTGATACAAATAAAGAGGGTGAATTAGTTAAAGCAATGATGAATAATTTTGCAATAGCCATCTCTTTAGGATTGCAATACGGGGTTCCACTTGAGGAATATGTGGATGCTTTTATAGATACTAAGTTTGAACCTTCTGGAAATGTAATTGGAAATGATAGAATATTAAGTGCTTCATCGATACTTGATTATGTGTTTAGAGAACTTGCAATTTCTTATCTAGGTAAAGAGGAATTAGCTCACACTCCATCTATCTCAAATTCAAAAAATATAAGCGCAAATAATACTGATGATAAATTTTTAAAAATTGTAAAAAATATTACCTCCAAGGGTTTCGTGCGAAGTAATTATGAGGAAAAATTAGTTGATCTTTCTGATGTAAGAATAAATCTTAAAACTAAAAACTAATTGTTTTTAATATCTTTTTTAATATTTAACTCTTTTAATTGTTTATCATCTATTTCAGACGGTGCTTGCATCATTAAATCTTGGGCATTTTGATTCATCGGAAAAAGAGTAACCTCTCTAATATTTTCTTTTTCTGCAAGTAGCATCACTATTCTATCTATACCGGGAGCTATACCACCATGAGGAGGCGCTCCATAATTTAAGGCATTAATCATTCCGCTAAATTTATTATTTACTTCATTGATGCTATATCCTGCTATTGCAAATAACTTATACATTAATTCTGGAATATGATTTCGTATAGCACCAGATGATAATTCTACTCCATTACATACAATATCATATTGATAGGCTTTTAGATCTAATGGTTTGTCTAAATTCAAATTATTGATATTTCCTTGGGGCATTGAAAATGGATTGTGACTAAATACAATTTTTTTGGAATTTTCATCGAATTCATACATTGGATAATCAATTATCCAACAAAAAGAAAATTGATCTTTTGCAATCAAGTTCAAATCATTTGCAATTTTATCTCTTGCTAAAGACAAAATTTTTTCTATTTCTTTTTTTTTACCACAAGCTAGGAATACACTGTCGCCTACTTCTGCATTACATTTTTTCATAAGCTCTTTTAGAGAGTTTTCACTAAAAAATTTTCCCACCGGACCTTTCCCTATAATTTCTTTATCTTTCTCAAGTGTAAAATAAGCTAGACCAGACGCCCCTTGTTCTTTAGCCCATTTATCAATGTTATCAAAAAAACTTCTAGGTTTTCCTTTTGTGTCTTTTGTAATTATTGCCCTAACTATTGACCCAGATTTAACTAATTTTTTAAATATTTCAAATTTTACATCTTCTCTCGTAAATAAACTTGTGAGTTCATGAATTTTAAGTGGATTTCTTAGATCAGGTTTATCAGTCCCATATTTCAACATTGCTTCTTCAAAAGTAATCCTAGGAAATTTTGCATTAGTAATTTTTTTTGAAGAAAATTTTTGAAACACATTTACCATTAATTTTTCAACAACATTAAAAACATCTTCTTGTTCAACAAAAGACATCTCTAAATCAAGTTGGTAAAATTCACCAGGACTTCTGTCGGCGCGCGCATCTTCATCTCTAAAACAAGGAGCAATTTGAAAATATTTATCAAAACCAGAGACCATTATTAACTGTTTAAATTGTTGTGGTGCTTGAGGTAGTGCATAAAACTTTCCTGGATTCAATCTACTAGGAACTAAAAAATCTCTTGCCCCTTCAGGACTTGAAGATGTTAATATTGGAGTTTGATACTCTAAAAAACCTAATTTAAGCATTTCAGCTCTTATAAATGAAATAACCTTAGATCTAAGAATAATATTTTTGTGCATCTCTTCTCTCCTTAAGTCAAGAAATCTATATTTAAGTCTTATATCTTCTGGATAATCTTGCTCGCCGAAAACAGGCATTGGTAATTCTTTTGCATCTGACAAAACTTCCATAGATTGAATTTGAATCTCAATTTTACCTGTCTTTAAATCTAAATTTTCAGTCCCAATGGCTCTTTTAACTACTTTGCCAATAATTTTTAAGACAGACTCAGGTTTTGATTTTTCTATTAAAGGAAAAAATTTATTATTATTTTCAATTACACATTGGGTGATACCATAATGATCTCTTAAATCAATAAATAATAAATTTCCATGATCTCGTTTTCTGTGTAACCAACCAGAAAGGTGCACTATTTTATTTATTTCTTTTTCGCTTAATTCAGAGCAATTATGTGTTCTATATTTATTCATTGATTTATTACTTTTTTTATTAAATTAATATTAATTGATTTTCCAGTAGATAAAGATAATTCATCTACATCTTTAAGAAATTTAAACATTTTTTCGTAAGATCTTTCAACATTGTTAATAATAAAATCAGCTAATTTTGGGCTAACATTTATCTGTTTGTCAGACAAAGTTTTAGTTATGATAACTTTTAAAAGGTCATCTGTTGGTAATTCAATTCCAATGAATATTAAGCTAGAAATTCTTGAACTTAAATCTTTTAAATTAAAATTTATATTTTTTATAGATTTTTTCGAATTTATTAGAATATAATTGTCAAGTTGTTTCGATTGATTAAAAATAGAATAAAAAAGATTTTCATTAATATTGTTTTCAAAATTATCAATTATTAAACAATCAATATTATTTAACTCTTCAACGATGTTTTCTGTGATATCTTTAGCATTAATTAATTTAATCCTTCTTATTTTTTTTTCTAAAATTTTAGAAAGATGGGTTTTTCCTGATCCACTTTCTCCAAAAATATTTAACCATTTACCTGGCCAATTAGGCCAACTATCAATCAATTTAAAAGCTGAAAAATTGTTACTCGAAACGTAAAAATCTTGCTCATAAAATTTTTTTGAAAATGGAAATTTAAAAGTAAGTTGACTCATTTTATAAAGGTTTAATCAACCATTTATCGTTTATTAACTTTAAATCTATATTTTCTTTTTTTAATTGTTTGATCATTTTTTCTAGATCCCCAAGATACTTAATTCTCAAGTTTACATAATCTTTATTTAAATCTTGAACAAAGATATTATCTATCAGGTCAATTTTTTTTATTCTTGAGTTTAATAGAACTAAGTTATTTTCTTTATTCAAATTTAGTTTAACATTTAAAAAGGATGGTGTTCTAATATCAATTAAATTTTGCGACTTTACTAAATTAATAATATCATCCTTTATTTCTAGTATAATTTTGTTATTCAATTCGTTTTTTTCAAAATTATCTTTTTTAATATTAAAATTTTTAGAAATCATTTTTTCTTGTATCATTCCTTTAAAAAAAATCTTAATTATATTTGAATTACTATTTTCTATTAAAACAAAAGCTATATTTTTATTTTTATATTCTTTGAACAAGATTGATAAATCTAAGTTAAATAAATTATTTCTATATTGATTTATATTTTGAATTATTTCAATATTTTCTAAAGGTAAAATAAATTCAATTAAGTCATTTTCAGAAATATCATTCCATCTTTCATAAAAATAATTATTAGAAAAAATAAATATTTCATTTCTATTAGATAAAATTGGTAAAATATAAAACTCTTTTTCCTCTATGTCTGAGTATGAAATTCCTCTTTTATAAAACAAATTATGTATTTTATCTTTATCAAAAGTAACACTAAAATTTACTTTGTTTTTTTCTTCTTCTGAATTTTTAGAGATATTGTAATATGTTACCAGCTCTTTTATGTTTGAAAAATTAAGGTCAGAAACCTTTGCAACATCCTCTTTCATTAAAACTCTTTTAGTTAATTGATCAAAACCAGATTTTATTGCTTTATCAGCCAAAAATTTGCTTGAAGTGCCATCCTTTTTTTCTAATAAAATATTATTAACATTGAACAAGTTATTATCTGATAAAAGATTTCCAGTTTTTAAAAAAACAATTAAAATAAGAGTTATTTGTTTAAATAATTTCATAAAACTAATATCAATTTATAAATGAAAACAAACGAAAATAGTTATAAAAAAAGTGGTGTTAATATTTCATTGGCTAATAAATTGGTCAAACATATATCCCAGGTATCCAAAAAAAATGTCAAAAAAAGGAAATTTAATTCTTTTGTAGATGAAATCGGAGGATTTGGTTCACTATTTGACATTAGTGGTTATAAAATTAAAGATCCAGTAATAGTCTCTTGTACTGATGGTGTTGGCACTAAAATTGATTTAGCCAATAAATTTCAGAAATTTGATACAATTGGAATTGATTTAGTTGCAATGTGTGTAAACGATTTAATAGTTCAAGGTGCTCAACCTCTATTTTTTTTAGATTATATTGCAGTAGGAAAGTTAAACCTAGTTAAAACTAAAAAAATTTTAAAAGGTATATTTAAAGGATGTAAGTTATCAGGTTGTAAATTAATAGGTGGAGAAACTGCTGAAATGCCAGGTATTTATCATAAAGATAAATTTGATTTAGCTGGATTTAGTGTTGGAATAGTTTCCAAAAAAAAAATATTAAACAAAACTAAAGTTAAAAAAAAGGATGTAATTTTAGCGATACCATCAAATGGAATTCATTCAAATGGATTTTCATTAGTTAGATCTATTTTAAAAAAACATAAAATTCCAAAAAATTTAAAGAAAGAATTATTAAAACCTACAAAAATATATACAAAAGAAATATTAAAGCTTAACAGCAAAAAGTTGATTAATGCCGCAGCACATATAACTGGCGGTGGTTTAGTGGAGAATTTAATCAGATCTGTACCTCAAAATTTAAGTCTTAACTTAGATCTTTCAAAAATTAAGATATTAAAAATTTTCAAATGGTTAAAAAGTAAAAATATTCCCGATAATGAAATGATGCGAACTTTTAATTGCGGAGTTGGGTTTTGTATTATTGTTTCAAAAAAAAATATTCCACAAATAATTAAATTATTCCCAAAAAACTGTAGACCTTATGAAATAGGTTTTGTTTCAAAAAGTAAAAATAAAGTTAATTTGAAAAATTCCTTTAAATGGTAAAAAAAAAAGCTTGTATTTTTATTTCAGGACAAGGCTCGAATTTAAAAAATTTGATTTTACGATCCAGAGCTGAAAATTTTCCTATTAAGGTAAGTTTGGTAATAAGCAATAATACAAAAGCAAATGGTATTAATTATGCAAGAAAATATAAAATTCCATATATTTTTATAAATTGTCAACTAAAAAATTATGAAAATAAAATTCTTTTTTATTTAAAAAAATATAAAATTTCTTTTATTTGTCTTGCTGGTTTTATGAAAATTATTTCAAAAAAAATAATTAATAGTTTCGAAAATAAAATAATAAATATTCATCCTTCTTTACTTCCAAAATTTAAAGGTTTAAATACTTTTAAGAGAGTATTGAAAAATAAGGAGAGAAAAACAGGTTGTACAGTTCATTATGTAAACAATAAATTGGATGATGGAAATATTATTGTTAAAAAATTTTTTTATCTTAGCCCTAATGATAATGAAAATATTTTAAAGAAAAAAACTCAACAACTTGAATACAGAGCTTATCCTGAGGCTATAATAAAAGTTTTCAGAAATTGTTAATTTTTAAAAAAAAAACTAATTTCCTTTTTAGCATTATCAGGAGAGTCCGAGCCGTGTACAGAATTTTTATCAATAGAAATACCATATAGTTTTCTAATTGTATTTTCTTCAGCATCTTTAGGATTAGTTGCCCCCATTAACTTTCTATTAGTTATAACTGCGTTTTCTCCCTCTAAGATCATGACAACGATAGGCCCAGAAGAAAGGTATGAACACAAATCATTATAAAAAGGTTTTGATTGATGTATTTTATAAAACTCTGCAGCTTCATCTTTATTTATATGAATCTTTTTACTATCTTTGATAATCAATTTATTTTTAGTAAAAATATTTTTAATTTCTTCAATTAAATTTCTCTCAACAGCATCTGGTTTTATTATTGATAAAGTTTGTTCAATTTTACTCATAATTTTCCTCGATAAGCTTATTTAATAACCTCACTCCGAATCCGGTTGCACCGCCTGAATTAAGTGACCCTCCATATTTTGAAAAAGCCATGCCGGCAATATCAAGGTGTGCCCATGGTGTTTTGTTTAAAATAAATCTTTGTAAAAATTGTGCTGCAGTAGTTGAACCTGCTCCACCAACATAATTAATATTTTGCATATCCGCATTTTTTGAATTTATAAGTTTGTCGTAATTTTTATGTAGTGGCATTCTCCACAACTTTTCTTCGACTATTTCACCAGCTTTAATAACTTGTTTTGATAATTTGTCATCATTAGAGAATAAACCAGCATATTCTGAACCTAAAGAAACTATAATAGCCCCAGTTAAAGTTGCTAAGTCTACTATAAATTTTGGTTTAAATTTTTTTTCAGTATAAGTTAATGCATCAGCTAAAACCAGTCTACCCTCTGCATCAGTATTTAATACTTCAATTGTTTTTCCACTGTAAGATTTTACAATATCACCTGGCCTCTGTGCTATCCCACTGACCATATTTTCCACAAGACCTACCACGCCAACTGCATTAATTTTTGCTTTTCTTATTGCTAAAGTTTTCATCAATCCCACAACTGCAGCTGATCCAGCCATATCATAAGTCATATCTTCCATAAATTTTGCTGGTTTTAAAGAATAGCCACCAGTGTCAAAAGTAACTCCCTTACCAACGAAAGCTAAAGGCTTAGAATTATTTTTTGATCCATTCCATTCTATTGTTACAAGATAAGATCCTCTAACGCTCCCCATACCTACTCCAAGTAATGAGTGCATTCCAAGTTTTTTTAATTTTTTTTTATCAAAGATAGTTACTTTTAAACCGTCCTTTTTAAGTAAATTTAATCTTTTTGCATATTCATCTGGATGTAAAATATTTCCAGGCTCTGAAACTAAATCTCTAGTATAGAAAGTTCCTTCCTCAATAGCTTTGAAACTTAATTGACTTTGGGTAGATGGTTTATTTTTTTTACCAGTGATTATAATTGAAATTTGTCTTTTATTTTTTTTAGATTTATATTTTTGAAATTCATAGGATTTCAATTTAATTCCATGAAGGAAATGACCTAAAAAATAATTATTTTTTCCAATTACACTATCTGAAATTAATTGATATTCAGAATTTTTACCATAATTTACTTGTCCGAAAAATTCTGCTCCTAGCCTTTCAATATCCGATGTTCTCAAATTATTTTTAATTGATACTAATACAATTTTTTTTCTTGAGTTTATCTCAAAAGTTAGTAAGTTTTTTTTTAAATCGCTCGATTTTAATAATTCGCTAATATATTCAAATTCAGAATTTGATAAGTACTTTTTAAAATCTTTATTATTAAATTCATCGTTAGAAAAAAGTATTAAATTTGATGTGGATTGGCTAAAAGCTTTTTTTGAATAATCGATTTTTATTGGCATATCTATTTTAACTAATTTTTAATTGGGTAGAGAGGTATATATGATCAAATATGTTATATTTCAATGTAAATTTAGTCATAATTAAACCATTGATTGAATTTATCTTTTGGATGCATTAATTATATAGAAATTTTCTATGCTTCAAAACAAAATTTATCAAAACTTTATATCTGAGATACTCAAAACTTTTGCTGTTGTCCTTTTTGGATTATCAGTAGTAGCTTTGACTGTCAGGGCTGTGAATTTTTTAGATTTAATTGTTGAGAGTGGTTATCCAGTTAGCATTTATTTCAAATATTCATTTTTAAACTTTTTAGGTATAGCTCCCAAATTTATACCATTTTCTTTTTTAATAGCTTTAACAATATTTATAATAAAACATTTACAAAGTAATGAATTGCTAATTTTATGGACTGCAGGAGTTAGAAAAATTCAAATTGTTAATATATTAGTATATTCATCCATTGTTACTTTAATAATTTACTTATTTTTTTCCACTTTGCTTACTCCGTTTTCATTAAATAAATCCAGATCTCTTTTAAATCAAGAAAATTATAATTCAATTTTGCCTACTTTAAAAACTCAAGAATTTAATGATACTTTTAAGAATTTAATCTTTTTTGTTGAAAAAAAAGTTGATAATGAAATTCAAAATGTTTTTTTGCAGGATAAAGGTGATCATTTTAAAAACTTAAGCTCAAATATTTCTAAAAATTCAATAACTAATATTGTTGCTCAAAAAGGAATTGTAGAAAAAAAGAAAATAATATTATTAAATGGTCAAATAATTTCATCATCAAGAGAAAAAGTAAGTAGTGAAATAATTAAATTCGATCAATTAAATATAGACTTAAGTAATATTATAACTAATACAATTAAAACTCCCAAAATTCAGGAGTTATCAACTTTAAAGTTATTAAATTGTTTAATTGACGAAAATTTATTAATTCCTAATTGTTCAGCAAAAAAAGAAATTATATCTGCGTTAAATAGAAGATTAGCGTTGCCGTTTTATATTCCTATAATTGCTTTACTAAGCTCTCTTTTATTAATTAATTCAAACAAGATTTACCTAAATAAAAATATAATTTTTGGTTACAGTTTTTTATTATTAATTTTTATTGAGATGTCTGTAAAGTTTACAGGTTTTAATAATATTATTTTTTATTTATTTTTATTGCTACCAATAATTTTTTTGCCTGTTCTATATTTTATTTTAAAAAATTCATTTCTTAAAGAGGTGAGATAATCGATGAATAGAGTTATTTTAAATTATTTAATAACTGGTTTTTTAAAAAACTTTTTTATAGTAGTTGGTGTTTTCTACTGCTTTGGCTTAATCTTAAATTTATTAGAAGAAGTAGAATTTTTTAAGAATTTAGATGTGAATTTTATAATACCCTTAATACTTACAAGTATTTATATACCAAGTTTATTAATTAAAATTTTACCTTTTATTATATTTGTATCAAGTTTATGGTTTATGCTTAGTATAAAACATAACAAAGATTTGCTATCAATCAAAATTTTTGGTTATTCAAATATAAAAATTTTTTTCATTCTAGCTATAAGTGCCTTTTTGATTGGATGGGCGGTTTTAATAATTATAAATCCACTTACTTCAAAAATGTCAAAATACTACGAGCAAATAAAATCAAATTATTCCAGAGATATTGATCATTTGATAAATTTTAAAAGAGATGGTCTATGGATCAAAGAAAAAATTGGGAACAAACACAGGTTTATTTTTTCAAAAAAACTTGATGAAAATTATCTTAAAGATTTAACTATCATTCATTTAGACGAAAATTCAAATCTAAAAGAAAAAATATTAGCTGAGAGAGCAAATATTAGTAAAAATGAGTGGATCCTTCATAATGTTAAGATTTTAACATCCGATAATGAAATATTTAAAGAAAGAGATTTAAAGAATTTACGTATAAACTCGATTTACAATTTTAATAAAATTAATAATTTATTCAAAAATTTTGACACCATGTCTTTTGTTGAATTAGTTTTCAATTTTAATAATTTATTAGAAGCTGGTTATAATAAAAACTTTCTTAATCAAAGTTTGCATTCTTTGCTAATACTGCCCTTCTTTTTATTACTTATGACTGGATTAGCCTCAATTTTAGCGCTAAATAATTTAAACAAAAAAAATAATCTTAAAATGATATTTATAGGGCTGATATTAGTAATTATAATATATTATTTTAAAGATTTTTCTTTAGCATTAGGTCAAATTGAAAAAGTTCCGCTTATTCTTTCTATTTGGTCACCAATAATAGTACTAAGTTTGTTTACTTTAATAGGAGTTATTCAAATCAATGAAAAATAGTTTTTTTTTGATATTATTATATTTTTTTTATTTTGAGACCCTTCATTCAAAAAATCTTCTTATTCAGTCTAAAAATATTTCTTTGAATAAAGAAAAAGAAATTTCAATATTTAAAGATGAGGTTTTTGTAAAAACAGATGAGAATCATTCAATTGAAAGCGATTACGCTGAGTACGATAAAAAAAATGGAATAATTAAATTTAAAGAGAATATTAGATTAATTGATAATAAAAATAATACAGTAATAACTAATAGAGCTGAATATAACGAAAGTTTAAAAATTTTTAAAACTTATGGTTATACTAAATTAACTACATCAGAAAACTACGTTATTGAAAGTGAAGACGTTACGATAAATAAAAAAGATAACTCCGTATTTTCAGAAAAGAAAACTAAAATTAAAGACAAAGATAATAATATAATCAATTTAGAAAATTTTAAATATCAAAAAGATTTAGAGATATTTAAGTCCATTGGCTTAATAGAGGTTCAAGATAAATTAAATAATTCTTATAAATTCTCACAAATATACATTGATACTAAAAATGGTGAAATTTTAGGATCAGATGTGAGTGCTTATTTAAATAGCGAAGAATTTAAAATAAATAAAAAAAATGACCCAAGAGTTATGGCAAACACTTTTAGAATAAATAAAGATAAAAGTACTTTTAAAAAAAGTATTTTTACCATGTGCGGATATAGAACAAACAAACAAAATAAAGATTTATGTCCTCCATGGACTATTCAAGCATCGCAAATGTTACACGATAACAAGAAAAAAACTATTTATTACGATAATGCAGTAATAAAAGTTTATAATATTCCAATTTTTTATTTGCCAAAATTATCTCATCCTGATCCATCGGTAAAACGTAGAACTGGTTTTTTATCACCAACTTTGAATGATACAAAAAATTTAGGATTAGGATTAAAATTACCTTACTATTTTGCAATAAATGATGATAAGGATTTTACTTTAACTAATAGACTCTACTTAGATGAAAATCCTTTAATCATAGGTGAATATCGTCAAGCGTTTAAAAAATCAAATCTTATTTTTAATATGGGTTACACGGAAGGTTACAAAAAAACTAGTGATAAAAAAGTTGGAGGAGATAAATCACATTTTTTTTCTAAATTCACTCATAACTTTGATACTAAAGATGGAACGATATCAGACCTTACAATTAAAACACAAGATGTATCGAATGATAAATATTTAAAACTTTATAAATTAGACTCTGATCTTGTTGATTATAATCAAAATTATTTAGAAAATTCTTTCAATTATTCACGTTCCGCTAATAATTATTTTTTAAGTGTAGATGCGTCAATCTTTGAAACTCTAAATGAGACTTATAATGATAAATATGAATATATATTGCCTGAAATATTATATGATAAAAATTTATATCAAAAGGATAACTTGGGCATATTAGATTTACAAACTAATTTGAAAATTTCAAATTACGATACAAATAAAACTTCAAAAATTTTAATAAATGACTTCGATTGGAGCTCAAAAGATTATAGTTTTAAAAATGGTATAAGTGGAAAAATTATTGGAAAACTCAAAAATGTAAACTTTGAAAAGAAAAATATTGAAAATTTTAAACATAGCGTAACAAATGAATTACATGGTGCAATCGGATATCTTTCAAAGTTAGAGCTAATAAAAGATACAGGGTCAAATAAACAGAACTTACTTACACCCAAATTTCTTCTTAGATATGCTCCAGGAAGCATGAGAAAGGAAGAAGATGGATCAAAACTAACACCGGACAGAGCTTTTTCAATAGATAGATCTGATCAAACATATAATTTAGAGAAAGGTCTTAGCGCTACTATAGGATTTGATTTTGAAATCAAAGAAGAGGATAAAAACTTTGAGTTTTCAATTGGTCAAATAATCAGTGACAAAGAGAATAAAAAAATGGGATCCGTCTCAAGTTTAGATGAAAAAATGTCAGATCTAGTGGGTTATTCAAATTTAAAAATTGGAGAAAAATTAGATGTCAAATATAAATTTGGATTAGATCAAAATTATAATGATTTGAATTATAATGAAATTGAGTCAACGCTTAACTTCAACAAGCTGAGTTTTGGCATAAATTACTTGCAAGAGAAAAAGCATATAGGAAATGACGAATATTTAAAAACGAATATTGGATATAATACTGCAAGAAATCAAAAGTTAGTTTTTGAAAATAAGAGAAATTTAGTAAGAGACTCATCGGAATACTATGATTTAAGTTACGAATACTTTAATGACTGTTTAAGAGCAGGATTAGTTTTCAGAAGAGAATTTTATAATGACTCTGAATTGGAACCAGAGAACTCTCTAATGTTTAAAATTTCATTAATACCTTTTGGTAGTATTAATAGCCCATCATTTGATCAATGATTTCAAAAATTTTTAAATTAATTTTTATTATAATTTTTTATTTTAATTTTTCTTTTTTATCAAGCTATGAAAGTAAAATTGTTGTGAAAGTAGATAATAAATTAATAACAAATTTTGATATAAAAAATAAAATTCTAACAACTTTAATATTATCTAATCAAGAAATTAATCAAAATAATATTGATAAAACAAAACCTCTTGTTTTAAAATCTTTGATCGATTTGAAAGTAAAAGAGACTGAAATTAAAAAATATAAAATAAATGTGTCTGATGTTGAAATAAATAATAATTTAAATTTGTTATCCAATAATAATTTAAATAGTTTTGAAAAAAAATTTAATTTAAATAATCTAGATTATAATGCATACAAGTCTGATCTTAAAACAGAATTAGGCTGGAGAAAATTAATTTATGTTTTATATAATAAAAAAGTAAAAATAGATGAGTCGGAAATTAATCTTCAACTTGAAAAAACATTAAAAGAAAATAAAAAAGAAAATATAGAATATAGACTTACAGAACTATTAATATCTTATGAAAGTGTGGAAGATAAAGAAAATAAAATAAAAATCATCAATAAAGAAATTAAAGAGAAAGGTTTTGATAAAGTTTTTCAAGATTACAATCAATCGATAACCAATAATAACGGCGATCTAGGTTGGGTGAATTCCCAAAGTTTATCAAAAAATATATTTAATGCTATAAAAAATTTAAAAATTAATGAAATATCTGAACCGATTGTTTTGGCTAACAATTTATTGTTCTTAAGAGTGAAGAATAAAAGAGAAATTGAGTCCAAAGATATTAATATTGAAGATGTTAAAAAACAAATTATTAAGATGAAAGAAAACCAAAGATTTGGCTTATACTCAACTAGTCACTTATCCAAACTCAAAAACTTAGCCACAATTGAATATAAATGAAAAATAAAATTTTAATTGTATCAGGAGACCCCGAAAGTATAAATTCTGAAATAATTTTTAAAGCTTGGAAAAAAATTCCAAATTCATTAAGAAGAAAAATTTATTTAATATCTAATTTTAACTTATTAGATTCACAACTAAAAAAACTTGGATATAAAATTAAACTATTAAAAATTAATAATTTAAATTCAAATAATATTTCGGATAAATTAAAAATAATTAATGTAAATTTATCTTTCAGAGATCCGTTCAAATTTAATACAAAAATTCTAAAAAAATATATCTCAAAATCATTAAATCTAGCTCATGAAATGGCGATAAAAGATAAAAAAATTGCTGGTATAATTAATTGTCCTATAAGAAAAGATCTTTTAGGTAAAAAAGGTCTTGGTGTAACTGAATATTTAGCTTCAAAATGCTTCGTGAATGACAATTCCGAGGTAATGCTTATAAAGGCCAACAATTTATCAGTTTCGCCTTTAACTACTCATGTAAAATTAAAAGATGTTGCGAAAATTATTAATAAAAAACTTATTTTGACTAAGATAAAATCAATAAACTATAATTTTAAAAAAATTTTTAAAAAAAAACCAAAAATTGCTATTTTGGGTTTAAATCCTCATAATTCAGAATTAAGAAAAAATTCTGATGAAAGTAAAAAAATAATTCCCGCAATTAAATTATTAAAAAAAAGTAATATTAAAGTTTATGGACCGTATGTAGCTGACACAATATTTATAAACGACTATAAGAATTTTGATGTGATAGTAGGTATGTATCATGATCAAGTTTTAGCTCCGTTTAAAGCTTTATATAAATTTAATGCTATTAATGTAACTTTGGGATTAAAGTACTTACGAGCTTCGCCAGACCATGGTGTTGCTAAAAATTTAATAGGAAAAAATAAAGCCCATGCTACAAGCCTAATTGAAAGCATTAAGTTTATTAATTCTTTAAGTTAAATGAAGTATTATAAAAAATCTTTAGGTCAAAACTTTTTAATTGATAAAAATATTATTAGAAAAATTACTTCGATAGTTAAGGTTAGAAATCAAAATATTATTGAAATAGGTCCTGGAAAAGGAGCGATTACATGTGAGATTCTTAAACTAAAACCAAAAACTTTATCTGTAATAGAAAAAGATCCTAGTTTAGCCAAAGAATTAAAAAAAAAATTCTTGAAGAAAAAAAATGTATTTATTTATAATCAAGATATATTGAATTTTAATATTGAAAAGATTTGTAAAAAAAATTCAATAGTTTTTGGTAACTTACCATATAATATTTCCTCACAAATACTTATAAAAATTTTAAATTTTAAAAATTGGCCGCCTAACATAAAAGATGTAATTTTTATGTTTCAAAAAGAACTAGGTGAAAAAATAATTGGAAAATTTACTTCAAAACATTATGGTAGACTTTCAATTTTAGCAAATTTTAGGCTTTTTATTATTAATAACTTTTTAGTTTCTCCCAATTGTTTTTTTCCAAAACCCAAAATAACTTCAATGGTTATTCATTTTAAACCTAAAAAAGATTTATCACACAAAATTAGAAAAATTTATAATTTAGAAAAAGTTACTAACATTTTATTTTCAAATAAAAGGAAAATGATAAATAAAAATATCAAAAAGATTATAAGTGATGATAAAATCAAAAAAATTTTTAATTTAAATCTGAAATCAAGACCTGCCGAAATTAAACCTGAAATTTATTACAAAATTACTGAGCTACTTGAGCAGAAATAGAAGAAATTTTTTTTTCATTTGAAATTATTTTTTCAATTTGTTGGAAACATATTTCTAAATTTTCATTTATCAAAATATAATCATAATCACTCCAATGAATGACATCTTCTGCATATGCGTTAAATCTTTTTTGAATTTCTTCTTTGGTATTCTGATTTCTCTCAATTAATCTTTTTTTTAATTCTTTTTTATTATCTGGAATTAAATAAATTTTAAGAAGATCTAAATTTTTAAATTTCGATAATTGTTTTGTTCCCTGCCAGTCAATATCAAAAATAATATCATAATTTTTAAAATTCTCATTAATAGACTTTTTTAGTGTACCATAGTAATTATCAAAAATTTTGGCATACTCGTAAAATTCATTATTTTGTATTAATTTTTCAAATTCTTTATTTGTGACAAAATGATAATCAATTCCGTTTACTTCGTTAGAACGTGGTGGTCGTGTTGTATGAGAAACTGATAATTTGAATGATTGGTATTTTTGTTGAATTTTTTTAGTTATTGTGGTTTTTCCAACTCCTGAGGGAGAAGATAAAACAACCATGATATTTTTATTATCATGAGGCATCAACTAATTAAAAATTAACTTGATTTGCTCTCTATAAATTTTATTGCGTCACCAACAGTTAGAATTTTTTCTGCTTCGCTGTCTGATATTTCTGAACCAAACTCTTCCTCGAAGGCCATTACTAGTTCAACAGTATCTAAACTATCAGCTCCTAAGTCATCAATAAAACTTGCTTCCTCTGTAACCTTTTCCTCCTCTATGCCTAAATGATCTGCTACAATTTTTTTTATCTTACCTTTGATTTCTTCTGACATGAATTCCTTTCTTGTAAGTTTAATTTCTTATTAGATTATTAAATAGAATTGTCAAGCCATATACATACCACCATTAACATGTATGGTTTCTCCATTAATGTAATTTGCGAGATCGGAAGCCAAAAAAGCAACGCAATTAGATACATCTTCTCCTGTTCCAAGATTGCCCGAGGGAATTTTATTTATCAATATCTTTTTAAATTCTTCATTGATATTATCTGTCATGTCTGTTTTGATAAATCCCGGCGAAACACAGTTAATATTTATATTTTTCCTAGCATATTCAATCGCTAAACTTTTTGAAAAGGCAACGATTCCAGCTTTTGAAGCTGCATAATTAGCTTGACCAAGATTTCCAGTATGTCCTACAATTGATGTGATATTAATTATTTTACCTTTTTTATTTTTTAGCATTTTTTTTATTGCATATTTGCACATTAAAAAACTTGCTGTTAAATTTATATCTAAAACTTTTTTCCAATTTTCCTCTGATAATCTAATAGATAGGTTGTCTAAAGTTATGCCTGCATTATTAACTAAAATTTCTAAACCATTTAATTTCTTATCAATATTTTCTATAAAACTTTCAATTTTATCATGCTCATTAAGTCTAAACTTTTCGATATTAATTGTTGGATAATTTTTTTTTAATTTATTAAGTTTTTCTTCATTAGTTCCTGTAGCAACTACTTGTGAGCCTTGTTTAACAAATTTTTCCACTAAACTACCTCCAATGCCACCAGTAGCGCCAGTAATTAATATTTTTTTATTTTTTAAATTCATTTGTCAAATTTTTAATATCAGTAATAGAGTTAATTGAAAAGCAATTTACATTTTTCAGAGTTCGTTTAACCATGCCTGTTAAAACTTTTCCAGGGCCAATTTCTATAAAATCCTTAATTCCTGCTTCTGACATATTTATTAAGCTCTCTCGCCATCTGACAGTTGAAAAAATTTGTTTTATAAGTAAATCTTTTATCTTATCTGGGCCTCTTTCAATTTTTGCAGTCACATTATTAATAATTTGAAAGTTTGGCTCTTTAAAATTAGTCTTTTCTATTTTTTCTATCATTGACTCAGATGCTGGCTTCATTAATGAGCAGTGAAAAGGTGCACTAACTTTTAACGGAATAGATTTTATTTTTTTTTCCTTTAAAAAATTTTGAGCAATTTGGATGCTCTCCTTATCTCCACTTAATATTACTTGTCCTTCTGCATTATCATTAGCTATCTCACAAACTCCCTTAATTTCAGTATTAGATTTTATTAAAGAAACTAATTCATTTGTTTTCATTCCTAAGACAGCTATCATACTGCCTTTACCTAAAGGAACGGCTTCTTGCATAGCTTTACCTCTCTCGTGTAACAAGTATAGTGCATCATTAAAACTTAATGAATTAGCACAAACTAAAGCGCTATACTCACCTAATGAATGACCAGCAAAAAATTTTAATTTATCAAAGTCAAAGTCAAACTCAGTTTTTAATACTTGATATATGGAATAACTAACAGTGAGAATAGCAGGTTGAGTATTTTTTGTTAATTGTAAATCTTTTTCAGGTCCTTCTAAAATTATTTTAGAGATTGAGTAGTTCAAGTTTTCATCTGCTTGATTAAAAATTTTTTTTACCAACTCAAAATTACTGTAAAACTCGGCGCCCATACCAACGACCTGGGATCCTTGACCTGGAAATAATAAAGCGCTCATATTTGTTTATTTATTTAATAATAATTAATATTGCTTAAATTCATTATTATAGTATAACCCAGTTTTTATAAATAAATAATATAAAGAATTAGAACTATAAACACTATGAATTTTTACGAAAACACTTTAATAGCTAAACAAGATTTAAGTGAGAAAGATTTAGTCGTTGTAAAGGATAAATATAATAAACTAATAGAAAGTTCTTCAGGTAAAGTTATCAAGATAGAAGAATGGGGACTACTTAATCTTGCAACTAAAATAAAAAATTTTAAAAAAGGTTTTTTTATCCATTACAAATTTGAGGGAAATAGAAACACTATAAATGAGATCGAAAAAAAGGTTAAAATAGATAGCTCAATTATAAGACACCTAACAGTAAAATATAAAAAATTAGATATCAAAAACGAATTTTTTAGTAAAAAGAATTAGATTATGAAAAGAAAAAATAAAAAATTTTCAAAAAAAAAAACTAATTCTTTAAATAAACTAAGTTTGTTTCAAAGAAGCGATAATAAATTTTCAAAAAAATGCCCCTTATCGGTGAAAAATGCACCAATAATAGATTACAAAAATATTAACTTATTGAAAAAATATATCACAGATAATGGAAAAATTATCTCTTCCAAAATTTCATCAGTTTCATATGGGAAGCAAAAAAAACTTTCAAGAGAAATTAAAAAGGCCAAAATTTTAGCTCTAATTTAATATGGAAATAATATTATTAGAAAATATTTTAAACTTAGGAAAAATCGGTGAGAAAGTTACTGTAAAAAATGGATATGGTAGAAATTTTCTTCTAAGGCAGGGTAAGGCGCTTAGGTTTAATAAAACAAATCAAGAATTTGTTAATAAAAAAAAAGATGAATTAAACAAAAAAAATGTTGAAGCAAGAGATAAATATAGAGAAATAGCAAAATTGGTAAATAATAAAACTTTTACTTTTTCTAGAGAAAGTAAAGAAAATGGTGAATTGTTTGGTTCAATAAACCCTAAAGAAATTTCAAATCTCATTAAAGATAAAACAAATGCAGATGTAAGTCCGTCACAAATAATTTTAAAGAATGCATTAAATAAGATTGGCTTATACAAAGCAAATATAAATTTTCACTCTGAAGTAAAAGCTACTATTTCTATAGATATTAAAAAAAATCAATCTCAATAACTTCTCCACAGATAATGAAAAAAATGTGTGTAACTTTTTTCTTTAATGTGACGACCATTTTATTATTATGGTTTTGTGGAAGAATTAAAACAATCTCAACAAAAAACTGAAAATATACAACCTTCAAATTTAGAAGCTGAACAAGCGCTTATAGGTTCAATTTTAGTAAATAATGATGTTATTGACGAGGTCTCTTCATTTATAAAACCAATAATTTTTTATGATCCTGCTCATGTAAAAATTTATGAAGTAATTGAAAATTTAAACAATAAAGGAATGATCGCAAATCCAATTACATTAAAAAATTATTTTGAAAAGGATAACATGTTAAATGAAGTTGGTGGGACTGAATATCTGGTCAAACTTACAAGGTTTTCTGGTTCAACTAAACAGGCTATTGATTACGCAAAAATTATTCATGAGATGTATCTTAGGCGAGAACTTGTTTTAATTTCTGAAAAACTTTCTTATGACACTCTTAATGCGAATACTCAAGAGCAAGATGCTGAAAAAATAATAGAGGGCACAGAAAAATCTCTTTATAATTTAGCTGAGAGAGGAAGTTTTTCTCAATCTTTTATTGAGTTTAGGAAAGCTATAGATAAAACTATTGAAATGGCAACTCTTGCAATGAAAAGTGATCGTGGCATTGTGGGTGTACCAACTGGTTTAACTGATTTAGATGAAAAATTAGGAGGATTACATAAATCAGACCTGATAATTTTAGCAGGCAGACCTTCCATGGGTAAAACTGCATTAGCCACAAACATTGCATACAGTGCTGCTCAAAATATTTTATCAAGACAAGAGAAGTCTTCTGTAGCCTTTTTTTCTTTGGAAATGTCTTCAGAACAATTATCAACTAGAATATTGTCTGAACAAGCAAGAATTAAATCAGATGATATAAGACGTGGAAAAGTTACTGAAGAAGAAATTAATAGGTATATTGAAACTTCAAGAAATATTTACAACCTTCCGTTATACATTGATGAAACGCCAGCAATAACAATTGCAACTTTAAGCAATAGAGCTAGAAGAATAAAGAGATTGAATGGACTAAGTTTAATTGTCGTGGATTATATTCAATTAATGAGATCTAGCTCAAACAAGAATGAAGGCAGAGTACAAGAAATTTCAGAAATTACTCAAGGATTAAAAGCTATTGCTAAAGAGCTCTCAGTTCCAGTTTTAGCGCTTTCACAACTATCTAGAGCGGTTGAGCAAAGGGATGACAAACAACCTCAATTAGCAGATCTAAGAGAGTCAGGTTCAATAGAACAAGATGCAGACGTTGTAATGTTTGTTTATAGAGAAGCTTACTATTTAGAGCGAAAACAACCAAAATTAGGCTCGATAGAACACGCCGAATGGCAATCAAAAATGAATGACGTAAATGGATTAGCCGACATTATTCTTGGCAAACAAAGACATGGTCCAACTGGCACTGTTAAAGTCGAGTTTGAGGGAATTTATACTAAATTTAAAGATTTAACTAAAAATTAGTTCTATCTTTTTCTTTTGTTATTTATAAATTAAGATATATCTGAAACAAATTCATGTTTAGCTATATTTATAAAAAAATAATTATAGATTTTTCTAAAGTAACTCTAGTTTTTTTAGCTGTATTAGTTGGATACGCTCTATACCAAGCTAAAAATTTTAATCTAGATGCTTCATCAGATGCGCTATTATTAGAAGGAGATCCTGATCTTAAATATCTTAGAGAGATAAATCAAACATATGGATCAAAAGATTTTTTAGTACTTACATATACGCCTATATCAAGCTTTACCGAAAAAGAAACTATACTAAATCTTCAATTACTTAAGTCTAAAATTGAAAAACTAACATGGGTAGATAGCGTAATAACTGTAATAGATGTCCCTTTGTTGAAAAGTACTAACGAAAACTTAATGGATAGATTAAAGAATTATAAAACCTTGGCATATCCTGAGATTGATAGAGAAAGAGGGTTTAATGAAATAATTAACAGCCCGCTATATAAAAACTATGTAATTAGTGAGGATGGTAAAACTTCAGGTATCGTTGTTTATTTAAAAAAAGATGAAAGACTAGAGGAATTTATAAAAGTAAAAGATAAATATTTCAATCAGTCTAAAGATGTAGGTTTATCAAAAGAAGAAAAAATTAAATACAAAAAATTTTTAAAAGAGTATGAAGAATATCGAAACTTATACAACATTAGAAACCATCAAAATATATCTGAAATAAGAGATGTAATTAGTAAATATGGTGAAAATGCTAAAATTTACCTAGGAGGGATCCCTATGATTGCTGATGACATGATGAGTTTTATTAAAAGTGATATTATTATATTTGGGATCGGCGTCTTTATTTTTATTATTTTGACTCTTTGGTTTATTTTCAGAGATATAAAATGGGTAATTATGCCGTTGTTAGGATGTTCAACCTCTGTTATTTTAATGATTGGTCTTTTGGGATTGATTGGATGGAAAGTAACAGTTATTTCATCCAACTTTATTGCATTAATGCTAATACTTAATATGGCTATGAATATTCATGTTACAGTTAGATTTTTACAATTAAAAAAAGAATTTCCTGAACTAACTAAATCTGAAGCTGTTTTTGAAGCTAGTAAAAAAATGATGCTACCAATACTTTATACTGTATTAACTACAATTTGTGCCTTTTTGTCTTTAATTTTTAGCAATATCAAACCAATTATTGATTTCGGTTGGATGATGACCTTAGGTTTAATAGTATCATTATTTGTAACTTTTTTATTATTACCTTCATTACTTAATCTTTTATCCTCAGAAAAAGAAATAACAATTAAAGAAACTGAAAAATCATTTATTACATCTATTTTAGCGTCTTTTACAAAGAATAATAAAATTTTAATATATGGTTCTACAATAATCATAATATTCGTAAGTATATTTGGAATATTCAGACTTGAGGTGGAAAATAGCTTTATTAATTATTTTGATAAAGAAACAGAAATTTACAAAGGAATGAAAAAAATAGATGATCAACTAGGAGGTACAACACCTTTAAATGTCATCTTAAAATTTCCGAAGAAAGAAACGAATTTGAAAAATCAACAAAATGATGAATTTGATGAGTGGGAAGAAGATAACAACGAGGAAGAGAAATCAAAATATTGGTTTACAAGAGATAAAATGGACAAAATTATAAAAGTTCATGATTATTTAGACTCTTTGCCTGAGGTTGGTAAAGTTTTATCTTTTGGATCGATCTTAAGAGTTGCAGAGGATTTAAACGAAAAAAAATTACAAAGTTTGGAAATTGCAGTTCTATACAGTAAAATACCAGATGAAATTAAAAAAGAAATCATCACACCTTACATTTCAGTTGAAAAAGATGAAGCAAGAATAGTAATAAGAATAAAAGACTCTTTAGTAGATTTAAGGAGAGATGAACTAATTAAAAAAATTGAAAATGATCTAAATAAAAAATTAGGCTTTGATAAGGACGAATATAAATTAGCAGGAGTTTTAATACTATTTAATAATTTGCTTCAAAGTTTATTTAAGTCTCAAATACTAACATTGGGAATAGTTATCCTAGGAATTTTTTCAATGTTTTTCGTTTTATTTAGAAATTTAGCTATTTCTTTTATAGGCATTGTCCCT
The DNA here is from genome assembly GCA_902545945.1 of uncultured Pelagibacteraceae bacterium. Taxonomy (GTDB): domain Bacteria; phylum Pseudomonadota; class Alphaproteobacteria; order Pelagibacterales; family Pelagibacteraceae; genus Pelagilacustribacter. The sequence goes on along the minus strand of CACCID010000004.1, from coordinate 8,352 downwards.
AATTTTATAGCTGCGTTTTTTATTTTAGGTATTATTGGTTTATTGGAGATACCTTTAGATATGATGACAATAACTATAGCAGCAATCACAATTGGTATAGCTGTTGATAATAGTATTCATTATATTTATAGGTTTAAGGAAGAATATAAAAAAATTAATAATTATGAGAAAACTTTAGATAGATGTCATAATACCGTAGGTATAGCAATTTTAAATACTTCTATAACTATAGTGTTTGGCTTCTCAATTTTAGTCTTATCTAATTTTATTCCAACAATTTATTTTGGGATTTTTACTGGACTTGCGATGTTGCTTGCAATGTTATCAGTTTTGACATTATTGCCGAAATTAATACTTACAATCAAGCCGTTTGGAAAAGAGATCAATAACCTGTAATGATATCAAATTTTTTTGAAAAATTACTTATTTCATTAAATTTATTTGATATTTTTTTTCTTATAATTTTAATTTATTTTGTAATTCAATGTTTTTTAAAAGGGTTTTCATTAAGTTTAATCTCATTTATGAAATGGATTGTTTCAACAGTTATAACAATAATTTTGGTACCAAAATTACAGCCAACTGTGAGCGATTATATTGAGTCTGAATTTATAAATAATATCGGTTTAGGAATTGCAATATTTGCGTTAACACTATTTTCAACTATACTTATTGGAAAATCTCTTGGTAAGACTGTTACTTGGACAGGTGCAGGTTCAGTAGATAAAAGTTTTGGCTTATTGTTCGGGATTTTTAAAGGATATATTGTTACGGTATGTTTATTCACAATTTTAAATTGGTTTTATCCTTATAAAAACTGGGGTATATCAGTTGAGAAAGCAATATCATTTGAAATTATAAATAAAGGAAGTAAAATTTTAATAAAAGAATTTCCATCAAGTGAAGATTTTATTGATACAAAAGAAAAAATTGAAAAAATTTAGTAAAGATAAATTAAGAGAAGAATGTGGTATTTTTGGAATATCAAATCATGAGGACGCATCAGCGCTTGTCGCTTTAGGTTTGCATGCTTTACAGCATAGGGGACAAGAGGGATGTGGCATTGTTTCTTTTGACGGAAAAAATTATCATTCAGAGAAAAGACAAGGATTAGTTGGAGACCACTTTACAGATTTAAATACGCTTAAAAAATTGCCAGGAAATTTTGCAATCGGTCACAATAGATACTCAACTACGGGTGAGACTTCTTTAAGAAATATTCAACCATTTTTTGCAGACCTTCATATGGGAGGCTTAAGTATTGCTCACAATGGTAATTTAACTAATGCTTTATTATTAAGAGAGTCTTTAGTGAAAGATGGAGCAATTTTCAGAACAACAAGTGATACTGAAACAATTGTTCAGCTTATTGCTAAATCTCAAAGAGAAAAATTTGCTGATAAGCTAATTGAAGCATTATTTCAAATTAAGGGTGGGTTTGCTTTAGTTTTAATGACAAATAAAAAATTAGTTGGAGTGAGAGATCCTTTTGGTATTAGGCCATTAGTAATCGGTAAATTAAAAAATTCCTATATATTTGCATCTGAGACTTGTGCCTTGGATATTGTTGGTGCAAAGTTTATTAGAGAAGTTGAGAACGGAGAAATAGTCATTGTCGAGAATGAAAAATTAAAGTCAATTAAACCTTTTCCAAAACAAAAACAACGACCATGTGTTTTTGAATATATATACTTTGCAAGACCAGATAGTTTAATAAATAATATTTGCGCATATGATTTTAGAAAAAAACTAGGTATTGAGTTAGCAAAAGAGACTGACTTGACAGCTGATCTTATTGTTCCTGTGCCAGACTCTGGAGTGCCAGCAGCATTAGGCTATGCTGAGTTCTCCAAAAAAAAATTTGAGTTAGGATTAATTAGAAATCATTATGTTGGTAGAACATTTATTCAACCTTCCCAGAGCATAAGAAGCTTGGGTGTTAAATTAAAGTTAAGTTCAACTAGAACAATCGTAGAAAATAAGTCTATTATATTAATAGATGACTCATTGGTAAGAGGAACAACATGTAGCAAAATTGTAAATATGCTTTACGAAAGTGGTGCAAAAGAGGTTCATGTGAGAATTGCTTGCCCTGAAATTAAATATCCTGACTTTTATGGAGTAGATATGCCAACAAGAAACGAACTTTTAGCTCATGATAAAAATAATCAAGAAATGTGCAAGCATATTAAAGCAAAAAGTTTAAAATTTTTAAGTTTAGAGGGATTATACAAAGCATTGATTAACGAAAAAAGAAATGAAAATTACCCACAATTTAGTGATCATTATTTTACTGGTGATTATCCAATAAAACCTGATGATGACTTAAAAGGCTTAAAAATTAGACAATTATCTTTATTAAGTGGTAAATCAACTAATTAGTCGACTACAACAACTCTGTTTTTTTTGTTTATAAAAATCAAAGATTTATTAATTATAATGGGCATGCTATTAATTTCTTTAGGAAGTTTTTTTATTTGAATTATATCTCCATTAATTTTTAATTTCAAAATATAAGAATTTGCAAGAAAAATATAAATATTATTATTCATAATGAGAAAAGATTTTACAATTATACTCTTTTTTGAAGATTTTAAAAAATTGGAAATTAGTTGATTAATTTCATATGAGTAAAGAATCTTACCATTATTGATATCACTACAAATTAAAAAATTATTCTTTGTTAAAGAAAATACATAATTATTGTATATTATCGGTTTAATTTTATTAGAAAAGTTTTTCTTATCTAATACAGAGCCATTATTGCTATCAATAATGTAACTACTTTCGTTAGAAGAAATTATAATTTTATCATCTTTATTTACGATTTGACTACCAGAGAATAAATTTGACGCATTAGAGTCTAAATTTTGTTTTAAATTAATAAACCAATTTAATTCTAAACTTTTCAAATTTATTGAGTAAAGTGATCCAAAAGAATTTAAAAAAAATAAATTTTTTTCATTTAAAGATATATTATTTATAAACTGATTTTTAACTATATTTTCTTCAGTTGGAATAAGCTTTAATATATTACCGTTATTTTTGTCTAAAAAAATTAAATTGTTATCTTGATTTGAGGTAATTAAATAATTTTTTGCTATTTTAATATTCGATCTAAAAGGAATTTTATAATTTTTTGCCCAAATTATTTTTTTATCATAATAATCGTAGGCGTATAAATAACCTAAATTATCGGAAACAAAAATAATATTTTCACTTACTATTAAATTAAGTTTTTTTTTTATTTTTTTATATTTATTTTGATAAAAATTAAATTTATGGGAAATAAAATTTTTATTCATGGAAAAAATAATAATATCTCCTTTTGAGTCAGTAGTAATTAAATTGTTATTTTTAAAAAGAAGATATTTATCAATTTTATTTTTAGATAGCTTCTTTCCTAAAAATCTTATTCTGTTTATATCTTTATAAATAAAATTATTGAAATTATTATCATCTTTAAAAAAAATATCTTTCCATTCATAATTGTCTATAGGTGGTGATATTGAAAATTTAAAATCTTTATCGATGGTTATTGTTTTATTAAATTTTTCCTGAAAATTTGTGAAATTTTTAAAGTCATTAAATTGATTATTTTTTTTTGAAATCTCTGTTCCTTCATTCTTCCAAATTCCAGTTTTATTATCGAAGGAACAATTAATTAAAAAAAGAAATAAACTTACTAAAAAAAATAATCTCATTATTTATTTAATGATTTCTTGCGCTGATAATTTTAGATTTGAGTCTTCTTTTATCAAATTTTCTAAAATTTTTTTGGCACTCTCAGAATTATTGTTTCTCATTAAATATAAAGCTTTTTTAAAAAGTATTAAATCTTTAAGATCTCTAGAATAATTTTTTTTTTCTAATTGAGTAAAGTATTCAAGTATTTTCTTATTATCTTCAATTAAATTTTTTTCTAAAATAGTATTTAAAGATAATAATGAATAAAATTTATTATTGCTTAAAATTACATTTTCGTAAATGTTTTTAGCCTCATTTATTTTATCATTTGAGAGAAGCAACCCAGCTTCGATATATTTTTCGGAAATTAAAATATTTTTTCTTTTACTTTTTTCATTAAAAACAATCATTAAAATAAAAAAAATAAATATTATTCCTATTAATAAATAAATCTTAAATTTATTATTTTTTAAAAAAGATATTATTTGATCTTTTAAAACTGGTTTTTTATCTAAGCTTTGATCCATTTAAAAAATTTTTTTTTGAAGGAAATTTTTTTAATTTTACGTCCCTAGTATATTTTTTTGTAGCTTTTGCAATTATTCTATCAAGATTAGCATATTTTTTTACAAATTTTGGGTAAAAACCACTTAATCCAAGCATGTCATCGGTCACGAGCACTTGTCCATCGCAATATGAAGATGATCCTATACCGATTGTTGGAATTTTGATATTTTTGGTGATTAACTTTGCTGCATATGATGTTAAACATTCTAGAACAATAGAAAAGGCCCCTGCACGCTCTATTAATTTTGCTTCTTCGAGTAATGCGTGAGCCTCTCTTTTAGACTGTCCCTCTAATTTAAATCTTTTTTTAAATTGTGGTGTATATCCTATGTGCCCCATTACAGGAATCTTATTTTTAACTAAATATTTTAATGTTTTATGATTATTTTTATAATTTTCTAATTTAATTGCATCACATCTTGTTTTTTTTATTATTATTTTTGCATTTTTTAATGCTTGACTTTCTTTATTGTAACTTCCTTTTGGCATATCTACGACTAATAAAGCTTTTTTTACACCTAAACGTACACTTAAAGCATGTTGAACCATATTTTCTAAACTTATCTTGTGAGTATTATTTTGGCCGTAAAGAACATTGGCCATAGAGTCCCCTACTAAAATAATATCACAATAATTATCTAATATTTTGGCTATACTTTTTGAATATGCGGTTAAACTCACTAGCTTAGATTTATTTTTTTTTAAAATTATTTTTTTTATTTTTGAATTCATTATTCTAGTTCAATAGTACTTGGTGGTTTAGAAGTAATATCATATACAACTCTATTAATACCTTTAACATTATTGACTATTTTGTTGGATATTTTATCAAAAAAATTTTTTGGAAAACTGTAATAATCAGCAGTCATGCCGTCAATGGAAGTTACAGCTCTTAACAGACAGATATTCTCATAAGTTCTTGAGTCTCCCATAACACCTACTGTTTTGATCGGCAATAGTGCAGCATATGCTTGCCATATTTTGTTGTAAAGATTATTTTTTTTTAACTCATTAATATAAATATAATCGGCTTCTTGTAAAATTTTTATTTTTTGCGATGTTATACTTCCAACTATCCTAATTCCTAATCCTGGTCCAGGAAAAGGATGTTTGTAATTAATGCTATCCACTAAATTTAAAGAATTCCCTAATATTCTCACCTCATCTTTAAAAAATTCTTTTAAAGGTTCTAATAATTTTAATCTCATTTTCTTAGGGAGACCACCAACATTATGATGTGATTTTATTTTTGAAGTTTTGCTACCTGTTGCTGTTCTACTTTCAATTATGTCCGGATAAAGAGTACCTTGAGCTAAAAATTTAATATCTTTAAATTTTCTAGACTCTTTTTCAAAGACCTCCACAAAAAGTTTACCAATTATTTTTCTTTTTTTTTCTGGTTCTGAAATGTTTTTTAATTTTTTTAAAAATAATTTTGACGAATTTATCAATTTAATATTCAATTTATATTTTTTTTTAAAAATTTTATATGTATCTTTAAATTCGTCTTTTCTCATTAAACCAGTATCAACCATAATACAAATTAGATTTTTTTTTATTGCTTGATTAATTAATAATGCAACCACACTACTGTCTACCCCACCAGATAAAGCACATATTACTTTACTTTCTTTGACTATTTCTTTGATTTCTTTAATAAGTCTTTCCTTTTGAGAAGATATATTCCAATTTTTTTTAATTTTGCATATTAAAAAAAGAAAATTTTTAAAAATTTGTTTTCCATTTTCTGTATGGGTAACCTCTGGATGAAATTGAATACCATAAATTTTTTTTTTTGTATGTTCTATTATAGTCAATTTCGAATTTATTGTAGATGCTACGGTTTTAAAATTTTTAGGTAATTTTATTACGGCATCTTCATGGCTCATCCAAACTAAATTGTTTTTTTTAATAAACTTTTTTATTAATAAAGAATTATTTTTTTTAATTAAAAAAGCTCTTCCAAATTCTCTGCTTTTTTTTGAGGGTTTTATTTTACCGCCAAATAATTTAGCAATTAATTGTAATCCATAACAGATACCTAAAATTGGAATTTTTTTATCAAATATCTTTTTAGGTATAGTTTGATATTTTTTTGAAACTACAGAGGAAGGGCCGCCAGAAAGTATTAACCCTTTTATTTTATCGAAATTTTCTAATTTTCTAAGTTGATTTGGAGTAATGATCTCAGAATAAACACCCAATTCTCTCACATTTCTACCAATTAACTTTGTTACTTGAGAACCAAAATCGATGATTAAAACTTTTTCTCTTTCTTTATGAAATCGCATTTATTTTTTAGATAAATTTTCAATTTCAACTTTTAATTTATTATTTTGACTACAGAATTTCACACAGATTTTAGTAAGCCTATCGTTTAATTCTTTACTTTTTTCATAATCTGAAGATGCGAGCTTTAACTTAGCTAAGCTATAAATTGCTTCTTCATTGTTTGGATTTAATAACATTACCGTATTTAAATTTTGTTCCTCAAGGTTTTGTTTGTTCAGTTTATTAAAAATCTTTGATAAATATAAATATGAGAGTTCGCTTTTAGGGTTAAATACTATATCTTGCTCAAATTTAAACTGTGCTTCTTCAAACTTTTTTTTATTGAATAAATTTACTCCCTCATCAAAATAATCTGTTTTTGCAAATGAATAACTAACCATTAAAAAAAAAATAATTGATGTATTAAAGAATATTTTTTTCATAATTTATAATTTGTATTTTTTTGCGTTACTTCAACACTATGTACCATACTTTCGTAGAAACCTGCTTTAGTAATTTTAACAAATTTAGCTTTTTTATTTATCTCTCTTAGATTTTTTGCTCCTATATAACCCATTGAGGATCTTAAACCTCCTTGTAATTGATATATTATTTTTGATACTTTTCCTTTATATTCAACTCTACCTTCTACACCCTCAGGGACAAATTTTGACTTATCATTTTGTTTTTTTTGAAAATATCTATTAGCCGACCCAGCTGACATTGCTCCAATAGATCCCATTCCTCTATACTGTTTAAAGATTTTTCCCCTTATTTTAAATTTTTTACCTGGACTTTCATCAGTTCCAGCAAATATAGATCCCATCATAATAGCATCTGCACCTGCTGCTAAAGCTTTAGCAATATCTCCTGAAAACTTAATTCCGCCATCAGAAATTATTTTAATTTTTTTTTTATTAAGTGTCTTTTTAACATCTATAATTGCTGATATCTGTGGTACGCCTATCCCAGCAACCATTCTTGTTGTGCAAATTGATCCGGGCCCGATCCCAACTTTTATAATATCTGCCCCAGAATTATATAATTTTTTTGCAGCCTCTCCAGTTGCAATATTGCCAACACAAATAGGAACTTTGCCAACTATCTTTTTTAATTTTGATAAAGTTTTTAAAACTTTTTCGCTATGACCGTGAGCGGTATCTATAACAATCAGATCAACACCATTGGCGACTAGCGATTTTGTTCTATCTAAATCTTCTTGATTAGTGCCAACAGCTGCACCAACTAAATAATTTTTATTTTTAACTTTTTTCACTTCCAATGATTGTTTTTTTAAGCTTAAATTTCTATGAATAACTCCAATACCACCTTCCCTACCTATCGCAATAGCCATGCTACTCTCTGTTACGGTGTCCATTGCAGAAGACAAAAAAGGGACCTTTAGGTAAATCTTATTGGTTAGTTTTAAGCTTAGATCTGTTTTAGTTGGAAGAATGCTCGAGTACTTAGGAAGTATTAAGACATCATCGAAGGTTAAAGCTTCATTTATTGTACCCATAAACACTTATATACAATTATTATAATTTATAAAGAGTTTAATGTTTCACAATGTAAATAAGTTTCTTTTGACTCTTTTCTACTAGAGCCGGGTTTAAAAAAATTGACAGTTTTAAAGATAGATTTAGCCAGATTCTTTACCTCGATAAAATCCTCACCCATAAATAATTTAGAAACTAATACACCCTTAGGTTTAAGGACAGTTTTCGAAAGTATAATAATTTCAGCGCATAATTGATTTGTTCTAATTGAGTCTAAACTTTTATTCCCAGTTGTATCAGCTGCCATATCAGAAATAATTACATCCAG
>CACCID010000003.1 GCA_902545945.1 uncultured Pelagibacteraceae bacterium | reverse complement strand
TATTTAAGATATTCCCTTTTTCTTGAAAGTTTAAATCTTCTGTAAACTAATATTAAGACTAGTAGTAAAAATACTGCACCTATTCTAAATTCTGTTCCTAAAATATAATCAGCGAATTCCTCAAAAAGTCCTAACCCCATCCCTGATACTGCTACTGCAGGTAAGTTTCCAAGACCTGCAACAATAACTATCATGAAGGATCTTACTGTGTATGGAAGGCCTACATAAGGATGAAGTGTAAGAGTTATTGAAATCAAAGCTCCTGCAATTCCACATAGCGCAGCGTTAATTCCAAATGTCGCAGCATAAACTTTTTCTGTATCTACACCTAAAATTTTGGCAGCTCTTGCATTTTGTGCTGTTGCTCTTATAGCTCGTCCAAGTTTAGATTTCCTCATATAAATAACTAGAGCTATTGCGTATAACACGCTGATAAAAGCAGAGAATATTTTTGAATTTGGTAAGGTTACTGAATTATCAAATAGCATTGTTGTTCCGTATTCAGATTGTGCTACGACTACGTCTGCACCGAAAATAAAATTCATTAATTGTTGGAAAACAATAGCTATTCCAAAAGTAGCTAAGATGGAAATAAATAAGTCTCGGTCTACAACTTTATTAATTACAAGTTTGTAAAGTCCCCATCCAACAAAAAACATTATAATTGGAGAAATAATAACTCCCCAGGCAGGATGAATTCCCCAAAGATAAATAGTGTATGCAATATAACCTCCAAGAATTACTAAATCACCTTGTGCAATATTAATGATGTTCATTACTCCCCATTGAAGAGCCATTCCATATGCAATCAAAGCAAATAATATACCTAAAAGTATTCCGTCCAGTGAAGCCTGGACCATTAACATTGGAGCTTTAAAAATAAGAAAGTCCATAAAATTTTAAAACTTATAAAAGAAAAGCCCCTAGAAAACTAGGGGCTTTTCAAATTATTCAGAAGTTATTAGCTTCTCTCAGACCATTTCGGGATTGGATGATAGAATTTATCAGAAGCCCATTTTGTAGGAGCTACTACTCTATTCTCACAATCATCGCCTTTACATCTTACTTGGAACAAGATCATTGGCTTAGCAACGTTTTGGCCACCAGGCCCAAATTTAATGTTTCCATAGAAAGTTTGCATTTCTGTATCAACTAGCGCATCTCTAACTGCATCTCTGTCAAAAGAATTTGCTCTTTCGAACGCATCTTTAAACACTAATAATGCTGCAGAAGACTCTGCTGATTGATATGGCGGGTCATATCCAAATTCTTTTTGGAAGTCTTTAGCGTATTTCTTACCAGAGCCAAAGAATTTATCTTTATAAGATAAATTTTTGTGCCACTGAGAAGCACACAATGCGAATTCTGATTTCTTTCCATGTTGTTTAGAAAGTTTAGCAGCATCACAGTGTGTCATCGCTAACATAGGAACATCAACTTTCATTTCAGAAATTTGTCTGATTGCAGTTAATGCACCTTTAGTGTGACCTGATACAACAAGTACATCTGGCTTAACAGCTTTTACTTTAGCTAATGTAGCTGCCATATCGTTAAGTTCTTTTGGTAGTTTGTCATCGATGATGATCTCAGATCCAGTTCTTTTAGCTGCATCTAAAATACCGAGTCTCACGTCTTGTGAGAAAGCATCTTGTTCAAATGCTTGAGCAATTTTTACTCCTTTACCACCGTTTTTTTCTACCGCTAAATCGATAGCTACTTCAAGGTATTGGTTAGCTGGTGATAACACCGCGAACAAATATTTATATCCTTTAGTAAATAAAGATCTAGATGCACCATTCGCTTCAACCATAGGAATTTTATATTTCTCGGTTACTGGTGCAATGGCTTTCGTTAAACCTGAACTGTATGGTCCAAGCATGTAATGAACGCCATCTTGTTTAATTAGTCTTTCAGCTAACTGAGCGGCTCTTTTTGGGTTTGACTCATCATCGTAATAGATAATTTCAAACTTATATTTCTTACCTTGTACTTCAACTCCGCCCATTTTGTTAATTCTCTCAACAGCCATGTTGTAACCGTTTTGAGTATGAACACCATTTGAAGAGTATTTTCCTGTAAGAGATATTGCAGAACCTAACACAATGTAATCGCCTTCAACTTTTGCAAAAGAAGAAGTGAAAGATACAAGTGCTAAAGTTATAGCTGAAATAAATGTAACAAATAGTTTTGCTATTTTATTCATTATTTCCCTTCTTGTTATTAATTAATTAATTAAAATTGAATAATTAAAACAAGAAATAAAGTTTTTGACAACAGTTAGTATTGATTAAAAATCCTGTGTCGCAGCAATGTAAACTGCTAAAATTAGAAGAACACACGCAGAAATTGTATTTAATAGCTTTGGTTTACTTCTTAACCATACTGAAATTTTCTCAGCTGCTAATCCGTAAATCATTAAAGTTAAAAAATCTAAAACTACATATGTAATTAATAATATTAAAAACTGTGAAATGATATTTGATCCGAAGTTAATAAAAGTTGGAAAAATTGTTCCAAAGAATAAAATTGCTTTTGGACTTAAACCTGCAACTAATAATCCATCTTTATAAAACGACAATGGTGATTTTAAATTCTGGCTATTAATATTAAAACTTCTGATTTTAGATGTTAAAGTGTCATAGGCTAAATAAACTATGTAAAATATTCCTGCCCATTTTAAGTAGTAAAGAACTTGAGGGTTATCACTTAAAAAAGAACCGATTAAAAAAACTACAAGAATAGCCTGAATAGTGTTTGCAGATATATCTCCGAATGCAGTCCATACTGATCTATTTAATCCATAATTTAATGTGTGTGAAACTATCACAACTCTGGGCGGACCTGGTGAAACAAATAGAAATAAAATGATTTGTAAAAATATTATATAGTCTGTTGGAAACATTTTATTTATCACTATATATAAATTTATGAAGAAAAAAAGTTTTATCCCTCAAACAAGAGTTAAAAATCCTGAGCCAAAAGAAAAGGACGATAATTGGATTATTTGGGCTGCATGGGCAGATAGAATTACTTTTGAAGAAATTAAAGAAAAGACTGGAAAAAACGAGTCTCAAGTAATTAAAATTATGAGAAAAAATTTAAAACCAGGCTCATTTCGTTTGTGGAGAAAAAGAGTGCATAATACAAGCATCAAGCATAGAAAGAAGTTTCAATTAGGTAGAAAAAAACTTAGAGAAAAAATTAAATTATCTGATATGTATTAATTACCATGAGATTAATATATATTATAATTTCATTCATATTAATTACTACTACTAGCCACTCACAAGAAATATCAAAACCTGATTTTAAAAATAAGAATTTATTCAATTTAAACAAAGTATCAAAAAACGGTTGTATGTCTGCAGAACCTATTGGAAATTTAGTTGATCTGTATAATTTGAAGTTGAGCAAAGAAGAAAAGGCAAAACGCTATTATTCTGATAATTCACATTTAATTTATATAAACGCTACTAAAAGAATTTCGTTTATTTTAAGTAAAGGTGGCCCTAAAGATAGTAGAGCTGCAAGGTACAAAAAAAAGTTGGAGGGACTTGTGGACGAGTATATTGAGCTAGCAAAACTCAATGCTTTTATAAAAAGAAAATGTTACTCTTACAAAGGAGGTGATTGTAAATTTAACGAACCTTCAAGACAACAATACGTTTATCTCGCTTCTATAGGTTATTTAATAGATGTCTCAAGACAATATAAGATTGATCAGATCAAAATTAATCAATTGGTGGAATACGGAAATAAGCTTTTTCAAGCAAATAAGAAACTTAAAGATAATACATCCTCAAAAGATACTGCAAATGATCGCCAAGCTATGAAAGCTTACGCATATGGAGTTTGGTCTATTGTAACTAATAATGAGGAGGCATTTAAATTATCTTACATGTATTTTAAAAATGCTCTAATTGGATTTGGAGAAAACGGTGCATGGAAATGTAGATGGTGTAAAAAAGCTTGGGAAAGAAAAGAGAGGCTTAGATACGGAATGACAGCAGTTGGACCATTAGCCCTCTACGCATCGATAATGAGTCCAGAATTCGATTTCTATACAAAGAAATATGGTAAATCTAAAGCTACTGTTCAAGAAACTGTTAATTGGATTTTGATAAATTCATTAAATCAACCAGACGCAAAAGAAAAATTATTAGAAGTAAGATATAACGAATTTGACTATGATAGAATGTTTGCTTCTCTTCCTAAAAATTTTAAAAAATATAAAGAAAAACAAAATATTAAATGGATGTGGTCAGTAAACAGTACTGGAGATAGAAATATGTCATGGCTTTACCCTATCAAGCAAGTTTTCAACGAAAATTTTCCAGAAATAATTGAAACATATTATTTTAGAAGACCTAAGGATCCCATGGTGCCAGGAGGTGATTACAGTATTATTGGTTCATGTTATTGGGGTTAATTTACAAGATACGCATTTTTCACCTTAAAAAATTTAAACTTTAGAAAAAAATTAAAAGAAAAAATTAAATTAACTGATATATATTAATTATGAAAAAAGTCACAATGTATACTGGCAATCCTTGCTCATTTTGTGCAGCAGCTAAAGCGTTATTAAAAACGAAAAATGTTGAAATAGAGGAAATTGATATTTGGGCAGATCCAGCAAATGCTAAAGAAATGTTACAAAGAACAAACGGAGCAAGAACTATTCCACAAATTTTTATTGGAGATCATTACATTGGTGGTAATGATAAACTTCAAGAAGCAAATAAAACTGGGCAACTCGATAAATTATTAGCTTAATTAAATAATAGTAGAGAATATTAAAATCATTAAGAAAATTGTCGTAAGGGTTGGAACCACTATTTTTCCTAATCTTTCAATTTTTTTTATTTTTAGTGTATTACTAGTACTCCGAACATTGTTTGCATAAGCAGTTATTAGTACTCCAGAAAAAACTAATGCTGATGCTAAAATAAACAGGCCGTCAGTAAAATTTATATACGAAGTGGTTGGAATATCTTTTTCTAAAGCAAACTTTAATGCTGGTATAATTAATAATAAAGTTATTTGTGATGTTAGTCTCTGTGCATAAGAAATGTTAATGTAATTAACCATTATTGATATTACTATAATTGTTAATAGTGGAAAAAGAATTTTTCCTATAGCTGTACTTGGATTATGTGCCACATTCACATGCGAAATAAGATAAGAAAATTTTTCTTTTCCTCCATGGTTTAAACTTGTTCTTTTCTCCTCCTCAAGATATTTTTTTTTCTCTACCCAATTACCTTTAATGACTCTGTGATGGGCATCATGATGGCCTATGAGAATTTCTTTTGGCTTAAACATCATTTTACTAACATTTCCTGAATAGGCTGCTAAATCCATAAATAAATCTAAAGTCCCAAAAGGATATCCCTTCATATCACCATCTATACTTAGATCAGCTTCGAACCTTTCAAACAATTCATATTTTTTTCCGATGACATCCAATGTTTTGTAATGGGTGACTCTTGGATTTTCAGCGTTCGCTACAAAAAATTCAGGATACCAAATTTCATCCATAAATTTTTCCATCTTTGACCCATGAATAATTGTATCTCCAAATTTATTTAAAAATTTTTCAGTATCTCCTTCCCATGCCATTAAAATTTCGACAGATACTCTGTAGTGACCTTCGGATATATCGATGTCATAGATTTCATCAAATAATAGTGTTGCTTCCACCAGATGCTCGGTTTTAATATTTTTGTCACCCAAATTAGATTTTGACGCTGCTAGTACTGAGCTAACAACAAAAAATGAAATTAATATTATGAATGATATGAATTTTTTCACTTATTTAACTTATAGAGTTTAGGTCGCTTGGGCAATGCAATTATTCAATATCAGAGATGAAAGGCATAGCATCACCAGCACCTAGTTTTGTTGTAGAAATTCCAGCAACCTTATTAGCTAATTCTAGACAATCTTTAATCGGTTTTTCTTTAGATAAGCCAAATGCTAAACCGCCATTAAAAGCATCTCCTGCTCCGGTAGTATCAATAGCTTTTACTGAAGTAGCTTTTAAATAAATTTCCTCTTTTCCATTAGTGTAAAATAATCCTTTTTCTCCAAGTGTTATTATTATTTTTTTTATTCCTAAATCTATTAATTTATCTGCAGCTTGTTTTGCCTCTTTTTCATTGGTAATTTTTATTCCAGTATAAAACTCTGCTTCAGTTTCATTTGGAGTAAAGTAGTCAATATTATAATAAAATTCTTTTGTGATTTCTGATGCAGGTGCAGGATTTAATATAGTTAAACATCCATTCTCCTTAGCAATTTTAAGACAGTGTAAGGTAACATCTTTGGGGACCTCAAGTTGAGTTAAAAAGATCTTTGAATTCTTTATAATATCAATGTGTTTATCTATTTCAGTAACTTTTAAAGTCGAAGGTGCTCCAACGATAACATTGATTGCATTTTTTCCAGAGTTCTCATCAACTAAAATTCCAGCCACGCCAGTTTGTAAATTTTCATCTTGAATAACACTTTCAGTATTAATTTTATTTTTTGTTAGTGTGTTTAAAGCTAATTCACCGTAAGAGTCTTTTCCAATCTTGCTTATAAAATTTACTTTTGCACCCAATCTTGCGATCGCTACTGCTTGATTACATCCTTTTCCACCAGGTCCAACATTATATTTGTTACCTAATATAGTTTCTCCAACTGCAGGAATTTTAGGTCCTGAAAAACTTATGTCAGCTACAAATATACCTAAGACAGAAATATCGCCCATCAACCTAGCGTAGTTAGGAAAGGAAAGATTGTCAAAATATAAAAACTTATAACTTGAATTTGATTAGTAGCTATTAAAATTCCAGTTAATAGTAAAATTACTCCACCGGTTTTAGTTACTCTTCCGTAATATTTACTAAAACCTTTTCTAGTCGTTAAAAATTTACTCATATAATAGCCAGATAAAATGAATGGAATTGCCAAACCTAAAGAGTAAAAAGAAAGCAACAATACCCCGGAACTAACGGAAGCTTCTGTTGCAGATAAAGCCAGTATAGATCCTAACACAGGCCCAATACATGGTGTCCACCCAAAAGCAAAAGCTGCACCAACTAATAATGGAAAAGTATAATTATTTTTATAACTTTGAGTTTCAATTCTTTTTTCCTGATTTAAGAAACGTAAATTAAAAATTCCTAACATTTGAAGAGAGAAAAGAATTATTAAAATTCCTGCTGCAATTCTTAATTCATTAGATAAAAATAATAATATATTTCCTACCGCTGAAGCTGTCGCTCCTAAGATTATAAAAACAATTGAAAATCCTATAGAAAATAAAATAGTTTTTAAAAGAACATTTCGTTTATTTTTTTCGATCTCATCCAAATTTTTTCCAGTGATATAAGATATATATCCCGGAATAATTGGTAACACACAAGGAGTTAAAAAACTTATAAATCCAGCTCCAAATGCAAATAATAACTTTACAATCATACAAACTTTATATTTGCCTTTAATTAGGACTGCAATTACATTATTAACTCATGATAATTAAATATATTGGTTTTTTATTTACTCTTCTTTGGTCTTATACTTTTATCAAAACACAGAGTTTGTTTAAAAAAGGATCAGGATTATTAATTAAATTATTTGTTTCAAATATTTCTTGGTTTACCTTTTTAGCAGCTTCTTATTATGGATTTAAAAACTTTGAAATATACTATGTTTTAATAGGAATAGTTTTAATCATTGCGCTTGTTCAATTAACTTTTGGTCGAATAAGCTTATTTATCAATTCAAAATTTGAAAACAAAGATAACCTAATAAGAATAAAAACAGTAATTGAATATCTAATAATTATTGCAATACTATATTATGTTTTTGCTTAATCAGTTAAAATTGTCCCTAGAACTTTAAAATTTTTATCTACCACTACTATTTCTCCTGAGCTTGGGACTGCATTCGTTACTGCTGTAATAATACTGTAATGAGTAATTAACACTAAATTTTTACCCTTTCCGTTCCACTTCTTCACATAATTATATAGTTCCTTTAATTGTTTCCCTTCATTCTTGTTATATGGAGACTGAAAAGTAGAGTTTAATGGAGTGAATTCTTTATAATCACCAAAAGCATATTTAGCGGTATCTTTACATCTACACCACTGACTACTTAAAACTTGATCTACTGGAATCTTATTCTTTTTAAATAATTTTCCGATTTTTTTTGATTGATTAATACCTTTTTTACTCAAATTTCTTTGTGTTTTACAATCATCAATTTTAAAACCCATAGGATCTCCTCCTCCTGGAGCCAATGAATGTCTTATTAGAATAACTTTATCTCCCTCTTGGGCTAGATCCCAAGTTTGATCTGATGCGTTTAAATGGAATGAAATAATTAGGAAAAGAAATACTTTTAGACTAAGGGAAATAATTTGCTTCTTCATGGTGGATGAAAAGTTAGTCTTACGAATTTATGTAGCCTTGGTCTAGAGGACATGGCAACACATAATGTACTTTGTTGACAGGTTGTATAGTAACACTTAATTGGTTTGTTAATAACTTTTCAACTCTTAGGTTTAAACACTAAGCAAACACCATTATTACAATAGCGTTTTCCTGTAGGTTTTGGGCCGTCATCAAATATATGGCCATGATGCCCACCGCATTTTTTACAATGATATTCAGTTCTAGGATAACCTATGTACATGTCTTTTTTTTCCTCAAAAACATTGGGTAAAGATTTAAAAAAAGAAGGCCAGCCAGATCCACTTTCATATTTTGTGTTTGAGTCGAAAAGTTTAGTTCCACAGCCTACGCAATGATAAGACCCTTCTCTTTTTTCATTGTTTAGAGGACTACTACCTGGAGGCTCCGTTCCCTCTTGTCTTAATACGTAATTTTGTTCTGGAGTTAAATTTGGACTCCAATCTTTACTGCTCATCTTTAACTTTATCGTCGACACCGTAAGGTCTGAAGTTTCCTTTGTTCTCTAGTTTAATTGCTTTTGCAGGTATACCCACCATCGTTGCATTATCAAGAACATCTTTGACAACAACTGCGTTTGCTGCAATTCTAGCAGATTTCCCAACTTTAATAGGCCCAATAATTTGTGCACCTGATCCAATTACTACATCATCTCCTATGGTAGGATGTCTTTTTTCATGTCTTTGTCTTTCGCTATCAATGCTTGGGGAACTTCCGCCCAAAGTTACTGCATGATAAATTGTAACATTGTCTCCTATTTCAGAAGTTTCACCAATCACAACTCCCATTCCATGATCGATAAATAAGTTTTTTCCTATTTTTGCTCCTGGATGTATCTCAACGCCTGTGAAAAATCTTGTAACTTGTGAAATAATTCTAGCTAGTAATTGAAAGCCTGCTAGATGAAAAAAACGAGAAATTTTATGCATAAACACAGCTTTAACCCCAGGATAAGTAAGTATGATACTTAAGATCGATTTTGCCGCAGGATCTCTTTTTTTAATAGACTCTAAGTATTCGTTCATTCTTTATATATAATGACTACTTGTAAAATTTAAAGGAGATTATATATAAATACATATGAGTAATTCATTTCATTTAGCCATTCCAGCCGGAGATTTAGAAAAAGCTGAAGCTTTTTACACTAAAATATTAGGGTGCAAAACTGGTAACCGAGAAAAAGGTAAATGGGTAGATGTAGATTTTTGGGGTAACGAATTAACTTTACATCAAACGTCAATGAAACTTCCTAGAGAAAGACATGATGTAGATATGGGAGATGTTCCTGTTCCTCATTTTGGAGTTCATTTAAAAAAAGAAGTATATGAGAGAATTAAAGCTAATATTGAACTCAACAAAATCAAATTTATAGATAAACCTTACACAAGATTTAAAGGAACAGAATTTGAGCAAAATACATTTTTTGTTGAAGATCCTAATGGAAATGTATTAGAGTTAAAAACGTTTGAGCAATAATTCAAAAGCGACCATTGAAAATAAAAGTCAATTAATTAAATATTTCATCGACGGAATAAAAAAAAACAATAATCAGAGAATAGGTGTTGAACACGAAAAATTTCTTTTTAATAAAAAAGATTTAAAAAGAATTGATTACAAACAATTAACAAAAGTTTTTGAAATCCTTAAAAATAAAGGTTGGGAGCCAGAGTATGAAAAGGATACAGTTATTGGTTTAAAAAAAGACAGTCAAAAAATTACCACTGAGCCAGGACTCCAATATGAATTATCAGGTGCACCTTTTAAAAACATACATTCAGTTTGCTCAGAAAATAGTTCTCATTTTAATGAATTAAAAGAAGTCTTTAGTTCTCTCTCAATTACTACTTCTTCAATTGCATATGATCCTTACAATAAGATAATTGATATCCCTAAAAGTCCTAAAGAGCGTTATAAAATTATGACATCTGAAATGCCAAAAGGTGGCAAACTAAGTTTAGATATGATGTACAAAACTGCAGGCATTCAGATTAATTATGATTACACATCTGAAGGAGATTTTGAAAAAAAATTTAAAATTGGAAACTATTTAGCACCATTAACGATTGCCCTATTTGCAAATTCTCCATTTAATGAAAACAATATCTCAGGTTATTTATCTTACAGAGGTAAAGTTTGGCAAGAAACTAGCAGAGGTGGAATAATGCCAATTACTTTTGATAAAGTAAATTTTGAAAAATATATTGACCATGCAATCAATTACCCGATTTTATTTCTTAAAAAAAAAGAAGTATACTACTCACCTAACGGTCAAACTTTTAAAGATTTTTTAAGCGGCAATTTAGATTTTTTAAAAGGAGAGAAGCCTACTTTAGAAGATTTTGAAAATCACTTAGGTACTATTTTTACTGAGATAAGATTAAGGCAAGTTATAGAATTTAGATCTTTAGATACATGCAATTTTGGCTGTATTTGTAATGGTCCATCTTTCTTTACTGGATTAATTTATGGATCTTTAGATGAGACTTATGAAATAATAAAAAATTGGAAAAAAGAAGAAGTAATGGAAGCATATTTAAATGCACCTAAACAAGGATTAAACACTTTACTTAACAACAGAAAACTAATTGATTGGGGAAAAATATTTTTTGATTTAGCAAAAAAAGGCTTAGAAAAAAGAAATGAACTTAATAAAAGTGAGAAAAATGAGACAATTTACTTAAAACATGTAGAGGAAATAATTAATAATAGAAAAACTAGAGCAGAAATATTGATTGAACAATTCAATAAAACAAAAAACTTAGACTTCTTGGTAAATCATGACGAAAATTTTAGCTATTCAGGGTTCCAATCTTAAAAAGATAAATGTCAAAACAGATACGACTATTCTATTAGCCGCAGAGGCGCAAAAAAGAGGTTATAAAATATATTACTTTGAACCAGAGAATTTAAGTTTTTTAAATGGAAAAGTTATAGCTGTATGCAAAAATATAAAAATCGACTATAGCAAGAAAAAATTCTATTCATTGTTAAAGACAACTCATTTTAATCTAGAAAAATCAAAAGTTATTCTAATCAGAAATGATCCACCTTTTGATAATCGTTACTTGTATACAACGTTCCTTCTTAACCATATTTCCAAAAAAGTTAAGATAATTAACCATCCATTTGCAGTAAGAAATGTTTCGGAAAAGCTGTTTTCTATCAACTTTATCAAGAATATGCCTCCTACCTTAATCAGTGAAAATCTTATGGAAATAAAAAGTTTTTTTAAGAGACATAAAGCTATTGTAGCTAAACCTATCAATGGTTTTAGTGGGAATAATGTAATGTTATTTAAGTCTTTTAAGGCTAGTAAAATTAAAAAATTACTAAAAATTCATAATCATTTATTTTTTCAAAAGTTTTTACCTGGTGTGTCTAAAGGAGATAAAAGAGTTTTTATAATTAAAGGAAAGATTGTAGGCGCCATATCCAGAGTGCCTAAGAAAGGAAGTATTCTATCTAACATGAGCAAGGGAGCCATAGCTAAATTAACTCAACTTACAAATAAAGAACTAAGGGCTAGTAAGGATATTGGGAAATTACTTATTAAAAATAATATATATTTTGCTGGTATCGATTTTGTTCAAGAAAAATTAATAGGTGATATAAATGTTACTAGCCCCACTGGACTAGTTGCATATAAAGATTTGTCTGGAATAAACCTCGCTAAATTGTTCTGGAATAATATTTAATTGATAGTTGACAAAATCCTGAATTTCTTGCTATAAATTGCTCAGCGCCGAGTTAAGACAACTTGCGGGCGCTTAATAAATCCAGCTAAAGCGTTCAAGTCTAATGACCACCGCTTTAGCCGGTGGTTTTTTTTTGGAATAATCTAAAAATTTAACCGGGTATTTGAACCATATTGTACACCTGGCATATGCCGAAGTACTAAAAAGGAGAAGATGAACAGAATTAAACTTCGTTCATTCTTTTCCAGAAAGACGGAGAAAAAATGAACGAAACGATAAGAGAAACAATAAGGAGGAAAATCAATGGCTGATTTTAAACATCCGGAAACTATAGGCTTGCATGGTAGCGATTACAGAAGTGACTCAGCTACTACAGCAGTAGCAGTTCCAATTTACCAAACAACTTCTTACCAATTTAAAAATGCAGAAACCGCTGCAAATTTATTTGGTTTAAAAGAGTTCGGTAATATTTACACAAGAATAATGAACCCAACATGTGATGTGCTTGAGAAAAGAGTAGCTGCACTAGAAGGTGGTGTAGCAGCACTTGCAGTTGGATCAGGTCAAGCAGCATCAGCAATGTGTATTCAAAACTTGGCACAGGCTGGAGATAATATAGTTGCTTCAACTGACTTGTACGGAGGTACAGTGAACTTATTCAAAAATACTTTAAGACAACAAGGTATTGAAGTAAGATTTGCAGATCCTGCTGATCCTAAAAACTTTGAAAAAGTTACTGATGATAAAACAAGAGCTTACTACGGAGAGTCTTGTCCAAATCCTTATCTTCGTGTGTTCCCAATTAAGGAAGTTTCAGATATCGGTAGAAAAAAAGGTATTCCTTTAATTATCGATAACACAGCTTCACCAGTAATTTGTAAACCTTTAGCTCATGGTGCCGCAATCGTAATGCACTCTTTGACGAAGTATATTGGTGGTCACGGGACTTCAATCGGTGGAATTATTGTAGATGGTGGAAACTTTGACTGGATTAAAGACAGAAAAAGACAACCATTAATAAACGAACCTGATCAAAGTTACGGTGGTGCGATATGGGCAGATGCAGTTCCTCAATTAACAGGTGCTAATATTCCTTTTGTAATCAGAGCAAGAGTGGTTTTATTAAGAGACTTGGGCGCTCCTTTAAGTCCATTTAATGCTTTCCAAATTATTCAAGGTTTGGAAACAGTTGCTCTTAGAATGAAACAACATTGCAGTAATGCAGAAAAAGTTGTGTCTTTCTTAGAAACACAAAAGAAAGTTAAAAATGTAATCTACCCTACTAATCACCAAGGTGAGATTAAAGAAAGAGCTAAAAAATATATGCAAGGTGGATATGGTTCTTTGGTTGGAATGGATTTAGGTACAAAAGAAGCTGGTGCTAAATTCATCGACAACTTAAAGATGTTATATCACGTTGCTAATATTGGTGATGCTAGAAGTTTAGCAATTCACCCAGCTACTACAACGCACAGTCAATTAGATGACCAAGCGTTAGCAGCAGCAGGAGTAACACCAGGTTATGTTAGACTGTCAATTGGTATCGAACATCCAGATGATATCATTGCAGATATCAAGCAAGCCTTAGCTGCTTAACAATTGATTTAGTTGCCCCAATTATTTATATTGGGGCCACTCAATGATCAAACAAATTAAATCATCAGATATAGAAAAATTCATAGAAGATAATCCAAGTTCTGTTTTATTGGATGTAAGAACAGAGGATGAATGGAACACAGTTGGTAAACCTGATACAAAAATTTTAGGTATTAAAACTTATTTTATTACAATTTCGCAAGAACCAAGTTTTTTAGAAACTGTTAAAAAAAACATTGATAAAAAAGAACAAGTGTTAGTTATGTGTGCCGCAGGAGGTAGATCAATTATTGCTGCTAATCTTTTAGCAAAAGAAGGTTACAACACTTTAAATGTTGCTGATGGATTTAGTGGAAATGGTCAAGATCCCGGTTGGAAGAACTTTGGATTACCTTCTATTATAAATAACTGATTTTTTAGCTATATCTTCAATAAGAGAAGTTTCTTTTATTTTATCTTGTATTGAAACAGCAATCTTTTTTGGATATTTTTTCACAAGTTCTGATGTCTTTTTCTTAAGTGTAGTATTGGTTAAAGATATTTGTTTTTTTACAATTGTGCAAAATTCAGACCTTGTTCTTTCAATAGACGTAATACAAGTTTCTTGCTTTTTCTCAGGATTAACTTTTTCCGCATATGCAAAAGCGTGTTCTAAAGGAGTTTTTCCTGTTTGTTTTTTAACTCCATAACTTAATGCTGAATTAAGAGAAGACTGAACTATTTTTCCGTTAGATGCGCCAGTGCCGAGTAATGCTAAAGATTCAGCGCACCCATTAAGCAAAAAAATTGTCGATAATAAAATCAATATTTTTTTCATGTTTGAAATTTGTTTTAGATGGTTCATATCTGCTTCATCTTTAATTAAAAGTTAATTGTGAAAGCCTTAATTTTATTAACACAACCCTTGGTTGTCAAGATCTTAAATTTGATACGCAGATTTTGTTTTAGAATTGTTAATCTAAATACTTAATTTTATATTTTTTATCTATATTAGGTTGTATTGATGAAGTGAGATCTTTAAGTGTCTTATTTCTAGTAATAGTTTTGATTTTTGACTTTGTTAAATCCATTTGTTTTTTTACAATAACGCAAATTTCAGAATTAGTTTTTTCTACAAAAGATAGACATGGTTCCTTCTTTTTTTCAGGGTTATTTTTCTCTATATATTCAATAAAATGTTGCGATGGAGATTTTCCCGTTTGTTTTTTTACCCCGTAACTGAAAGCTGAAGAAAAGGTTGTCTGGGCTAAGTTACCTCCTGTAGCAGAAGTAGATGCGGGTCCCAATAAAGCCAAGGACTCAGCACAACCACTTAAAATAAACAAGCCAAATAGTGGCAACATTACTTTTTTCATTATCCCCCATCTCGTTAAAGCACAGATTTGCAATATTTAAAACAAATCGAATCACTCATAATGAGTTTATATAATACAACCTATAATGGAAGAGGGTTTTACGAAATTAGTCTTAAAGGTTTATTTTTTAGGCAACCTTTAAGGTTTTCTATCATTTGTAAATAAAATTTTGAGTAATTTTCAGCAGTAACGTAACCAATATGTGGGAGTAGTAGAGCATTTGGAAGAAATCTTAATTTGTGATCTTGAGGAAGAGGTTCTTTATCATATACATCTAAACCAGCCCCAGCTATTTTTTCATCTTTTAAAGCTTCGACTAAATCATTTTCATTTATAATTGGTCCTCGAGAAGTATTTATTAAAAATGCTGTTTTTTTCATCAATCCAAATTCTTTTTTTGTAATTAAATTTTTATACTTTTCACCTAAAACTAAATGTATCGAAATTATATCTGAATTTTTAATGAGATCTTCTTTGTTCATAGGTAAAACTCCTAGTTGATTAGCATTAGATAAATTTAGATTTTCGCTCCAAGCACATACTTCCATACCAAAAGCTTTTCCAACTTTGGCTACTTGCGACCCGATCTTACCGAGTCCAATCAAACCCAACATCTTTCCTTTTAACTCAAAACCAATAGTTGTTTGCCAATAACCTTGGAACATATTATCGATTTCTTGTTTCATATTTCTGTAAAGACCAAGAATTAAAGCCCAGGTAATTTCAGCTGCTGGATTGGGGTTTATATCAGTACCGCAAACAATAATATTTTTTTTTTTTGTTGCTTTTAAATCAATAGAATTATTTCTCATGCCTGAAGTCATGATATATTTTAATTTAGACAATCCCTCTATTAAGGATTTAGTTATAGGAGTTCTCTCCCTCATTATGAATAGAGCTTCAAAATCTTCTAACTGGATAATGGCTTCTTTCTCATCGTTGAAGGGTTCATTAAAAATTTTAAATTCAAATTTATCTTTATATTTATCTACATCAACGATTTGTTGAAAAGCATTTTGATAATCATCTATTACTGCAACTTTTATCATTGGATTTTTCTATTTGATAAATAAATACCAGAAATTATAAAAGTTGCTCCAATAAAATGAAATAATTGAAATTTTTCTTCAAAAATTATTATTGCCATTAATGCACTAAAAAGTGGCATTAATTGAATAAACATAGATGATCTGTTAGGTCCTATGAGTTCAATAGCTTTTTGCCAACAATAATATGCTGCAATTGCAGGAAAGATAACAACGTAAGTAAGAATTAAGAAAAAAGCTTTATTTAATTTTACATTTAATCCAATCGATTGTTCATATAAAAATTGGGGAACCAAAAAAATTAATCCTATGGTGACCATTAATTGAATTAAAGAAAATTGAGATAATTCAAGTTTACTTTTTTTAAGTAAAGTTGAATATAATGACCAGCTTAAAACACAAACTAACATCCATATATCACCTTTATTAAAACTTAGAGAGATTATTTTTTGAATGTCTGCGTTGGAAATAATAGTTCCAACTCCAAATATTGATAAGATTAATCCAGATATTTGAAATAAGTTTGTTTTTTCAATATTCATAATCGATGAGCAAATTATTATCATTGGAGGGATAGCAGCTAACATTAAAACTGCATTTATTACTTGTGTAAAGTTTAAAGCAAAATAAACAACTGAATTAAAAGTACTGATTGTTAATATGCCCATAAAACTTATTACTAAAAAGTTTTCTTTTATATAGTTTTTCTTCGCTAAAATTTCTTTAATTGTAAACGGTATCAATATAAACCACACCATAACCCATCTAAAAAAATTT
Source organism: uncultured Pelagibacteraceae bacterium (assembly GCA_902545945.1). Classification (GTDB taxonomy): domain Bacteria; phylum Pseudomonadota; class Alphaproteobacteria; order Pelagibacterales; family Pelagibacteraceae; genus Pelagilacustribacter. The sequence goes on along the minus strand of CACCID010000003.1, from coordinate 70,177 downwards.
AGAGTTAGCGGTGGAACTTCAAATAAAGTTGCAAATTTCCCGATAATAAAATTTCCCGACCAAAATAAAGCTGCTAAAGTAAGAAAAATATAAGCTAAATAATTTTTTGACAAAAATTTCCTAATAAAATCTTCTTGAGCTGTATGGAGTTAAATCAAGATTTGTTTTTTCTCCAGCAACTATTTTCGAGATAATTTTGCCTGTTATAGCTCCTAATGTCCAGCCTAAATGTTGGTGACCAAAAGCATAGATAATGTTTTTATTTTTTAATGAGGGGCCTAATATTGGAAGAAAATCTGGTAGCGTAGGCCTAAAACCCAACCATTCATCCTCATGTTCACCTAGATCAGGTAAAAGCTCTTTCGCGCATTTAATTATATAGTCAATCCTTTTTTTTGATGGAGGATTATTTAAACCGCCTAACTCTACCGTTCCAACAGCTCTCAGACCTTGATTCATCGGAGTCATCCCGAAGCCTCTATCTAAAAAGATAACTGGACGGTTAATTAAATTGTCTTTTTGTTTAAAGTGAACATGATATCCTCTTTCGGTATCAAGTGGAATATTTTCGCCTAACTGGTCAGTTAATGATTTTGAAAAAGCCCCTGAAGCTATAACAGTTTTTTCAAATTTATATTCCTCATTTTCAGACCTTATAGCTGTTTCCTTATTATTTATTTGTTCCAATTTCTTAATATTTGTTTGGATAAACTTACCTCCACGCTCTAAAAATAACTTAAATATTTTTTTAAGGATTCCGTGTGGATCCCTTGCGTGCATAGCACTTTCATAAATCACTCCAGCATCAAACACAGGTTGTAAGTTTGGTTCTAAATCTAAAACTTCTTTTTGACTTAAAAGTTTTTGCTCGATTCCAAGTTCTTTACGAACTTTTATTTCTAAATCTCTGCTTTTTAAATTTTTATTTGTCCAAATATAAATAATGCCTTTTTTCTCAACTAGCCCTGTAGTATCTATCTCTTGAAAGATTTCCTCATAGGCATCATTCGATAAACTTAAAATTTGATGCATATTTCTTGCTGTGTGCATCATTGACTTATTGTTACAGTTTTTAAAATAATGTAAAAACCAATTAAACATCTTTGGAATATAATTCCATTTAAGAGCAAGTGGACCATAAGAACTTAGCAACATTTTAGGTACATCGTAAAAAACATCTGGGCGATTAAATTGTAAAACTGCATAAGGAGAAAAATGACCAGCATTACCGTAAGAGGCAGGTTTAAACTCATTTGATAAAGGATCATGTCTGTCGAAGATTGTTACAGGTATGCCTTTCTTAACAAGTTGTAATCCAGTGCAAACACCTTGAATTCCAGATCCTACAATGCCAACAGATTTACATTTATAATTTTCCATAGGGAAATTATATTCAATGATTAGAAAAATAGTAGTGCGGTAGATTAGGCGATTGCTTCTTTATTAACTACGTCAGGTCTTTCTTCTGAGTTTTCAGTAGTCTCTTTTTTGTCTTTTTTCTTAAACAAGAAGTCACCTGTTAGTTTTGATTTTGAACTGTTTGTCTTTTTAATATAACCGTCAATATCAGCGCCATTTTCAGTTCTAAGATTGCTACCGAATTCGATATCACCTTTTACAGTTCCCGTAGCACCTATTACAATATTTTGTGCAGTGACTTTACCGTCAAGGTGACCATGTATTTCAACATCATCTGCCTCAATTGTACCTGTGATAGATCCTGTATCTCTCACTATAAGTTCTTTTGAGAATACCGGACCTTTTATTAAACCAGCGACGTCAATTGCTCCAGAACTGTTTATTGTTCCCTCTATACTTACCGTCTCGCTAATGAGCGATCTCTCTGAGTCTTTGATTTTTGTTTTCTTATCGCCAAACATAAATTTTTTCCTAGTTAAGCATCAAATTTTGAAATACACAAGTATTAATTTAAAAAAAAAATAGTTCAGTTTAGGTTAAATTAATTGACTGGGGTGTCTTTATAAATCTTGCAAGACATCACAATCCCCAAACCAAACATGATAGCCATCATAGATGAGCCGCCATATGACATTATTGGCAATGGTGATCCCACAATGGGTAATAGACCTAAAACCATCATCATATTTACCACAACATAAAAAAAGAAAGCTGTAGCAAAACTATAACAATATAATTTACCAAAATTACTCCTAGTAATATTTCCTGTTCTAATAATCCTGTAAATGATAATAATGTATAATAGCAAGATAAATAGTGAGCCAAAAAAACCAAATTCTTCTGAAAATAAAGTAAAAATAAAATCTGTATGTTTTTCAGGCAAGTAGTCTAGGTAACTTTGAGAACCATTGAGAAAACCTTTTCCAAACAAACCGCCTGATCCAATAGCTATCTTTGATTGAATAATTTGATAGCCTGCTCCTAAAGGGTCTCTTTCAGGATTTAGAAAGGTCAGTATTCTAGATTTTTGATAAGGTTTTAAAAAAGATATCGCTACTGGCAATAAAGCAATCATTGCTACTCCGGAGAACATAAAAAACTTAGCTCTAACGCCTGCAAGCCATGCAACAACAACACCACCGGCAGCGATCAATATTGAGGTTCCAAGATCTGGTTGAGTAGCAACTAAAATAATTGGTGCGACTAGAACAGTTATTGGAATAAATAAATATCTAATACTATTTATATTCTCTATTGAAATACGATGATAATATTTTGCTAAAAATAAAATTAGGCCAATTTTCATTAATTCAGAGGGTTGAAGATTCATAAAATAAAGATCTAACCATCTTTTAGATCCTGATGAAGTTAAACCGAAGTATTTAACTCCTAATAATAATATGAATATAACAAAATAAATTAAATAACTTGTCCCATGCCAAAATCTAATTTGCACTAATGAAACTAAAAAAAACATAACAAAAAAAACAAAGAAACGAAGAATGTGACTATTTGTGTGATATTTGAATTCTCCTCCATCAGTTGAATACATTGCAAACATACTAGTGATACCAAGAATTAACATGGAAAATACTAGAACATAATCAATTGATAAAATTTTATCTCTTAAAGTTAATGATGACTGAATAGATCTTGGTTGAAACATTAAACAGCCTCTCCTAGTTGATTGTTTACACTTCTTCTCAATTCATGTCTTTCTAGAACCTTTTTGATTACTTTTTTTGCTATGGGTGCTGCAGCTTTACCTCCTGAACCTCCATGTTCCACTAGAACACTAATTGCGTATTGTGGATTTTTATAAGGGGCAAAAGCTACAAACAAAGCATGGTCTCTATCTTTATATGGCAAACTTTCTTGTTTAACTTCAGCTTCTCGCTGTGCTTCTGTGAATCTTTTAATCTGAGATGAACCTGTCTTTCCTGCAAAAGTAAAATTTGGATCTTCCAATCTATGCCTATAAGAAGTTCCACCAGGTTCATTCGATGATGAGAACATGGCATCTTTTATAAGATTAATATGTTCTTGGTTTTTAAATAAAGGTTTCAAATCAAAATTTGATACTAGTAAGTCAGTTGGAAGAGGCTCGTTCGGATTATCATTTTTATATTTTAAATATTTTCTCAAGTTGTCATTTCTTTCATCAAAGATTATTCTTGGTTTAATCTCAAAACCTCCATTGGCAATTTGTGCAGTCATTAAACATAATTGTAAAGGTGTACTTTGGAAGTATCCTTGACCGATACCTGAGTGAAGAGTTTCACCTAAATACCAATTTTGTCCTATAAATTTTTTCTTCCATTTTGTATTAGGTACTACCCCAGATCTTTCTTCAATAAAATCACTTAAAACTTTTTTACCTAAACCAAATCTTTTTGCGGTTTCAGATAATCGGTCTACACCAAGTTTTCTAGCAACTTCATAAAAATAAACATCGCAAGATCGTTGAATTCCTTTTCTAAGATTTACAATGCCATGGCCATCCTTCTCCCAGCAATGAAATTTTTCACCGTATAGCTCTATTTTCCCTTTACATCTAAAAGTATCTAAAGGCCTAATAATTTTATTTTCTAAAGCACTTAAAGCTACTAAAGTTTTAATAGTTGATCCAGGAGGGTATAAACCAGATAATGCTTTGTTACCTAGTGGTTTTTTTTCGTTTTTAATCAGACTATTCCAGTATTTTTTATCTAAACCATGAACAAATTGATTAGGTTCAAATGTTGGGGAAGAAACTAAAGAAACAATATCTCCATTATAAACATCCATCACACATACTGCGGCTGCTTTATCTTTTAATAATTCTGCGGTAAATTTTTGCACATCATAATCAAGTGTTGTTCTGAAATTTTTTCCCGCTTGTCCCTGATCAATTTTTATTTCTCTTATTCTTTTACCAAAAGCATTTACTTCATATCTTTGATAACCAACCTTTCCGATTATCTGTTCATCTAGTTTTCTTTCTAAACCAGTTTTTCCTACAGCCATACCTGGCACAGCTAAATCTTGAAGATACTCTTTTGTTTGTAAGTCTTTTGCACTAATTTGAGATACGTAACCTAAAATATGAGCTGAAGAATTATCAGGATAAGTTCTTGCAACAGATACAATTGGTTCCACTCCCTCAAGTTCATGTAGAAATAAATTTATTTTTGAAAAATCAGCCCAGTCTAAATTTTCAGAAACTATTACTGGCTCCCAAGGTTTCTGTTTTTTAATAACTCTTTTTAAGTAAGAAACTTTTTTATCTGTTATATTTAAAATTGCTTTTAATCTAACGAATAGATTATCTAAGTCCTTTGCATTTTCTGGTACTAAATGAACTTGATATAATGGTTCGTTTGAGGCAATTTCTATGTCAAAGAAATCTTTAATTGCTCCTCTTTCAGGTGCTAATTTCCATTCTCTAAATCTATTTTTATCAGATAGGGATTTATATTTTGTCGCTTGATTAATTTGAAGAGATATTAATCTGCCTACCAACCCAAACATAACTATAGCTTTTGCAGCTGTAATTAAAAACATTCTTCTGCTTATAAGTTTTGATTTAATGACTGTGTTACCTGAGCCGGGGCTAAGCATCTTGAGATCCTATAAAACTTATTTGATATAGATTGAATAAAAACCAAAAAACTGGAAATAGAAATAAGGTAAAGAAAGTATTATAACCGATTTTGGAATAAGAGATTGCAACTTCAGAAAAGTTATTTAGCAAAGAGAAGAAAAGTAAATTAGCAAGCAATAAAGCTATTAAGAAAGTGAACCAGTCAGATGCTATTGTAGTGTTAACACTTTTATTTCTAACGTAATTGCCAACAAAACAAATTACTAAATAAGATAGTGAGCTTATACCCAATGGAAATCCCATTACTACATCATTAATTAGTCCCACTAAAAAAATATGTCCTGTGCCCATGAGATTTGGACGTTTTATTATCCAAAAATAAATAATAATAATTTGTAAATTTAATGAAAAAACTTCGAATAATTTTTCTAGATTAGTATCAATTTCACTAATAGATAAATAATATAATAAAATTAATGGGCCTGATGCAAATAACTTATTTATTATATTTCCTTTAGCCATTAAAAAACTTCCTTACTCGGTTTAATTAAATTTACTGTCACGAAAGATAATTGATTAGGATCAACAAATAACTTTACTGCTCCGTAATCTGTTGTTTTTCCTATAGGCGTGCCTGCGGTAAAAATTCCATCTTTTCCAGAAGCAAATACGGTTATATCTTCTTCAAATTGATATCCTTCAGGTAAGTATGACAAAGTGGGTTCACGTGTTCCACCTCCAGTCAATATTGCTTGAGTACTTTTTTCATCAAAAGTAACTGGAATTCTACTATTTAAATCATTTAGCAGAAGTACTCTTGATGATAAATAATTCGTTTCAACTATACGTCCAACTAAATATCTATTTTGTGTGACAGGCATTCCTTTAATAATACCTTCTTTGCTTCCTTTATTTATTATTATTGATTTTAAAAATGGACTGTTGCGGTCTACTAAAACCTTAGCAAGAATTTTGTTTGAAACTTTTTCTACATCTTCAGTATCCAAAACTTTTTTCAAATTTTTATTTTCATTAGAGATATATTCTAGATTTAAATCGAGAGCTTTGTACTTTTCTATAACTTGTCTCAATTCTTCATTTTCTTTTTTTAAATTAAAATGACCTGCAATTCCCTCGTTAATGCTTGGAAATAATCTTGTTGGTGTAGATGCTAGGTAAGTTACTCTGTAAACTAAATCATTAACAATACTTCTAGTAGTTTTTACGACTTGAAAACCATAAACGTCTAGAAAAAAAATTATTAACGCTAAAATTATTAGAGATAATATTGAAAATTTCTGAGATGCTCCTCTTTGCAAAAGAGCAGAACGGAAAGCTATACTAAAATCATCTCTACTAACTGACATCTAACCATTAAATATAAATTAATATTCAGATAACATAGTTGAAAACAATTCTTCGTTTTCTAGAGCTCTTCCTGTTCCTATTGCAACACACGATAAAGGATCGTCTGCAATTGTTACTGGAAGTCCTGTATCCTGAGAAATTAATTTATCAATATTTTTTAATAAAGCTCCACCACCTGTTAAAACTAATCCCATATCAATTAAATCAGCTGATAATTCTGGTGGTGTATTTTCTAAAGCCTCTTTTATGCCACCTAATATTTGATTAAGGATAGGCATTATTGCTTCGCAAGCATCTTTTTCCGTAAGCTCAATTTCTTTAGGAGTTCCAGATCTAATATCTCGTCCTTTCATTAAAAAAGTATTGCTAGATGATGGAATTGCTGTTCCTATCTCTTTTTTAATTTTCTCAGCAGTTGAGTCTCCAATCATTAAATTCATTTTCTTTCTCATATAAGCAATAATTGATTGATCAAGTGCATCTCCTGCTACTCTTAAAGATCTTGAATAAACTACCCCACCCAATGACATAACTGCTATCTCTGTTGTTCCGCCCCCAATATCTACAACCATTGATCCAGTAGCCTCAGAAATTGGTAATCCTGCTCCAATTGCGGCAGCTATTGGCTCCTCAATAAGTTGAACTTTCCTAGCTCCTGCAGCTAAAGCTGAGTCTTGAATAGCTTTTCTTTCAACTGGAGTAGATCCTGTTGGAACACAAATTAAAATTCTTGGATTAGCAAATGCATTTTTTTTATGGACTTTTTTTATAAAGTGCTTGATCATTTCTTCTGTAACAACGAAATCTGCAATTACACCATCTTTAAGAGGTCTTATAGCAGATATATTTCCAGGTGTTCTTCCCAACATTGTTTTTGCTTCATCTCCTACTGCAAGCACTGACTTTCTGCCCCCATCTTCAATTACAGCAACTACAGACGGTTCATTTAAAACAACACCTTGATCTTTTAATACTACTAGTGTGTTAGCTGTTCCTAAGTCAATTGCCATATCTTGTGACCATAATGATGATAATCCTGTTAAACCTTTAAACATATTTTTTTTCCTATTGTTGAGCGCTAGTCACTTGATCTGGCGCAGTTTTAGTTCTTTTAATTATTAATTTATTTAACGCGTTAAGATATGCATTTGCTGAAGCCACTAAAGTATCAGTATCAGCTGCTTGACCTACCGTTGTTTTGCCCTTTTCCTCAATTCTTACACTTACTGTGGCCTGTGCGTCTGTTCCTTCTGTAACAGCGTGAACGTTATATAACAAAAGTTTAACATCGTGAGGGTAAAGATTTTTTATACATTTAAATATTGCATCAACTGGTCCATCACCTGTTTCTGTAGCAGATTTAACTTCACCGTAAACTTCTAAAGTCATTTCTGCTTTTTGAGGTTCACCCGTCCCAGCAAAAACTTTTAAAGATTTTAATTTAATAACATTGTCTTCTGTTACTAAATTATCATCTACAATTGCCGCAATATCTTCATCGTAAATATGTTTCTTTTTATCTGCTAGGATTTTAAATTTTCCAAAAGCTGAGTCTATAATGTCATCTGTTATTCCCATATAACCCATATCAGATAATTTATCTCTAAAAGCATGTCTGCCAGAATGTTTACCCATTACCAAAGAAGTTTTTTTAACTCCAACGCTTTCGGGTGTCATAATTTCATAAGTGTTTCTATTCTTTAACATTCCGTCTTGGTGAATTCCTGACTCATGTGCAAAAGCATTTTTTCCAACAACTGCTTTGTTAAACTGAACAGGGAAGCCTGTAGCATTAGAAACTACTTTGGATGCTTTACTTAGTAATTTTGTATTAATATTAGTTGTGTAAGGCATTAAGTCATGTCTTGTTCTCATAGCCATAACAACTTCTTCAAGTGCAGCATTACCTGCTCTTTCACCTATTCCATTAATTGTACATTCAATTTGTCTCGCACCAGCCATAACTCCAGCTAAAGAGTTAGCGACTGCTAGCCCTAAATCGTTATGACAATGTGTAGATAAAATTGCTTTATCAATGTTAGAAACTTTGTTTAGTAATGTTTCAATAATTTTTTTAAATTCAGACGGTACTGTGTATCCAACTGTATCTGGGATATTAATTGTTTTTGCTCCACATTTGATTGCAAGCTCAACAGTCTTACACATGTAATCCATATTAGTTCTTGTTCCATCTTCACAAGACCACTCAACATCATCAGTAAATTTTCTTGCGTAAGTTACACTTTCTTTAATTGACTCTAGAACTTCCTCAGGTGATTTATTTAATTTATGCTTCATGTGAAGCGGACTTGTCGAAATAAAAGTGTGAATTCTAAAATTTTTTGCGTGCTTCAAAGCTTCGTGGCATGCATCAATGTCTTTTTTTGTTGCTCGTGCTAATCCTGCGGGAATAGATTTTTTCAATGTTTTACTTATTTCTGTTACAGCTTCAAAATCTCCTGGAGATGCTATTGGAAAACCTGCTTCTATAACATCTACACCTAATTCATCAAACACTCTTGAAATTTGTAATTTCTCCTCTAAACTCATTGATGCTCCAGGTGACTGTTCACCGTCTCGCATTGTGGTATCGAAAATAATAATTCTATTTTTATCAGTCATATTTAAAACTTTTGAAAACAAAAGTTACTCATAATACAATCAAAGATAGAATTTGCAATAATTATGTAACTAATCGAAATTTAAGTAAATCAGATTGGGTTAATTCTTATTTTTATCAACCAATTTGTTTTTACCAATCCAAGGCATCATGGCTCGAAGCTCTTTACCTACTTTTTCTATAGGGTGTTTGGCCAAATTTTCTCTCATCTTAAGGAAGTTTTTTTGGCCGGATTTATGCTCTTCCATCCACTGTTTAGTAAATTTACCAGATTGAATGTCTTTTAAGACCTCTTTCATCTTGTCTTTTGTTTTACTATCTACAATTCGTTTTCCAGAAACATACTCACCATATTCAGCGGTATTAGAAATTGAATAATTCATGTTTGCTATTCCGCCTTCGTATATTAAATCAACAATTAATTTTACTTCATGCAAAGTTTCAAAATAGGCCATCTCTGGTGGATAGCCTGCTTCAGTTAATGTTTCAAAACCATTTTTAATCAGTTCAACTAATCCTCCACAAAGAACTGTTTGTTCACCAAATAAGTCTGTTTCGCATTCATCTTTAAAGGTCGTTTCAATAATTCCAGATTTTCCTCCTCCAATTGCAGAAGCATAAGATAAAGCAAGATCTCTTGCTTTACCTGAACTGTCTTTATGAACGGCCATCAAACATGGAACGCCCCCACCTTTTTGGTATTCGCTTCTTACAGTATGCCCTGGTCCTTTGGGAGCAACCATAAATACATCTAAATCTTTTCTAGCTTTGATTAAATCAAAGTGAATATTTAATCCGTGTGCAAATGCCAAACTTGTTCCTTCTTTCATTCTTTGTTCAATGTGATTTTTATAAATTTCAGATTGTAATTCATCTGGAGTTAACATCATGACAACATCAGCCCAAGCCGCTGCATCTGATAAAGACATAACTTTTAAACCTTCACTTTCAGCTTTTTTTATACTTGAGGATCCCTCTCTTAAAGCGACCACAACTTCTTTAACTCCACTATCTTTTAAATTAAGTGCATGAGCATGTCCTTGGCTTCCATAACCAAAGATAGCAATTTTTTTATTTTTAATTAAATTAACGTCTGCGTCTTTTTCATAAAATGTTTTCATAGCTCTCTCCTATTGTGTAAAAACTTCTTTTCCTCTAGTCATTGCAACAGCACCAGTTCTAGAAATGCTAATTAACCCTAAAGGTTTTAAATTTGCAACTAATTTATCAATATCTCTTCTTAAAGCAGTCACTTGAATAACGAAGGATTTGTTTGTTTTATCTAGAATTATTGGATTAAATTTTTTGCACATTAGTTTAGCTTTTTTTTGCTTTGCAGATGTTCCGACTAGTTTAAAAAGTGCTAACTCTTTAAATATAATATTAGTGTCATTTCTTGAAAAATCTGCAACTTTATGAACTGGTATGAGTTTTCCTAATTGTAATTTAATTTGCTGTATTACTTCAGGTGTTCCTTTAGTTACAATAGTTATTCTAGAAACATGCTGTTTCTTATCTACCTCAGCAACCGCTAATGACTCTATATTATATCCTCTACCAGAAAATAAACCAATTACTCTAGCCAAAACTCCAGCTTCGTTATCTACCCAAACAACAATTATATGATGATCCTCTTTTCCAAATTTAGTTGGTTGACTATAAGCTGATTTTGATTTTGGCATTAAACTAAAGTTTTTCCTTCATCTGAAACTTCTTCTTTTTCGTCTTCAGGACCTAGAAGCATTTGGTTGTGAGGTTTTCCAGATGGTATCATTGGATAACAGTTTTCTACCTTATCTACTACACAATCAAAAATTACTGGTTTATTAGTCGAAATCATTTCTTTAATTTTTTCATCTAGTTCGTCAGGTGTTCTAGCTCTTATACCAACTGCACCATAAGCTTCTGCAAGTTTTACAAAGTCAGGTAAAGCTTCTGTATAACTTTCAGAATAATTTTTGTCATGTAAAAGCTCTTGCCACTGTCTCACCATTCCCATGTATTCGTTGTTTAAAATAAATATTTTTATTGGTAGCCTATATTGAATTGCTGTGGACATCTCTTGAATATTCATTAATATTGAAGCTTCCCCAGCTATATCTACAACTAATTTGTCAGGATGAGCAATTTGCACTCCGATGGCTGCCGGTAAACCATAACCCATTGTCCCGAGTCCGCCAGATGTCATCCATCTGTTAGGTTTATCAAATTTATAATGTTGTGCAGCCCACATTTGATGCTGACCAACTTCTGTTGTAATAAATGTATCTTGATTTTTTGTTAATTCATATAATCTCTGTACAGCATGCTGTGGCTTAATGGTTTCTTTGCTATTAATAAAATTCAAGGATTTTTTTTCTCTCCATTTATCAATTTGTGTCCACCACTTTGCTGTTTTTTGTTTATTTGAAGAAATAAAATTTTTATTTTTTTCTTTAAATCTTTTAATAATAGCTTGTAGTAATTCAGTAACGTCACTAGTTATTGCTAGATCAACTTGAACATTTTTACCAATAGAGGATGGATCAATATCAACGTGAATCTTTTTAGACTTAGGAGAAAATTCATCTATCTTTCCTGTTATTCTATCATCAAATCGCGCGCCAATATTTATCATTAAATCGCAATCATGCATGGCATTATTTGCTTCGTAAGTTCCGTGCATTCCAAGCATTCCTAAAAATTGCGGATCATCTCCAGGATAAGCTCCTAATCCTTGTAAGGTTGAAGTAATTGGAAAACCTGTTAAAGAAATTAATTCTCTCAATAATTCACTTGCTTTAGGTCCTGAGTTTATAACTCCACCACCTGTATAAAAAATAGGCTTCGATGATTGTTTGATCATCTCTATAAACTTGTCTACATCTTTTAAATCTAATTTTTTTGATAAAGAGCCGTTTAGTTTTTTAATTAATTTTTTTTTATTAACTTTGTAAATCCCTTTATTAAATTGAATATCTTTTGGAATATCAACTAACACTGGTCCAGGACGACCTGTTGTTGCGATTTCAAATGCTTGGTTCATAATGTCTGGCAAGTCATTTACATTTTTCACCAACCAATTATGTTTTGTACATGGTCTTGTTATTCCTGTTGTGTCACATTCTTGAAAAGCGTCTGTTCCAATTAAGTGTGTTGGTACTTGTCCTGAAATACAAACAATGGGAATAGAGTCCATATAAGCATCTGTTAAAGCGGTAACAGCATTTGTTGCTCCAGGTCCTGATGTAACTAATAAAACACCAGGCTTACCGCTAGATCTTGCATAACCCTCTGCAGCATGACCCGCACCTTGTTCGTGTCTTGCCAAAATATGCTTTATTGATTTATGATTTTTTAGTTCATCGTAAATTGGAAGAACAGCACCACCTGGGTAGCCAAAAATATACTCAACTTTTTGGTCCTCAAGTGCTTTAAAAACTATTTCTGCTCCACTCAATAATTTTGGCATTGGTACAATCTAGCCTAGAAATACTTATCGTCAAGTTTTAGCTTGCAGCTTTTAAAGATTTTTTTAAAAGAATTGAGAAATTTTTTGAATATATCTTATTCCAGTTCTTCATATGCCCTCTAGCCCACGTGTTTTGTCGCTTAGCATATTGTCTTGTCTTAATATTGATAAGCTCTTTACATTGACTTTGAGTGATTATTCCATCTAAATATTTTGTAATTTCTTGCACACCAATCAACTTATGAGCCGAAAAGCTCTTCTTTAGCTTAATTGAGTTAAATTTTTCAACCTCCATAATACAATTTTGCTTGAACATTTGCTCTGTCCTTTTATAGATTTTTACAAGTAAGTCTTCCCTAGGAATATCCAAAAAAATCTTTTTTATATCATAATCGAGAAAATCTGATTTGGTGTTTGCTATCCAATCAAGCAATGATTTTTTTGTTTTAAGTTTTACTTCATATGCTCTTTGTGTTCTATGAGAGTCAGATGGTAAAATTTTATTTTTGATTTTTGGGTCTAGTATCAATAAATTTTCGTAGAACTTTTTGTATCCCAATTTTTTAAATAAATTTCTAACTTTTTCTCTTGTTTTTAAATCAATGTCAGGAATTTTACTTATCCCTTTAGTGATAGTATTAAAATATAAACCAGTTCCACCTACAATTATTGGTACTTTTTTATTTTTTAAACAAATCTTAATTTTGTTCTTTGCTTTGATGAGCCAATTTCCTGCAGAAAAATATTTTTTTACTGATATAAATCCATAAAGATGATGCTTTACTTTCTTAATTTCATGTTTGGTAGGTCTTGAAGATAAAATGGAAAATTCTTTGTAAATTTGCATGCTGTCTGCATTTAAAATTTCACCGTTTAGTTTTTTTGCAAGATGAATGGCTAATTTTGATTTTCCAGAGGCTGTTGGTCCTGCTAAGAGAATTATTTTTTTTGACAAAACTAATTTATTTTTACACCAAGATAACGTCTTCTATTATTTTGATTAATAATTGTTAATAACAAATTTTTTTCTCCTCTTTTGAAAATACTATTAACTATTTTTTCTAAATCAACAACTGATTTAATAGGAGTTTTTTGAACTTCTATAATAATATCATTAACACTTAAAAGATTTGCGAGAGGGCTTCGGTTTGAAATATCTGTTATAACTACACCTTTAGTTTTCTTATCTAAGTTTCTTGAAGAAATATCCTGATCGTTTATTTCTCTTACAGCTATTTTTAAACTTTCGATCTCTTCATCCTTTTTGACAATCTTTGGTTTTGTCTCTTTAAATTCCTCTGAAGTTTCAAGTCTTCCAAGAGTTAATCTTTTTGAAATTAATTTTTTGTTTCTCCAAATTTTCAGCTCAACACTTTTTCCTACTTCTGTGCTTGCAACAACGTTTGGAAGCTTTTTCATCGTATTAATTTTTTTTCCATCAAATTCTAAGATAATGTCACCTGCTTTAATCCCAGCCTTTTGTGCTGGACTATTTTGTCCTACACTTGCAACCAAGGCTCCCTCAGGTTTTTTTAGTTTTTCGACTTCAGCTATTTCTTTAGTTACTTCTTGAATTCTTACTCCCAACCAACCTCTTTTTGTTTCACCAAATTTTATTAATTGATCAATCACATTTGACGCGGCATTCGCCGGTATTGCAAAACCGATTCCGATAGAACCTGATTGACCTGGAGCTATAATTGCAGTGTTAACTCCAATTACATCTCCTTTTAGATTAAATAACGGGCCACCCGAATTACCTTGATTAATCGATGCATCAGTTTGAATAAAATCTTCATATCTTGTTAAACCAATCTGTCTGTTTCTAGCTGAGATTATACCGGATGTTACTGTTCCTCCTAATCCAAAAGGATTGCCAATGGCTACAACCCAGTCACCCACTCTTGCTTTACTAGAGTCACCAAAACTTACAGGTTTAAATTTCTCTTTTGTTTTCATTTTTAAAACTGCAAGATCCATATATGGGTCTGCACCTATAACCTCTGCGTCATATTCTTTATCGCCCACTCGTATTAAAATGTCTTCAGCATTCGCGATCACATGATTATTAGTAATCACAATACCATCTTCTTTTATAATAAAACCTGATCCTAAAGATGAGGCTTTTCTCTCAGTGGGTCGTTCAAAATCTTTAAACATCTCACCAAAAGGTGATCCTGGAGGAAACTGAAAAGGAAATTGATTAGTTGTAGTTTTCACTATTTGAGTAGTTGAAATATTAACAACTGACGGCATTAGTTTTTCTGCTAAATCAGCAAAAGAACTTGGAACTGCTTTAGTTTGAATAGATGAAAAATTTAAAATTAATAGTACAAAAAATATTTTCTTAAGAATATTCATATTAATTTTTCATATACCAAATTATTAAAAAACCGATAATCAAAAAAAACAGACCAAATGACCTAAGGTTTTTTTCAGGTGTATTCTTGATTGCTTCTAGCATATTTTTAATTCTTGACGGGAAAATGGCAAGGAACAGACCTTCGATGAAAAAAAGTAATCCGACTGCAGTAATAAGCTCTTTCACAAAACGACTAGTTTATCTTTTAATGTTTGGCTTTATAGATTTACCAAAAAATTTGAAGAATTCGCTGTCAGGAGATAATACAAGTGATGTTTCTCCTCCGATAAGAGCTTTTTCATAGGCCTGCATAGCTCGATAAAAAGCAAAAAACTGAGGGTCTCTTCCAAAGGCATTAGCAAAAATTTTATTTCTTTCACCGTCACCTTCACCTTTCATAATTTCAGATTTTTTATTTGCTTCAGCTAAAATTACAGTTACATCTTTATCTGCTGTTGATCTAATTTTTTGTGCAATTTCAGCTCCTTGTGCTCTAAACTCTTTTGCTTCCCTCTCCCTTTCAGTCTGCATTCTTTTGTAAATTGCTTCACTGTTCGCTGGAGGCAAGTCAGCTCTTTTAATTCTTACATCTACAATTTTTATTCCAAAATTTTGTGCTTCTTCATTTACTTGAGATTGAATGATTTGCATTTGTCTAGCTCTGTCAGTTGACAATAAAGTAGCTAATTCTTGTGTACCTAATACACCTCTTATTCTAGAGTTTATGATTGTAGAAAGTCTTGATCTTGCAACTCTTTCATTCCCAACTGAAATATAGAATTTTAAAGGATCTACAATTTTAAATCTTGCAAAAGCGTCAACAATTAATCTTTTCTGGTCTGCAGCAATTACTTCTTCTGGATCGTTGTCTAAGTTCAAAATTCTTTTATCTAAATAAACTACGTTTTGAATAAATGGTAATTTAAAGTTTAGGCCTGCTTTGCTCACAATTTTTTTTGGATCACCAAATTGAAGAACTATCGCTTGACTAATTTCTTGAACAATAAATAAAGATTGAAATACAACAACTGCAATTAACACTATTGCTGGAATTATAATCTTAACTCCCTTCATTAATTATTCCCCCCTGATTTTTTTAATTCTGGTAAAGGAAGGTATGGTACGACGCCTGATCCAGACTCTTTATCTATAATCACTTTATCTATATCAGCTAAAACTTTTTCCATTGTTTCTAAGTACATTCTTTCTTGAGTTACTTGTTTAGCATTTTTGTATTCATTATAAATTGCTAAAAATCTACTTGCTTCACCCTCAGCTTTTGCTACCACTTCTTTTTTGTAAGCTTCTGCTTGTTGTAAAACTTGTTCAGCTTCACCTCGTGCTCTAGGTATTACATCATTAGCGTACGCTTCAGCTTCATTTTTTGATCTCTCTCTATCCGCTCTTGCAGCCTGCACATCTCTGAATGCATCTATCACTTGTTCAGGTGGGTCCGCTTGTTGCGTCTGTACTTGAGTTAATTGTATACCTGAACCATATTCATCTAAAATTAATTGAGCAATTTCTTGAACTTCAACTTCTATTTTAGATCTTCCTTCTGTTAAAATATTTTGAATTCTGTTTTTAGCTATAACTTCTCTCATTGCTGTTTCAGATGCAGCTTTGACTGTTTCAACTGGACTTTGAATATTAAATAAAAATTTTTGAGCATCCTTAATTACCCAGAAAACTGAGTAGTTAATATCAACTATATTCTCATCACCAGTTAACATTAAACTCTCTTCTGGAACATTGCCAACACCAGAGGATCTTCCAGTATCGCTTGCTGGTCTAAAACCTACATCAACTCTATTAACTTTCGTAACCTTTGGGGTTAATACTCTCTCAAAAGGTGTTGGAAAGTGATAATGTAATCCTGGTTGAGTAGTGTTAACGTATTTTCCAAATCTTAAAACAACACCTTGTTCATCAGGTAAAACTCTGTAAAGACCGCTAGCAACATATAGTAAAGCTAAAATTAGTAATCCGATAACTATTGGACGCGAACCACCTGATTTTCCACCAGAAAATTTATTTATAGTTTTTTGAATATTCTTAATAATATCATCAAGATTGGGTGGATCTTGTCTTGAACCTGATCCGTTTCCACCAGGCGATCGTCCACTACCTCCTGGGGGAGGTGTTCCCCAAGGAGATTGGTTTTTAAAAATCTTGTCTTTGAAACTCATGACACTTTATATAGTGACTTTTACTCCAAAAACAAGTTATGTATTAGCGATATAATGTCTAAATCGTTTAAAATATTTAAAAGATGAGCCAAAAACCACCGCCAAAACAATTTGTTAAAACTCCAATTAACGGAACTAAGTTTGTATTACTAGTTTCTAGTGCTAAAGGTGGAGTTGGTAAATCTACTGTTGCAATTAATCTTGCTTTCGCACTTCAAAATCTTGGATTAAAAATAGGTATACTTGATGCTGATGTATATGGACCATCTCTGCCAAAATTAATCAATCTAAATGAGAAGCCAAAAAGTGAAGATGGTAAAGCTATAGTCCCATTAGAAAAATATGGTGCGCAATGTATGTCTATGGGTTTTTTAGTAGACGAACAGACTCCCATGATTTGGAGGGGGCCGATGGTAATTAGTGCAATTAAAACCATGACACAAAAAGTTTTGTGGAGAGATCGAGATTTTATTATAATTGATATGCCACCTGGTACTGGAGATACTCAACTAACTTTTGCTCAAGAAGTAAAAGTTGATGGAGCAATTATTGTTTCAACTCCTCAAGACTTAGCTTTGCTTGATGTCAAAAGAGGAATTCAAATGTTTGATAAAACTGCAGTGAGAATTTTAGGTCTTATCGATAATATGAGTTACTTTAAAGGAGATGATGGGAAAGAATATAAAATTTTTGGTGAAAGCGGAGTGGAGAAAACTGCTAAAGAATTTAATAAACAATTTTTAGGCCATCTTCCAATTCATCAAGATTTAAGAGCTTCAGCTGATAAAGGCCAACCTTTGACTCATTCTGACCCTGATCATGAGGTCTCAAAATTATTTAAAAACATAGCAAAAAAAATTAAACAATCTTTTCTTTAAAATCAAAAGAGACCATTAATTCATTCCATTCTCTTTTAGAAAGACCCGAACTTTCGTGACTTACTTTTTCACCTTTAACCATTTGTTGAATAACTTTTTTGCCTTTGGCTGATACATGAACAGCACCAACTCTATAATCTAAAAATGCAGCATGAGTTATAGGCACCCATTTTTTAACTGTTTCTAACATTGCTTCTGCATAAACTCTTATTTCATACTGAGCATGACTATCAGCTCTTAAAAATAAAAAATTTAATAAATTTAATAAATCTGTTTTCCAGTACCATTGGGTATAAGAGTTTAATGTTAAATTCATTCTAGCTAATTCCCTTGCTAAACCAGTTTTACCTTCATCGATTGTACTCCCATCAAATCTTTCATTAAGCATTTTTTCATAATTATCGTAGGTTCTTGTAGCATCATCTTTTAAAATTTGTAGAACCTCATCCGCTTGTTCTCCAGTGATTAATTCCCCTCTGCCTTGTCTATTGGATGTTGATTGGGCTGAAAGCTGATCTTTGGATGGTAAATAAAATTCTTTATCTAATATTGAATATCTTGCAGAATACTCATTAACATTTGCTGTTCTATGCCTGATCCATTGACGTGCGATGAATATTGGAAGTTTTACATGGTATTTTATTTCACACATTTCAAAAGGAGTAGAGTGCCAATGCCTCATCAAATATTTTATTAGTCCTTCATCAGTAGAAACTTTTTTTGTTCCTTTGCCATATGAAACTCTAGCAGATTGAACGATGGAACTATCATCTCCCATATAATCTACTACTCTAACAAAACCATGATCTAAAACAGGTAAAGCCTCGTAAAGTATTTTTTCTAATTCTGGCGAAGTTACTCTTTTAGTAGAGTTTTTTTGAGATTGTTGATCTACAATTTCTTGCTTTTGTTCTGGTGTTAATTTCATTTTGAAATAATTTATTGAATATCTGTTAAAGAGTTTTATATTAATAGTGTTGGTTTTCCAACTATGACGATAAACGAATTTCGTAATAAACATTACGGACGTGGGGGCAGTACCCACCACCTCCACCATTTACAACTTATGGGGGTGAATTAGGATCGACGGATGTCTAAAGGCTATTCTTTCGTACGAGATGGTTCCGACGTAACGGGCCAATTTACAAATGCTAACGAAAGTTACGCACTTGCAGCTTAATTAACTTTGTTAATTAAGTAACGGGGTCTGGGGCACCTGGCAACAGAACGCCCCTATTAATGATAAAAAAAACACTTTTAAAAAATCAAAAAATTATAGAAAAAAATATTGATGAATGCTTTGATAAATCCACCGATATAACTTCATATCTGACAAGTTTATTAATTCGACTATTTAATAAAAAATTTAAAATTATCACTGAGGTAAAACTTAAAAATTTTAAAGGTAAAGGTGGAAGAGGTGGTAGAATTGACTTAAGAATTTCTAGTAGTAATCAAATATTTGATGTTGAAATTGACAGAGGAAATAAATTAAATTCAATAGAAAAATTAATTTTTTGTAAAAGTCTTGGTCATAATGTTCTCTGGATTAAATGGGGCTTTAAAATAAATGATAAAGCAATGAATAAATTAATTAATAATAAGATAGATTATTTATATATACCCACTCAGGCACATAGAAGAAAGTGAAATTGCGAGCTAAATTTTAGGCCAAGAAAAAGTATGTTTATCCTTATAGTATTCTTCAAATAAAAAAATCAAATCTTTTTTCCAGTTATCTCTTGTCATCTCTTGGCCCTTTCCTTTTTTAATTAAGTTAGCAAGTAAATAACTTAATTTTAAAAGTCTTTTTTCACTCAATGGGCTATCCCAAGAGGCCATATATGCTTCGCCTTGTACAAAGGGAAGAGAGTCAGATGTCATAACAAATTTTAATAAGTTTCTTCTATCATGACCTTTCATAAATCCTGCTTTATATCCTAGTGTGGCTAACATTCCTTTTTCAGGATATTGGAGCTTTCTTTTTCCCTCTATATACAATTTTTTTCTTTTAGCCCATTCTATCTTCACCCATTCAATAAATTCTAAAGCCTCTTTTTTATTTGGTTTGTTGTTAGAAACTATGTCTTGTGCGTTTATAAATATTTGTGCCAATCCATCGTCACTAGCATTTTCATATTTTTTCATTTAGGCTGGTTTATATTTAAAAATATTTAGTTTTAGAAAATCTCTTCTACTTATTTGAGATTTTATGTATGGCAAATAAATTCTCAAGTTTCTCAAATAATTCATGTATTCAAACAATCTTAAGCTTTTCACAACATTTTTGACTATTGTGGCTGCAATGATTCCGATTAGGAAATTTAAAACTGGAATAGAAATTAGTTTCGTTGATAACGCAAACGCTCCTACACCTGCAATACCTCTAATTGTAGACCATTTGAATTTTCTTAAATCATTTTTATTTTTTGTTTTATTATAAGCGTGAGCCATTGCAGCTATCGAACCAATTGTTGTTAATGGATCTCCATAAACAAAACTTGAAGCTAATGTGCCGCTTGCAATCTCAATAAATTCATCTTTTTTGGATTTGTTCCAGCTATAAACCATTGCTAAAACTCCAACAGATGATCCTAAAATTTCATTAAATTCTAAATGTTTAATATCATTAGCCCATTTTTGAGGAACAGAAATTAAGTTATGTGCCGTTGCAGATATAAGCGGAGAAATCTTTAAATCCATAAATTATTTTTTTAAAAGTTTTCTACAAAACCCTCTTCAACCATTTTAACTCCCGTTGACTATAATATTTATTTCAGCGCCTTCAAGATAATAACATCTCCATCCAAAATTTAATGCTTTTATCCTATCTTTTTTTGATAAAATGATTTGAGGGTATTCTCCTTTATAATAAAGTTTTTGTCCTGTATCCGTATAAGTGATATCTCCGTTTTTTAAAACTTTATCTACTTTCCAGCCATCGTAAACGTATCGATATAAATCTTTTTCATCTGAACATTTAACCCATTCACGATCTTCAGGTGCAAAAATTAAAGCTAAAACAATTGCAATAAAAAATGAAAGAAAAATTGATAAGAAAAAGTACTTAAGTATTTTTATCACTAATCATTTTTAGCTTTTAAGTTGGGCACAATTAGGGTCCAATTTGGACACAGCCGCCAAAGAAATTTGAGTATTTTAAACTCTAGAATTGTTATATAACGTTAAAGGTTAAGGGCACCTGGCAACAGAACGCACCCTTAAATTCAACATAAATATAAACTTTCACTTAATTGTTCAGATTTTCCATTTTTATTTTTAAATTTAATTATAGAAGCTGATTTAGGTTTTGAAAATTCCAAATTTATTTTCCAGGTCTCATCTAGTATCTTTCCAAAACCTAAAAATAAACTCTTCCACGTAGAATACTCTGCTGAAATACCGTTTCCAAAAACTAAGACATTTGTGAATGTTTTTCCTAACGCTTCTACTTTATCTTGGTCATAGAATATAGTTATAACTTTGTTATTTTTATCATCTTTGCAAGTCAAATTATTTGCTAATACTGGATAATGATCACTTAAAATTAATAGACCTAGAATTACTACTGCTAAAAAATTTTTCATTTTATTTCGTATAAATATGAATTAATTATAGAACCATTCTCTAAAAATACTCTTGAGATAACTCTCTTATAGTTATTACCCTCAAATTCATCAATTTTTTTTATATAATTTTCAAGATCTTTTGACTGAAAAATCATGCCATAAATTTTTATTCCTTTCGGATCAAGCTTAAGACCTGGATACCCATAATCTGGACCCGAGCTTATGTTATAAAGCTTCCCGTTCACATATCCTTTTTTCCATTTCCCTTTAATTTTTCCTAAAATATTTTGGTGCTGCTTCCCTTTTTGAAGAGTTCCGTAGACAAATAAATTTTCGATATTTTTCATTTATAAATTCTTTAAATTTTTATAAATTAACCCGTAAATTAAAATATTAATAACTATCAGCGATATACCAAGATATATTTGAATTTCATTAGTTAGCCCCTCAGGATAAATTATTGGAAAAAGGTAGTTGTTAATAAAATCATTAGAATAGGTTGTTAACTCACCTTTGAGCAAAAACCAATTTTCGAGATAAGTTAATGGGCAAATAGAATTATTTAGTTCTATATAAATTCCCCATAATACGGCTGGGAGGTGAATATAGATGATTTTTGAAAAAATAAAAAAAAGCAATCCACCAAAAATAACAAATAAGATAAAAATTAAATGTATAATTAAAGTAAGATTTGCAAATAATTCGTACATTCAATATATTTACTAATTTTAAAGGCACCTGGCAATAGAACGCCCCTTTAAAAAAATAAGTATGAAATTTATTAAATGAAAAAAAAACAAAAAATAAGTAATCCTATTTACAAAGATTTAAAAAAATTAAATTTAATCAGTGATACACGACTAATTAATCTAAACAAAACTAGAGATAAAAATATTAAAGTAGTACAGGATTTTAAAACAAAAATAATATTTTTAGAAAAGTATATTACTTCAAATAAATACTATACATCTTTAAAATATGGAGATGTAGATAAGAAAACATCGGATAAAGTTATAAGAAAATTTGCAAACATTAAAACTCATTGTGGAAATATTAAAACACCAATCATCAGTGATGACTATAGGAGGGCAAGTCAGTTTAAAAAAAATTTAGAAAATAAAAAAATACTTGACTTTGGTTGTGGGTGGGGTGGTTTTTTAAATAATTTAAAAAACTATAAGTCTTTAAGCGGTGTTGAACTAAGAAAAGAGTGTTTAGAATATATAAAAAATAATATAAAAAAAATTAATATTTCAAAAAATATTTACTCTTTTGGGCATAAATTTGATGTGATAACGATGTTTCATGTTTTAGAGCATATTCCATATCAGATAGAAACTTTAAAAATTCTAAAATCAAGATTAAAAAAAAAAGGAAAAATCATTATTGAGGTTCCGCATGCTGAAGATTTTCTTATTTTACAAGATGAGTTAAAAGAATTTAAAAATTTTACTTTTTGGAGTGAACATTTAATTTTACACACGTATGACTCTCTCAAAAAAATAATTTCTAAAGCGGGTTTTAAGAATATAAAAATTCAATATTATCAAAGATATAATTTTTCAAATCATTTAGGATGGTTTTTAAGAAGAAAACCTGGTGGTCATAACTTTTATAAAGAAATTATTAACAAAAAATTGAATAACTCATATGTTGAAAATTTAATAAGATTAGGACAAACAGATACTTTAATAGCGACCGCTGAAAATTAAAATCTTATAAATGAAGACAAAGAAACTAAAAAGAAGAAGAAAAATAGTAATTGTTTGTAATGAAATTACATCGCGGCAGTTTTAATAAGTAAGCAAATATGCTATGAAAATGAAAAAATAAAATTGGGGGAAAATATGTTAATGGTATTAATTGGTCTAGTTGTTTTAACAGCTTTTATTAACTAAAGTAAAATGGGGTGTGGGGCACCTAGCAACAGAACGCCCCTAAAAAATATATTTATCTCCTAAATAAATTAATATCCCAGCCGCAACTCCGAGCAGTATCCAGTATAAGTTATCTTTTATCATGCTACAAACTTTTCTAAGTTTGGCTTAAAATAATTAGGTCCCTTCATCACTTTGCCTTTATCATTGTAAATTGGTTTACCATCAGAGCCTAGTTTGCTCATATTTGAATTTTGTACTTCTTCAAAACACTTATCTAGATCTATTCCAAATGCATGTCCTGCTCCGTATGTCACATAAAGAATATCTGTTAAAGCATCAGCAACCTCCTTTATGTCCTTTTTATCTATGGCTTCTTTTAATTCACCAAGCTCCTCCTTAATTAAATCATACCTGAGAGAAGTGATTTTATCATTCGGAAAACAAGCTTTTTCTTTAATTTCTTGACCAAAAGTTTCCATAAATTTTTTAACACTTTTAAAGTTAGTCATTTCTTTTCCTTTATATTTTATAATTATTTAATAAGAGTGTATTATATCAATGAATCAAATATGAAATACAGAACAGAATTTGATAGTATTGGAAAAATTAATGTTCCTGGTGATAAGTATTGGGGAGCCTCGACTGAGAGATCAAATAAATATTTTAACATTGGTGATTTTTTAGTAAGACCGTTAGTTATACATTCAATTGCAATTATTAAAAAAGCTTCTGCAATAGTAAACGCAAAAAATAAAGACCTGGATCCTAAAATCAGTAAGTACATCATTAAAGCGGCAGATGAGGTAATTAAAGGAAAACACGACAGCCACTTTCCCTTGAAAGTTTGGCAAACGGGATCGGGCACCCAAACTAACATGAATGTTAATGAAGTAATAGCCAACAGGGCAATTCAAATGATGGGAGGTAAGTTAGGATCAAAAAAACCAGTGCACCCAAATGATCATGTAAATAAATCTCAATCAACTAATGATGTTTTTCCAACGGCAATGCACATAGCCATAGCTTTAAAAACAAAAGAAAAACTTTTGCCCTCACTAAAATTACTTGAAAAAGAACTATTTAAAAAATCAAAAGAGTTTAAAAATATTGTAAAAGTAGGAAGAACTCATTTGCAAGACGCAACACCTTTGACTTTAGGTCAAGAATTTTCTGGATACCACGCTCAACTAAAAAAATGTATTATTAGAATAGAGGCGGCGCTTAAAGAAATTCATTATTTGGCTCAGGGTGGGACTGCAGTTGGGACTGGTCTTAATACTAAAAAAAATTTTGACAAAAAAGTTATAAAGGAAATTAGTAAAATTACTAAAATTCCTTTCAAACCTGCTGCTAACAAATTTGCTGCTTTAGCTGCACATGATGAAATAGTAAATTTTTCAGGTACATTAAATACAACTGCTGTTTGCTTGATGAAAATTGCAAACGACATAAGATTTTTAGGATCAGGTCCAAGAGCAGGTTACGGCGAGCTTATTCTTCCATCTAATGAACCGGGATCATCAATAATGCCTGGTAAAGTTAATCCAACCCAATCAGAGGCAGTTACTATGGTTTGTGTAAAGGTTATCGGAAATCATAATGGTATTACAATGGCAGGTTCTCATGGCCATTTTGAATTAAATGTTTTCAAACCTCTCATCATTCATAATATTTTACAATCAATTGAGATTATGAGTGACTCTTCTAAAACATTTGCCATGTATTGTGTTAAAGGAATAAAAGCAGATAAAAAAAGAATAAAACATCTACTTGATAATTCACTTATGCTTGTAACGGCATTGGCTCCAAAAATTGGATATGACAAAGCTGCATTTATTGCAAAAACAGCACATAAAAATGGAACAACGTTGAGAGAGGAGGTTATCCGAGCAGGTCTAATAAAGGAAAAAGAATACGATAAAATTATGAACCCACTTAAAATGACCAAACCTAAATAATCAAGATACTTCTTGAATAAACTCTTTAATTTTTCTCTTATTAAAAATACTAATTAAATTTTTATCAATAAGAATTCTCTCATAAGTATCTTTAAAATATAATAAATCCTCTTTCGAGGCATTATAGTCATCATTTACAGTAATTGATTTAAAATTAATTCTTTGACTTAATATGTTTAAAGAACCAATCACATTAAGTTCAAAAGTCTTATTTTTTTCTTTTGTTTTTATTGAAAAAAATTTTAAAAATTTTTGTTTATCTTTCGCTGTAATATAACAATCAAAAAATAATAAAGGATAGTCTTCTAATAAATTAATATTTCCTTTGCATTGAGAAAAATTATCTGAGAAAGAAAGTTTTTTAACATAATTCATTCTTCCATAAGCTAAATCTACTTTTAGATTTAGATTATCAATTAAATTTGATGTAAATTTATTTGATTTAAAATTAATTTCGTTATTAATATTAATTTTCTTTAAAAGATCTTTTTTTTCTAGTAGCTTAATCAATTTCAAATTATTAAATAATTTAGGGTCAAATTCCTCTACCTCTAATCTTGAGTGTATTTTTAAAAAGGGATTTAATGTTATTAAGGCTTTATTATTAAATGAAAAATTTTTACTTCTAAAATAAGAATTTTTAATTTCTAGGATTTTTTTATTATAATTAAAATTTAGTTTTAGTTTTGTGTTAAGTATTTTAACTCCAAAAATACCACTTATAAAATCCTGCTTTTTATTGTTATCAAAATTAACAAAAGCATTAACTCCAGATCCTTTTAATTTAAAGTTAATATTTTTTAAATTATCATCTATAGATGTTTTAAATTTTTTTCCAAAAATTCTTCCTTGAATTAAATTTTTATTGTAGCCATAATTAGCAAAACTAATATTTTCAAGATTTAATATAAATTTATTATTATTAGTTATACTTAAATCTAAATTGCTCAAAGATAATTTGCTCTTTTGTTCGAATAAATTTTTCATTAAAATCATAAAATTAGAGGCTTCTAAGACTGTGCTATTATTTTTTAAAGAAATTTTATTTGTTTGAAATTTTTCAAAGTTATAAATACTTATAAGCTTAGGAAAAATAGTTAAATTTTTGATATCTAGAATAATTTCAGAATTTTTGATATTAACCTGAACATTGCTTAATTCTAAATTTGGAACTGGAAAGGTCCTAAATTTTATTTTTTCTAATTTAATAATTTTAAATTTGTAATTTTTGAATACATGATTTTTTATTAATTCTACCTTTTTTTCGTAGTTAAAAAAATTTGGAATTGATAGAAATAAGGATGTTGAAATGAAAAATATCGCAAATAAATATCTTATAAAAAAAATAAACTTAAAAAATCTTGAATACTTATTGTGAATTCTTTTGTAAAATTTATTTAACATTTTTTTTATTTTTATAACTGGTATATAAAAGAAAATTCTATCTTATGAATAACATAGATAATTTAATTGAAAACCTAAACAAAGAACAAAAAGAAGCAGTTCTGAGTACGGAGGGCCCAAATCTAATTGTAGCAGGGGCAGGATCAGGTAAAACAAGAGTTTTGACTACAAGGCTTATTCATATCATTAATCAAAAAAAAGCATGGCCTAATCAAATATTGTGTGTGACCTTCACAAATAAGGCGGCAAAAGAAATGCAAAATAGAGTAATACAGTATTTGAAGGGAAGCTCAAATTCTGTACCTTGGCTTGGAACTTTTCATTCTATCAGTGTTAAATTTTTAAGAAGACATGCTGAAGCTCTAGAATATAAAAGCAATTTTACAATTTTAGATACTGATGATCAAAAAAAACTAATTCGAAATATTGTTAAAGGAGAAGATTTAGATGCAAAAAAATTTTCCCCGCAATTAATAATGTATCATATAGATCAGTGGAAAAATAAAGGTTTATTACCAAAAGACGTAAAAATTGAAAAATCTAGCTCAATACTTAAATCAATTTTAAAAGTTTACAAAATATACCAAGATAAAACTAAAGATTTAAATGCATTTGATTTTGGTGATCTAATTTTGTTCTGCGTAAAACTTTTTGAAGAACATCGAGATATTAGAGAAATTTATCAAAAAAATTTTAAATATATTTTAGTTGATGAGTTCCAAGACACAAATTTTATTCAAAATAAATGGTTAAACCTTCTGGTAAATGAAAATGAAAATATTTGCTGCGTAGGTGATGACGATCAATCAATTTACAGTTGGAGAGGCGCAGAAATAAAAAACTTTCTTACATTTGATCAAATTTACAAAAACTGTAAAGTTTTCAAACTAGAACAAAACTATAGATCCACAAAAAATATTTTGGACACTGCGTCAAATTTAATTTCAAATAATTCAAATAGAGTAGAAAAAAAATTGTGGTCTTCAGCTAGTCAAGGTGAGCTTGTAAAATTAAATTGTTACCGAACTGGTAAAGAGGAAGCACAGGGGATAAGTGATATAATAGAGCAAAAACTTAAAAAAATATATTCTTTAAATGATGTTTCAATTTTGGTTAGAGCTATATATCAAACGCGAGAATTTGAAGAGAGATTTCTTCAAGTTGGAATTGGGTATCGTGTCTTAGGTGGAATAAAATTTTATGAAAGAGCTGAAATTAAAGACGCGGTAGCTTACCTAAGAATTATTAATCAAAAATTTGATGACCTAGCTTTAGAAAGAGTTATTGGTGTCCCTAAAAGGGGAGTTGGGGAAAGCACTTTGAACCAAATTTATACTTTTGGAAAAACAAATAAATTATGCCTTGAAGACTCAATAATTAAATTAATAGAAAAAGGTGATTTAAAGCCTAAGATAAAAACTGCTCTTAGCAAATTAATAAATATTATAAATAAATGGCGAAAAGATTCATTAAAAATGAAACATTTTGATTTATTAAAACTGGTATTAGATGAGTCGGGTTATTCCTCAATGTTAAAGAATAAAAAAGATTTGGAAAATGAAAATAGATTAGAAAACTTAAAAGAATTACTTAGAGCAATGCAGGATTATGACAACTTACAGAGTTTTCTAGAACATGTAGCTTTAGCTACATCAATTGATCAGGAATGGGAAGGAGCAAAAATAAATTTGATGACAATGCATGCCGCCAAAGGTTTAGAATTTGATGTTGTATTTCTACCAGGATGGGAAGAAGGTTTGTTTCCTCATCAAAAATCTCTTGAAGAAAAAGGAGATTTTGCTTTAGAGGAAGAAAGACGACTTGCTTATGTTGGTATTACTAGAGCTAAAAAAGAAGCATACTTATCATTTGCAATGAAAAGAGCTTACCACGGTGATTGGATGGACGCTTTACCATCAAGATTTATTAATGAAATACCTGAGGAAAGTGTTGAAAAAAATGAAATAGATTTTAACGATAGTGAGGACTTTGAGTTCAACCAAGATAATTCAATTGAATTTGATGAAGAGTATAGAAGTCCTGGATGGGATCGGTACAAAAAAAATAAAATGCTTAAATGGAAAAAATAGAAAAGTTAAAGAAGATTTTTAAGGAAGAGGAAATTGATGGATATATTATTCCTAAAAATGATGAATTTTTTGGTGAATATGTTGCAGAATACAACGATAGACTAAATTTTATTTCAAATTTCACTGGTTCTTATGGTTTTGCTTTAGTACTTAAAGATAAAAATTATTTATTTGTTGATGGAAGATATACTTTGCAAGCTAACAATCAGAGCGGAGAGATATTTAAGATTATTACAATTCCAGATAAAATGCCAAGTGATATCCTTAAAGGAAAAAAATTATCAATTGGTTTTGATCCTAATATATTCACAGAAAGATTGTTATTTATTTTATTTGGAAAAAATAGATTTAGATTAAAGCCAATTTCTCAAAATTTAATTGATATAATTTGGAAAAGAAGGATAATAAAAAACAACAATAAATTTTATTTACTGCCAAATGAAGCTGTAAGTGAAAATTACCAATTTAAAATTAATAAAATTTCCAAATATTTAAAGAAAAAAAAGTCTGATTTTTTATTTGTTACTGCAAGTGAAAATAATGCCTGGTTACTAAATATAAGAGGTAGAGACGCAAAGTATACCCCAGCGCCATATAGTTATATATTAATTGACAAAGATGGAAATGTTAAATTTTTTTGCGATTTAAAAAAAATATCTTCGTCTCTAAGAAAAAGTTTAAAAAAGATAAAATTTTTAGATATCAAAGTCTGTGCAAAAACACTTGTAGGAATTAAAAAGAAAAAATTTATAATTGATAGTAATTCTTGTTCTATTTTTTTTAAGTTCATTATTAATAAAAATAACAGAATACTTAATTTACAAGATCCTATTTATTTTTTAAAAGCTATAAAAGGAAAACAAGAAATAGAGAATATCAAAAAAGCACATATTTATGATGGCGTTGCATTAACTAAATATTTATTCTGGCTGAAGAAAAACTTTTATAAAAAAAATCTAACAGAAATAACTGCATCACAAAAATTGTTAGAATTTAGAAAAAAAAATAAGAAATTTAAATTTTTGAGTTTTCCAACAATATCAGGGACAGGACCTAATGGAGCGATTATTCATTATAAGGCCACAAAAGAAACAGATAGAAAATTAAGAAAAGGAGATATTTATTTAGTTGACTCTGGCGGCCAATATGAATTTGGAACAACAGATGTTACTCGAACTATTTCTTTTAAAAATTCAAATAACAGGATTAAAGATATTTTTACAAGAGTTCTTAAAGGACATATTGCTGTCTCAAATTTTAAGCTTAGAAAAAAAACTTCGGGAGCAGAAATTGACTCTAAAGCTAGAAAGCATCTCAAACAAGTCGGTTTAAATTATGCTCATGGAACAGGTCATGGTGTAGGATATTTTTTAAACGTGCATGAGGGGCCTCATGCAATATCAAAAGGAAATAAAATTAATTTTCAAAAAGGTATGATTGTTTCAAATGAACCAGGCTATTATGAAAAGAATAAATTTGGCATTAGGATTGAAAATCTTATTTATGTTAAAGGAAATAAAAGAGGAATGCTTTTTGAAAATTTAACAATGGCACCTATTGAAAAAGATTTAATAATTCAAGAAAAGCTAAATAAAAAAGAGAAATATTGGCTAAATAATTATCACAAAACAGTTTTTAAAAATTTAATAAAATTTATGAATAAGACTGAGGCTTCAGAACTTAAAAAAGCTTGTTCAGCTATTTAAAATTTTATTCCAATCCTTTTCTAAAATTATTTTAATTTTAAGTTGCTTGGCTTGCTCAATTTTACTTTTTGTGGGTTTAGAGTCACCAACTACTAGATAGTCAAGTTTTTTAGATATAGATCCTAGCACTTTGCCTCCATTATTCTCTGCAACCTCTTTCGCCTCTGATCTGCTCATGTCCTTAAAGCCACCAGTAAACATTAATTTTTTATTTGAAAACTTTCCATCACTGTTTTGTGTCACATAATCCTTAATATTAAGTTTATTCATCAAATCTTCAATTATCCTTGTATTAGTCTTGTTAAAGAAAAAGTTTTCAATAGACTGAATTTGTGTTTCACCTATACCGTCTAAATCAATCAAATTAATTAGAATTTTTTTTCTATTTTTAAAGTCAAATAATTTTGAAAATTCTTGGATAGATCTGAAAAAACCTGCCAAAATTTTAGCATTTTCTTGTCCTATATGTCTAATTCCTATTGAGTAAATAAATTTATCCAAAGAAATTATCTGAGATTTCTTGATGGCTTTTTTTAAATTATTTATTGATAACTCGCCCCATCCCTCTATATTTTCAATTTGTTTATAATTGAGGTCAAAAATATTTGATGGTTCTTTTATTAAATTTAAATCCCAGAATTGTTCGATCACTTTTTTTCCTAAACCATCAATATTTAATGCCTCCTTTGAGACTAAATGTTTTAGTTTTTCTTTAGCTATATAATTACAGCTATATCCTTTTGTACATCTTCTTACCGCATCAAGTTTTTTTGTGCTTTTGCTTAATTCTTTAGAAGTTTTAGATCCACATAAACATTTATCTGGAAATATAAATTTCTTACTATTTTTATCTCTTTTGGACTTGTCAACTGATACTACCTGAGGAATAACATCTCCGGCCCTTTGTATTTGAACAGTATCTCCAATACGAATATCTTTACGTTCAATTTCATCTTCGTTATGTAAAGTAGCATTAGAGACAACTACACCTCCAACATTAACAGAATCAACTTTAGCTACTGGAGTAATTGCGCCTGTTCTTCCAACTTGAATCATTATATCTTTAATTTTAGTAATAGCTTTCTCAGCTGAAAATTTATACGCGATTGCCCATCTAGGAGAATTGGAGGTATTTCCTAATCTTTTTTGCAATGATAAATCATTGACTTTAAAAACTAAGCCATCGATATCATAATCTAAAGAGGATCTTATTTGCTCAATTTCTCGATGGTTTATCTCAATTTTATTTAATGTATCTACTTGTTTTGATAGTGGATTAGTTTCAAATTTCCATTTTTTTATTGTTTTAAGAAATTCATTTTGTGTATTGAAAATCATTGGTGAAACTTTTCCAAAACCATATGCAAAATATTTTAAAGGAATTTTTGCGGTTTCTTTTGCATCTTTCTGCCTTAAAGAACCGCCAGCTGCATTTCTAGGATTAGCAAATTTGTCTGACATTTTAGAAAAATCATGTTTTCCAATGTAAACTTCACACCTTACTTCTAAAAGATTAGGAGCATCTTTTGAAAGAATTTTCTTAGGTAAATTTTTTATGGTTAATAAATTTTCTAATATATCTTCACCAGTTTCACCATCACCTCTTGACAAACCCCTAGTCAATATACCTTTTTCATAAATTAATGTAGCAGAGATACCATCAATTTTAGGCTCACAAAAGAGCTCAATTTGTTTATTTTTTAAATTTAAAAAATTACAAATTCTTTTCAAAAAATCTTTCATATCCTCGAGGCTAAAGGCGTTTGATAAAGAGAGCATAGGTGACAAATGTTTTATCTTTTTAAATTTGTTAAGTGGCGTTGCGCCTACTATTTTTGATAACAAATTTAGCTCTTTTAAAAAAAAGTATTTTTTTTCAAGATTTTCTATTTCTTTTTTTAAATTATCAAACTCTTGATCTGATATTTTTGGACTATCTTCATTATAATAATAATTATTATGTTTTTTTAAGTTTTCTATTTTTTTTTTGTAATCATTTAATATTTTTGATCTTTCTGGCATTATTTGATAATTTTTATAATTCTTTTAAATAAATTTTCTTTTTTGTCCTCTGTTATAATATCTTTTTTTTTTTCAGGCTTATAATCTTTATTTAATATTTTATAGGACTCTTCATACCATTCACTGGAATTATAATTGTAACCTAATAAGCTAACATATTTTTTAGCCTCCTCCTCCAGGCCAATATGATAATGTATTTCTACCAATCTATGTAAAGCTTCTTCAATAAATACCGTTTTTTCATATTTATCTAATATTACTCTAAGCCTATTAATTGCAGGAACCCATTTTTTTACAGAAATGTAGTATTTTGCGATAAATAGCTCTTTTGCTGCAAGTTGGTTTTGAATCAAATCTCTTTTAAATTTTAAATCCGTTGTGTATTCACTTTTAGGATATTCACTAATAAATTTATCAATTTGGTTTTGTGCTTTAAGTAAAGGACCTAAATCTTTTTTTTCATCTTGTATTTGTTCATAGAAGATGATTGCTAATAAATACTTTGCATAAATTACATTTTTATCAGCAGGATAAACTTGTAAAAACCGATTTAAATTTTCCTCAGCCTCTTTATAAAAATTTATTCCGTACAAAGAGTAGCTAGACATAATTGATGACTTGGCAGCTAGTTCGGGCTCACTAAAATTTAATTCAGCTTCATCAAATTTTTTACTAGCAAAAAAATAATCTTTTTTTTCAAAAGCTGTTAGACCCTCTTGATAAACGACATAAGGATCTATCCTTTGAGATTTTTCGTATTCTAAATTTTCTTTTTTAGAACACGCTAATAAGACAAAAACTAAAGAAATTAAAAAAAATCTAGTTATCATAAATAATTAATAACAGATTGATATTTAATATATAAGTTAAATTAAAGTGTTAAATTAAGCGTTAACTGCTAGTTTTTCTAAATTATCAGATTTAATTTTTTTAGAAATTAGAATTTCGTTCTGTTCAATGAAACTTAAAATAGAATCTTTGCTAAATATTTTTCTTAGAAAAAGGTTTGTTAGTTGATGGCCTCCTTGATGGCACTTAACCTTTCCTAAAATCCTGTAACCTGAAAGTAAAAAATCACCAGCTAAATCTAGAATTTTATGATTTACAAATTCTTTACCATTTCTTAAACCACCATCATTTAAAACTTTATTTTGATCTACGACTATTGCGTTTTCTAAAGATCCTCCTTTTGCTAAACCAATCTTTTTTATTTTTTCAATATCACTAAATAAACAAAATGTTCTTGAGCTTATTACGTCACTTAAGTCGTTTCTGGTAAAGTTAACAATGTTTTTCTGTTTTCCTATAATCTTATTTTCGTAGTTTAGCTGAAATTCTACTTCAAGTGTATTATCATGAGGTTCAATTGAAATTGATCTGTTACCATCTTTGAGTTCAATTTTTTTTTCTACCTTTAAATATTTTCTTTTTTTTAAAAGAGATTTTTTCTTTACTTTTTTTAATACATTTAGAAAATCTTTTGCTGATCCATCCATAATCGGAACTTCGTCTGAATTTATTTCAATTAAAGCGTTGTCTATACCTACAATGTAAAGAGCAGCTAAGAGGTGTTCAACAGTTGAAACGTTAACTCCGTATTTATTCTTAAGTGTAGTGCATAATTTTGTTGAAGAAACATTAGTGTAGTTTGCTTTTATAATATTATTATTTCTCAAATCAGTCCTTTTAAAAATTATACCTTGGTCTTCTCCGAGAGGATTAATGTTAATTTTCGAAATCTGACCAGAGTGAAGTCCCACACCTTCAAATCTGACTGTTTTTGAGAGAGTTTTTTGATAAATTTCTTGCATCGAGAGTTTATAAATAATTTAACGACTTTCTTTAAAACAACTAATGTTTCTAAAAATAACAATATTAGTGAAAAAGTTCTTGAAAAATCCTTGAAATAAGAGATTTACGTGGCTTAGAAACTGGAATTGCCTCTTTTTTCCAACCAAATTGAACAATTTTATTTGCCATTTCTAGAGCTTTTTCGTCCTTTGGTTTATCAAAAAATATAATTTCAAATTTATTATTTAAAGCAAAACAGTGTTCATATGCTTCTTTAAAACAGTTAAGGTGTTTTTTATCATAAATTTCTAAAAAAATTACTTTAACTTTATTTAAAGATCCTTCAGTATTAATATTTTTGATACACAAAAGATTACATATTTCTTTAATTCTTGCCTCTGCAATCTCATAAATTAATCTTTTTTTAATTTTTCTATATTGTAGATTATGAAAATAATTTTTTTCTAGAAGTTCGTTATTTGAAGCCTTATTCAAATTTGAGTTTGCCTTAATAATATTTTGAACCACATCTGATTTTAAAGAAATAATTTTTGATATATCTTTTAAAATTATATTTGTACCGAAATCAAACTCTTGTTCATACTTTACAGTGTCATTTTCAATATAAAATATTTTTGATATTTCTTCATCTATCTTAATATGGAAAAAAGTATCTATCTGAGGATTTTTTTCACTTATTAAAGATCCTTTAACAAAACTTTCTAATAAAATTTTAGAAATTTTTAAATTACATTTATCAAATATATTTTTTAAATTTTTATAATCATTTTTATTTATCAAATTGAATGATAATTCATGAGAATAAAAATCCCCAAATAAACCAATTGGTATATTATCCATTTCTTTTTTATCCAAGAAATATTTTGAATTAAATATGTGTAATATTTTTTTTTTATTCTCAAATTTATCTACACAGGATTTTAAAGAATTTATTATGTAAGTTATATTTTCTTTAGATATCTGAGTCCCATCTAATTTTTTGAAGCCAGTAAAATTTAAAAAAGAAATATCAAAGTTATCTAAAATTAAAATTAATTCTTTAAAAGTAAATTTTACTTTCTGTTCAATAACTAAAATATTTCTTTGAATAATATCAGTTACTTTTTCAATATCAGAAATCTTATTATTGCTTAATCCTATTAGTGGTAAAATTAATTTTTCGATTACTTTAAAATTATTTTGTTCATCAATTTCTGCTACAACAATAAGTATTTCTTTTTTATCAAACTCGATAAAAAGTTTTAGTAAGTCATTTTTCATTTGTTTATTTTAAAATTAGTTGATCAACTAATCTATAATCAAAAACTTTGTATTTATCAAAGTTTCTATTTGTCTTAATTTCAAGAAAATTTTTTAAACTTTTATTATAATTAACTGAAGGTAATCTAATTAATTTTTTATCGTTCATTTCAAGATCCCACCTGTTTGACTCGAAAAGAAAATATTTTTTAATAAGCTCAATGGGAAAGTTTGTTTGTTGAAGATTATTAAATAAAATTTTAAAACTTTCATTATCTCCATAGATAATGGGTAATTGTGTATAGTTTGAAATATCTTTGTATTCAATCAGATCAATTTTTTCTCCTAAAAAAAATTTTTGTTTATTGTGAATTATAATTGCTAAAGGTTCTTTTTCAAAAATTTCTATTACAAGTTTATCAGGATAAACTTTTTTAATTTTTAAACTATTTATAAATTTATTTTGCTCTAATACTTTTTTGATTTCATACTTGTTTATAAAAAATATATTTGTATCATATAAAAATGATAAATTTTTTTTTATCTCTTGATCTTTTAAAATTTTGTTATTTTCCAATTTTATTTCTTTAATTTTAAATTTATCTATTGAGCTTTTATGCTGAGAGATAAAAGTTGAAAATAATATTAATAATCCAATTCCTATAGTAAATCTTTTCTTCATCGATTAATGCTTGCATCTAATAAAATTTTTTCAACTAAATTCTCAAAGGTAATACCTTTATAACTTGCAATTTCTGGCACTAATGAAAGACTGGTCATTCCTGGCTGTGTGTTAATTTCTAATAAGTAAAAATTATTTTTATAGAATTTAAAGTCTGCTCTAGTCACACCTCTACACTTAAATAACTTATGAGTTTGTTTTGCAATTCTTAAGACTTTTTTATACTGACCGCTACTCAATCTTGCTGGCATTATATGTTTGGTTTTCGCAGCTTTTGTATACTTCGCTTTATAATCATAAAATAATCTTTTTGGCACAAGTTCAATAGCTCCTAACGCTTTTCCATTTATGACGGCCACTTGAATTTCTTGTCCTCCAATATATTCTTCAATCATTAATTCATCGTAATTTTTTAATAACTTATTTATCAATTTAACAAGACCTCCTTTATTATTACATAATTCAACACCTAGACTTGACCCTTCATTTACAGGCTTGATAATAACAGGAAAGTGAATATTTTTTTTTTTTAAACTATTGATGATAAATGAAATATTAAAATTATCTTTTTTTAAAGAAAAATATTTTGGAGTTCTAATATAGTTTTTAAGAAATATTTTTTTTGAAATTAATTTATTCATAGCGTTAGATGAACTGATTACACCTGAATGCGTATAAGGAACTTTTAGATACTCAAAATAACTTTGTGCAACACCGTCTTCCCCATCTTTTCCATGCAAGGCATTAAAGATTGCATCTATTTTTTTATTAATAAGATTAAAATTTTTAAATTTTGGATCAAAAGTTTTTACCTTGTAGCCTTTTTTTTTAAGAGCACGTACACAAGCTCTCCCACTTTCTAAACTAACGGCTCTTTCCCCTGAAGCTCCACCTAAAACAACTAAGATATTTCTAAATTTTTTTTTTCTCACCAACTATATTTATTTCAAGTTCTAAGTTTATTTTTGTTTTTTCGTATACCTTTATCCTTACCTTTTGAATTAATTTTTCAATATCAGACGAGTTTGCTCTACCTTTATTGATAAAAAAATTACAGTGTTTTTCAGATATTACTGCGTCACCTTCTTCAAATTTATCACAACCTGCTTCCTTAATCAGCATCCAGGCTTTTTTTTCTTTACTAATATTTTTAAAAGTGCTGCCACAGGTTTTAACCTGGCTTGGTTGTGATAGCTTTTTTTTCTCAATAAGATCTATCTGTGTTTTTTCAATTAATTCCCTATTACCTTTAATACCTTTTAGCTTAGCGGAAACTATAATCAAATCTTTAGATAAATTACTATTTCTATATTCAAATTTTATATCTTTTTTTTGAATTTCAACTTCTTTGCAATTTTTAATATCTATAGCTCTAATAGATATTAAGATCTTAGAAATATCATTATCATAGCATCCACTATTCATTATAACTGCCCCACCAATTGATCCAGGTATGCAAGATAAAAATTCTAGATTACTTAAACTATTTTCTTTAGCGAAATCGGCGACTTTTTTATCAAGTGTAGCGGCTCCAACTTCAATTTCATTCTCATTTATTAATCTAGTATAGGAAAAACTTTTACCTAGCTTAATTATAGCTCCTCTGACACCTTGATCTCTAAATAAAGTATTTGACCCAGCTCCTAAAACTGTTGTAGCTAAATCTTTTTCTTTTACATAATTTAGAAATTCTAATAATTGACTTTCATTTTTTGGTTTAAAAAAATATTCAGCATTCCCTCCAAGGTTAAACCAGCTGTAACTTGATAATTTTACAGCTTGACTAAAACTATCACCAAATTTTTTTGTTAAATCGTTTGCTAAATTCATAATGAAAATTTTAGTCCTGAAATCCACTTTGATATTGATCCAGCGCCCATACCAATGATTATCTCATTGCTAATTAAGTTTTTTTTAAAATAATTTTTAAGGTTTTTTTCTGATTTAATAATTATTACTTGAGTATTTGAATTTTTAGCAA
Source organism: uncultured Pelagibacteraceae bacterium (assembly GCA_902545945.1). Taxonomy (GTDB): domain Bacteria; phylum Pseudomonadota; class Alphaproteobacteria; order Pelagibacterales; family Pelagibacteraceae; genus Pelagilacustribacter. The sequence goes on along the minus strand of CACCID010000003.1, from coordinate 31,964 downwards.
TCAAGCTAGCAAATTTTTCAAGATTAAATTTTGAATTTCTTTTTTCACCAGCTGCATATAATGGACAGATAATGACTAAATTTGATTTTTTAAAACATTTTGAAAATTGTTTTTTTAATGACATTACCCTAGAATACCTGTGAGGTTCGAATACACTTATTATTTTTCTTTTTTTATTCACATTTCTAACACCATCTAAAATTGAACTTATTTCAGTGGGATGATGAGCATAATCATCGTAAAAATCATTTAAATTTTTAGAAAAAACTTTAGTCATTCTTCGTTGGACACCAGAAAAATTTTTAAGAGATTTCTTTGCAATATTTTGATTTATACCGAGATTGATACAAACTATAAAAGCAGCAGCAGCATTAAGTGCGTTATGTCTGCCCAAAAGTTTTACATTGATATTTTTTATTATTTTAATTTTTTTTAATTTATCTTGAAAACTAAGATTAAAACTTGTGCTTTCGTAATTATATTTAATTTTTGAAATTTTATAATCAGCATTTTTATTTTCTCCATATGTAATAATATTTTTATTTTTAATTTTATTTAAAATTTTTTTTATATCTGAATTATCTAAGCATATAATAGCTTTACCCGTTGTTGGCGTCTTATTAATAAAATCTACAAAAGATTGTTTTAAATTTTTATAACTTTTGTAATACTCTACATGTTCATAATCAATATTAGTCACTACTGAATAATTAATTGGAAGTTTTAAAAAACTACCGTCTGACTCGTCTGCCTCAAGTATAGCCCAATCTCCTTTTCCAAGTTTTGCGTTACTTTTAAATGAATTTATTACCCCTCCGTTTATAATTGTAGGGTCTAATCTTTGATCTGTTAAGATTTTTGCTATTAAAGATGTAGTTGTGGTCTTTCCATGAGAGCCGGTAATAATAATATTTTTTTTCAAAGACACAACATCAGCTAAAACTTCGGCTCTTGTATAAATTGGAATTTTATTCTTTTTCGCATATTTAATTTCAATATTATTATTTTTAATTGCAGTAGACTTAACTAGAATAGTGGCTTTAAAAACATTTTTTGCTGAATGTCCTATGAACGTTTTAATTCCACTTTTGTTACATGAAGATATATTTTTATTCTTATTTAGATCACTTCCTTGAATTTTAAAACCCAAATTTTTCATTATTTGGGCTAAACCACTCATACCAATCCCGCCAATACCAACAAAATGGATAATATCGTTTTGTCCTAAATTAATTTTTTTCATCAATAATTTTATCAATTATTACATTTAGTTTTTTAAACATTTCTTTGTCAGAATATTGGCTCTGATTTGATATAATTTTTTGAATTTTTGTTTTATCCTTAATAAGGGACATAAGTAAATCATATAATTCGCTAGAAATATTTTTTTCTTCTACTAAATAGCCAAATCCTTTTTTTTCATAATATTTTGCATTTTTATATTGATGATTTTCTGCAGATGTTGGTAGTGGTATTGCAATAAATGGGGTTCTAGTATTCAGTAACTCACCTAAAACTGATGCTCCTGACCTTGTAATTACTAAATTTACTTTTGAATAATAATCTAAAATTTGATTAGTAAAATTAAATATTTCATTATCAATATTATTTTTTTTATAGAATTCTTTTAATTTCTGACTCTGATTATATTGGCATTGTTGAAATATTTTAATTGGAATATCTTTATCTTTTATTCTTTTAAATACTTCGGGCAATTTTTCTGCAAATATTTTAGCAGCTTGACTGCCTCCAAGCACTAAAATTTTAATGCTATCTAAATTATCTTTTTGTAAATTTGAATTAATTATTTCGTCTCTTATGATGTTTCCAATTTCAATTATTTTATTTTTATTTCCCTTAGTTATTTCCTCTATTTCTTTATAAGAGACGAATATTTTTTTTGCAAATGGCATTAAGTATCTGTTCGCTTTTCCAATAATCAAATTATTTTCGTAAATAACTAATTTTATTCTCAAAATTGCAGCAGCTATACAAATTGGAAAAGAAGAATAGCCCCCCATACCAATTATTAAAGACGGTCTATTAAATAACAATAAAATTAAAGATCTGAGTGTAGAAAAAAAAATAATTACTATTGAATAAAAAAATTTAAAAATATTTTTTTTTATTAGAGGTGTGGAAGTTATCAAAATTAAATTAAAATTATTGTCCTCTATATATTTTAATCCTCTTTTATCTGATGATAATTGAACGTCATAATCTTTCCTTTGATTTAAGTAATTAGCTAAACTCAAAGCAGGGAAAATATGACCTCCGGTTCCACCTGTTGCAATCAAAATTTTCTTTTTAATCATATAAATACGTTTTGTTTTTTGTGTAATTTAAAACTAATCCTGCTAATACTGCACTTCCAATTAAAGAGGATCCACCATAACTTAAAAATGGCAAAGTCATACCTGTTGTTGGTAATAAGTTACTGTTTACGCCGGCATGAATAAATGTTTGAAATATTAATAAAGTGGCTAGACCGGTTAGAGAAATTTTTAAAAATTGATTATCTTGATTAAAACAATTTTTAATAATTCTAAAAGTAATATATAAAAAAATAAAAATGATCATCACAGAGACTATAGAACCATATTCTTCTGAGATAACGGCTATTACATAATCAGTATGAGCCTCGGGCACTCTGTCTTTTAAAATACCTTCACCCATTCCTTGGCCTGTCAGTCCGCCAAGTTTTATAGCCTCTAACGCTGATGATGATTGAAATTTATCACCTTGATTGGGGTCAAAAAAAGAGATCAAACGATCAATAATATAACCAAACTTTTCAGGTAAAAAAAATAACAACGAACTAAAACATAATAAGAAGATTGAAAAAAAAATTATTATATAAATTAAATTTACACCTGATATAAAAACAGTTGCTATCCAACTGAAAATTAACAATATTGATTGGCCTAAGTCAGGTTGATCAATTAACAAAACTAAAATTGAACTCAAAAGCATAAAGCTTAAAAAATATTTGATTTGTGTATTTTTAAATTTGTCATAAGTAAGTATTTTTACTGTCATTAAAACAAAAAAAGGTTTTAGAATTTCAATGGGTTGTAAATTAAAAAAATAAAAGTTAAGCCAACGTTTTGCTCCATTTACTTCTACGCCAATAATTGGGACCATTAATAATAAAATAAAAGAAATTAAAAAAAAGGGTAAAACATGTTTAATAAATATTTCTGTTTTAATTAGAGAAATTATTAACATTATTGAAATTGCTAAAAAAGCAAATACCAAATGTTTAACAAAAAAAAAATAATAATCTTTATTAAGTCTTTCTCCCGCTAACGAAGATGTGGAGGAGAAAGAGAAAAATAGGCCTAAAAAAAATAAGATAAAAAAACAAAATAAAATTTTTTTATCTATGCTTCGCCAATAATTTATAAAATAGAATTTATAGAAATTTTCTTGCATGAAATTTACTTAAATTTTTAAATTCCTTTCCTCTCACCTCAAAATTTTTATATTGATCAAATGAGGCAGCCGATGGACTTAGTAAAATATTGCAATTTTTAATTTTATAAGATTTAAAGTCTTCCAATACTTGTATAATTGCTTTTTTTAGATTTTTTGAAATTGAAAAAAGAATTTTTCCTCTTAGTTGTTTTTTAAAAAAATTGATATTTTTTCCAATAATATAGGCTTTTATTATATTTTTTTTATATTTAGATAAATTTATAATATCTCCTTTTTTTGGTAAGCCTCCTAAAATCCAAAAAATATTTTTTAAGCTAGAAATAGCTGTTTGAGTTGCAGTAAAAGAAGTTGCCTTGGAATCATCTATAAAAGTTAGGCCCTTTTTGATCAAAAAAATTTCAAATCTATGCGGCAAACCTTTAAAAGACTCCATTGCCTTAAGAAAGGATTTCTGACTTAAATTAATTAATTTAGAAAACGCAAAAATAAAACTCATATTTTCATCATTTATACTAGAATTAAGATATGGGTTATTGATTTTAAATTTTATTTTTCTATAGTTACTCATTTCAGGAAAAATTAATCTACTAGAAAATTTTCTTTTTTTAAAAATTGTCTTGAATAATTTATTTGTTAAGGCGTATTGATTTTTATTTTGAAGTTGAAATATTTTAAATTTTGCATTTAAATAATTTTTCATGCTTCCATGCCAATCTATATGATCATTAGCAATATTAAGAAAAAAAGCAAAATCGGGTCGAATAAATTTTGAATGTGAGAGTTGAAATGAGGAAGCTTCTATAACTACAAAGCTATTTTCAACGTTTTTTAAATTTAAGATAGGATTGCCAATATTTCCACCCAATAAAGATCTTAATTTATTCTTTTTAAGAAGATGATTCAAAAGTTTACATGTTGTTGATTTTCCATTTGAGCCTGTAACAACAATGCTTCTAAAATTTTTTTTACTTAAATAAAATAAATCTATGTCAGTTATAATTTTGTTATTAAATTTTCTAAGGTGCTTGTTTTGTAATAAGCTTACTCCTGGAGATAAAATTATAAAGTCAACTTCTTTTAATGTTTTGTTTAAATTTTTTGCCCTATATCTTTTAAATATGTTTTTTTGTTTATCATCCCAAACTTTAAAATTTGATAAACCTTTATTTTTAAAAAACTTAACTACTGAACAACCACTTAACCCAAGTCCATAGACAAGAAACGAATGTTCTCCAAGTTCTGGAATTTTGGGCATTTTTACCTTAATTTTAATGTTGCTAATCCAATCAATGCTAAAATAATTGCTATAATCCAAAATCGAATTACAATTGTTGACTCAGCCCAACCCTTTTTTTCAAAATGATGATGGATCGGCGCCATTTTAAAAATTCTTTTTCCAGTTAATTTAAATGACAAAACTTGAATAATTACAGAAACTGTTTCTAAAACAAATAATCCACCTATAATTGCTAAAACAATTTCGTGTTTTACTATAATTGCAACCGCTGCTAATGAACCACCTAATGACAAAGAGCCAGTATCACCCATAAAAATTTTTGCTGGAGGAGCGTTGTACCAAAGAAAGCCTAGACAAGCACCAACAATTGATCCGCAAAAGATAGATAACTCTCCAACATCTGGGATATATTGAATCTGTAAATACTCTGAAAAAATTGTGTTGCCAACTACATAAGAAATTAAGGTAAATGAAAGTGCAACTAACATTACTGGCACTGTTGCAAGCCCATCCAAACCATCTGTCAAATTTACTGCATTTGATGATCCAATTATAACAAATAAGCCAAATGGAATAAAAAATAAACCCATGTACCAAATTAAATTTTTAAAAAATGGGAAGTAAAGATTATATAGATATTCATGATTAGAATATTTAATTAATATAACTAAAGTTAAAATTCCTATTATTATTTGGCCAAAAAACTTATAACTTGATTTAAGCCCCCTAGAGTTTTTAAATTTAATTTTCAAAATATCGTCTAGTAATCCTAAACTACCTAAAGAGATAGAAACAAAAATCAAGGTCCAAACATATACATTCTTTAAATCAGCCCATAAAAGCGTGCCAGAAATAATGCCAATAATAATTATGACGCCACCCATAGTTGGTGTTCCAGATTTTTTAATAATATGATCTATCGGTCCATCCTGCCTTATTGGGCCTGTAATCATTTTCTCAGAGAATAACTTAATCAGTGGCCCCCCAATTATAAAGACAACGATTAAGGAAGTGACAACTGATAATCCTGTTCTGAAAGTTAGATATCTAAACACATTTAAAAAAGAGTATTGATCAACTAAAGATGTTAATAAATTAAATAGCATTTAAAACCCTCTTATCATGTTCTTAGTAAAATTATTCAGGCCAGTTGCATTAGACCCTTTAATCATTAAATAATCATTGTTTGATAGCAAATTTCTTAAATTTAAATCTATATCTTCATTATTTTGCAAAATATTTCCTCTCTTGTTTCTTTTTAAATATTTATAAGTGAAAATAGTTTTATTTCCTTTAATGAAAACTTTATCAATATCAGAATTGTTAATAACTCTTGAGATATCCTTATGATATTTTTCAGATTTTAAACCCAATTCAAGCATATCACCTAATATTAAGTATTTTTTAAACTTTTCCTTTTTAATTGAGCTAAATCTTGAAATTGCATTTTTTACTGATAAAGGATTTGCATTATAACTTTCATCAATAAATTTAAACTTTTTTTTATATCTTGAAATTAAATATTTTTTTCCTCTTCCGGAAGAGGGCTCCAAGTTTCTAAATTTCGGATAAATTTTTTTTATATTAACTTTTAATTCCAAAAATAATGCAAGACTTGCAAGTACATTGTTAATATTGATATCTCTTATCTCAAAATTTTGTACTTTATTATTAACGCTAACAAAAATTTTAGAAAAACTATTTTTTTTTATTACTTTTCTTAATTTCACATGTGATTTTTTATGTTTTCCAAATGTAATCACTTTGAGATTAAATGCTTTAGCTTTTTTAAATAAATAAAGAAAAAATTTATCATCTCTATTTAGAATAACTGTCCCGCCTTTTTTTATTTTCTCAATCATTTCAGACTTAGCCTTAGCAATTCCATTAATACTTTTAAAATTTTCTAAATGAGCTTCACCAATATTTGTAATTATTCCAATATGTGGTTGAATTAAATTTGTTAAATTTCTTATTTCTCCTGACTTGCTCATCCCGACTTCAAAAATACCATATTTATCATAGTAACTTAAGTTTGATAAACTAATTGGTACACCTAAATGATTATTAAATGATTTTGGTGAGCAATAAGTTTTACCAAAATATTGTAAGAGTTGATATAATAAATCCTTTAAGGATGTTTTTCCTGCACTACCAGTAATCGAAATAATTTTTGCTGAAGAATTTTCTCTTTTTAATTTTGCAAACGATCTTAAAAATGAAATTGAATTTTTTACTTTAATTATTTTTTTTCTAGATTTTTTTAAAGATTGAGATACAACACACGATGCACCTTTTTTAAATGCTTTCTTAATAAATTTATTGCCATTATATTTTTTTCCATTTAAAGCTAAAAATAAATTATCTTTTTTGATAGATCTTGTATCGATAGAAATGCCATTAAAATTAATCTTTCTAGAGTTTTTTACAATTTTCTCTAAAATTTGACTATTACTTAAGAAATTTATATTTTTTTTTGAAATATTTTTAAGTTTTAATTTTGTTTTTTTTACAATTTCTTTATCAGATATATTGTAAGTCTTATTTTTATATATTTGTTTTTCCTCATGACCTTTTCCAGCCACTAAAATGATTTCATTTGGATCTGCATTTTGAATTGATGTTTGGATAGCGAAAGACCTTTTGCCAATATCAAAACTTTTATTTGGAGATATATTTTTTAAAAGTCTTTTTCTTATTTTTTTGGGATCTTCATTTCTTGGATTATCATCTGTGACATAAATTTTTTTACAAAAATTATCAGCTATTTTTGCCATCAGAGGTCTTTTTTTCCTGTCTCTGTCACCTCCACAACCAAATACCAATGAAATATTTTCTCTATATTTTTCTTTCAAAGATTTTAGAGTTTTAGATAAGGCATCGGGTGTATGAGCATAGTCGATGAAAACTTTTACGTTATTAGGATATTTTTTTACTAATTCCAATCTTCCGTTAACATCTTTAATTTTTTTTATTTTTCTATAAATTGATTTTTTTTTAAGTCCACATATTTTTGCAGCAATAATTGCCATACTTAAGTTTTTTACTTTAAATTCACTGTATTCAGGCAAAATATTTCTTATTTTATTGAATTCATTATTTATATCTAAAATTTTTAATTTTCTTCTTTTAGAAATTTTTTTTAAAAATTTGAATTGTTTGATTTCTTTATCTGAGATTACTATCGATTTTTTTTTTAAAATTTCCTTAAACAACTTTAATTTTGCTTTTAGGTAGGATTGCATCGTTTTGTGGTAATCTAAGTGGTCCTGACTAAAATTAGTAAAAATTGCTGAGCGAAAATTAATGTGGCTTAGTCGATCTTGGTCTAAACCATGACTTGAGGCTTCAATAATCACGTTATCAATTTTTTTCTTTTTTAAATAATTAAGATTTTTATGCAGTGATATAGTATCAGGTGATGTTAAATCTGTTTTAATTATTTTTTTACCATATTTTAACCCTAAAGTGCCAATAGAAGCGACGGGCTTATTATTTAATTTCAATATTTGAAAAAACATATCTGCTATGGATGTTTTTCCATTTGTGCCAGTAATAGCAATAATATTTTTTGGTTTTAATTGATAAAAATTTGAAGAAACCTCACTAAGAAATTTTCTGACATTTTTTTTTTTAATTACTAATACTTTTTTATTTTTATAATTACATTTATCAGAACAAATAACTACTATCGCTCCTTTTTTAATTGCATCATTTATGAATTTTTCACCATTTTTCTTAACTCCTCTGATAGCAAAAAAAATATAATTTTTTTTTATATCTTTGCTATTAGATGAAATACCAGCAATCAAAGTATTCTCTTTATTTTTTGGAGTATCTTTAATTAAATTTTTCAACAACATGCTGATTTGAAAACTCTTCATTATTTATGGCTAAAATAGGTCCAATTCTTTCTATTATTTTGCCTGCTACATAAACGGAATTCCAACCAGAAGTGTTATAGGGTGCTTTTGTTTTAACACCTCGATAATTATAAATTAGATCATTATTTATTTTTGGATTTTCTAACATTACAAATAAAGAGTAACTTGGTTTATTAGTTGGAAAAATAGAAATAAATGTATTTATTCTTTGTTTTTTGTTTCCATAACTTTCCGCAGTTCCTGTTTTTCCACCAACATAATACCCATCTTTATCAGCAAGGCTTGCTGTTCCTTTTTCGCTATTAACAACTTTTCTTAATATATTTGTTAATTTCTTACTAGTTTCTGATGAAATTATTTTTTTTTTCTCAGGACTTTTACTGTCTTTAACCAAACTTGGAGTGATTAAATTTCCACCATTAACAACACTTGCGTAAAGAGCTGTTACTTGAAGTGGTGTAGTAGTAATTCCGTGACCGAACGAAATTGTTTCTATTTTACATTTATTCCAGTTAAACTTGTGTGGTGTACCAACTTCCTCTAATTCAATTGTGGGACTATTTATTAAACCAGCTTCTCTTATAAAATTTCTAAATTTATCTTCACCAATTTTTCGCGCTAAAATAACAGAGCCAACATTTGATGACCTAATTAAAATTTCCTCCACTGTGAGATTTTTTGGATGATCTTTCATATCAGTAATTTCGTAGAGAGAACATTTAATTTTTTTTGGAATATTTTTAATTACTGTCTCTGCTTTAACAATTTTATTATCTAACGCTAATGCAACTGTGAACGTTTTAAAAATTGAGCCTAACTCATAAACTCCCTTTGTAATCTTATTAATATATTTTTTTTCTTTAATTGACTCTCTATGATTTATATTAAAGTTAGGCAATGAAACTAAAGAAATCACGTCACCATTGGTGACATCCATTAATAAAGCAGCAGCACCAGTAGCATTAAATGTTTTAATAGAGTCTTTTAATTCTTTATAAATTATATATTGTATGTTGCTATCTAATGTGAGTTCTAAGGGTATATCTATAAGTTTCTTATCTTTTAATTCTTTATCAAAAAATTTTTCAATTCCAGAAATCCCATAATTGTCATAATCGACCTGACCAACAATGTGACTAAATAAGTTTCCATGAGTATACATTCTAGCTTGAAAAGGCTCAAATATAATTGCTTTTTCTCCTAATGACCAAAGTTTTTGTTTTTCATTCTGATTAATTCTTGTCTTAATTCTAAAATATTTATCTCCATAAAGTTTTTGTCTGATTTCATTTACTTGAAGATCAGGAAATATTAATCTTAACTTTATTAAAAAATTGTCTTTATCGCCAACTAGATTAGGATTAATTCCTGCATGATAAGTATTAATGTTTCTTGAAATTATTACACCTTTTCTATCTACAATATCTCTTCTCAATAGTGAAAATTTAGTACTTTGATTATTAGAAACTAAAATTTCCTTTTTTGATAAAGAGACATTTATTATTTTAAATGAGAAAATTAGTATTAGGGAAAAAAAAGTAAAAAATAATAAATAAACCCTATCCTGGAAGTTATTTGTTTTTTTAATTATTTTAGATTTTTTATTTGTCTCAAGATAATCTTCAAAATAAAAACTTCTTTGGTTTATTTCTTTAATCTTTTTTCTTTTTTTCATCTATACTATTTAGGTTAGTTAATTTCTTATCAATACTAATAAAATCTTCAATATTTAGATAAATTTTCGAAAACACAATAGGTTTGAACTCTTTTGTTTTTTTTTTATTAATTCTTTTTTCAATTTCTGAAGGTGATGTTAAATAATAATAATCAAGCTGAGTTTCACTTAAATTCTTTGATTTAGATATAACGCTTGAATTAAGATTAATTATTTTTTTTTCTAGTATTCGTGATTGGTTTTTAATAACAGAGGTGATTATTAAAAGACTTGTAAATATAACAGTTGAAATAATAAATCTAAATTTAAACATTTATTCCTTCCAAATTTAAATAGTTTTTGAATTTATCAATCAACTTCTGTGGATAGTAAAACTCATTACTGCTCCTAACAGCAAACCTTAGCTTAGCTGACCTAGATCTTTTGTTTTTATCTATTTCCTGTTTTGATGGTTTAAATATTCTATTTCTATATTCTTCGAATAAAGCATTTTCGTTATTTTCATCTTCAGGTAAATATCTAGAAGATCTAGATTTATTTTTTGAATAATTGTTAAAAAAATATTTAATTATTCTATCCTCAATTGAATGGAAGCTAACAACTAAAATTTTGCCACCTGGTTTTAATTTTTTAGTAGCACTTATAATACCTAAAATTAGTTCAGTTATTTCTTTATTAACAAATATTCTTAAAGCTTGAAAAGTTTTAGTGCTAGGATTTATTTTTTTCGAAAAGTTCAATCTTTTGCTTCTTTCTATAATTTTAACTAGATCAGTTGTTTTGGTAATTTTCTTTTTTTTTCTTTGTTTGACGATATTTTTTGCAATTTTTGATGCTTCTTTCTCATCACCTAAATATTTAATTATCAATTTTAAATCTTTTTCATTTAAATTATTAACTACTTCTAGTGCAGAGATTTGATTTAAGCCCATTGTCATGTCTAATTTTCTATCTGATCTAAATGAAAATCCTCTTGTAAGGTCATCTAATTGAATTGACGATAAGCCTAAATCAAATATTATGGCATCTACATTTTCAGTTGAAATTGTTTCAAGTTGACTAAATTTTATTTCAAAAAATTTAAATCTTTGAGGAAATTTTTTTTCAAGTTTTGTAGCAAATAATTTAATCTTTTTATCTCTATCAATTGCTATTACTTTAGTTTGAGGAATGTTGAGAATTTCTTTAGAGTAACCGCCTCCACCAAATGTGCAGTCTATATATTTTCCTCCGATAATTGGTGCAATAATTTGTAAAACCTCATTCAACATCACTGGAAAATGGGAAGCTTCCAGTGATGATGTATGATTGCTCATTAACAAATGATTTATTCATTAAAATTTTTGTTTCCTCAAAAAAGCAGGAATTTCAAAATCGTCGTCTTCATTATTTATTTCGTGCTTGAATAACTGATCTGACTTATTATAAATAGGTTCTTCCGTTCCTCTTAATTCGTCTGTGTCATGGTCTTGTTCCTCAGAAAATAATTTTGGAATATGTTCTTCCTCATTACTATCTTCAATCACCGCATTCTTAATTCCATTTTCCTCTAGATCATTATTTTCAAAATATGAGGCGCTCTCGATTGAAATGCTAGAAGATGCATCACTCATGTGATTATTTATACTTGATGGTTCTATCAAATTTTGATCATTTAAATCTTTAGATTTTTCATTGATCATATTATTTTGTGTTTCATTTTTGATTTCGAAACTTTCATCAAGTTTTAAAGCTGTTGCTCCGTCTATGGAATTTAGTGCACTGTTATCGATTCTTTGATTATGTGAAAATAAATTTTCAGAATAACCATTATTTCTATTTTGAATTCTTGATACCATATTAAGAACTGTTTTATTTTCAACTTTATGGCCATCTAAAGCAGTAGCAACTATAGATACCCTTATTTTCCCTGTCATATTTTCATCTTTTATTGCGCCAAAAATTATCTCGGCTTCAGGGTCTACTTCTGCTCTTATTTTATTTACAGACTGATCTACTTCGAATAATTTAAGATCATTTCCCCCTGTAATATTTATTAGTAATCCTTTAGCTCCTTGAAGAGAATATTCATCAATAAGTGGGTTGTTGAGAGCCATTTCAGTAGCGGACATTGCTCTATTTTCTCCCTCTGCTTCACCTGTTCCCATCATTGCTTTACCCTTTGAACTCATAACAGTTTCAACATCAGCAAAATCAAGATTTATCATCCCGGGTCTGACCATTAAATCAGTTACACTTTGCACTCCATGTTTTAAAACATTGTTAGATAAATTAAATGACTCTTCAAATGTAGTAGTCTCACTAGCAATTTTGAAAAGATTTTGATTAGGCACAACAATTACTGTATCTAAATGTTTTTTAAATTGTTCTAATCCCATAACCGCGCTTCTCATTCTCTTAGGTCCTTCATAAGAAAATGGTAAGGTAGTAACACCTACAGTCAAAATATTTAATTCTCTAGCTGCTTTCGCTATTACATGTGAAGCTCCAGTTCCTGTTCCTCCACCCATGCCCGATGTAATAAATACCATATTAGCACCTTGCATATAACTCATGATTTCATTTAAAGACTCATCTGCTGCAGCTTGGCCAATGTCATGTTTAGCTCCTGCTCCAAGTCCTTTAGTTAAGTTCATACCAATTTGAATTTTTGCATGAGCCTTGCTCATTTTTAAATCTTGAGCATCTGTGTTTACTGCAACAAATTCAACTCCTTCCATTCCTGCATCGATCATAGCATTAATAGCGTTTCCCCCTGCTCCACCAACTCCTAAGACTAGAATTCTTGGTTTCAGTTCTTTTAATTCTCCACCTCCAACATTTATGCTCATTATATTTCTCCTATTTGTTTGTTTTCCCATTTAAGATTAGATCTATTTTGAAATGCTTTTTTTCTTGCAACAATTTTAAATTTTTCAAAGTTTTTTGGTTCCCAAATTTGAAAAGTCTTGCCGAGTCCAACAAATAAAACATTATTCTTTATATTGGCATGTGTCAGAAGTTTATCAGTTAAAGAAACTCTGCCTTCAGTATCAAATTGTAAATTTTCACTTTCTGATAATATTGAGGTGGCAAAAAAATCTCTTTTTTCCTCAAAGGGATTAAGAGTGTCAATTGTATTTGACAATTTTTCAATTCTATCTTGTGAACATGCTTCTAACGCTACATGATTAAAAGAAGGATAACTTATAAAACCGTTATAACCCATAGAACTTAGATGAGATCTAAATGATGCTGGCACGGAAACACGCCCTTTCTTGTCTATTTTGTTCTCGTAACTTGATAAAAACATTTTTATATAAAAACCTATTAATATTTATAATTTTCAATTTACCCTCCATTATGGGATTAATTGGGATAGTATGGGTTTTTAAAATTTAGTCAATATATTTATATTTACTCAAAAGCACAAAAGTGGAACATTATTTTAGGATTTTGCCAGATAATCTGTAAGCCGGGTTCTGTCATTAAAGATGTCATTTATCTAGGCTTAAATTCACATTTAAGCTCAAGCGGTTAACCCAGAAGACCAACTAAAGACTGTTTTTTGTGTTTCCACATCGTCTTCTCTATTTAACCTTGCTCCCAGTGGGGTTTGCCGTGCGTTTTTTGTTACCAAAAAACCGGTGAGCTCTTACCTCGCCGTTTCACCCTTGCCTTGATAAGGCGGTTTAATTTCTGTGGCACTATCCCTGAAGTCACCTTCGCCAGTCATTAACTGGCACTGTGTCTTTATGGAGCCCGGACTTTCCTCTATCAAATTGTTGATAGCGACAGTCCAATTATCTGGCAAAACCTTTTATTTAATTTATTTGAATAAATCAAGGTGATACGGGTTAGTGAACTAAAAAATGGCTTATTTTATAGGTTTTTTGATCTATTCTACCTGTTACATTTTTTGGCAAAAAACGTCTTTGAAAAGATCTCACAATTTTTACATCACTTTTTCTGCTTAAGTTAACGCTAAAATACCTGTATCCAATTTTTTTTAAATTTTTAAAAAAAAGTATTCTTATTTTTTTTTTATTAATTCTAAAAAATTTTTGATCTTCTTGATACCATTCACCCAAGCCTTGTAAACTAAGCTTTTTCCATGGAAATTTTTCTCCAGGATCAATTTTTCTTAAAGGAGCAATATCGGAATGGCCTAAGAAATTTTCTTTTTTTATTCTATATTTTTTTTTTATAATTTTACATAATTTTATAAGGCTTTTTATCTGATTTTTTGTAAAATTTTGATATCCTAACTTATGCCCCTTATTAACAAGCTCGATACCTATAGAATTATCGTTTAAGTTCTGAAATTTTTTCCATTTTGATTTTCCAGCATGCCAGGCTATATTTTTCTCTTTAACCATTTGAATAATTTTTCCTTTCCTGCTGATTAGATAATGACAACTTACTTTGAATTTAGGATCTATTAACCGTTTTATGGATTCAATTTCTGATTGCATCCCAGTGTAGTGAATAATTACAAATTTTATTTTTCTATCTCTCTTTGAAAAATTAGGTGAAAAATTCATTATTTTATTCATTAATTATTATTATGAAGCTTAATCTAGGCATTTTTTAAACATTTTTAAGCTAATTTTTATATAGAATATAGGTTAAAAATATATATATAGCCCTTATGCAAGCCATGAAAAGTTTAAAACACTTAACTATATTGATAGCATTAATTGTTGTTTTTAAAACACCTAATGTAAAATCTGCTAGTGAGTGCTTTGAGGGTGCAAGCAGAGCAATTTTCAAGTTCAATATGGTAGTTGACGACATTATTTTGGAACCTTTAGCCAAAGGATACAACAAATTACCAAGTCCAATAAAAATCGGTACAAGCAATTTTACCTCTAATGTGAGCACATTACTATCTATTCCAAATAATATTTTACAAGGAAACTTTGAACAGCTTGGTCACTCAATAGGAAGCTTTGCTATTAATTCTACTGTGGGCATATTAGGTTTTTTAAATCCAGCGGAAAAAATGGGATTTAAATCTAATAAGGAAGATGTTGGGCAAACATTAGGGTCTTATGGAATAGAAACTGGATGCTATTATGTTTTGCCAATATTAGGACCAACAACAGTAAGAGATACTGTTGGGTTAATTGCAGATACATTTGTAGATCCTTTTGCACACGTAACTATTCGTGAACATGAATTATTAAGCTCATCAGGAAATGCTCTAGATTATTATGCTGTTAAAGGGACTACCGCAATAGATTTTAGAGCTGATAACGATAAAAATTTTGAAAGTTTAGAAAAAAATTCTATCGACTTATATTCTGCGCTAAAAAGTATCTATTTACAAGATAGAGAAAATAAAATTAAAAACTCTATTATAGATGAAGATGAATGGGGAAGCTTAGATAACTAAATTAAATGAAAAAATTAGTTATTTATTTATTTACAATTATTTTTTTACTCAAGGGATCTCCTATTTTTTCATATAGTTCTAATCCAAAAGATTTTATAAATGAGCTAGTTAATGAAGCGATTAGTTACCTTTCTGACAAAAACTTAAGTAAAGATCAAAAAGCATTATTAATTGAAAAAATTGCTATCGACAATGTAGATATAAATGCTCTTGGACTTTACACATTGGGAGAACTTAGAAAATCGGCAAGTCAAAGTGATATTAAAAATTATCAAGAAACTTTTGAAAAATATTTTTTGAAAAGTCTTACTTCAAGGTTAACGGAGTATTCATCTAGCAAATTTGAAATTTTGGGCGAGAATAAAAAAAGTTCAAATTACACAATAGTAAATTCTAAAGTAATACCTGAAGATGATAGTCCAGAAATTAAAATAGATTGGAGAGTTTTTACTCAAAACCCTGATAAACCTTTGATAAGAGATTTGATTGTAGAGGGATTAAGTTTAGCAAGGACTCAGAAAGAAGAGTTTGCCTCAATTCTAAGTTCAAATAATAATGACATTAATATATTAATTTCTAAACTTAACGAATTTGTTAATAACTAAACTGGTGGGCCCGCCAGGACTCGAACCTGGGACCAATACATTATGAGTGTACTGCTCTAACCAACTGAGCTACAGGCCCACTAGTATAATATATATCACAAAAAGTTATTTTTCTAAGAAACTTTTTAATTGTTTAGATCTACTTGGATGTTTAAGTTTTCTTAACGCTTTAGCTTCTATTTGTCTAATTCTCTCTCTTGTAACTGAAAATTGTAAACCAACTTCTTCTAGGGTATGGTCCGTATTCATTCCTATTCCAAATCTCATTCTTAAAACTCTTTCTTCCCTAGGAGTTAAAGATGCCAAAATTTTTGTAGTTGACTCACTTAAGTTTGATTGTATCGCCGTATCAAGAGGTTGTAATGCATTTTTATCTTCGATGAAATCTCCTAAGCTGCTGTCCTCTTCATCGCCAACGGGTGTTTCAAGTGAAACAGGTTCTTTTGCAATTTTTAATACCTTTCGTACTTTTTCAAGTGGCATTGCTAGTTTTTTTGCAAGCTCTTCGGGCGTTGGTTCTCTTCCAAACTCACTCATTATTTGTCTCTGTGTTCTTACAATTTTATTAATAGTTTCGATCATATGAACTGGAATTCTAATTGTTCTGGCCTGGTCTGCTATAGATCGAGTTATTGCTTGTCTGATCCACCAAGTTGCATAAGTTGAAAATTTGTAACCCCTTCTATATTCAAATTTATCAACTGCTTTCATTAAACCTATATTGCCCTCTTGTATAAGGTCTAGAAATTGTAGTCCTCTATTCGTATACTTTTTTGCAATAGAAATTACTAATCTTAAATTAGCTTCAACCATTTCCTTTTTAGCTATTCTGGACTCTCTTTCTCCTTTTTGGATTCTACTTACTAACTTTTTAAATTCTCCAACTGAAAGACCAATCTTTTTACTAAACTCTACTAATCTATCTTTAATTTCAGTAAAATCTTTTTTATACTTTTTAAAAAAAGCTTTCCAAGCTGGGTTTTCTTTAAGGAAGGACTCAAATTTCGGGTTAACTTCATTTCCTACGTAATATTTTAAAAATTCTTCTCTAGATATTTTGTTATCCATTGCTAATCTTAAAAGAACACCTTCAAGTGAAACAATTTTCTTGTTTTCTTTATAATGTGATTGGACCAACTCTTCGACTACATGTGGTGCTAATTGCAAATTTTTAAAATTATCCACTAGGATTTCTTGAATTTTTTTAAAATTTTTATTTTTTGATACAGAAAGCTCTTTTGAAGCTAGCAAACATTCTAGTTTTTCAATTTGATATTTTTGTAATTTTAAATAATTTTTGTTCAACGAGTCTAAAATATTAATAATTTTAGGTTTAATTTCTTCCTCCATTTTAGCAAGCGAGACGTTAAACTCGTCATCGTCATTATTAGGTCCTTCATCTTTTTTATCTAATTGATCGGCCTTAACTTTATCCTTATCCTTTTTTTGTTTTAATTTCTTATCTTTTAAATCATCGTCTTCATCTAAAGCTTCGAAATCCTCATATGTAGAATCAATATCTATTATGTCTCTTACCAACATTTGTTGACCTTCAATTTGCTCTTTCCATTCCGATATTTTTTTTCCAACAATCGGGCTTTGGGTTAAAGCATTAATCATAACGTCTTTCCCAGCCTCTATTCTTTTTGCAATAGCTATCTCACCTTCTCTTGAAAGAAGTTCCACACCACCCATCTCTCTAAGGTACATTCTAATCGGATCATCACTTTTATCAGTGGTTTTTTCCTCAGCTTGGTTTACTTGTTCTTTTTTTTTGTTTGATTGATATTCAGATTTTTTTTCTACAAGTGTTATTTTTTCATCTACAAGTATTATAAAAGCGCGTTCTAAATTTTCGTGAGTACTGTTTCTTTTACCTAAAGATTTTCCGAGCTCCTCAAAAGTTATAAACCCTCTGTGTTTCCCTTTATCAAGAAGTCTTTCAAACGATTTAGTTATGAGTTTTTCAGCCATATTAGGATAATGAAATATATATAGTGCCTGAAAATTAAAAATCTATACTTTTTTAGTCCCTATTTAATTGACTTTTAAGCTTTATAAGTTCTGAATATGAGTTTTCATCTAAATTATTAATCAATTTGTTCTCCAAAGATTCAATTTTCTTTAAATTATTTTGTTCTTGATGGTCATCAATTAGCTCATGTAGAAGATCTTCAATTTCTTCTTCAGTTTTATTTTTAACTATTATCTGAATATTAGAATTTTCATTTATTTCATTAACAATTTTAGCATGATCATTTTTTATCTTTGAGTAAATTGTATCTGAGTCACTTCCTTCTGAAATAGAGTTGATAATATCATTTTTTAAACTCTGATTTTTTTCAGCTAAAAAGTCGAGTGTAGATAAATCTTCTACTTTTTTTGTAGCTGCACTATGATAGTTTATAATTAAATATAAAATTGAAAATTCAATAATTTGAATTTTAGATAAATTCTTTTTTTTTTGATGTAAAAGCTTTGTTTCTTTAAGAATTTGATAATCTTTTTTCTTTTTATATGGAATATATTTATAATCTTTCCTTGATGATTGTATAGGAGTTAATCTTTTAATTTTTTCTAGAAAATCCTCTAAAACATATTTTTTAAGTGTTTCATCCTGTATGGAATATGACAAACTTTTAATTTCTTTTTCAAATTTTGAAATTTCATAAGGATTATTCTGATCTATTCTGCTTAGGTGGTAATTCCAAATAAAAGATTGAATTATTTCTTTCTTTTTTAATAAATTTAATAATCCGTGCTTACCTTTCTGTTTAATATAATCATCTGGATCAGCTCCATCAGGCATAATAGAAAAATAAATTTTGTTTTTTTCATTAATTAATGGAAATAACTTTTCTGCTATTCTTAAAGCAGCTTTTTGCCCACTTTCATCACCATCTAAGCAAATGATAGGATTTGAAAAAAATTTCCATATCAGACTTATTTGTCTTTCTGTAAGTGCAGTACCTGAGTTTGCTATCACATTTTTTACTCCAGATGAGTAAACACTTACAACATCCATATAACCTTCTACAATTAAAACTTCATCTGTTTCTGATCTTGTTTCTTTTGCTTTATCTAAATTAAAAATCATGTTTCCTTTTTTATAAAATTCCGTTTCTGGTGAATTTATATATTTAGCTAATTTAGTTTCACGAATAATTCTTCCACCAAAGGCAACTGTATCACCGATTATGTTATTAACAGGGAATGTTACTCTTGAATTAAATCTATCTATAAATTTCCCAGTTTTATCATTTTTATAATAAAGACCAGTTAAATTAATTTCTTCTTCGGAATATTTCTTTAATAGCTCCTCATAAAAGTTATTTTGCCAAGGCACATATCCCAATTGAAATTCTTCGATTATATTTTTCTTTAAATTTCTTTTTAAAAAATATTCTAGCGCTTGTTTATTATTTGGATCAAATAATTGTTGGTGAAAATAATTTGAATAATCCTTGAAAATACTTTTGTAAGTTTGAAATCTTTTATCTTTTTTTTGATCAAAATTAGAAAATCTATAAGGCTGCATTCCCGCTTCAGCTGCTAAAGACCTTACGGCCTCTCCAAATCCAATCGATTTAGTCTTCATTAAAAAATCAAAAATATTTCCATGTTCACCACTGCTAAAACAATGATAAAATTCCTTTTCATCATTAACAGTAAATGAGGGGCTTTTTTCGTTTTTAAAGGGTGAAAGTCCAATAAATTCTTTTCCTCTTTTTTTTAATTGAACTGTTTTTCCCACAACTTGAGAAACTTTTAATCTTAATTTTATTTCATCAAGATATTCTTTTGGATATTTCATTTAATTCAAAAGTTCTTTTATAATTGAGCTGACTTTTGAAAAGTCAAGAGTATCAGCATTTTTTGATTTTAATATTCCCATAACTTTTCCCATATCTTTCATGGAAGATGCTCCAGAAGATTTTATGGCTTCCTGACATAACTTTTTAGTTTCTTCCTCGCTTAGTTGTTTAGGTAAAAAATTACTAATTACTTCAATTTCTTTTGTCTCATTTTCTAGAAGCTCATTACGACCTGCTTTTTTGTAAACTTCACAAGACTCGTTTCTTTGTTTAATCATTTTTTTCAAAATAGCCATTATATCGCTATCAGATATTTCTTTCTGACCTTTGGTTCTAGCGGCAATCTCAGCGTCTTTTATTGCTGACACTATAAGCCTAAGGGTTGGGTAAGTGCTTTTATCCTTTGTCTTTAGTGCCTGATTAAGTTTTTCGTCAATTTCCTTTTTTAAAGACATGTTAAAATTATTTTAATCACAATTCTTATATAAAATAAAAAGAACTTTCTTGACGATTTTATTACTATTTCATATGTTGCGCAAAATCATGTTTATAAGTATTTTACTTTAACTCATGAGTTGTATTTGAAACCTTCTATTCAAAATATAAACTCAATTAAAAATCTTAATAAGATCGATTCCACTGCTATTTTAATTCTTCAGAACGGTAAATTTTTTAGAGGTCTAGGATTAGGTTATCAAGGCACCGCTACAGGTGAAGTATGCTTTAATACCTCTATCACTGGGTATCAGGAGATAATATCGGACCCATCTTACGCTGAACAAATTATAAATTTCACATTTCCACACGTTGGAAATGTAGGGACTAACCAAGAAGATCACGAATCTGATAAAATCTGGACCAAGGGAGTTATTATAAACTCTGAGATAACAAGTCCTTCTAACTATAGAGCGCTTAAACACCTAGATGAATGGCTAAAGAAAAATAAAATTGTGGGCATTACTGGCATCGACACAAGAAATCTTACGAATTTTATTAGGGATAAAGGAGCGCCAAAAGGAACCATATCCTTCTCAAAAAATAACAAACTAAATATTAAAAAACTTCTAAGACAAACACAAAAATGGAGCGGACTGAAAAATTTAGATTTAGCACAAAAAGTTTCTACAAAAAAGAATTATATCTGGAAAGGTTTTAAGACATGGAAAAAAGAGTCAGGTTTTGTGAAAAATAACAAAAAGAACTTCCATGTTGTTGCAATAGATTATGGAGTAAAAAAAAATATTTTAAGATATTTTTCAGAATTTAATTGTAAGGTTACAGTGGTCTCATGTAAAACATTAGCATCAGATATAATAAAACTAAAACCAAACGGAATTTTTCTATCTAATGGACCAGGTGATCCAGCTGCAACAGGTATATATGCAATACCAATAGTTAAAGAATTAATTAAAAATAATTTACCTATATTCGGTATTTGTTTAGGTCATCAAATTCTTGCTTTAGCATTAGGTGCAAAAACTAAAAAAATGAGTCTCGGTCATAGGGGGGCTAATCATCCAGTTAAAAATTTAATAAATGGGAGTGTAGAAATTACCAGTCAAAATCATGGATTTGAAGTAGTAAAAAGTAGTTTAAAAAAAAACATACAAATTACGCATCAATCTCTTTTTGATAACAGCATTGAAGGAATTAAATTGAAAAACAAACCTGTTTATTCCGTTCAATATCATCCCGAGTCTAACCCAGGCCCACAGGACAGTGTTTATTTATTTAAAGAATTTATAACTAGTATGAAAAATTATGCCAAAAAGAAAAGATATTAAAAAGATTTTAGTTGTTGGAGCTGGGCCAATCATCATTGGTCAAGCTTGTGAATTTGATTACTCAGGAACGCAAGCATGTAAAGCATTAAAAGATGAAGGATACAAAGTAATTTTAGTTAACTCTAATCCAGCAACTATAATGACTGATCCAAATGTGGCAGATAAAACTTACATCGAGCCAATTACGATAGAAGTGCTTGAGAAAATTCTAACTAAAGAAAAACCTGATGCAATTTTACCAACTATGGGAGGTCAGACTGCATTAAATCTAGCAATGGAGGCTGAAAAAAAAGGAATTCTTAAGAAATATAATATTGAACTAATAGGTGCTAATTCAAAAGCAATATCTAATGCTGAGGATAGAAAAAAATTTAGAAAAAATATGATTGAGATTGGTTTAGATCTTCCAAAATCAAAAATTATAAACAA
This sequence comes from uncultured Pelagibacteraceae bacterium, assembly GCA_902545945.1. Taxonomy (GTDB): domain Bacteria; phylum Pseudomonadota; class Alphaproteobacteria; order Pelagibacterales; family Pelagibacteraceae; genus Pelagilacustribacter. The sequence continues at coordinate 9,720 of CACCID010000003.1, read as the reverse complement.
TTTTAATCAGTCCACCCAAGCATTAAAGCAGATCGGTTTACCCGCAATAATTAGACCGGCTTTCACTCTTGGTGGATTAGGCGGTGGTATTGCTAAAAATAAAAAAGAGTTTTTTAAAATAATAAAGAACGGACTACATGAGTCTCCTGTTAGTCAAGTTTTAGTAGAGGAGTGTCTCGAGGGTTGGAAAGAATTTGAGATGGAAGTAGTTAGAGACAAAAATGATAACTGCATTATAATTTGTTCCATAGAAAATGTAGACCCTATGGGGATACATACTGGAGACTCTGTTACTATTGCTCCTGCACTAACTTTAACAGACAAAGAGTATCAAGTAATGAGGAATGCTTCCATTGCATGCCTAAGAAAAATTGGCGTAGAAACTGGTGGATCAAATGTTCAATTTGCGATCAATCCAAAAAATGGAAGGATGGTGATAATTGAGATGAACCCCAGAGTTTCAAGGTCATCCGCTTTAGCTTCTAAAGCAACAGGTTTTCCAATAGCAAAAGTAGCTGCAAAGCTAGCAGTTGGATACACCTTAGATGAATTAAAAAATGAAATTACAAAAGTAACTCCTGCCTCTTTTGAACCTACAATAGATTATGTAGTGACAAAAATTCCAAGATTTACCTTTGAAAAATTCTCAACTTCAGCTGCAATTCTAGGAACGTCAATGAAATCTGTAGGTGAAGCCATGGCAATAGGTAGGAATTTTAAAGAGTCATTACAAAAAGCTTTAGTTTCTTTGGAGACAGGTTTCTCGGGTTTAGATCAAATATTTAATCTTAATAAAAATAAAATAGAAAATAAATTAAAAGAGAATATTCCAAATAAAATTTTACTAGTGGCAGAGGCAATTAGAAAAAAAATCAATTTAAATAAAATACATAAACTCTCAAAAATAGACCCTTGGTTTATAAGTCAAATAAAAGAAATTGTAGATAACGAAATTAAAATAAAGAAAAAAGGTCTTCCAAAAAATTTTAATGAATTTAACTTTATTAAATCAATCGGGTTCTCAGATAAAAAATTATCTGAACTTACAAATGTTTCGGAAACTTTGATCAGAAAGAAAAGAACTGCATTAAAAGTTTTGCCGGTTTATAAAAAAGTAGATACTTGTGCTGCAGAATTTAAATCTTTTACTCCATACATGTATTCTACTTATCAAAGAAATTTCTCATCTTATGTAGAATGTGAATCTGACCCTTCTAGCAAAAATAAAATTATAATTCTCGGTGGAGGTCCAAATAGAATTGGTCAAGGTATCGAGTTTGATTATTGCTGTTGCCAAGCTAGTTTTGCTCTCAAAGAGGTTAAATATGAAACAATTATGATTAATTGTAATCCAGAAACTGTATCAACAGATTACGATACGAGTGATAGATTATATTTTGAACCTTTGATTGATGAATATATTTTCAATATTATAAAAAAAGAGAAATCAAAAGGTAATTTAAAAGGTGTTATTACTCAATTTGGAGGTCAAACACCTATAAAACTTGCAAAATTTTTACACGAAAACAAACTTCCAATTTTAGGTACGCAATATACATCGATAGATATTGCAGAAGATAGAGATAGATTTAGAAATCTTTTAAATAAATTAAATTTATATCAAGCTGATAGCGGTATAGCGAAAACTTTTCCTCAAGCAATAAAGATTGCTGATAAAATAGGTTTGCCTTTAATGGTAAGACCTTCATATGTGTTAGGTGGGAGAGCCATGGAAATAGTTCATGAAAAAAACCAGCTTAAAAACTTTGTGAAAGAGGCTTTTAAAGTTGCTGAAAAAAATCCAATCTTAATTGACAAATTTATTGATAATGCAATGGAAGTTGATGTTGACGCAATTTCAGATGGAAAAAATGTTTTCGTAGCAGGTATTATGCAACATATAGAAGAAGCTGGAATTCACTCGGGCGACTCTGCATGTAGTTTACCGCCAGTATCAATCAAACCTTTTTTAATAAAAGAAATTGAAAATCAAACAAAAAAACTTGCTCTTACACTTAAAGTCAAAGGTTTTATGAATGTTCAATATGCTATTAAAAATGATAAAATTTATGTGATAGAGGTAAACCCAAGAGCTAGTAGAACTGTTCCATTTGTGTCAAAAGCAAAAAATCTACCACTTGCTAAGATAGCCTCTAGAGTTATGGCTGGAGAAAAACTAACTAAGTTTAATTTAAAAAGCAGAACAAAAGGTATGTTCGCGGTTAAAGAGGCAGTATTTCCATTTAATAAATTCCCTAATAGTGATCTTTTACTTGGTCCAGAAATGAAGTCTACAGGTGAGGTAATGGGTTTTGATAAAAATTTTGGTATGGCTTTTGCAAAGAGTCAAATTGCGGCTTCAAACTCTCTTCCTAAAAAAGGCTTGGCTTTTATTTCTTTGAAAAACAGCCACAAAAAAGAGGGAGTAGAATTAGCAAAACAATTGATTAAATTAAATTTTAAACTTTGCGGGACTGGAGGAACTGCTGATTATATAAGCCAACATGGAATTCAATGTAAAAAAATTAATAAAGTAAATCAAGGCTCTCCGCACATTGTTGATGTTCTTAATGCTAAAAAGATAGCTTTAGTTATAAATACTGGAGGTGGGAATAGTGAAGCTCAATTAAGTGATGCAGTAGCTTTGAGAAGAGCTACATTGGCCAATAAAGTTCCATATTGCACTAACATGTCAACGGCAAAAGTTTGTTTGGAAGGTATTAAGTCTCTTAAATTAAGAGATATAAGTGTAACTTCTTTGCAAGATATTTAAATTTTTACTTTCCAATCAGTCTCGAAAGTAACGTAGTTTATTTGGATACATCTTCTCTCTTTTTTTATCTCTTTTTTTTCCATCCCATGCCAAGTATTTGGTCCACTTGTAAAGAAATAGCCATAATTGTGTTTGTAGGGAACAGTTTTAACTTTATTTAATTTTGCATCATAAAAATCCGTTCCTAGATTTTCTGACTCATTATGTAAATTAACAAAAACTATTGAAGACATTAATTTTTCCTCGATGTCACAGTGAGGTTTTAACCAGAAACCTTCGCGATCACAAATTACTTCTAATCTTACAAAAGAATTACTAAGATCTTTTCCAATAAGTGAACCTATCTTTTTATAAATTTCAGGAGATCTCAATTCTTCAATAAATTTTGTTAAGTAAGGAAATTGATTTGAGTTTTCTTTAGTAACATAACATCTAAGTTTTTTTGCTTTACCTCCATTTTTAATTCCTGCTCGAAAAGCTCCTTCTCCACCATCAAGAGCTCTTGTTCCATCATAGTTTAAATTTTGTTTTCTAGGATCTGCTATATCAGCACTACAGATCTCATCTATGGCGTTTTGAGTTAGTGGCTCATTGATTTCAAAGTGTTTGAATGGATCAGTAAATAATTTTGTTCTTTTTTCTAAAGATTTAAATAATTCCATTTTTTTTCATTTTTGTTTTTATTATTGGAGCAATTCTAGTTACTTCATTTAATTTATTGTAACTCCAACTTTCAACAGTATTTTCTAACTCTCTTGTTATACCTAAATCACTTAATTGTGAATAAAATTTTTTAAATCTTCCGGTGGGCTTGAATGACTTCATCATTGCGATATAAACTGGTTTACCAGTCATAGCTGCTTCTGAAATCATTGACGTAGAGTCGCATGTAACCACAATATAATTAGAAATCGCTAATGCAGAAAGATAAGCTTTTTTATCGATGGTTTTGACTACATGATGATCTACGTTAAAGGTATTAAAAGCTATTTTTAATATATTTTCAGGTGTTCGATAAGAAGGAATTACAATGATCTTAAATTTATCTGGAGTGAATAAAGTTTTTACTTTGTTAAAAAGTTCATGAATTTGTTTTTCAGAATACTTATAATATTTATTTGGTCCACCAACAATAAAAGCTACTAATTCTCTTCTCTTGTCTTTTTCTATTCCTAAATATTGAGAATTATCCAAAATTTCTTTTTTAGTTAAATAATGAACGGCTCCAGTGGTATTAATTATATTTTCACCTTTTAAATTATCATGCTCCGGACTTACAATTAGGTCAAAATATTTGAATGATATTTTTGGATCTTGTATGTGAATGTTAAAAATTTCTTTTCCTAGTCTTTTTTTCAAGGCCACGGACGGTATCACGCTTTTTCTTCCACATGATATAATTACTTTACAATCACATATAAATTTATTTTTTACCAAATTTTCTGAAATAGGACTTAGCTTTGGAGGAATCATATTCCAAAAAGATTTCAGTTCAATTGTTTGGTGTTTATAACTTAGACCCAAAGCTTTAGCCAAACCTTCTACTTGGCTAATCATGCCGTGCATGCCTTGCGTTAAAAGAAGTGCTTTTAATTCTAACATTAGTTACTATATACCTTTAGATAATGAATAATAAATCAACAAAACATACAAAAGTGTTAATTCTTGGATCAGGTCCAGCTGGTTACACAGCGGCTATTTATGCGGCTAGGGCAATGTTAAAACCAATACTTGTACACGGCTCTCAACCAGGGGGACAATTGACTACTACTACAGATGTCGAAAATTACCCAGGTTACTCAAAAGTGATTCAAGGTCCCTGGCTTATGGATGAAATGAAAGGACAAGCTGAAGCAGTTGGTACTGAAATGATACAAGATCATATAAATAAAGTTGATTTATCTAAAAAACCTTTTGAAGCTGTTGGAGATAGCGGTCAAGTTTATACTGCGGATACTTTTATAATTTCTACTGGAGCGCAAGCTCGTTGGTTAAATATAAAGTCAGAACAAGAATTTAGAGGCTTTGGAGTTTCAGCATGTGCTACTTGTGACGGATTTTTCTTTAAAGATAAAGAGGTGGCAGTAGTTGGTGGTGGAAATGCTGCAGTTGAAGAAGCAATGTTTTTAACAAAGTTCGCATCTAAAGTTAAGCTTATTCATAGGAGAAATGAATTAAGAGCTGAAAAAATGCTTCAGGAAAAATTAAAGGCTAATAAAAAAATTGAAATTATTTGGGATAGTGTTGTTGATGAAGTTTTAGGAGATAAAGAACCCAAAGGTGTAAATGGAATTAAAATAAAAAATGTTAAAAATAATAAAATTACAGAACTTAAAGTACATGGATTGTTTATAGCAATTGGTCATGATCCAGCAACTTCTTTATTTAAAGATCAGTTAAAAATGGATAAAGATGGTTACTTGATTACAAAACCAGACTCAACTGAAACTAACGTGCCTGGAGTATTCGCTGCTGGTGATGTAAAAGACAAAATATTTAGACAAGCTGTGACCGCTGCTGGAATGGGTTGTATGTCTGCTTTGGAAGCTGAAAAATTTTTATCTAAAGCTAATTAATTTCTTCACAAAAATTTTTTATTCTCTCCATAGCTTTTTTCAAGTTTTCCATTGAAGTTGCATAAGAAATTCTAAAATAACCAGGCAAGCCAAAAGCAGAACCTTGAACCACTGCAACATTTGCTTGTTCTAATAATTTCTGAACAAAATCAGTATCTGATTTAAGTTTTGTTTTTTTATTCAAAAGATTTTTGCAACTTGGAAAAGCGTAAAAAGCACCCTCTGGCTTAAGACAACTTATACCTTTTATATTGTTTAAACTTTCAACTACAAAATCTCTTCTTTCTTTAAATGAATTAGCTCTCTCTGAAATAAAATCTTGTGTTCCATTTAAAGCTTCAACCGCTGCAGCTTGACTGATTGATGAAGGGTTACTCGTAGATTGAGATTGAATTTTTGATATCGCTTTAATAATTTCGACTGGACCAGCTGCATAACCTATTCTCCAACCTGTCATCGAATAAGACTTGCTCACTCCGTTCATGGTAAGAGTTCTGCTCTTTAAATCATTTATTTCAGCAATTGTTGAAAATTTAAAATTATCATAAGTGATGTGTTCATAAATATCATCACTTAAAATAAATATTTTTTTATGTTTTTTTAAAACTTCGGCTAAATTTTTAATTTCTTTTTTTGAATAACTAGATCCTGTTGGATTTGATGGAGAATTTAAAATGATCCATTTAGTTTTTTTAGATATTACTTTTTTAAGTTTAGAAGGAGTAAGTTTAAAATTATCTTTTTCTTCACACTTAACTATTTTTGGTGTTCCTCCAGCTAATAATATTATGTCTGGGTAAGATACCCAATAAGGTGCTGGTATAATAACTTCATCACCTTTGTTTACTGTTGCCATAAATGCGTTGTAAAGAACTTGCTTTCCTCCTGTTCCCACTGTTATTTGATTAAGATCATACGAAAGATTATTCTCTCTTTTAAATTTCGCTTGAATTGCTTTTTTTAAAGCTGGCGTCCCATCTACAGCTGTATATTTTGTATCACCTTTATTAATAGCTTCTATAGCCGCCTCTTTTATATTGTCTGGAGTGTCGAAATCAGGTTCTCCAGCTCCTAAGCCTATGACATCTTTACCGGCAGCTCGTAATTCTCTAGCTTTTGAGGTAACAGCTATTGTGGGTGACGGTTTTATACGTTTTAATGTATTGGATACAATGCTCATTGAAATTTATAATAATTTATAAATACTATTAACATATAATGCAAAATACTTATCAAGAAAAATTAGCTGACCTAGAGGTTAATAACTCTAAAAAAATTAAGAAGTTAGAGGGAGGTATTAACTTTAAAATCAAAAGTGATTTTCAACCTAGCGGTGACCAACCAGAGGCTATTAAACAAATTTTAAAAAATTTAAAAGATAATAAACAAGAGCAAGTGCTTTTAGGGGTAACAGGTTCTGGTAAAACTTTTACCATGGCAAAGGTTATTGAAAAAGCAAATAGGCCAGCCCTAATTCTAGCTCCTAATAAAACTTTGGCGGCACAATTGTACGGTGAGTTTAAAAGTTTTTTTCCAGATAACGCTGTTGAATATTTCGTTTCATACTATGATTACTACACTCCAGAAGCATACGTGCCAAGATCAGACACTTATATAGAAAAAGAAGCTTCAATAAATGAACAAATAGATCGTATGAGGCATTCTGCGACTAGGTCATTGCTGGAAAGAGATGATGTAATAATTGTAGCAAGTGTATCATGTATTTATGGTTTAGGTTCAGTAGAGGCCTACTCAAAAATGACAATTACTCTAAAAAAAAATTATGAGTATGAACGAGATGATTTAATTAGAGCTTTTATAAATTTACAGTACAAAAGAAATGATCAAAATTTTTTTAGAGGAACTTTTAGGGTAAGAGGAGAAAATTTAGAAATTTTCCCATCGCATTTGGAGGATAGAGCATGGAGAATAAGTTTTAATTTTAATAAATTAGAAAAAATTGAAGAATTTGATCCACTTACTGGTGATAAAACTAATGATTACTCTATTATAAAAATTTACGCTAATAGCCACTACATAACTCCTAAACCAACTATCGAACAAGCCATAAGACAAATAAAATCTGAATTAGCTGAAACATTAAAAAAACACAGAGAAAATAATAAACTTTTAGAAGAACAGCGACTAAGGGAAAGAACTAAATTTGATTTAGAAATGATTGAAGCGACAGGAACTTGTGCAGGTATAGAAAATTATTCAAGATTTTTGTCTGGAAGAAAAACTGGAGAACCTCCACCTACTCTATTTGAATATTTTCCAGATAACGCAATTATATTTGTAGATGAAAGTCATGTAACTGTTCCTCAATTGAATGGAATGTATAAAGGAGACCGCACAAGAAAAAGCACATTGGCCGAATATGGATTTAGACTACCATCTTGTATGGATAACAGGCCTTTAAAGTTTGAAGAGTGGGATTTAATGAGAACACAAACTGTATTCGTGTCTGCTACCCCGGGCCCATGGGAACTAAAACAAACTAGCAATAAATATATTGACCAAATTATTAGACCAACAGGTTTAATAGATCCACCAGTAGAAATAAGACCAGCCAAAACTCAGGTGGATGATCTTATGCATGAAGCAAAAGAAATTGTAAAAAAAGGTTACAGAGTTCTTGCCACAACACTTACTAAAAAGATGGCAGAAGATCTTACTGAATACCTTCATGAAAATGGTCTTAAAGTAAGATACATGCACTCCGATATTGATACTCTTGAAAGAATTGAAATTATTAGAGATTTAAGAATAGGAGTATTTGATATTCTTGTCGGTATAAACTTATTGCGAGAAGGATTAGATATTCCTGAATGCGCTTTAGTGGCAATATTAGATGCTGATAAAGAAGGTTTTTTAAGATCAGAAACTTCTTTAATACAAACTATTGGAAGAGCAGCTCGAAATATAGACGGTAAAGTAATTTTATATGCTGATAAAGTTACAAAAAGTATAGATAAAGCAATAAAGGAAACAGAGAGAAGAAGAAATAAACAATTAGAATATAATAAAAAAAATGGAATAACTGCAGAGTCAGTCAAAAAAGAAATAAGTGATATTTTAGAGTCTGTTTACGAAAAAGATTACGTAAAAATTAGCGAAGGTTCAAATGTAGGTGGAAACTTAAAAAAACACCTTAAAGCATTAAATAGAAAAATGAAAGAAGCTGCTTCTAACCTGGAGTTTGAGGAAGCCGCAAAATTGAGAGATGAAATGAGAAAGCTGGAAGCAAGTGAGCTTGAAATAACTTTAAATCCAAAAATTTCTCAATATAATTTAAAAAGTAAGGTTTATCCAAAAGGGAGATCAACGATGGGCATGCCAGGTACAAAACCAAAAAAAGCAATTAAAAAATGGAAGCCAAAAAAATAATTATAACCGGTGGAGCTACAAGAATAGGCGCTGCTATTGCAAAAAGTGTAGTAAGTTTTGGTACAAAAATTGTTATTCATTTCAATCGTTCTAAAAGTAGTGCCTTAAAATTAAAAAAAGAACTAGACAATCTTGGTGCCGAAACTTATTTATTAAAGGCAGATTTAAATAATTTTAAGCAAACTAATAATTTAATTAAGAATGCGTATACAAAGATGAGGGGTTTAGATTGTTTGATTAATAATGCCTCTGTTTTTGAAAACGATAATCTTGAAAATTTCTCTGAAAAATCTTTTACAAAACATATTAATATTAATTTAAAAGCGCCTGCGATTTTAACTCAAAACTTTCATAAGTTTGTAAGGAATGAAGAGGGATGCATTATCAATATCATTGATCAAAGAGTCGAAAAATTAACTCCCTTTTTTTTCTCATATACTTTAAGTAAATCTTCTTTAGCAGTTTTAACAAAAACATCAGCTATGAAACTAGCTCCGAATATTAGAGTAAATGGTATCTCACCTGGTCCTACTTTAAAAAATAAAAGACAATCTGAGAAGCATTTTAAAAAACAGTGGAAGTCAATAATATTAAGAAAAAAAGTAGATTTAGAAAATATCTGTAATGGGGTAAGATTTCTTATTGAAAGTAAAAGTATAACTGGAGAAATAATTAATATTGATGGTGGGCAAAGACTTGCATGGCAAACGCCTGATATAATTAATACAAAAGAATGAAAATAATAAAATTTAAAAAAAGAGAAAAATTTAAATATAAAAGAAAAGTAATTATCAAAGATCTTACTTTGAAGATTTTAGTTGGAATACATAAATTTGAGAAAAAAAAGAAGCAAAGGGTAAAATTTAACATTGAAATTTTAACAGATCCTTATGTATCTCCAAATAGTAAAGATTTGAATTCAATTTTAAATTATGAAGAGGTTGTAATAAAAATTGAAAAACTCACAAATTCAACACACCA
>CACCID010000002.1 GCA_902545945.1 uncultured Pelagibacteraceae bacterium | reverse complement strand
TCTATCATTTAAATTCGTTAATTAGCAAATAATGTATCTGGCAACCAAAGAGCTATTCCTGGGAAGAGGTACATTAAAAACATAGCTAATATAACTATACCTAGAAAAGGCATAATACCTTTAAATATTTCCATTAACTCTACATTTTTACTTTGTACACCTTTTAAATAGTACGCGGACATTGCCATGGGTGGAGTTAAAAATGAAGTTTGTAAATTTAAAGCAATTAACATTGCAAAAAAGTAAGGGTTAACTTCAAAAAATGCCACTAAAGGTAGAAATATCGGTACAAAAATAATTAATATCTCTGTCCACTCTAATGGCCAACCCAGTAAGAAGATTATTATTTGCGTAATTACTAAAAACTGCCATGGTTGTAGATTCATTGATTTAAAGAAATGTTCAAATACTTCGTGTCCACCTAAATACGAAAAGACTGAAGCAAAGGTCCATGATCCTATAAACAACCACATAATCATGGCAGTCGTTTTTGCAGTTAAAAATACCGACTCTTTAAAATTTTTCCACTTAAGCGTTTTATAAAAATATGAAAGTATTAATGCCCCAAATGCTCCAACGGCTGCAGCTTCTGCAGGAGTTGCAAGCCCTCCTAAAATAGTTCCTAATACTAAAATTATTAAAGAGAAAAGCGGTAAGAAGGAAACCATTACCTCTTTTAGAATTACTGATCTTGGTGGAATATCTTCCTTAGGTGGTTTAGGTGCGATCGAAGGATTAAAATAAGCTAAAGTTACTGCATAACCTATATATAAACCTGCTAATAATAATCCTGGAAAAATTGCTGCAGCAAATAATCTTAAAGGAGAGAGTTGAGCAATTACTGAATAAACGATTAACATAATGCTAGGCGGAATTAAAATACCCAAACAACCTCCAGAACAAATTACTCCAGAAGCAAACTTTTTATCATATCCAGCTCTGATCATCGCTGGCCAAGCAAGAAGCCCCATTAAAGTTACCACGGCTCCGATAATTCCAGTCGCTGTAGAAAATAAAGCACAAGTAACTAATGCAGCTACTGCCATTGAAGCTGGCAGTCTATGAGAAGCTAGTCTAATCGCAAAAAATAATCTTGAAACTATTCCAGCTCTTTCAACTAAATACCCCATAAATAAAAAGAGTGGGACCGCTGTCAAAACTGTATTATCCATAACGGTGTAAGTATTTTGAACGAATAATTGGAAGATTCTATTATCAAAAAGATGTTCCATTCTTGTCGGATCAAAGTAAGCGTAGTAACCAAAACCAACTCCCATTGCCATTAATGTAAATGCTATTGGAAATCCAAGTAACACTGCAAACAGGAATATACCCATCATTAAAATTGCGATTTCAGGATTAGTTAAACTAAATAACATCTTTTTGATCCTCGTCTTGTGAAGTTCTCATTAACATTTTTTCTGTTTCCTCTGCTACAACCAGTCGAGCAGGCCAGTGTCCTGTTTGAATGCAAATGATTGCTCTACAAACTTCGCTGATACCTTGAATGACTAATAAAATTCCTGCAGCAGGAATTAAAGATTTAGCCATGTAAATTTGAATTTGGGCAGGACTATTCCAACTTGTTTCTTTAATTTTCCAAGCAAGCGAAGCGTACTCATAACCATAAAATGCAAGTGCAAGCACACCTGGAAAGAAAAATATAAAATATAAAACTAAATCGATGTAACCCTGAGTTCTTGGTTTAAAAAGTCTGTAAATTACGTCACCTCTCACATGAGCCTCTGTAGAAAGAGTATAAGCACCTGCCATCATAAAAATCGCACCGTACATTTGTAAACTGAAATCAAAATTCCATAACGTGGGGGCATTAAAGGCATATGCCATAACTACTTCGTAGCAAGTTCCGCCCATTAAAATTACGATACACCAAGAAAACGCCTTTCCAACGGAAGTGCTTAAAGTATCTGCAAAATGAATAAATCCCCTCATGAATTTTTAAACTATGCTAATTTTTTTGTTATTTCCATAAAAAAAGGGGGTGAAAAATCACCCCCTTTTTACGTTTAAAATATAATTAAATTTTAACTTTACCTATAGAGCCGAATTCATTCTCGTAAGCCAACTTATAGTTAGGTTGGTTCATGAGTAAGTACTTCATAACTCTCTTAGCGTATTTCTTCTGTGAGTCTACAATCTTTTTAAAGAATGGATCTTTCTTATTGAAATCTCCGATTACTTTATCCCAACCTTTTAACTGTTGAGCTAAGATCGCATCAGATGTTTGATACACGTTTACTTTGTGCTGGTTCATCAATTTAGATAAGTCAGCAGAGTATCTTACTAATGCTTTAAAGTAGTTATCACTGTTTGCAGCATAAGCAGCATTTTTTAGAATAGCCTGATGCTTAGGCGATAATCCATTAAATGTCTTCTTATTTACTGGGATTTCAAACATCTCTTGTGATTGGTGGAAGCTTCCTAAGTGATAATGCTTAGAAACATCTTGCATACCAAACTGAGAGTCTGAGGTTGGGTTGTTAAACTCAGCAGCCTCGATCAAACCTGTCTTCATTGCAGGCTGAATTTCACCTCCTGGTAATTGTCTTACAACCATTCCCATTGCTGTTAATACGTTAGTAGCTAAACCTACTGTTCTGTACTTCATACCTTTAACATCAGATACTTTTGTTACGTTCTTTTTGAACCATCCAAAAGGCTGTGCAGGCATTGGCATATGGAAGAAACCAATATAGTCGAAACCAACTTTTGCAAGTGTTTCATCATAAAGTTTTCTACCTCCACCATACTCTATCCATCCCATAATTTCTTGAGATGACATTCCGTATGACGGACCAGTACCGAAAAGAGAAGCTGCCGGATTTTTTCCATACCAATAAGCTGTTACCCAGTGACCCATATCAAGTACACCTGAACTTACTGCTTGTCCAATTTCCGAAGTTTTTACTACAGCTCCAACTGGCTGAAGATCAATTTTTAATTCACCTCCAGACATGTCGCTTACCATTTTTGCGTAGTCGCCAGCCATTTCAAAGAAAATGTTAGCGCCTGACGGCCAAGCCGCTTGCATCTTTAAAGTTTGAGGAGCACCTAAAGCAATGTTTGGCATTGCAACAGTTGCTGCCGCTGCAGCACCCGTAGCTGCTGCTGCTTTAAAGAACTTACGTCTTGATGGAGTTTTTACTCCTTTTATTTTTTTTGACATATGTCCTCCGTTAGTTAATTAACCGAAAGATTTAAGCACAAACTCAAATCAGAGTCTCCATATATTTTTAGAATTATTTTAAAGTAAATTCGTTGGATTCAATCTGAAGGTGTATTAGTTTACCTGATCTTGTGGTTTTTTTCCTGAGAAAAAATCTTCCAAATTTTTTGTAGCTCGATATGCCATATCCCACCTTGTCCTTTTTGTAGCACTACCTAAATGAGGAAGTAAAAAAATATTTTTTAACTTTAAATATTCAGGATGAATTTTTGGCTCACCATTGTAAACATCTAAACCATAAGCAAAAACTTTCCCATTTTTCAAAGCCTCAACCATAGCATCATCATCAACTACATCACCTCTTGCTGCGTTGCCTATCACTGTATTTTCCTCTAAATAACTTAAAGTCTCTTTATTAATTAGGTTTTTTGTTTCTAGTGTGGCTGGACAGTTAATTGATAAAAATTCACTTTTTTCAAACAAACTTTTTATATCTTTATGATAAATCGCACCATCTTCTAAATCAGAAGAAAGTTTAGATCTATTATGATAGTGAATTTCCATGCCAAAAGCCTTTGCTCTTTTAGCTACCGCTCTTCCAATTCTGCCCATTCCAAGAATTCCTAATCTTTTGTTTGACATTTGTTTTCCTAATAAAAAATCAAAAGACCATTTCCAGTTTTGAGTCTCGGCTGCAATACGACCCTCATAAGCTCTCCTAGACGCTCCTAATAAAAGTAATATTTGGATGTCAGCTGTGGCGTCAGTCAAAACATCAGGGGTATTGGTAACTGTAATTCCTTTTGCTTTAGCGGCTTGAATATCTATATTTCCAAAGCCGACTGCACCATTAGCGATAATTTTAATGGAGTTTGAAAATTTAGATATAGTATCAGCATTAATTGGATCAGTAACTGAACTTAAGATTCCATCATAATTTTTAGATCCATCAATAATTTCTTGAGGCGTAAAAATTTTATCATCTTTATTTAAAGTCACTTCAAATAAACTTTGAAGCTTTTCCTCGTTTTCTTTAAGGAGCTTTCTAGTGACAAAAATTTTTTTTTTCATTTAGAAATTATTTAATTTGTACGGTTTGGGTCCTCCCGTGAACCAATCAAGTAATTCAACTGTATGAATAATGGGAATTCTAGTTCCAGATGAAATTTGTGTCATGCATCCTATATTACCTGTTGAAATAAAATCAGGAGAAATTTTTTCAATATTTTTGACTTTATTTTTTAATAACGATTTTGCCATTTTTTGATGAAGAATATTGTATGTCCCAGCAGATCCGCAACACAAATGTCCCTCTGGTATTTCTAAAACTTCGTTACCAGTTTTTGAGATTAAATCTTTTGGTTGTTGATGAACTTTTTGTCCGTGCTGCATCGAACAAGCTGAATGATAAGCAATTTTATATTTTTTCTCAGTATTTATATTTATATTTAGCTTTAAATTCTCATCAAGATACTCCGTGATGTCTTTTGTTAACTCTGAAATTTTTTTTGCTTTTTTTTTTAAATCTTTATCGTTTTTAAAAATATGCCCATAATCTTTTAAAGTTGTACCGCAGCCTGAGGTATTGCTAATAATCGCGTCTAAACCATTTTTAAGATATTCATCATGCCAACTATTTATATTATTTTTAAAAGACTCGTGCGCTAATTTTTGTTTACCCAAATGATGATTTAAGGAACCACAGCAATAGATATCTGGCATCACAACAACTTCAACATTATGTCTATTTAAAAGTCTAATTGTCGACTCATTTATTTCAGGTGAGATTACTCTTTGAACACAACCAGTTAATAGTGCTACCCTTGATATTTTTTTACCTTTCGTAACTTCATAAACTTTTTTTTCTTTTAATTTCTTTGAAGGTATTTTGTCTGGCATTAAACTTAATGCGTTTTTAAGAAATTTTGGAAACAAAAAACTAAAAGGTTTAATAATTTTCGAGGACCAAGCCATTAATAAAAATACTTTTGGTCTTGGCAATACAAACGAAAGTATATTTCTAAACAATCTATCAAAGAAAGGTCTTCTATAAGTTTCTTCAACATAATTTCTTCCATGATCGATGAGGTGCATGTAGTTTACGCCTGATGGACAAGTCGTCATGCAGGAATAACAAGACAAGCAACTATCAATGTGTTTTGCAATCTGTTTGGTAGCAGGTTTTTTATTCTCCAACATATCTTTTATTAAATATATTCTTCCTCTTGGACCTTCTAATTCTTCTCCATTAATTCCGTAAGTTGGGCAAGTTGCATTACACATTCCACAGTGAACACATTTTCTTATAATCGTTTCACTGGTTTTGTTGTCTTTGTCTTTTAGTTGGTTCTCTGTAAATGATGTCTGCATTTAAATTCCTGTATACATCTTACCCGGGTTAAAAATTCTTTTCGGGTCAAAACTTTTTTTTATTTTTTCACTGATTTTATACTTAATTGGATCTATTGTAAAAATGTCGGCAGAGGCCTTAAAGTCATCCTCTATTTTAATTAATGTGTAATATCCTTGGTGATTCTTGGTTATTTCCTTTATTTCTGAAAGGATTTTTAAATTTAAGTGATCAAACGCCATCCATATAAGGCTTCCACCCCAATCAATAAAATAATTTAAATCATCTTTTTTGAGCGTTTGAATAACTTGTAAAGTTTCACTTATAGGCACAACTATTCTTATTAGGTTACTTTTTGAATTTTTAAAAACTTCTAAGTTTTTTGTTTTATTCCAAAAAATTTCAGTTTGAACGTTATCTAAAACTGAATACTCACTATTAATAAGAGCTAGTTCTTTTGAAAGTCTGTCAATCCTCTGGTCAACTGAGTTTGTTGGACCTTCTATTCTTATACCGGTTAAGCCGCCATCATGTGTAAGATCATTTAAAATGAAATTTTTTCCAAAATAATCAGGATAAAAAACACCTCCAGAAGGGTCGGTTGATGATGATAAAGATTGTCCTAAATAATCAAGTGCTTTTTTAACATGAGAATTTTTTATTATTAATGTTTTACTTGTTTCTGGTTTTGGTAAAACCTTGATTGATATTTCTGTTAAAACTGTAAGTGTTCCAAAAGATCCTGATAATATCTTGCATAAATCGTAACCGGTTACATTTTTTACAACTGTTCCTCCTGATTTTATCGTTTCACCTTTTCCATTAACTCCTTGAAAACCAAGAAGATGATCTCTAACACTTCCAACTTTAAATCTTCTTGATCCAGCAAAATTGCAAGCAACCACTCCTCCAATTGAACCGCTGTTGCTCTCACCTGAAAATAAGTAGCCAAAGTCATTAGGTTCGAATGCTAATTGTTGATTATTTTTTTTTAGTACTTCTTCTATTTCACTTATAGGGGTGCCTGCCTTAACTTTAATATAAAGTTCCTCAGGTTTATAATCTATGATGCCTTTATAATTTGAAAGATCTAAAGTTTTCTCAGCCTGAAAATTTCTGCCAATTTTATTTTTTGATTGTAAACCGCTTATTTCCAAAGGAATGTTTTTTTTGTAACAATTTTTTACGATTTCTACAATTTCTTCTCTAGTGGATGGTTTAAAAGTATTTTGATTAAAATCTAGGGATGTCTGGAAATTTTGTTTTTCCTCCATGGACGTGGACTCTCCCTTCCTCAGCACATTTTCTAAGTATCGGATAAACTTTGCCTGGATTTAATAATGAATTTGGGTCTAAGGCTACTTTTATTGTGAGTTGTTGTTGAATGTCTTTATCATTAAAAGCTTCACACATTAATTCTCTTTTCTCTATTCCTACTCCATGCTCACCAGTAAGGGCTCCACCAACTTTTACACAATATTTTAAAATATCTGCTCCAAATTCTTCACATTTTTTGAGTGAATTTTTGTCATTTGCATCAAACATAATTAATGGATGAAGATTTCCATCACCTGCGTGAAAAGCATTAGCAACTGGTAAATCATATTTTTTTGACAGTCTCGTGATTTCTTTAAGTACTTCTGCAAGTTTACCTCTTGGTATTGAACCGTCCATGCACATATAATCTGGGGCTAAAACTCCACACGCTGGAAAAGCTGCTTTTCTGCCTGCCCAAAATTTTAATCTCTCTTCATTTGATTTACTTACCTTTAAACTAGATGAATTATTTTTTTCTGCAATTTGTTTTGCTTTTTCAATATAAGCCTCTACTTCATGTTCAGTTCCATCAAACTCAACTATCATCATTGCTTCTGCGTCTGTTGGGTATCCTGCCTTTGAATAATCATTTGTCGCTTTTGTAAGGGCTTTGTCCATAATTTCCATTCCTGCAGGTATACATCCCTCTGCAATTATTTCTGCAACACAATTTCCTGCATCTTCAATAGTTGGGAAACCGATAAGAGCAGCTTTAACAATCTCTGGTGACTTAAGAATTTTTACTGTTACCTCTGTTATAACTCCCAGTAAACCCTCTGATCCAGTCATTAAACCTAAAAAGTCGTAACCTTCTGAGTCCATTGCCTTACCACCAAATTTAGTTATTGTGCCATCCATGAGCACAACTTCAATACCTAAAAGATTATTTGTTGTAGCTCCGTATTTTAAAGAGTGTACGCCTCCAGAATTTTCAGCTACGTTTCCACCTATAGAGCAAGCAATTTGACTTGAGGGATCTGGAGCATAGTAAAATCCTTTGTCTTGAACAGCATGTGTGATTGCTAGATTTGTTACACAGGGTTGTGTTACTACGCATCTATTCTCATAATCAATTTCAAGAATTTTATTAAATTTACCCATAGCCATTAATACACAATCTTCTAATGGTAATGATCCCCCTGATAAACCCGTTCCAGCTCCTCTTGGAACTACTTTTACTTTATTATCATTACAATATTTTAGTATATTACTAACTTCCTCCACGGTCTCAGGCATAACTACAACTAAAGGCATTTGTCTGTAAGCAGTTAAGCCATCAGTTTCAAAAGGTCTTAATTCATCTGGGTGCGAAAGAACGTTCTTAGGATTTATTATTCTTCCTATATCAGAAACTATTTTATCTTTTTTTGATAAAATTGAACTATCGACTTTTGGCATTTGTAAACTACTCATAAGTTACCTTACTTAAGCATTTTTGATATTTTATCTAGTGCTTTTTGAATATTATCTTGAGAAGCTGCAAAGCTAAAACGTACAAAATCAACGGATGTCTTACCAAAAGCTGTTCCGGGAACAATTGCCACACCAGCTTCGTGCATACATTTTTTCGAAAATTCTGATCCGCTCATTCCAGTTCCGCTTACATTTGGAAATGCATAAAATGCTCCTCCTGGCATGCTGCATGTTACACCGGGTAAATCATTTAAACCTTTATGAATTAATTTTCTTCTTTGATCAAATTTTTCCATCATGTGATGAATGGAGTCGTCAGGCCCATCAAGTGCAGCTATACCAGCATATTGTGATGGTGCATTAACACAAGAAAAACTATTGATAGCTAATTTTGTTACATGTGAGATTAAGCTGTCAGGCCATACACTCCAGCCCATTCTCCAACCAGTCATAGAGTAAGCTTTACTCCATCCATCTAAGACGATTAACCTATCTTGTAGATCAGGATAATTAAAAAATGTTGGCATTTCTTTACCGTCAAAAATTTGTCTACTGTAAATTTCATCACTTAAAATGTAGACGTGTGGGTGTTTCTTTAAACCTTCAGCAAGAAAATCTATCGCAGGTTTTTCAACAAAACTACCTGTTGGATTGTTTGGATTAATTAAAATAACTAATCTTGTTTTATCAGTTATTAAAGACAAAATTTTTTCCGGATCAAACTTTAAATCTTTTTCTTTTGTTAAGTCGTAAGGAACAGCTTTAGCTCCAGTATAATTTATCATCGACTCATAAATTGGAAATCCGGGCGTCGGATGAACTATCTCTGCTCCAGGTTCACCTATCATTTGAATTGCATAATACATTGTGGGTTTTCCTCCCGGCATAATCATAATTCTTTCTGAATCTACATCTTTTTTATATAAGCTTTTTATTTTTCTTGAAACAGCTTGTCTGCATTCTGTAATACCGTTCGCTAAAACATATCCATGATGTCCATCATCAATAGCTTTTTTCGCTGCATCCATAATATGTTGAGGTGTTTTAAAATCAGGTTGACCTAAACCTAAGTGGATCATTTCTTTTCCCTGTGCCTCAAGTTTTTTTGCTTCAGCTAAAACACTAAATGCTGTCTCTGTTCCTAATCTGTCTAAATTTTTTGCTAATTTCATATTTAAATGTTATTAAAATTTGTAATTTTTTTCAAACTAACAAATCGCATCATCTGTATGCAATTTTCGAGCTATTAAGCTCTTTTACACTTTTGCAACCTAATAATATCATATCTCTCCTTATTTCTTCTTTCATTCTTTTTAAAATTTGCTCTACACCAGCTTGCCCTCCAGCACCTAATGCAAATAAAAAACCTTTTCCAAAGCTGCATGCTGTTGCACCTAACGATAGCGCTTTTAAAACATGAGTGCCTCTTCTAATTCCCCCGTCTAAAATTATTTCTAACTTATCTCCAACTGCTTCCTTTATTGCTGGCAGTTGATCGAAAGGTGATCGTGAACCATCAAGTTGCCTTCCACCGTGGTTAGATAATAAAATTGCAGAAGCTCCAATATCAATTGCTCTTTTTGCATCTTCAACCGACATAACACCTTTTAATGCAAATGGTCCTCCCCATTTTTTTACAACATACTCAGCATCATTCCAGCTCATAGCTGGATCGTATTGTTCATTGATATAATCCATTACTCCTTTTGCGATACTAGATCCTTTTTTTGTCCAATGAGAAACATTTGCTAACTCAAATTTTTTATTAGTTAAATAATTGAATGCCCATTTAGGATGCATTGCAAAACTCATAATACTTTTTAAAGTTAATTTCGGTGGCGTGGTAAAACCCCATTTATGATCTCTCTCTCTATTTCCTGCTACGACTGTATCAACAGTTAAGCACAAAGATTTAAATCCTGCTGTTTTACATCTATCTATTAAATTATCTGTCAAACCTTGGTCTTTATGAATATAAAGTTGAAACATCTTTGGTCCGCTTGCAACATTGGCTATTTCCTCAATAGAAGAAGTTGCCATAGTCGACATACTGTAAAATGTTCCAAATTTTTCTGCAGCTCTCGCGGATGCTTTATCTCCATCGTGATGATAAAGGCGTTGCATTGCAGTTGGTGCTAAAAAAAGAGGCATATCAATTTTCTGACCAAAAACAGTTGTTGAGAGATCGGGTTCTCCAACGCTAGCCAGAATATTAGGTACCAAATCACATTTTAAAAATGACTCTGTGTTTCTTTTTAAAGTAGTCTCATCATCAGAGCCTCCATCTATGTAATGAAAAATTGGTGCTGGTAAATTTTTTTTTGCTAATCTTCTAAAATCTTCAAAATTATAACAATCTTTAAGACTCATAGTAATTAAAAGTTTTTTGAAAAAGTTATATGTTGATTATCTGTTCCTGGATTAGTATCACCCCACTCATTATTAGAAATATGACTGTAACTGTAACTTAATTTAGAATTTTCAAAAATATCCAGACCTATTTTAACTTCACTTTTAAATTCTAGTACACTGCCTAAGTCTTTGCCGTCTCCTTTTTCATAATAACCAGGAGTAAAACTAGGCAAAATTTTTAATGGACCTATTCCATATTGAGCTTCAATCCCTGTATAAAGGTACACAGAACTATTACCTGTCATAAAAGCTCCGGTCACAGGTTTGAATTTTCCTAATATTGTATCTCTAAATAAATTTGGATTTTTATGTTCAATTCCAAATAACGAAGTTTTATCGTCTCCTTCTTTGTCTATTACATCAAAGGTGCCGGTATATAGTGAAATATCCGCATCACCCTGTTCTGCTTGTGCATGAACAAACGTAATGACAGTGAATATTAAACCTATCAACAGTTTGAATTTCATATAAAAAAAATACAACTAAATGTTTAATATGTACAGTTTCCTTTAGTGCTTTATTGTCTTTTTTTTAAAAAAGAGAAAATGAAAACCCCTCCAAAAATTAGTGCTATATAAGGCAAAATCCATAATAAGGAATTTTGAGTATTAAATTGAGGTTTGAACACAATCCAGTCCCCATATTTATCAGACATAAATTCATAAATTTCGTCTTCTGTTTTGCCCTCATCAATTAAATCTTTCACGACTAATTTTATTGTCTGCGCAAAATCAGAATTTGAGTCTGATATAGATTGACCCTGGCAAACTAGACAGCGCAAATTTTTATGAATTAAATTTGGATCAACAGTCTTCTCTGAAGCAAAAGAAAGTTTTGAAATAAAAATAAATAGTAATAAAATTAAATTTAATTTCATAATTACTTTACAATTTTGATAATATTATTATAATCATCTACTGTTAGCGGTCCTACAAATTTTTGTATAATCATTAATTCTTTATTTATTAATATACTTTCTGGAATTCCATAAATACCAAATTTTACTGAATGTTTACCATTTTTGTCTTTCGCTAATAAATCATAAGGATTTCCTAGCTCACTTAAAAAAGTTTTAGCTTGGGGCTCTTTATCCTTAAAATTGATACCTAGAATCACTAAATTTTTAGTTTGAGATAGTTTCATTAATATAGGATGTTCAACTCTGCAAGGTGCGCACCACGATGCCCAAAAATTTATTAGTGTATAATCATTTTTTTTTATGTCGTCTCTTGTAAAATAATTTGAGTCATCAAAAGAAATAATTTTAAATTCAGGCGTCTCCTTATTTATTAAACTTGAGGTATTATAATTAGTATCTCTTGTAAGACTTATATAAAATATACCTATTACAAATAAGAAAATGAATAAAATTATTATTTTAATTATTTTTTGCATTATTAAATAATCTTATAGAAACACCAAAAACAATCATAATTACTGATATCCAAATCCAAGCCATTAATGGTTTTTTTTGAAATTTAATGTTGTAATAATCTGATCTATCAATATTGCTCATGGTTAAATAATAATCTTTTATTAAACTGGTTTTAATAGCTGCTTCATAAGTTAAAGTTTTGGGCTTATTGTAAATTCTTATTTCTGGATTTAAAATATTAGTTTGATTTGAATTTATATTTTTAATTTCTAATTTTCCAATAACTGCCTGATAATTTTTGTAATTTTTTAAATCTAAATTCTGTAATTGAATAGAATAATTCTCAAATTTTTTTGTTTCCCCTAATTTAATATTATAATCTTTTTCCAAAGAGAAAATATCATTCAACCCAATGAATAAAACTAAAAAACCAAAAGACGTATGTGAAATAATTCTGGCAAAATCTAATTTATTTCTTTTAAGAGCTTTTGCTATATCCATTAAAGAGGAAATGATCAAAAATAGAGCGCTAATAATAATAAAATTAGATAAAAGGGAATAACTTTTAAAAAAGAAGATTATTGATAAATTTAGACCAATCGCGCCGGCTAATATAAAAAAATAAATTTTAATGTTTTCGAATTTATTTTTTATCCATTTTGCTTTTGGTCCTAAGGCCATAAATAGAAGAAATATAACAACCACTGGAAATATGATTGCATTGTAAAAAGGTGGGCCTACCGAAATTTTGTTATCTGTTAAAGCATCAGTAAAAATTGGGTAAATAGTACCTAGCAAAACGGTGATTAAGTAAAACATCATAAACCAGTTATTAACTAAAATGAATGTTTCTTTACTGTTACGATTTAAATCATAATTTTCTTTTTTATACTTTTGAAAAAGCAACAAAATAGATCCAAATATCATTAAACTCAAAAATATTAATATGTAAATTCCTCTAGTTGGATCGCTCGCAAATGTATGAACAGAATTTAAAATACCAGATCTTACTAAAAAGGTTCCAGTAACACTTAAAATAAAAGTAATTAAACAAAGGATAATTACCCAAAAATAAAATAAATTTCTTTTTTCAAAAACAATTAATGAATGAAATAAGGCTGTCATAGCAAACCAAGGTAACAAAGAAGCATTCTCTACTGGATCCCAAAACCAAAAGCCTCCCCAGCCTAATTCATAGTAAGCCCATATAGAGCCAACAAGAATTCCAAGTGTTTGAAAACACCAAGATATTAAAACCCAATTTTTAATAGAAAGAGAAAATGATTTTTCTGAGTAATTCGTAATTAGCGATGCTATTGCTGCTGAAAAATAAATAGATGCACCAACAAAACCTACATAAAGAAGTGGTGGATGAATAGCTAAAGCAGGATCTTGTAATATTGGATTTAAACCAAGACCCTCTGATGGAATTGGAGAAATTTTACTAAAAGGATTTGAATTAAAAAGAATAAAAAAAAGGAAACCAAGAATTAAAATATTTTGGATTATTAAAGTTAAAAGCCTAAATTTTTTTGGGTGATCTTTATTGTAGATTAAGAATAAAAAAGAAAATATTGAGAGAATGATAGCCCAAAGCAATAGGCTTCCTTCATGGTTTCCCCATGTTCCAGCAATTTTATAAAATAAAGGCTTTAAAGAATGTGAGTTTTGATAAACAGTAATTAAAGAAAAATCTGAAACAATAAAAGCAGCTACCAAAACAAAAAAGCAAATGATTATAGAGGTGCTCTGGATTAAACTTAATTGAAAAATATTTTTTTCAATTCCACCAGATACTTTTAGATTTCTGTTAGCGTTATAAATAATACTTAAACTTAAGATAACATTTAAAAATAATAATATATTTCCTAAATTACTTAGCATTTTTTTTCATTATATCTTTTAATTCTGGAGGCATATAATTTTCATCATGTTTTGCTAAAATTCTATCTGCTATAAAGAAAGTTTTATCTTGTAACTTTCCTTCAGCAACAACACCTTTTTCTTCTGAAAATAAGTTAGGAACTGTACCGCTAAAGCTTATATTAATCTCATTATTAAAATCAGTGATTATGAACTTTATTTCTTCTTCTTTAATTATTAATGAGTCTTTTTTAACCATTCCTCCTACTCTAATTTTTTTATCGAAATTAATATTTTGGTTATTTTTTATATCTGTAGGTGATTTAAAATATAAAATATTTTTGTTTAATGATTTAAGTATAAAAAAAATTCCTATTACTGTAACTAGTAACGTTATTGCTAAGAGTGATGCTCTTTTTTTTACTTTTTTTGGAAGCATTAACTGCTTTAAATTGTTTTGCTAAATGAGGAAAAAACTTGTGAAGCTATTTTTGAATTCTCTGTAACTATTTTTTTTCGCTTGGATGAAAGTTCATTAATCTCTTTCGCAAATTCTCTTTCGTACTTTTTAAGGGTTTTGAATGTTTTGTAGTAAAGCAAACCGCAAGCAATAAAAGTAATTGCGAATGATCCCCATACAAATAAACCGTAACCATTCATTGATAAAAAATCTTGAATCATAGTCTTTTTAAATTTTTTTTCTTTATTCTAATGATTTCTGTCTTGTATTTCATTAGAAAAATTAGCGCACAATACAATATTAAAACAAAAAACATTAAAAATAATGGCATTAACATAGAAGGATGGATTGAGCTCTCTCCGGTTAATTTTATGCTAGCAGGTTGATGTAGTGTATTCCACCATTCAACCGAGTACTTAATTATTGGAATATTTATTAATCCTATTATTGCAATAATACTGGAAATTTTGTTTGCTTTATTTTCATCAGTAATGAACTTGTGAGTTGAGATGAATCCAATATAAAAGAGGGCGAGGATTAACATTGATGTTACTCTTGCATCCCAAGCCCACCAAGTTCCCCACGTTGGTTGACCCCAAATAGAGCCTGTAACTAATGCTAAACATGTAAACATTAATCCTATCGGAGCAATGCTTTTATTTATTAATTTAATATTTTTAATTTTAAAAATAAAATATGCAATGGATAGTATGGCAATTATAGAAAAGGAGGCTAAACCAATCCATGCTGAGGGAACATGCACGTACATTATTCTTACACTATCTCCCTGCAAATAATCCGGTGGTGAAAAGATTAAAGCTAAAGAAAGCGCAACTAACAGTAAAATGAAAAAAATTGAATTTATAAATCCAATTAATTTCTCTATCCAAAAAAATATATTGCTAAGATTTAAAATTTTAAACATCAGACTTTAACTACTATAATATTTTTTTTATGTGAAGTTATATTATAAGCCCAACTGAGAATTAGGAGGGAGTTGACTTAAGAAGTTTATTCTCAATTGGGCTAAAACAGTACTAAAGTATAAATTCTCTGTGTCGGAGGTTTGAATAAAAATTGTTGAATTTTAGGCAGGCTGTTAATTAGATATTTTGTGATAGCTTGAACCTTTTTTTCCTGAGAAAATTTCCTCAATAAGAGGATGCTTAACTGGCTCTTTAGATTTATCAATTAACAAATTCTGTTCAGAGACATATGCCTCATATGTCACGTCATTACTCTCTGCGAGCAAGTGATAAAAAGGTTGGTCTTTTCTAGGTCTAACTTCTTTAGGAATTGACTGATACCATTCCTCTGAATTATTGAACTCGAAATCTACATCGTAAATAACACCTCTAAAATCAAAGTGTCTATGCTTTACGACTTCGCCTATTGAGAATTTAGCTGTATTATTTAAAGCCATATGTAATAGTTAGTAATTTTTATATTAAAATCAATATCTAATTTATAAAAATTTTATAATGTGTTAAAAATCTTATTGTGAATAAGTCTTTTTTAAAATTTATCACCGATTTTGGACCTCTTCTCATTTTTTTTATTATTTATTACAAAAGTGGAAATAATTTAAAAACCGCGATTCCTCCGCTAATAATTTCAACATTGATTGCTGTAGCGATAATGTACGTGATTGAAAAAAAAATTCCTTACGTACCTTTAATTGGAGCAGTAGTAATATCTTTATTTGGAGGATTAACTTTATATTTTGATAACCCAATATTTATTTACATGAAACCAACTATAGTTAATGTAATTTTTGCCCTAATACTAATAGTTAGTAAAGTTTTTTATCAGAAAAATTTTCTAAAATTATTTTTACAAACAGCTTTTCAATTAAACGAAGAGGGATGGAGCAAGCTTAATTTTAGATGGGCATATTTTTTTATTTTTTTAGCAATTTTAAATGAGATTGTCTGGCGAACACAGCCTGAAACAACATGGGTAAATTTTAAGGTTTGGGGAATGTTGCCAATCACAATTATTTTTACTGCAATGCAGGTTCCTTTAATTAACAAATATAAAGTATGAGTAAAATTAAATTAATAATAAATAATACTAATCAGCATAGAGAAAAAGAAAAATTTTTTATTAAAAAAGAATTACAAAGTATATTAAATTTATATGCAAAGATGGTTTCAAATGGTTCATGGAAAGATTATTCTTTTTCATCAGGTGTCAAAGAGGTTTCATTTAATGTCTACCAAAGAGCATCTGAAAAACCTGTAATAAGAATTTCTAAAAATCTTAAACCTAAGTATTTTAATGAAAAATATTTTATTAAAGATAAAGACGGAACTATTCTAAAAAAATCTGAAAATTTAAATCAACTTATAAACAAAATGAGTTGGAATAAGTTAAGAATTATTAAATAATTATCTTCTCTGGCCAAAAAGTCTTAGAAGCATTATGAAAAGATTTATGAAATCTAAGTAAAGTGTTAACGCGCCCATCACAGCTTTTTTACCCATTAACTCGCCACTATCGCTAACTAGATACATATTTTTTATTTTTTGAGTATCATAGGCTGTTAATCCAACAAAAATTAATACGCCGATGATTGATATGACAAAGTACATCATCGGTGACTTCATGAATATATTTACTAACGATGCGATTATAATTCCAAAAAGTCCCATCATCAAAAACGAACCAAGTTTTGTTAGGTCTCTCTTAGTGGTGTAACCATAAATACTCATTGCCCCGAACGTACCTGCAGTTATGAAGAACACTCTAGTTATACTTGTTCCAGTGTACATTAAAAAAATTGAAGAGAGAGATGCACCCATTAAAGCTGCAAAAATCCAAAAAGTTGTTTGTGCTTTAGCGGCAGACATTTTCGCAATTCCAAAACTCATATAGAAAACAACAGCAAGTGGAGCCAACATGATTACCCATTTAAGTCCAGATGCATAAATTGTATTCCCAAAATTTGTCAAACCCGTAATTTGACCACCATCTGAAGTTACAACTGCCATTTTAAAAAACGCTAAGGCAATAAAGCCGGTTAATAGAACACCAGAAGCCATATAGTTATAAACTTTAAGCATATATGATCGTAACCCTTGATCTATAATTGCTTCTGAAACAGAAGATTTTACCGTTGATGTTTGTTTGTTAAATTCCATACAAGTATATATAAGATTTTTTAATAACTTTTCAATAGGTAAAATATGACCTAAAAACGATCAGGAAAACATTGCTAATTTATGAAATTTAAAAAACTTGGAAATACAGATCTTAAAGTGAGCTTAATTTGTTTGGGCACCATGACATGGGGATGTCAAAACAGTGAAAAAGATGCCTTTGAACAAATGGATTATTCAATTAGTCAAGGTGTAAATTTTTTTGATACGGCAGAGATTTACTCTGTCCCGCCAAGCTCTGATACTTATGGAAAAACAGAGGTCATGATTGGTAATTGGTTTAAAAAAAGAAAAAACAGAGACAAGATTATTTTGGCTTCTAAGGTAGCTGGACCTGGATGTGATTGGATTAGAGGCGGTGGAAATAATTTTAACAAAAAAAAAATAGGTGAAGCAATAGACGGAAGTTTAAAAAGATTAAAAACTGATTATATTGACCTTTATCAATTACATTGGCCAGAACGCTCAACTAATTATTTTGGAAAAAGAGATTTTACATATAACAATAGGGAAGGTGAATGGAATAGTTTTGAAGATATTCTAGAAGCTCTAAGCATATACATAAAAAAAGGGAAAATTAGATATATTGGTATGTCTAACGAGACGCCATATGGTTTATCTAGGTATCTTGAAATTTCAAAAAATAAGGGTTTACCAAGAATGATGTCTGTACAAAATCCTTATAGCTTAGTGAACAGGACTTATGAAATAGGTATGTCTGAAATCTCAATTAGACAAAAATGTGGTTTACTTGTTTATTATCCTTTGGCTGCGGGAGGTTTATCTGGAAAATATAGAAATGGAAAAATTCCCAAAAATTCTAGAATGGCTCTTTACGATGGTTGGAAACGATTTTTGAATCCATTAGCTATGAAAGCTTATGATGAATATTATAAGCTTGCTAAAAATTTTAATTTAACCATGGTGCAACTAGCACAATCTTTTGTAAACTCAAGACCATTTGTTACAAGCAATATTATTGGAGCCACAACTATGGACCAACTTAAAGAAAATCTTGATACCGTTAATATTGATTTCACAGATGAAATGATGGAAGAAGTTGAGAAAATCCATAATGAAAATCCTAATCCCTCTCCATAATCAATCTTTGAAATAGAATAAATTTAGTATAAAAAAGAGTAATGTCTTTTAAAAAAAATTTAATATTAATTTTCTTTATTATTTTTTCTATGGAAGCTTTTGCAAATACTCCAAGATCAACTGGAAAATATAAGAATTGGGAAAGTTTCGTCGCAGAGACGGATAAAGGGAAAATTTGTTTCGCGCAGACTACTCCTACTAAAAGAGCTCCAGGAGCAATTAAAAGAAGTCAATCTAAGTTATTTGTTACTTTTAGACCATCTGAAAACATTAATGACGAAGTAAGCATTACAAGCGGACATGATTACAAAAGCTCAAGTGTTACAGCTAGTTCAGGAAAAAGAAAATATTCTTTTTTTTCTCAAAAAGATTTTGCTTGGTTATTAGATGATCAAGAAGAAAAAAAATTCATCAAATTAATGAAAAGAGCTACAGATTTGATAATCAAGGCAAGGACAACCAAGGGTGCAGAAACAACTGATCATTATTCAATGATGGGGTTTACGAAGGCTTATAATACAGCCAAGAAAACCTGCAGCTAAATGAAAAAAATTGTATTAGCTTATTCAGGTGGGTTAGATACTTCGATTATTTTAAAGTGGTTGCAAGAAAATTATAAAGCTGAAGTAATTGCCTACACCTCCGATATTGGACAAGAAATTGATAGAAAAAAAGTCATAAAAAATGCAAAGCGGCTTGGTGTTAAAAAAATAATAATCGAGGACCTTAAGAATATTTTCGTTAAAGATTATGTTTTTCCAATGATAAGAGCGCACGCACTGTATGAAGGGGTTTACTTACTTGGGACCTCAATAGCTCGTCCTTTAATAGCAAAAAGACAAATTGAAATCGCAAAAAAATTTAAAGCTTATGCTGTTTCACATGGGGCCACGGGAAAAGGGAATGATCAAGTAAGATTTGAACTTGGGTACGCCTTTTTTGGAGGTAAGAAAATTAAAATTATAGCCCCATGGAGAGAATGGAAATTACAATCTAGGGCAGATTTAATAAGATATGCAAAGAAACATGAAATTCCAATTCCTAAAGATAAAAAAGGAGCTC
This sequence comes from uncultured Pelagibacteraceae bacterium, assembly GCA_902545945.1. Classification (GTDB taxonomy): domain Bacteria; phylum Pseudomonadota; class Alphaproteobacteria; order Pelagibacterales; family Pelagibacteraceae; genus Pelagilacustribacter. Next base: position 71,449 of record CACCID010000002.1, on the reverse strand, counting down.
CTCCTTTTTCAGTTGATGATAATATTTTTCATACATCTACAGAAGGAAAGGTTTTAGAAAACCCAAAAAACTCTGCGCCGGAATTTATTTTTCAAAGAACTATTTCTCCTGAAAAAGCATCTAATAAAAAAACTAAAGTAAGAATTACTTTCAAAAATAGCGATCCAATAGCAGTAAATGGTAGAAAGTTAAAACCAGAAAAAATATTAGAAAAATTGAATATACTTGCTGGTAAAAATGGAATTGGAAGAGTTGATCTTGTTGAAAATCGCTTTCTTGGCATCAAATCAAGAGGAGTTTACGAAACACCAGGAGGAACTTTGTTGTATGCTGCGCACAGAGCAATTGAGTCTGTAACTTTAGATAAAAAAACAGCACACGATAAAGAGAGAGTTATGCCTGAATATGCTGAATTAGTTTACAATGGTTATTGGTTTTCAAAAAGAAGAATCAATCTTCAAAAGATAATTGATAGAAAAAGAAATCAAGTTTCCGGTGAAATAGTTTTGAACTTGTACAAGGGAAATATTACAATTCTTTCAAGAAGAACAAAAAATAAAGCCTATTCAATGAAAAAAGTTTCTTTTGAGGAAAATAAAACCTTTAATAAGAAAAAAGTAGAGAATTTTATTAAATTTCATTCTAAACAGTTAAATAAAGGTTAAATTTTTGATACAATACTACTAGATGAACAATTCGATTCGAAATATTCAGCTAGTTGCCGTAGTAATTGTCCTAATCTCAACGATCATTGCTTTCTTTTTAGAGATGAAAGAAATGTATGAAAACAGGGATATTACATTAGCAGACTTACTTTTAATGTTCATTTACATAGAGGTTATCGGATTAGTTAGATCTTATTGGGAAACAAGAGCAGTAAGAATAACTTATCCCCTAGTAATTGCAATAACAGCCTTAGCTCGATTTATTATATTGCAAGATAAAGAAAGTGACCCAACAAATTTAATTTATATATCTTTTGCAATTTTGATTGTAGCCTTAGCTACCGTAATAATTAGATTTAGAAATAGTAAATATTTAAAAATCGATAAAACAAAGTCTAACGAGCTTTAAAACAATCTAAAGTATTTTTAAGTAAACAAGCAATTGTCATTGGTCCTACACCGCCTGGCACCGGAGTTATAGCTTTAGATTTTTCTTTTACAGTGTCAAAATCAACATCTCCAACAATTTTGTCTCCAACTTTATTTATCCCTACATCAATAACTATTGAGTTTTTTTTAACCCAATCTTCTTTAACTAGTTTAGCCACTCCAACTGCAGCAACTAATATATCAGCTTTTAAACACTCTTGTTTTAAATCTTTTGTTTTTGAATGAACAATAGTAACCGTACAATTTTCCTTTAAAAGTAATTGAGCCATAGGTTTACCATTCAAATTTGATCTGCCAATAATAACAGCATGTTTTCCCGATAATTTTTTCTCAACTTTTTTTATCAAATACAAACATCCTAAAGGTGTACAAGGAACTAAAGCATGATAACCGGACGAAAGATTGCCAACATTTATTGGATGAAATCCATCTACGTCTTTTTTTGGACTTACAGCATTAATTATTCTTTCCTTATTAATTTGAGGAGGTAATGGTAGTTGAACTAGTATACCAGAAACATTTATATCATTATTGAGATCTTCAATCTTTTTCAAAACTTCTTCTTCTGTAACCTCTTTTGAGTATCTGACAACATTTGAATTAATTCCTACCTCTTTAGCACTTTTTTCTTTGTTTTTAACGTAAATCTGGCTTGGTACAAAATCACCAATTAGTATTACGGTTAATCCAGGAACTTTATTATTTTTAGATTTTAACAAATCAATTTCTTTTTTGATCTCTAATCTTAAATTTTCAGCTTCTTTTTTTCCATCAATAATCATCATTAAAATAAACTTGGTGCGAACATTTCAAAAACAAAATTTCTTATAAACATTAGCGCTAAAATTAATATCACTGGAGAAATATCTATTGAACCTAAGTTAGGTAAAAATCGTCTTATATAGTTTAAAGCTGGAGCAGTTAATCTGTAAGAAAAATCAAGAACTGCATAAACAAATCTATTTCCAGTGTTTAAGATGTTAAAAGCAATTAACCAGCTTATGACTGCATTTATTATTAATATCCAAATATAAAGAGTAATTATATTATCAAACAATATTAAAACTGACTTCATCAATTTTTCTCCACATAAACCGATGTACTTGGGAAAGCAAATGAAGCTTTATTTTTTTCTACAATATTTTTAATTTCTAAAGCTAAAGTATCTTTCACATTAAGCCATTCTTGAAAGTACCTTGTTTTTGTAAAACATATAAGTCTTATATCTATAGAGCTTGCTGCGAATTGATCTATTTTAACTGATAACAAAGTGTCTTCGGATTTTACAAAATCATCACTTTTTTTTATATAGTCTTCAATTTCTTTCTTTATATTTTTTAATTGTTCGCCACTAGTTCTATATTCCAAACCAATCATCCAATTAATTCTTCTATTTGTAGTTTGAGTATTATTAATCACTGCATTTTCAGCAAATTGAAAATTTGGAATTGTTGCAAGAGATTTATCAAATCTTCTTACTACGGTTGATCTAAAGCCGATACTCTCTACAGTTCCTTCAATTACTCCTTCAACGTAAATCCAATCACCAACTTGAAATCTTCTCTCTACTAAAACTAGTATTCCTGAAATTAAGTTTTTAAATAAATCCTGAGCTCCTAATGCAACTGCTACACCGAATAAACCTAAACCAGCAATAATAGGGCCAATTTTTATACCCCAAAGTTCGAGAACTGCTGCGGCTCCTAATATAAAAATTAAAACTTTGATAGCTTTTATAATCCAATTGATTAAATCTTTTGATAGCAAACCTCCAACTGATTTTATTACAACTGATAGGGGGCCAATGACTTGATGAAATGTCCAAAATATTAAAATCGTTATTAAAGATCGATTAATAGTTTCTAAAAATTCAGCCGCTTGTGTTTCAACAGTCAAATAACTTGTAGAAACAAAAAATCCTAAAACCACTGGAAAAAACTTTGCTGGTCCTTCCATTGAAAAGACAAGAGAGTTATCAAAATTATTTGTAGATTTTGATACGTAATTTTCTAATCTTTTAACTACAAACTTAGAAAAAACTCCCCTCAAAAATAAAAAAAATAAAAAAATTAGTAATGCAATTATTATCTCTGAAATATTTACTCCAGATATGCCTTTGTTCCATACATCAAAAAATAAATTTTTAAAATTTTGTAGCACTTCCATATGTTTAAACTTTCAATTTTTCTAACTCTTCTCCTGGTTGGAAAACTTCTAATTTTTTCCATCCCAACTTTTTAAATACACTTAAAACTTTTTCACTTATACATAATACTCTAGAGTCTGTCATCAATCCACTAAGAGAATATTTTTTTACTATTTGAATAAAGCTCTCGGCACTTCTTTTAGAGTAAATAAAAATTATGTCAGGAGGGTGATTGTTAATTATTTTGTTATTTTTCTCATTAAGATCGATAATTTTTTCAGAAGTGTAGTTGATAATCTTATCAATCTGAAATCCATCATTTTTAAGCTCAATATCAAGATTGGAAGAAATATAATCTCCACAAAAATAGGCAATTGATTTTTTTTTATCAATTTGATCTGAATTTAAAATAATATTTTTTAAAGCATTTATAGTTCCACCAGCAGAAATTGTGTTATTGTAGCCTTTTTGTCTTACAATTTTTTCTGTAATAGAGCCCACACAAAAACATATTTTACTATTATCTTGATTGTTCAACTTCAAATTTCTAATAGCGTTGGCACTTGTAAAAATGAATGCATCGTATTTTTTTGCATCAACTGGTCTAGCATTGACTGCTGAGATTTTCAAAGTTGGGATATGAATAATCTTATGTCCTAGAGAAAAAAGCTTTCCCATCAAATCTTCTGAGTCTATTAAAGGTCTTGTAATTAAAATATTCATTTTTTTTTAAACTCCGATCCTGCGAGTTTTAATAATTCTTTTCCTACTGTCTCCCCAATATTTACTGACTCGCTAATTTTGCCCGTCATCTCATACGTATAACTTTTCAATCCTGTGTCTGAAAATAATTGTGCTTTCAGTTTAAGATTATTATTTTCTATTATTGCTAAACCACCAACAGCTGTTTCGCAATCACCTTCGATTGTTTTTAGCATTGCACGTTCAGATTTTGCACATACCTCGGTTTCTGCATCGTTAATATTTCTTAGGAGATTTTTAATTACATCGTCATTGTGATTACATTGAACAGCTATTATACCTTGTCCCACTGCTGGCAAAACTTCTTCGACTCTAAAGAACAAACCTATTTTATTAGCATAATTTAAACTTTTGACTCCTGCTGCAGCTAAGATTATTCCATCTAATTTACCTTCTTCGAGTTTTTTAATTCTGGTATCAATGTTTCCTCTAATGCTTGTTACTAAGATATTTTTATTAATTTTTTTAAGTTGCAACTCTCTTCTTCTTGAACTTGAGCCAATAACTATTTTACCTTTAAGATCTTCCAAGCATTTAATTTTTTTGCTTATAATTACATCTCTATAATCGTTTCTCTTTACATATGCGCCAATGATGAGATTTCTGTCCTCTACAGACTCCATATCTTTTAAGGAATGAACGGCAATATCAATTTCTTTATTTTTAAGCTTTTCTTCAATTTCTTTACAAAAAAGATTTTTGCCACCTATTTCAGATAATTTTTCATCTTGATTAATATCGCCAGAAGTTTTTACAGCTTTAAAATCAATATTTTCTTTTTTCAAATCATTATTTCTTTGAATTAAAAGCTCTTTTACTTTCTCAACATTAGCAATTGAAAGCTTGCTTCCTCTGGCACCGATTGTAATTTTAGTCATAAATTGATTATATATTTGAAAGATCTAAATTATACTATTTAAATAATTGAACATATAATGGCAAAAAAAATTACATTTCTGGGAATTGAAACCAGTTGCGATGAAACTGCCGCTGCTATCATTAGTGAAAATGATAATGGAACCGCAAACATTCTATCAAATATAGTTTCAAGTCAGATCGAAGAACATAAAAAATTTGGAGGTGTAGTGCCTGAATTAGCCGCTAGAGCTCATCTGGAAAATATTGAATACATTATTAATACAGCTTTTAAAGAGAGTAAAATTTCCATAAATGAATTAGATGGGGTTGCAGCAACTGCTGGACCTGGTTTAATAGTTTGTTTAACAGTGGGTTTAAATATTGGAAAATCAATTGCTGCATTCTCTAATAAACCTTTTATAGGTGTAAATCATCTGGAGGGACATGCGTTAAGTCCAGGTTTGGAAAAAAAAATTAAATTCCCTTACTTGTTATTATTAATTTCAGGAGGTCATTCTCAGTTTTTAATCGTTAAAGATGTAAATAAATATGAACAGTTAGGAACAACGATTGATGATGCTTTGGGTGAAGCATTTGATAAAACTGCAAAAATGTTAAATTTAGGTTACCCAGGCGGACCAAGTGTTGAAAAATTTGCAAAATTAGGAGATAAAAACTTTTTTAAACTTCCTGAACCAATAATAAATAAAGCAGGTTGCAACTTATCCTTTGCTGGTCTTAAAACTGCAGTTCTAAGGGAGTCAAAAAAAATTAATGGAGAAAATAATTTAAAGTATAATTTGGCAGCCTCATTTCAAAATACAATTAATAAAATACTTTACAAAAAAACTAAAGTTGCTGTTGAAATGTTTAGAGAAAAAACAAAAAAAGAAAATTTTCAATTAATTGTAGCAGGGGGTGTTGCAGCTAATGAGTCGATTAGAAAAAATTTGTCTAATCTTTCAAAAAAAATCGGTTTTAAAATAATTTTTCCAAAAGTAAAATATTGTGGTGATAATGCTGCTATGATTGCATGGGCAGGTATTAAAAGATTTAAAAAAAACCTTTTAAATGAATTAAATATACCAGCGAGGTCTAGATGGCCATTGGACAAAGATGCACCATTTATGAAAGGGCCAGGTCTAAAATTATAATGGTACAAATTAATTGGAGAATAAAATCTTTGCTTTATAAAGTTTTAAGTTTTTTTAATTTGTATAAACCGTTATTCTTTATTCAAAAAAAAATTACAAAAAGATCAGAAATAAATTATAAAAATATAGTCTTTTATTGGGATTATCATCTAAAATTTTTAAAAGAAAACAATTCAAAAAAAATTATAGAAATTGGAGCTGGAAAATCCCTGGCTCAAAATATTTATTTAAGCTATATGCTTGAAAAAAGCGTTGAACAAACTTTAATAGATATTTCTAACATGCTTGATTTAGACTTATTTAATAAAGCTAATGAACAAATTGCTAAAATTTTGGGTGTCAGTAAAATACCCTTTGCAAAATCGATTGATGATTTGAAAAACAATTATAACATAATTTATTTAGCGCCGATGAATTTAAATCAAATTTTTGAAAAAAAATTGGAATTTGATGCATGCATTTCTTCAACCACTTTAGAGCATATTCCTAAAGAAGAACTTAAAGAAAATTTTCTATTATTAAAAAAAATTATTAAAAAGGAAGGCATTATATCAGCGGCGATTGATTATTCCGATCATTATTCTCATACTGATAAAAATATTAACAATTTAAATTATTTAAAATTTAGCTCGTCAAATTGGAAGAAATATAATTCACCAATGTTATTTCAAAATAGGTTAAGACATCAAGACTATAGAGAATTATTCAAATCAATTGGGTATAAAATTTTTGAAATTGAAGGAGAATTTGGTAAAGGCCCAGAATTCATATCCAAAGAATTTGATAAAAATAATAAAGAAACATTAATGCTTTGGGGGCATTTTTTACTAAAACAATAAATTATGCACTATTGGTTGTTGAAATCTGAACCAAATGTTTGGTCTATTGATCAACAAGAAAATTCTGGGAAAAAAGGTGCAACGTGGGATGGTGTTAGGAACTACCAAGCAGCTAATAATCTAAAAAAAATGAGGAAAGGCGATCTATGTTATTTTTACCATTCAAACATAGGAAAAGAGATCGTTGGAGTTGTAAAAGTTATTAAAGAAGCTTTTATAGATAAATCAGACCCAAAAAAAAAATTTGTTGCCGTTCAAGTTAGGTTTCAAAAACGTTTAAAATATCCTGTAACCCTTGAAAATATTAAAAAAAATAAGAAAATTTCGCACTTACCTTTAATAAAACAAAGCAGGTTGTCAGTAATGCCAATTGATTATAAAAGCTGGATAATAATAGATAAGATAGGTAAAATAAAACCTATTAGGAGAAATTGTGTCTAAAAAAAACAGAAAGAAAAAAAAACAAACAAAAAAATCTAGAAAAAAAAAAGCTAGACCTAGAAAAAAAGCTAGACCTGCAAAAAAAACTAAACCTAGAAAAAAAAATAGAAAAATAAGAAAAACAAAGTCTAAAAAACCTAAAAGAAAGAAGAATTTCAAAATAAAGCGAAGTAGAAAAAAAAGAAAATTAAATTTCAAAGCTCCAAAATTAATAGAAGATAGTGACGGCAAATCTTTAATCAGAGTTTCTGACAGTTGGGCTAATCATGCCTATGTCAATGACTCTCAATATAAAAAAAAATATAAACTTTCAATTAAAGAGAATGATAAATTTTGGGCAAAAGAAGGAAAGAGAATTACTTGGATAAAAAAATATTCAAAAATTAAAGATGTTAAATACAGTAAAGATGACGTTAAAATCAAATGGTTTTATGATGGAACATTAAACGCATCAGCTAATTGCATTGATAGACATCTTAAAAAAAATCCAAGCAAAACTGCAATTATCTGGGTAGGTGATGATCCAGCTGACTCCAAAAAGATATCATATAAAGAACTTCATCAAAATGTTTGTAAAGCAGCAAATGCTTTAAAAAGTTTAGGTGTTCAAAAGGGAGATCGAGTAACAATTTACCTAACAATGATACCTGAACTTGCTTATATAATGTTGGCATGCGCGAGAATAGGTGCGGTTCACTCAATTATTTTCGGTGGTTTTTCACCGGACTCGATTGCTACTAGAATCACTGATTGTGAGTCTGAATATTTAATTACTGCCGATGAGGGTGTGAGGGGAGGAAAAATTATTCCTTTAAAAAAAATAGCTGATGAAGCTCTGGATCAATGTCCAAACGTTAAAAAATGTGTTGTTGTTGAAAGAACAGGTAATCAAGTTAATTGGAATGATGAAAGAGATGTTTCTTACAAAAAACTAATCTCCTCTGTTCCAACAAAATGTGATCCTGAAGAGATGAGTGCAGAAGATCCTTTGTTTATTCTTTATACATCTGGGTCAACAGGAAAACCTAAAGGAGTTTTGCATACTACAGGGGGATATATGGTTTACGCTTCAATGACTCACCAATATATTTTTGATTATAAACCTAACGATATTTATTGGTGTACAGCAGATATTGGTTGGGTGACTGGTCACAGTTACATCATTTATGGTCCGCTAGCTAATGGTGCTACTACAATAATGTTTGAAGGTGTTCCAAATTATCCTGATAATTCAAGATGGTGGCAAATCGTAGATAAATATAAAGTAAATATATTTTATACTGCTCCTACTGCTATTAGGGCCTTGATGAGAGAAGGAGACGGTCCTGTTAAAAAAACAAGCAGAAAATCTTTAAAACTATTAGGCACTGTCGGTGAACCTATAAATCCTGAGGCTTGGATGTGGTATTATAAAACAGTAGGCGACTCAAGATGTCCAATAGTTGATACTTGGTGGCAAACTGAGACAGGAGGAATTTTAATTGCTCCACAACCAGGAGCTATTGATTTAAAACCAGGCTCAGCAACAAAACCATTTTATGGAATTAAACCTGTATTGGTAGATAAAGATGGGAAAATAATTAAAGGTGAGGGCCAAGGAAGATTATGTATGGCTAGCTCTTGGCCAGGTCAAATGAGAACTGTATATGGCGACCATCAAAGGTTTATCGATACTTACTTTTCTCAATTTGATGGAAAGTATTTTACTGGTGATGGATGTAAAAGAGATAAAGATGGTTATTATTGGATAACAGGCAGAGTAGATGATGTAATAATTGTTTCTGGACATAACCTTGGAACTGCAGAAATTGAAAGTGCGTTTGTTGCTCATCCTAAAGTCGCTGAAGCAGCAGTAGTTGGTTTCCCTCATAGCATTAAAGGAAATGGGTTATACTGTTATGTCACTCTAAATGCTGGAGAAAATCCTACGGGAGATTTAGAAAGAGACTTAAAACAATGGGTAAGAAAACAAATTGGTCCTATTTGTTATCCTGACGTTATCCAATTTGCTCCAGGTCTACCTAAAACAAGATCGGGTAAAATCATGAGAAGAATTTTAAGAAAAATTGCAGCTAATGAACCTGATAATCTTGGGGACACTACTACTTTAGCCGACCCAAGTGTTGTGACATCATTGGTTGAAAATAGACTTAATCGAGATTAATTAAAACTTAAATTTTCCGTTAACCTCTTAAATTCATCTATTTTTAAGTTCCACTTCAATCTCATTGAATTTAAAACTATTTCTTTATCTAGAATTTTTAATTCATCTGCAATAGGTGACCAATTATAAAGTGCTAAACAACTTTCTTTAAAAGGATTATCTAAATAATATTTGTGAAAATTTATTTTTTCATATCGGTTTAAAAATTCATTTTTAGCCTTTAAATAAATTTCTTCGCTTAAACCATTTGCTTTTTCTTTTTCTATAATACCTAAATAAGTTTCTTTACAGTCATTCTCTTTAAGATTTTTTTCACTTATTAAATAAGAAAAAGTATAAAAAGTGCAATCAGCAATAGCGATTACATAAATATTCCATTTAGCAATATTAATTGATTTCGAAAAAACTTCGTCTTCAACCATTGCTGTATATTTCACTCCAATTCTAGTCTTTAAGTAACCATACAAAGTTGTTTGCGTAACATGAGCTGATCTCTGTTGAATAAATTTTTGCAAATCAGTTTTAGATTTAATACTTTTGAAATAGCTCGTGACCTTTTCAATAGGAAATAGATATTCCCCCATAGTTTTTAGAGTAATTCTAAGTTTTTCAAGATTCAATTTCACGTTGTATTTTAAAAACCCTTATTTTACTTAACTTATAGCATTTCATATTGGTTTTAGGGTCCTTTTTTCTCTTTAAATTAAACTCATAATGGGTAAGGTTCTTACAACTAATAATACTTTTTACGTAAAAAGTTAAAAATAAATAGGGGGAAATATGTCAAATAAAGACGCATATTGGAATAAGACCAAAAACCATATGATCGTAACATTGGTTCTTTGGGCTTTCTTCTCATTAGTAATCTTCATGTTTGGTTCAGAACTGAACACGATGTCTTTTCTTGGCTATCCACTAGCATATTACATGACTGCGCAAGGTTCACTTCTTGCCTTTGTGATAATTTTGTTTTGGACTGCAAATAAACAAGAAAAAATCGACGAAGAACATGGTTTCTCAGAAAGAGAGGATGACTAATGTTTAAAGGAGATTTTATAAAAAACCTTCCTAAAATATACGGGACCTACACAGGTGGTTTCATAGTATTCATCATTTTGATGGCTATTGCGGAACAAGCTGGTGTGTCAGCTAAAAACATCGGAGTGATGTTCGTAGCTTTCACGGTTTTGATTTATGCCTTAATCGGTTATTTATCACGAACCATACAAGTAGATGCCTACTATGTTGCAGGAAGACAAGTGCCAACCGTATTTAACGGGATGGCGACAGCAGCTGACTGGATGTCAGGTGCTTCATTCGTAGCCTTAGCGGGTGGAGTTTACTTTGGTGGCTATACTTATATGGCCTTCTTAGTGGGTTGGACAGGTGGATACGTACTTGTTGCAACTTTAATGGCTCCGTACCTAAGAAAATTTGGATGTTACACAGTTCCTGATTTTATCGGAACACGATACGGTGGTAATCTTGTAAGAGCTTGCGCAGTATTCGTGCTTTTCATTGCATCATTTACTTATGTAACAGCGCAAATTAACGCTACGGGTACAATTGCTTCTAGAGCTCTTGGAATTCCGTTTGAAGCAGGTGTATGGGTAGGATTAATAAGTATCCTTATCTGTTCAATGCTTGGCGGGATGAGAGCCGTAACTTGGACTCAGGTTGCTCAGTACATTGTATTAATTATCGCTTACTTGATACCAGTATTCTGGATCAGTTCAAACGTTGGTGGAGGAATTTTCCCTCACTTAATGTTAGGTGATGAAGTTGCAAGACTTGGTGAACTTGAACAGCAATTTGGACTAGTTAAAAACAGCGCCGCAGATATGAAAGCAGCTGGGGTACCAGGAGGATTGAAATACATCTCTGGAACTCACTCTGGAGTACCTGAAGGTGGAATGGCTGTCTGGAAGTACTTATCGTTAGCGATTTGTATGATGGTGGGAACTGCATCGTTACCTCATATCTTAATGAGATACTTTACAACTCCTTCTGTAAGAGCAGCAAGAAAATCAGTAGCTTGGTCGCTATTCTTTATTTTCTTACTTTACTCTTCAGCGCCTATGTTAGCGACATTGTCTAAGTTGGCATTAATGGATCCAAATCTACCAACTGGAATAATCGGAAAATCTATTTCTGAAGTTCAGTCGATAGAATGGGTACAAAGATGGTCTGAAGTTAAACAAGTATTTATCGCAGACTTTAATGGTGACGGTATACTTCAGTTAAACGAATGGTTCATGAGAGGTGACGTTGTAGTATTAGCTACTCCAGAAGTAGCGGGACTACCGTTCGTAATCTCTGGACTGGTGTTTGCTGGTGGTATGGCTGCTGCTATGTCAACTGCTGATGGTCTTGTATTAGCGATATCAAATGCTTTATCTCATGATATTTACTACAAAATCATAGATCCAAAAGCTGATACAGCTAAAAGACTTTTAGTTGCTCGTGTACTTCTAGTAATAATCGGAGCTGCTGGTGCTTACATAGCCTCTTTCAGGCTAACAAGTATCTTAGGTTCGGTTGCTTGGGCATTCGACTTTGCAATGTCAGGCTTATTCTTCCCACTTGTGCTTGGTGTATGGTGGAAAAGAGCTACTAGGGCTGGTGCAATCGCTGGTATTATAGCGGGAATTGCTTCAGGAACATTATACTTATTGTGGGTGTTCCCTAAATTCTCAGTACCAATATTCGGTGGTGTAAATACTCCATTCTTAGGTATCGACCACTTAAGATTTGGTTTAATCGGTGCACCGATCTGTTTAGTGGTAATGGTAGTAGTTAGTTTAATGACTAAAGAACCATCTCCATCTGTGCAGAAAATGGTAGACGATACAAGAATACCTACAGGTAAAGCTATTCTTGGTAAGCAACACTAATAAAAAATAATTAAAAATTAAAAGGGGCGAATTTTTCGCCCCTTTTTTTTTACCTAAATAATGATAATTTAAAAATATGATACCTACTTGGGCAATAGTTTTAGATTATGTGCTTGGCACAATTATGTGGACTTTAATAGGTCGAGCATTTATGAACATATTTCAAAGGGAAGACTCTACATTTTTTTTTATGAGAGTTTTTGTAAAATACACAAATCCAATTATTAATTTATTTAAATTTATCACACCAAGCTTTTTATTTGGCCCGTTTATTGCTCTCTACGTCGCTTGGTTTTTTTATTTGTTTAGATTTTATGCTATGCCTTATATTTTAGGCTATGATGTATGGGGAATGTTAGCATTTCCACTTGAAAGTGATTTTTCAAGGCAGCTTTACCAGTTATTCAACTAAAGCCTTAATTTTTTTGACAAAGTTTTAGTTTAAAATATAAATTAATTATGAGTGGAATAATTAAAATTTCTCCTTCAATTTTGTCTGCTGATTTCAGCAAATTAGGTGAAGAGGTAATTTCTTTGGAAAAAGCTGGCGCAGATTACATCCATATTGATGTCATGGACGGACATTTTGTTCCGAATCTTACAATAGGACCAGAGGTAATAAAAAAACTTAGGCCACTTACTAAAAAAACTTTTGATGTTCACTTGATGATTTCACCCGTTGATAATTTTATAAAAGATTTTGCAAATGCTGGTGCAGATATTATTACTTTTCATCCAGAAGCAACCAAAAATGTTTCAAAAACAATAAAGTTAATAAAAGAAGAAAATAAAAAAGTTGGTATTTCTTTAAAACCTAAAAGTAATATAAATTTAGTGAAAGATTATTTAAACCAAATAGACTTGGTTTTAATTATGAGCGTTGAACCTGGGTTTGGTGGGCAAAAATTTATGCCAGAGGTCTTAGAAAAAACAAAATCAATTAGAAAATTTATAAATGAAAAAAAGTTAAAAGTTGATGTTGAAATAGATGGTGGAATTAATTTTGAAAATTGTTCTAAAGCAAAGAATGCTGGTGCAAATATTCTTGTATCGGGGTCAACTGTTTTTAAAGAAAATGAGGGCAACCTCAAAAAAAATATAGAAATTCTCAGAAACAATTAATAGATGTCTGTTTTGAAAAGTATCTATTTTTATTTTATCGCATGTCGAATTATATGTACAAAATTTTTTAAAAAATTATATTATTCTTCAGGAAACTATAACAAATCTTTAGAAAGTAAAATCCCGCAACAAATCTACTATAATCCGAATCCTTTTTTACTTTCAATTATTACTTCTTATTATGGTCACTCATTTAAAATTAGTGAAATAAATCCAAATATTTTTTGGATCGAGGATAAAAAAAAAGATACTGATCAAATGCATAATTTCTTTTGGCTTAGTCTAGTAGATAGAAAAACTGATCATACAAAATTAAAAAAAATTATTTATATTTGGATGTTAAAAAACTCAAAATATAATAAAAAAATATGGGATACTTCTACTTTAAGTAGGAGAGTAGTTAGCTGGATTTTAAATGTAGATATTATTTTGAAAAATAGCACATTCGAATTCAGAAGAAATTTTTTAAATTCTATTGTTAGGCAAACAAATCATTTAAAAAAAAATATAAATTTTGAAAATGATCCGTCAAAAAAAATTGAAATTTTAATTGCTATTATTTTAACAGGGCTGGTTTTCAAAGAATATAAAGAAAATTTTGATATTGGAGTCAAAGAGTTAGAGATACTTATAAAAAAATTTTTCGATGATGAAGGATTTCCCTTATCAAGAAATCCTGAAGATTTAATTTTTTTTTCCAAATATTTAATATTTTGTAGAGAAGTAATTAGAGATAGTCAAAAATATGTTCCAGAATTTTTAGATGACATTATTGATAAAAATCTCAACTGTGTTCATTATATTAAAACACCAGATGATCAGTTGCCTTTGTTCAATGGAGCTTACGCATATACAAATTTAAATCAGATTAAAAAATATTTGGATGGTTTTAAACCTAATGGCAAAAATAAAAGTCTGGGCGGTTTGTACAAAATAAAACATAAAAGTCATTTTTTAATAATAGACACTGACAAACCTCCTAAAAAAAAATTTTCCAAATCATATCAGTCGGGACCTCTTTCATTTGAATATTTTATAGACGGTATTAAGATTATAACAAATTCGGGATTTGGAAATCATATCTCACAAAAAGCAGAATTATTAAGCAGGCTTACAGCGTGTCAATCAACTTTAAGTATTAATGATACTTCAGTGACAAAATTTGAGAAAAATGAAACAATTAATAGAGTATTTGGCAATTCAATACAAAATAGCTTTAAATCTTTTCATTTTTTTGCAAAAAATGAAAATGATTTTATAGGATGTTCAGCGTCTAATAATGGTTATGAGAAAAAATTTGGGTGTACTCACAAAAGGGAGGTTTATTTAGATAAAGAAGATAATTACTTAAAGGGTGTTGATCATATATTCAAAGCAAAGGATGGGTATCCTATAAGATATGCTTTCAGATTTCACATTAATCCTGAGCTAAACGTAATTAAAACTATGAGTGGGAACAGTGCACTGATTCAAATTTCTAAAAATAAATCCCTTCTCTTCACTATTAGTGATGAAAATTTAAAGATAGAAAAAAGTGTTTTTTTAGGTGGAAAAAAAATAATAGATAATGCTTGTATAACCATAAGTGGTAATCTAGTTAATAAAAATAAAACCTTTAATTGGGAAATTAGAAAAAATATTTAAGAATGAATTTGAAAGTTAAAAATGCTTTGATATCAGTTGCTAACAAAGAAAATTTAATATCACTCTTAAAAGCTCTTAAAAAGTTTAACATCAATATTATAAGTTCAGGTGGAACTTATAACTCAATAAAAAAGTTAGGATATCAATGCACGGAGCTATCCAAATATACAGGTTTTAAAGAAATGTTGGATGGTAGGGTTAAAACTCTTCATCCAAAAATACATGCTGGCATTCTTCACGATAGGCAAAATAAGAAACATAAAAATGAAATGTATAAACAAAACTTTCCTGCTATTGATCTTATAATAGTAAATTTTTATCCATTTCAGAAAATTGTTTTAAACATAAAAAATCCAAATCAAATTATTGAAAATATTGATATTGGTGGTCCAACTTTAGTTAGAGCTGCAGCTAAAAATTTTAAAAATGTAACTATTGTGACTAACAGAAATGATTACAGGTCTTTAATCAAAGAACTAGAAAATTTGAAAGGAAAAACTTCTTTGAAATTTAGAGAATTAATGTCATCAAAAGCATTCGGCCTAACTGCATATTACGATGCCATGATTGCTAATTGGTTTAATAAAAAGCTTAAAATAGAGTTTCCTGAGAGAAAAACTATATTTGGAAGAAAATTGCAAAAACTAAGATACGGTGAAAATCCTCACCAACAAAGTTCTTTATATGTGAATGATTATGATGACGAACAACTAGGTTTCAATCAAGTTCATGGTAAAGAACTAAGTTATAACAATTATAGTGATATGTTCGCTTCTTTGGAGATTTTGGATACTTTGAAGAAAAATTCTGGCACGGTAATTATTAAACATACGAATCCTTGTGGTGTATCTGAGAATAAAATACCAATAATATCTTTTAAAAATGCATATGCATCGGACCCTATAAGTGCTTTCGGTGGGGTTATCGCCTGTAATTATAGAATAAATAAAAAAATTGCTAACGAAATCACTAAAAATTTTTTAGAGGTAATTCTTGCCAAAGGGTTTGACAATGAGTCTTTAAAAATTCTAAAAAGAAAAAAAAATCTAAGAATTATTGACATCTCTAACTTTAAACTGAAAAGACTCGCATCAATAAAAATATTTGACGGTTCTTTTTTAATTCAAAGTAAAGATAATATTGTTTTAGATAGAAAAAAATTGAAGTGTGTAACTAAATTAAAACCCACTAAAAAAGAATTGGCTGAAATTAAATTTGCATTTAATGTATGTAAATACGTGAAGTCTAATGCAATAGTGCTTTGTAATAATTTTTCAACAATAGGTATAGGTGCTGGACAACCAAGTAGGTTAGACAGTTGTAAAATTGCTATACAAAAAGCAAAGCAATTTCAATCTTCGAAAATAAAATACTCTATTGCAGCATCAGACGCTTTTTTTCCTTTTGCTGATGGAATGAATGCTCTTATAAAAGCAGGTGTTAAAACTATAATTCAACCTGGTGGTTCAATTAGAGATCAGGAAGTTATAAATGCTGCAAATAAAGCAAAAATAAAAATGTTTTTTACTGGTGTAAGGCATTTCAATCACTGATCTATTTTATCTACTTTTGCAGCTAAAATAAAATCACTTTCAGCTAATCCCTTAATAGCATGGGTGAAAATTTTTATTTTACAATATCCCCAACCAAATGAGATATCCGGATGATGATTCTCCTCTTCAGCTATTTTGCCAACCTTGATTACAAAATTTTGACTTTCTTCAAAATTCCTAAATTTGAAATTTTTAATTAAATAATAACTTTTATCGTTGTTATTTTTTACGTCCCATCCATCAACTTTTTTAAGGTACTTATGTATTTCACTAATATCAAGTGGAGGAATATCCCCGGTGCACGCAATACATTTTTTTTTTGATAAATCTTCCATTAATTGGAGCGGGCAAAGGGGTTCGAACCCTCGACCTTCTCGTTGGCAACGAGACGCTCTACCACTGAGCTATGCCCGCCTTAAAATAATTATAGTATACAGAATGATGAATGGTCAACCATTATAAAATGCCGCTATCGGGAGATCATTTTTTTTTATATAGTAAAATTATGAAAAATTTTCCCCAGACCATTCCAGTATTTCCTTTGAGTGGAGTAATATATTTTCCCAAAACAAATTTACCTTTGAATATTTTTGAACAAAGGTATTTAAATTTAGTTAACGATGCTTACAATAAAGATAAATTGATGGGAATGGTTCAGTCTAAAAAAGAAGGTGAAAGCGTATATCAAGTGGGTTGTTTAGGAAAAATAAGCGACTACCAAAAAAGTAGAGATGGTAGAATAATAATAAACCTTACGGGCGTTTCTCGATTTAAAATTTTAGAAGAAATCTCAAATGAAAAAATGTATCGCGAATTTAAAGTTGACTATAGCGACTTTGATGAAGATATTAAAGTTATTAAAAATGAAATCGATACTTTATCTTTGATGGAAAAAGCTAGAAATTTTTTCAAAAAAAACGGGCTTTTACTAAATTGGAAAGAATTTGAAAAGTTAGACCAATCTCAAAAAATTAACACATTAGCTATGATTGCTCCCGTTACTAATGAAGAAAAGCAGAAATTATTGGAGGCAATATCGATAACGGATAAAGTTCATACACTTGAAAGTATAATCAGTTTTTATTTATACGAAACAGGCTTAAACAATCAAACGATACAATAAATTTAATTCGCCGACTTGTTCATAGAATCAAAGAAGTCAGCATTATTCTTTGTATTTTTTAATTTAGCAATTAAAAATTCTATTCCATCCATAGTTCCCATTGGGCTTATTATTCTTCTTAATACATTCATCTTAGATAGATCATCTTTTTCAAACAGAAGCTCTTCCCTTCTTGTTCCCGATCTAGTTATATCTAATGCAGGATAGATTCTTTTATCTGCAACTTTTCTATCAAGTATTAATTCAGAATTACCGGTCCCTTTAAACTCCTCGAATATAACCTCATCCATTCTGCTACCGGTATCAATCAAAGCAGTTGAAATAATAGTTAACGATCCGCCTTCTTCGACATTACGTGCTGCTCCAAAAAATCTTTTTGGTCTTTGAAGTGCGTTAGCGTCTACACCTCCGGTTAAAACTTTTCCCGAGCTTGGTATAACAGCATTGTAAGCCCTCCCTAACCTTGTGATTGAGTCTAATAAAATTACTACATCTTTTTTATGTTCAACTAATCTCTTAGCCTTTTCTATTACCATCTCTGCTACGGCTACGTGTCTTGAAGCTGGTTCATCAAATGTTGACGCTACCACCTCACCTTTTACTGACCGTTGCATATCTGTTACTTCTTCTGGTCTTTCGTCAATTAAAAGAACCATCAAATAACACTCTGGATGATTTGCTGTAATCGATTGAGCAATGTTTTGAAGAATAATTGTTTTACCAGCCCTTGGTGGTGAAACTATTAATGAACGTTGCCCTTTACCGATTGGACTAACTAGGTCTATAAGTCTTGCAGTGTTGTCAGGTTTTTTTTCAACTTTGGTACTTTCAACTTCTAATTTAATTCTCTCATTTGGATAAAGGGGGGTCAAATTATCAAAGGCAATTTTATTTTTACCTTTCTCTGGCTCATCAAAATTAATTTTATTAACTTTTAGTAAAGCAAAATATCTTTCAGCATCTTTAGGCCCTCTGATTTCACCTTCAACCGAATCTCCTGTTCTTAAGCCAAATCTTCTAATTTGGCTTGGGCTGACATAAATATCATCTGGCCCTGGCAAATAATTTGACTCTATAGCTCTTAAAAAACCAAAGCCATCTTGCAAGACTTCCAGCACACCAGTAGCTGTAATTTGCTCATTTTTTTCAGCCAGTTTTTTTAAAATAGCAAAAAGAATTTCCTGCTTTCTTAATGTACTGGGATTTTCTATACCTAGTTTTTCAGCTTCATTAATAAGCTCTGCTGGGTTCTTTTGTTTTAATTCTTGTAAGTTCATGTGATTGAATTGATTAATTGGGAAGTATTAAAAATATATGTTTTTTTTAGAAAAATTCAAGACCTTTTATAATGGCTTAAAAATCACAAGAAATACCACAACAATAAGTATAATCGTGGGTACTTCGTTAATAATTCTAAAGTACTTAGAACGTTTAGTATTGTTATCTATTGCAAATTCTCCAAGATATTTTCCAAGTAAAAAATGGTAAAAAGTTAATATAACAACTAGTGCTGTTTTTAATTGCATCCACAATTCAGAAAAAACACCAAATCCAAGAGTATGAATTAATAACATACCAAATAACCAAGATAACAGCATAGCTGGCATCATAATATAATTATAAAGTTTTCTTTCCATAGTTTTAAAAACAGTTTTCTGGGACTCATGATCTGCCTCTGAATGATAAACAAATATTCTTGGTAAATATAAAAGTCCTGCCATCCAAGAAACAACTGCTATTAGATGTAAAGATTTAAACAAAAGGTAAGTATTCATCTTTAAATATATTTTTTAACTAACTTTTCAAACAAATTAATATGTTCTGATTTATCATTAAGACATGGTATTAAATCAAAATTTTCGCCACCATTTTCTATAAAGCTTTCCCTTCCTTGAATATCAATTTCCTCTAGAGTTTCTACACAATCAGAAGCGAAACCTGGGCAAATAACTAATAAATTTTTAACTCCTTTGCTTGGCAAGCTTTCTAAAGTTTTATCTGTGTATGGTTTTAACCACTCTTGCGGCCCAAACCTTGACTGAAAAGTCGTCTGAATGTCTATTTCATTAAAATTTTCCTTCATAAGCCTTGTGGTTTTATGACAATAGCAATGATAAGGGTCTCCTTTATCAAAATATTTTTTTGGAATACCATGATATGAAGAAATAATTAGATCTGGTTTCCACTTTATGCTCCCTAATTTTCCTTTAATGCTTTTTATAAGGGCATCTATGTATATTGGCTCGCTCTCATAATGAGGTATTATTTGTAAACTTGGTTGCCATCTCATACCCATAAGCGACCTGTAAACTTCGTCACAAACGGTTGCTGTTGTTGCTGCTGCGTATTGTGGATACAAAGGAAGTATAATTATATTTTCACATCCAGCATCTTTAAGAATATTTAGTTTTGATTTTATGCTCGGATTACCATATCTCATTGCAAAATCGATAATAACTTTTTCATTTCCTATTTTTTTATTTAATTTTTCTGCCTGACTTCTAGTAAAATATAACAAAGGAGACTCGTTAGACTCATTTCTCCAAATTTTTTTATAAGCATGAGCTGTCTTAGATGGTCTGAATGTAAGTATAAATAAATTTAAAATGATTTGCCATAAAACAGGGTTGACTTCTATTACCCTTCTATCAGATAAAAATTCTTTTAAATATTTTCTGATATCCCACCAACTTGTTGAGTCTGGTGTTCCTAAGTTTACTAGCAACACACCTGTTTTACCGAATTTTACTTCTGGATGATCTTGTTGCATCATTAATACCCTCTATAAAATTTTATCAGTTTTTTTACTTTATCCGGGTTTGTT
Source organism: uncultured Pelagibacteraceae bacterium (assembly GCA_902545945.1). Taxonomy (GTDB): domain Bacteria; phylum Pseudomonadota; class Alphaproteobacteria; order Pelagibacterales; family Pelagibacteraceae; genus Pelagilacustribacter. The sequence goes on along the minus strand of CACCID010000002.1, from coordinate 50,810 downwards.
TCTGGTAGCATACCATGTCCTAGATTGAAAACATAAGGTAAACCTGTGAATGCGTCTAAATATTTTCTAGCTTTATTAAAAATTTCCTCATCAGCTAATAATAAAATTTTTGGGTCTAACCCTCCTTGGATTACTGTATCTTTCAGATTTTCGCTAGCCCATTTGGGATCAACATTATAGTCTATATTTATTCCGTCTGGTTTTACTATGTCATTAAAGTCTTTGTAATTTTCTTTAATACCTCTTGGAAAACAGATTACAGGTATACTTTTCTTTTTACAAAACTCTACGATTTTAAAATTTGGTGAATAACAAAAATTATTAAGATCCTCCTGTGGTATTAATCCGGCCCAAGAGTCAAAAATCTGAACTACATCAGCACCCGCCCTAATTTGATTTTCAATATGTAAACAAAGATAATTAATTAACTTTTCTAATATCAAGTCAATTTCATCTTTTTTTTTATTAATTATGTCTAAATTAATTTCATTTTTATTTAGTTTAGCCCCAATCATGTATACTAATAAGGTCCATGGTGCTCCTATAAAAGATATTAATGATTTTTCTTTATTTAATTTTTTTCTAGTAATTTCTATCGCTTTATAAACTGGTTTAAGTTTTTTAGTAAACATAAGATCATCGTTCTTTAAAAAATTTTTTAAATTAAAAGTTTCTAGTTTCGGCCCATGGTTTTTTAAAAATTCAACTTTTTGATTGAGTGCATAAGGTATCATCAAAATATCTGAAAAAATTATTGCAGAGTCTAAGTTAAATCTTTCAATAGGTTGTAAGGTAATTTTAGAGCTTAACTCACTATTTAGACAAAGATTAATAAAATTTTCATTTTGTGATCTAATTTCTCGAAATTCGGGTAAATAACGTCCTGCTTGTCTCATAAACCAAACTGATTTACAAATTTTTTTATTTATTAATATTTGTTTAAGATTACTCATTAAATAATAAAAAGTTTATAAGTGTATTAAAAGCTTTAGGTCCTGTTATTAAGTTATATAACTAATTATACATCTTTTATACATTTGATGGTTTATAAGTATCCTCATTTTAAGTGATTTTAGAACGTTTATAGGTTTTATAAACATCTAAAACATAATATTATTAACATTCAATAAATTGTTTAAATAGTGTTAATAATTGTTAGTTATTTTTTCTATTTTTTTTTAAAAGTGTAAAAAGTTAATTAATTAATACTTTATTAACAAAATTATGAACCAAAAATACAATGTATATCTTGTGTCTGACTCAACTGGAGAAACGTTAGATAGAATATTTTTGTCTCTTAAGTCACAATTTGCTAATTTTGAATACGAGAAAAAAGAATTTGCATTTATAAGAACTGAACAGCAAATTGATAAAATTATCAAAGAATGTGATAATATAGACAATGCTATTATATTATATACGATAGTCGAAACAAGATTAGCCAAATATCTTACAAAACAAAGTGAAAAATCTTCTGTCCCTTGTTTTGGTGTTCTTGGAAACTTAATTTTAAGTTTTTCTAAATTATTAAATCAAAAAGCTATACATAAACCTAGTGCTCAGCATGTTTTAGACGATGATTATTATAAAAGAATAGAGGCTATACAATTTACTATGTCACACGATGATGGAAAAAAAGTTGATGATATTGATAATGCAGACGTGATTTTGTTAGGAGTTAGCAGGACTAGCAAAACTCCAACTTCCATTTATCTTGCTAATAGAGGTTATAAAACAGTAAATATCCCGCTTGTCTTAGATCAAATAATACCTGAAAATTTAAAGTTCAATAAGACTTCTTGTATAATTGGTTTAATCGCAGACCCTGAAAGGTTATCTGATATTAGGAGAAACAGAGTAGCAATAATGAAAGATCAAAAACTTAAGGATTACACTGATTTAGATTCTATAAAAAAAGAAGTAGAGGACTCGAAAAAATTATTTAAAAAAAATAATTGGCCTATAATTGATGTAACTAGACGGTCAGTTGAGGAAACCGCTGCTTCTATTTTAAAAATAATTGATATTAAAAAAAATAAATGAAAATAATTTTAGCTTCGAAGAGTGGAGTACGGAAACAAATTTTAGACAAATATAAAATTGATCACGAAGTTATAGTTTCAAACATTGATGAAGAAGAAGTAAAAAAGTCTCTTCTAGCAGAGGGGGCAAATCCACTGTCAATTTCTAAGAATCTTGCCGAAATAAAATCAATAAAGGTTAGTAACAAAAATCCCAATCGCTTAGTTCTTGGTGCAGACAGTGTGGTTTCACTCAATGATCAATTAATTAATAAGCCAAAATCTAGAAATGAAGCTTTTTCAATTTTAAAAAAACTCAATAACTCAATACACTATTTAATAAGCTCAGTTTGCATTTCAAAAAATGGTTCCATGATATGGAATCATTCTGACTCGTCGGAACTTAAAATGAAAAATCTCAGCGATAATCAATTAAATCAATATTTAAAAAAAATAAAGACAGAGACATTACTCTCTTATGGAGTTTATCAAATTGAGGCAGACGGTTTAGAACTATTCGAGTATATTAAAGGAGACAAAGATTCGATTATGGGTTTACCAATTAAGGAGATTATAAATTATATAAACCATAATAAAAAATGAAAAAAATTTTTTTGATCATAGGAAATCCTATTAAACATTCATTATCACCTGTTTTGCATGAGTATTGGTTTAAAAAATATGGAGTTAAAGCTAGCTATTCTACTATAGAGGCAAATGATAAAGATTTAGAAGATATTATAAAAAAAATTAGAAATAAGGAAATAGCTGGTATTAATGTAACTTTACCTTTTAAGCAAAAAATTATCAATTATGTAGATAAAATTGTAAATGATGCGGAATTAACTGGATCGGTTAACACAGTCTTATTTGATAACAATAAGATCATTGGTGAAAACACAGATGTTTTTGGTTTACAAGCTGCTTACTTAAAAGAAATAGATAACTGTGGTAGTAAAAACGCTCTGGTGATTGGCGCTGGCGGGGTTTCACCATCTGTAATTTTGTCACTTAAAAAGACAGGTGTAAAAAAAATTACAATATCTAATAGAACTAATGAAAAATGTATTTTCTTAAAAAAAAAATTTAAATATTTAGATATATTAAAATGGGAGAGTCTAGAAAATGAAATAAAAAATTTTGACATAATTGTAAATGCAACTAGTTTAGGACTTAAAGACGGAGAGGATTTTAAATTTAATTTCACAAGCACAAAAAAAAGCGTTACTTATATTGATACAATTTACAATCCATTACAAACAAAAACATACAAGCATCTCAAAGAGGAAGGCAAAAAAGTTTTTAATGGTCTTGATATGTTTATTTATCAGGGTCAAAAATCTTTTTACTTATGGAATAAAATTAACCCAGAAATTGATAATGAATTAATCGAATTATTAAATTCAAAATTAAAATGATTAAAATTGGTATAACAGGTTCACTTTCATCAGGCAAAACAACTGCAAGTAAAATTTTGTCGACCGGTCGTGGACCGCTCTTTAGCGCAGATAATGCTGTTCAAGAAATTTATAAAAATAAGAATTTTAAAATTTTTATCAGTAAAAAATTTAGAGTTAAAAATAATAAACAACTCAAATCATCCCTCAAGAAGCTGATACTTAAAAATAAGGCAAATCTTAGTAAATTAGAAAAAATAATTCACCCACTAGTAAGAAAAAAAATGATGAAATTTACCTTGAAGAATAAAAATAAAAAAATGCTTTTTTATGAAATTCCTTTGCTTATAGAAAGTAAATTAACAAAATTTTTTAACACTGTTGTTTTCATAAAATCTAAGTACAAAATAAGACTTGAAAGATTTAAATCTAAAAGAGGTAATAAAAAAATGTTTGATTTGCTTGATAATAAGCAAATGAAAGACCATAAAAAAATCAAATTTTGTGATCATGTAGTTGTGAACGAAAAAAATTTAAAGATTTTAAAAAAAAATCTATCAACTATAATTACTAAATATGAATGAAATTTTTCTGGATACAGAAACTACAGGATTATCCTTTAGAGATGGGCATAAGATCCTAGAAATAGCTTGCATTGAAACAAAAGATTTAATCCCGACTGGAAATTTTTTTCATAAGTTAATAAATCCAAAAAGAAATGTACCCGAAGAGGCCTTTAAAGTTCATGGCTTTTCTTATACTTTTTTGAAAGACAAAGGAACTTTTGATCAAATAGCTGATGAATTTTTAGATTTTATTCAAAATAAAAAGATTATAATTCATAATGCTTCTTTTGATCTAAGTTTTTTGGATGGCGAGCTAGGGCTATTGAAAAAAGATAAAATTAATAAAAAATTTGTTATAGATTCTTTAGAGGTCGCTAGGAATAAATTCCCTGGAGCGTCAAATTCATTAGATGCACTTTGCAGAAGGTTTAATATAGATCTTTCACGAAGAACAAAACACAACGCTTTATTGGATTGTGAGCTACTTAGAGAGGTATATATAAATTTATTAGATGCTAAAGAACCCAAATTTAATCTTACTAATAATGTTTCGGAACAAAATATAAGCAAAGCTAAAGATTATAGCAGGGCAATTGTAAAAATATCAGATATTGAAATTCAAAATCATAAAGAATTTATAAGTTCTGACCTTAAGAAAAATTTTTACTGAACTTTTCTCATTCGATATAATCTTTCAAAATCCACTTCTTTGCTAATTTGTACGTCCTTAAATCCAGAGTTTTCAAATAAAAAAATAAAAATTCCTCTTAACTCAGAGTAAATTTCGCTAGGTACTTTAATAAGTATTATTTTTTCCATCTCCTCTTTCACAGTTTTTTCATTATTTAATTCAACAATGGTTGAGAAGATTATTTTAGTATTAATTTTTTCAAAATTTTTCTCTTCTGAAGTAAGACTTAAACTTGTAAGAACTTCAATTATATTTTGTTTTATTTGACTACTTTTAATATCAATATTAATTTTATATTTTGCGATATCTTTTGATAGAAGAAAAAATGTTTTAGGATTGGGTATACTGAATTTTAAATCTTTTATATATTTTCCAATAATTTTATAACTCATCTTTTTTATGATCTATTATTTCTCCATCTATAATTTCTTTCTTACTATTTTCTTCTGATTTTGATTTATTTTTTATCGCAATAGAAAAAAAAAATTTTCTAGTAAAGGGGATTAAAAATAAGAAACCAATAAAATCTGTAAAGAATCCAGGAATAATTAGCAGTAATGCAGCTATTGCTATGGATGCGCCGGATATTATTTCATAAAAAGGCAATTTATTTTGGTATAAATTCAGCATACCCGATTTTAATGTTTGAATTCCTTGTAATTTTGCAAAATAGACTCCAAGTATTGCTGTAAAAAAAATAAGAGCAATTGTATTAAAAGCACCTATATGACCCCCTATTTTGATGAAAAGGAATATTTCAATCGCTGGTAAAACAATAAAAATTAAAAAAAATGGGTTCATTTGTCTGATACAAAAATATATGATTAATGTATATTTATCAAATTATGAGTAGTAATTTTGGTTATTTAGATATTATTTTATTAGGAATGATCGCTGGTTTTATCATCCTGCGACTTAGAAGTATACTGGGTAGAAAAACAGGTCATGAGCCCAAAGCTTTTTCAGGTTTTGCTGAAAAAGAATTCAATATACCAAAAAATGAAACTAAACCAGCTAATCAAAATTTAGAGACCTTAGAAGGAAAGGATAAAAAAGATTTTTTAAGAGGTGCTGAAATTGCTTACGAGACTATTTTATCTTCTTTTGCAACAGGTGATTTAATAAAACTTAAAAGCTTGTTATCATCTAATATGTTTTCAAATTTTTCAGATGCTATTAAATCAAGAAATAAAGAGGGTATAAAATCTGAATTCACTTTTATTGGTATAAAAGAGTCATCAGTTGAAAAATACGAAAAAATAAAAGATAATTTATTTGCAACTGTAAACTTTGTTGCAGAAGTCATATCAGTAAAAAAAGATAAAGAGAATAAGATAATAGAAGGTAATCCAGATAAAATTAAATTTGTTACTGATAGCTGGAAATTTACAAGAAATATTAAACAAAAAAATCCTAATTGGTATTTGTCTGAAATTATCAGCAAGTGACAAAAAAAAAAGTACCCAACAAAGAAGACAAGAAAGTTTGGGAAGACTACATTAAAAACCCAACAGATTTATACGACAAGGACCAAAAAAATATTAGAAATGTTCAGAGAAGAGAGCGTTATAAATTTGATTTACACGGGTTTACCTTGGATGAGGCAAATAATAAAGTTAAAGAAATTATAGAACATTGTGTTGAAAATAAATACAAAGAATTGTTGCTTATAACTGGAAAAGGTATTCATTCAACAAGTGACAAAGATGCATTTATATCCAAGAGATTAGGAAAATTAAAATACTCTATTCCCGAGTTCATAAAAACTAATTTTGAGCTTAATAAATATATTATTTCGATTAATGAAGCCGATAGAAACGATGGCGGTGAAGGAGCGATAATTATTAAATTTAAAAACTTATAAAATGAATTTAGATAAATCAGTATCTTTTACTAAATTACCTAAATTATTTTGTACGTATGTTTGATCAATCGTAATAGTTTCTCCTGCTCTATCAGTAGCATTGAAACTAATATCATCTAAAACTTTTTCAATTATAGTATGAAGTCTTCTTGCACCTATATTTTCGACAGATGAATTTACTTCCGCAGAAATTTTGGCAAGCATATCTATTCCATCATTTGTAAATTCAAGATTTACATTTTCAGTTTTTAGCAATTCCTTATACTGTTTGATTAAGCTGTTATCAGGTTCTTTAAGGATCCTTTTGAAATCGTCTTCTTTTAGTGCATCTAATTCAACTCTTATTGGTAACCTACCTTGTAATTCAGGTAACAAATCAGATGGTTTAGCTAATTGAAATGCCCCCGAGGCTATAAATAAAATATGATCTGTTTTTATTGGACCGTGTTTAGTGCTTACAGTTGTGCCCTCTATGAGAGGCAATAGATCCCTTTGAACACCCTCTCTCGAAACGTCACCCCCTATTCTATCACTTCTTGCAGAAACCTTATCAATTTCATCTAAGAAAACTATTCCATTTTCTTCTGTAGCTTTTTTAGCTTCAATAATAATTTTATCCTCTTCGATCATTTTGTCTGACTCTTGTGCTACCAAAATGTCGTGGGATTCTTTAACAGTCATTTTTTTCTTTTTACCTTTTTTACCACCCATAGATTTTCCAAGAATATCTCCGAGATTTACCATTCCAACATTCCCACCCGGCATCCCAGGTATTTCAAAACTCTGAAGTGGAGAAGATGTATTTTGAACCTCTATTTCAATTTCATTATCATCTAAATCACCATTTCTTAATCTTTTTCTAAAGCTCTCCCTTGTTGCAACACTTGCTTTATTTCCTACGAGCGCATCCAATACTTTTTCCTCTGCTTTCAACTCGGCTTTAGCTTTAACTTCTTTTCTTTTTTTTTCTCTTTCCATAGCTATAGCTATTTCAATTAAATCTCTAATGATTTGCTCTACATCTCTACCTACATATCCAACTTCAGTAAATCTTGTTGCTTCAACTTTTATAAAAGGAGCTTCTGCCAATTTTGAAAGCCTTCTAGATATTTCGGTCTTACCCACACCTGTTGGACCAATCATTAAAATATTCTTAGGAAGAACTTCATCTTTCATTTCATCTGATAAAGCTTGTCTTCTCCATCTATTTCTTAAAGCAACAGCCACAGCTTTCTTTGCGTCTTTTTGACCGATTACATATCTATCCAATTCTGAAACTATTTCTCTGGGTGATAAAGCACTTACTTTAGAAGTTTCTTTATCTTTTTTTACTACTTTTAAATTTGTAACTTTATTAGTTGGTGCCATGTTAAACTTTTTCCACTGTAACGTTGTTATTAGTAAATACACATATATCTGACGCAACTTTAATAGATTTTCTAGCAATATCTTCTGCACCCATATCAGTTTCAGCTAGTACCTTTGCAGCTGCAAGTGCGTAGTTACCACCCGAACCAATTCCAATTATTCCATCTTCCGGTTCTAAAACATCACCTGTTCCAGAAATTATAAAACTATGTTTCTTATCTGCTACAGCCATTAAAGCTTCTAGTCTTCTTAAAAATTTATCACTTCTCCAATCTTTAGCAAGCTCTACTGCCGCTCTTTGTAAATTGCCAGCATGTTTTTCCAATTTTGCTTCTAACCTCTCAAATAAAGTAAGAGCATCTGCGGTTGAGCCTGCAAAACCTGCTATTACACCTCTGCTTTCAATTTTTCTTACTTTCTTAGCTTTACTTTTTAGAACAGTATTGCCTAAGCTGACTTGTCCATCTCCAGCTACTACAGTTTCACCATTCTTTCGAAGTAAAACAATTGTTGTTCCATGCCATTTTTCAGCTGTATTCATTATGTTATATGTGGAGATTAATTTAAGATCTTCAATAGTAAATCTGATTTATTGATAAAATGACTGATTATATATATATCAAAGATAAATCAGTGTTAATTTATGGCAAGAAAAGCAAAAATTAGTAGAAAAACAAAAGAAACCAGTATTTCTGTTTCCGTAAATTTAGACGGTAAAGGTAAATATAAAATTAAAACTGGAATTGGTTTCCTAGACCACATGTTAGAACAATTGTCTAAGCACTCTTTAATTGATTTAGAAGTTAATGCCAAGGGCGATACTCATATTGATTTACATCATACGACAGAGGATACGGGCATAGCTATAGGCGAAGCTATAAAAAAAGCTGCTGGTAATCGAAAAGGTATTACAAGATACGCGTCAACGATGATTCCAATGGATGAAACTTTAAGCAGGGTTTCAATAGATGTTTCCAATAGACCTTATTTAATTTGGAAAGTTAATTTACCGGTTGAGAAACTTGGTGAGATGGATACAGAATTGTTTAAAGAATGGTTCCAAGCATTTTCCCAATCTGCCGGAGTTACATTGCACATAGAAAATATTTATGGTGAAAATAGTCACCACAAAATTGAGTCTTGTTATAAAGGTTTAGCTAGATCATTAAAAGATGCATTAGCGATAGATAAAAGAATTAAAAACTCAATACCTTCGACAAAAGGCTCTATTTAATTTTGATGAACGTCACAATTGTTGACTACCAATCGGGCAATATAAGCTCAGTCATTAACTCTTTTACAGAGGTCGCCAAAGGTAAAGTCAATCTAGAAGTAACTTCTGATATTAAAAAAATTAAATCTAGTGATAAAATCGTGTTACCTGGCCAAGGTTCATTTAAAAGCTGTGTTGACTCTCTAAATAAGATTAATGGATTAGTAGATACGTTAAAAGATTTTGCAATTATAAATAAGAAACCTTTATTAGGTATTTGTGTGGGCTTACAGATGTTTGCTGATGTTGGGTATGAAGAAGCAGAAACAAAAGGACTAGGTTGGATTGCTGGAAAAGTTTCTAAAATTGACAATAAAAATGGCAAATTCAAGCTTCCTCATATTGGCTGGAACGAAATTGAAATAAAAAAAGAAAGCAAAATATTTAAAGATATAAAAAACAATTCCCACATGTACTTTGTTCATAGTTACGAATTTGTTCCTGAAGACAAGTCAGTGATTTCAGCAAAAACAAATTATTCATCAAAGATTGTATGTGCAGTCGAGAGAGAAAATTTATTTGGTACTCAATTTCACCCAGAGAAAAGTGATAAAACAGGATTAAAAATAATTGATAACTTTATAAAACTATAATGAAAATATTTCCTGCAATAGACATCAAAGATAAAAAGTGTGTTAGGTTAATTAAAGGAGACTTTGAAAATAAAACTGAATATAAAATATCACCTATTGATCAAGCAGGTAAATTTAAAGAATACGGTTTTAAAAATTTACATATTGTTGATTTAGATGGAGCTTTAACTGGCAAGACTGTTAATCTAAAAATTATTCAAGAAATAGTAAGTAAATATGATTTAAAAATTGAAATAGGTGGTGGAGTAAGATCGATCGATAGTATTAAACAATATATAAATGCAGGCGCAGAGAAAGTAATTTTAGGAAGTGGTGCCATTAAAAATAAAGAATTTTTAAAAGAAGCGTGTCAAAAATATAAAAATCAAATTGCTTTAGGATTAGATGCAAAGGATGGAAATCTTTCTGTGTCAGGCTGGAAAGAAGATTTAAATGTTAAAACCACAGATTTTCTCAAAGAAGTAAATAACTATGGAGTAAGCAGAATTGTTTATACAGATATAGATAGAGATGGAATGAAGAATAGCCCCAACTTTGATGATACAGTTAAAATTGCAGAGCTTTCTAATTGTCCTGTTGTGATTTCAGGTGGTGTTTCTTCAATAAATGATATTAAGAAAGCCAAAGAATTAAATAATAAAAAAATTGAAGGTATCATTGTTGGTAAAGCTATTTATGATGGTGATATTAGACTTGATGAATTAGCGAAGGAGATTAGTGCTTAAAAATAGAATTATACCTTGTTTAGATGTTAAGAATGGAAGAGTAGTCAAAGGCATTAATTTTGTTGAATTAAAAGATGCTGGAGATCCAGTTGAACAAGCTAAGATTTACAGCGATAGTGGAGCTGATGAGATTTGTTTTTTAGATATTACCGCATCGAATGAAAACAGAGAGACAATTATTGATATTGTAAGAAAAACTGCAAAAGAATGCTTTGTTCCTTTAACTGTCGGTGGTGGAGTTAGAACTATTCAAAATATAACTGATTTATTATTAGCTGGTGCAGATAAAGTTTCTATTAATACAGCAGCAGTTAAAGATGTTAGTTTTGTAAAAGAAGCGTCTAAAAAATTTGGCTCACAGTGTATTGTTGTAGCTATCGATGCCAAAAAAATTTCAGATAATAAATGGGAAGTGTTCACTCACGGTGGAAGAAATAAAACAGGAATTGATGCTGTAGAATTTGCTAAACAAGTGGAAACAAATGGAGCAGGAGAAATTTTATTAACTTCTATGGATAGAGACGGAACAAAGTCTGGATATGACGTTGAATTATTAAAAGAAATTACAGATAAAACTAATATTCCTGTAATTGCTTCTGGTGGTGTAGGAACTTTAGATCATCTTTACGATGGTATAGTTAAAGGTGGAGCGAGTGCAGTTCTAGCAGCTTCTATTTTCCATTATGGAGAATATAAAATTAAAGAAGCTAAAGAATATTTGAATTCTAAGAATGTATCAGTAAGATTATAATATGTTTGAAAACCTAGAGCAATTAATGCAAATCATTAGAGAGAGGAAAAATTCATCTCCTGATAATTCTTATACAAACAAACTTCTCAACGATAAAAGCTTAAGTGTTGCAAAAGTTAAAGAAGAAATAGCAGAATTAATAGAGGCTGTTGAACAAAACTCTAATAAAATACACGAGGCGGCAGATGTAATTTACCATTTGATGGTTTATCTTGAGGCTAATAATATTAAAATCGAAGATGTTATGAGTGAACTAAAAAAAAGACAAAAATGAGTTACGATAAAAATAATATATTCGCTAAAATTCTTAGAGGAGAAATTCCTTGTAAGAAAGTTTATGAAAACGATTACGTTTTAGCATTTCATGACATTAATCCTCAAAAGAAAGTGCATGTATTAGTTATACCAAAAGGTGAGTATGTTGATTTAGATGATTTCAATAACAAAGCCTCTGATAAAGAGATTGTTGAATTAAATAAAGCTCTCACTCATGTAGCAAATTTAATGGGTTCAAAAGATAAAGGTTACCGAGCTCTTACAAATATTGGTAGTGATGGAGGGCAAGAAGTTCCCCATCTACATTATCATATTTTTACCGGTGAAAAGATAGGAAAGATGGTCAGCTAATGGTTTCCAGAGTTAAAAGATATTTTTTAGAGATAAAAGATTTTTCTAAAACTATAGATCTAAATCTCCCAGAAAATTATAAAATTGTTTTGGATAATAAAGATAATTTTCATTTAAATAAATTTTTTTACAAGCAAATAGGTTTAGATCATTTTTGGAGAGATAGGTTGTTATGGTCAGATAGTGAATGGGTTAAGTATGTAACAAACAAAAATTTAGAAACTCACGTATTAAAAAAAGGAGAGGATCTCGTTGGTTATTACGAACAAGAGTATCATCCAGGTTCTAATGAAGTAGAATTAATAAATATGGGAGTATTGAAAGAATTTAGAGGTTTAAAACTAGGTTCAACCCTAGTTAATCACGCCATTGCCAGCGCATCAAGAAAAAACCCTGAAAGAATGTGGGTTCACACTTGTAGCTTAGATCATAAATACGCGTTGCAAAATTATAAGTCAAAGGGTTTTGAAATATTTAAAGAAGAAGAAATCGATTTCGTTGCTTAATTCATCTCTGGAATTTTGAAAGTTCCTTTTTTAAAAACATCATTTTTAGCTACAATGTTTAAAGAGAAATTTATATTATTGTTATACTGATCAATTATCTGCCAACCTTTTAAATCCAATGTTTTTCTATCAAAGAAAACTGTTATCTTGTTTTCATCTAAATAAATTAATTTTATCAATTGATCAGATAATTCTACTTCTCCAGATCTTACAATTTTTAAAAGTTTTTCTTTATATAAAATATTTAGGAACGGTGATTTTGAAATAGGGTAATAATATGTCTTATTATACCTTTTCTGGGTTATAGCTAAATATTTTTTATTTATGATTAATTCTTTTTTTTTATCATCAAAATAATCACACTTTAATTTTCCAGGAAATTCTAAAAGACAACTTCCCTTCTCTATTTTGTCATTCACCACTTGATCAAAGGTAAATTCTAATGAACTTAAATTATTTAATTGAGTGACTATTTGATCTTTTTCATTAGCAGAAAGATTTACTGATAATAAAATAAATATCGTAAAAATTTTAAAGAACTTCACGTTTACCAACATGATTTGCTTTACTGACAATACCTTTTTCTTCCATCATATCAATAATTCTAGCTGCTCTATTATAGCCAATTTGTAGTTTTCTTTGTAAGAAACTTGTTGAAGCTTTTCCTTCTGATTTAATTATATCAACTGCTTGTGAATATAGTTCGTCTTCATCACCTTCTCCCTCTATTGTAGAAGAAGCGTCACTACTTGTGTGTTCAGTTATTTCATCCATATAATCTGGCTCACCTTGTGCTCTAATGGAGTTAACAATTTTTTCTATTTCATTCTCTGAAACAAATGGACCATGAATTCTAACAATTCTATTTGCTGATGACATGAATAACATATCACCTTTGCCTAACAATTGTTCTGCACCCTGCTCTCCTAATATTGTTCTACTATCTATTTTTGAGCTTACTTGAAAAGAAACTCTTGTTGGAAAGTTTGCTTTAATTGTACCCGTAATGACATCAACACTCGGTCTTTGCGTTGCCATGATAATATGTATTCCTGCAGCTCTTGCCATTTGTGATAATTTTTGAATGTAGTTTTCTATTTCTTTGCCAGCAACAAGCATTAAATCTGACATTTCATCAACTACTACAACGATGTAAGGCATCTTTAATTTATGTTTAGCATTGTAACCATCGATGTTTCTCACTCCAACTTTGCTCATAAGTTTATATCTGCTATTCATTTCTTTCACTGTCCAAGCCAAAGCAGATGTTGCTTTCTTCGCATCGGTTATTACTGGAGTTAATAAATGAGGTATACCTTCGTAAGTTGAAAGCTCTAACATTTTAGGATCAATTAAAATAAATTTACAAAGATCAGGATTTAACTTGTAAAGCAATGAAACAATAATCGTATTAATGCACACTGACTTGCCTGAGCCTGTAGTTCCAGCAATTAATAAGTGAGGCATTGAGGTAAGATCTCCAACGATAGGCATTCCAGATATACTTTTTCCAAGTGCGATAGGTAATTTTACATCTTTCTTTTGAAACTTTTCATAAGAGATAATTTCTCTAAGTGATACACTTTCTCTCGTCTCGTTTGGTATCTCGATACCTACTGTATTTTTACCAGGAATTACAGAAACTCTTGCTGATGTTGAACTGGTATTTCGTGCCAAATCTTCTGACAAATTTATGATTTTCGAAACTTTCACTCCAGGAGCTGGTTCAAATTCATACAAACTTACAACTGGACCATTATTAATAGCTTTAATATTCCCATCAATACCAAAATCTAAAAGAATTTTTTCCATAAACTTACCATCAGGACGATTTTTATTTAATTCTGATGCATCAAGTTTTGTAGGACTTTTGTCTAAATAATCTATTGCTGGCAGTTTATATTTTGATCTTAAACTAGTTGATGGTTTTTCTGATTGAGTTAAGTCACCAAAAGAAAATGATTGTTGAGGTCTTTCAATGATTTCGCTTTTCTCCTCCGTAGGATCTGATTCTAAATTTACATTGGGAATAGTATTTTCTTTTCTTCTAAACAGTGAAGCAATTATAGAAAAAGTTCCAGTAATAATTTTCTTTACATTTAAATCAGCAGAAAAAAGAAAAAAGATTAAAGTAAGCAATAACAAACCATAAGCAGAGTAAGTGTTATCAATATATGGAAACCATGTGCTTAAAAATTCATAACCAATCTTTCCAACAAAACCCGAGTTACCATTATCGATAAGCCAGAAGGAATTATTAAAGGTAATATAAATAAAAATTGTACCTAAGACCAAATATGAAACTACTAGAAATAATTTTAAAATTATTCTTTTGATTTCCTTCTGAATTATCAAATTAATTCCCCAAAATAAGAAATTAGCCAAAATTAAAAATGAAACGAGGCCAAAACTTTGTAAAAGAAAATCAGCAATACTACTACCATAGATTCCAAAGAAATTTTTGATTTCAAATTCCCTATCACCATAGACAAACGAAGGATCTTCTGGTGAATATGTCGTAAAAGCTATTGCTAGACCTATACTTGTTGAAATTAAGATTAATCCTATAAATTCAAAGGTTCGTTTTTTCAAAAAATTTGTTACACTATTTAAAAAGTTTGTATTCATATCGAATCGTTTTACGTACTTTTTACCATTTTTATGAAAGTGAGAAAAATTTTAATATGAAAAAACAGAGAATTTGTATAGTTGGAGACGGTCTTTCAGGTTTGATGACTGCTTTAGCATTAAACAAATTAAAAGGCTTAGAAGTTCATCTAATATCTAGAAAAAATAAGCATTCTAAAGATAAAAGAACTACAGCTATTTCTGCCTCTAACTATGAGTTTTTGAATAGAGTCTTAGACAAGATCGATAAAAATTTATTTTGGCCTTCCAAAAAGATTGATCTTTTCTACGAGATAAAAGATCAGAACATGAATTTCTTAAACTTTAATGAAGATAGCAAAAACCTTATGTATGTTTTTGAGAATGACAAAATTAAAGAAATTTTGATTAGAAAAATTAAAAAGAATAAAATCAAAACTATTCAAAAAAATATAAATGAGACTAGAGACTTAGTTGGTTATGATATGAAAATATTATGCTTAGGTAGATCTTCAAAAATTTATCAAAGTATAGTTGATAAAAGATCGTTAAATAAAGATTATAAAGAAATCGCTATCACAGGTTACATTAAACACAATTTAAAAAATTTAAATACTGCTCAATATTTTTTAAAAGAAGGACCACTTGCAATACTTCCTTTTTCAAAAAATAATTTTTCATTTGTGTGGAGCGTGAATAAGGATTTTCCAACAAAAGATATTAACTCTATTGTTAAATCTAAAATTTCTAAAGTTTTAAAAACAAGTAAAATACAGATTTCAAATCAGCAATCTTATCCGCTGATGCTAAATTTAAAAAGAACCTATTACAAAAACGATATTCTTATTCTAGGGGAGGGATTGCACACTGTTCATCCTGTAGCAGGTCAAGGTTTTAATCTTGTATTGAGAGATATTAATAAATTACAAAGGATTTTTAAATATTACACAGAATTAGGTATGTCTTTAAAAAGCACTCCTGCCCTTGTAGAATTTACAAATAATAGAAAATCTGAGAATATTATTACTGGCATAGGAATTGATTTAACTCATAATTTTTTTAAACAAAATAAATTATTAGATCCATTTAAAGAAACAATTTTGAAAAATATTTCGAAAAATGATACTCTTAAAAAAATAAGCAAATTTATTTCTAATCAAGGTTTATCAATTTAATTCATGAATATTTACGCGCTTTCATCAGGCAGAGGTCCGTCAGGAATAGCTATCGTTAGAATCTCAGGTAAAGACACCCTTAAAGTTTGTAAGAATTTAACTAAATTAAAAGAAATTAATTCTAATGAAGTGAATTACTGTAAATTCTATGACCCTAAAAACGATAAAATAATAGATCCAGAGGCTCTATTATTGTGGTTTCCCGGGCCTAATAGCTATACAGGAGACGATCTAGCCGAGTTCCAAGTACACGGAGGTAATGCTGTAATTAATGCTTTATTAAAGGCTCTATCAGATCAAGATAATTGCAGATTAGCTGAACCTGGTGAATTTACAAAGATAGCCTTTCAAAACGATAAAATCGATCTTTTAAAAGCTGAAAGCATAGGTGATTTAATTCACGCAGAGACAGAACTTCAGAGAGATCAAGCTGTTAAATTAGTTCAAGGTAACGCTTCAAATTATTATAATGATTTGAGAGAAAAACTTATAAAATCTTTATCTTATATCGAGGCAAAAATAGATTTTGCCGAGGATGATTTACCAGAAAAAGTCTTAAAAGAAGTACAAAACTCTATTAAAGAAATCCATAAAGATATTCATAAGATAATCGAGGATAATCAAATTGGAGAAAAAATAAGAGATGGATTTAGAGTTTCTATAACGGGCGAAGTGAATGCAGGCAAATCATCTCTTTTAAATTTAATAGCAAAAAGAGATGTTGCAATTGTTTCAGATGAAGCTGGAACTACAAGGGATGTAATCGAGACATATTTAAATATTGATGGTTATCCTGTAATTTTAGCTGATACTGCAGGTATTAGAGAAGCTAAAAATGAGGTTGAAAAAAAAGGTATATCTTTAGCTTTAGGAAAGTCAAAAGAAGCCGATTTGAATATTGTTGTTATTGATAATTCTTCAAAAAGTATAAACAACGAAGTTAAAAAAATGATCAATAAAGACACAATAGTTTTACTTAACAAATCAGACGTACTTAATAAACAGAATTACAAATTTGATACAGATACGGTGTTAGCCTCAGTTAAAGAAAATAAAAATATCGATAGTCTGATTAAAAAAATCAAGGAAAAATTAAGTAAAAAATTCACCTCTAATAATACTGTTTTAATCACGCGAGAAAGACATAGAGTTAAGCTTAATGAATGCTTAAAAGAAATAGATAACTTTCTTAAAAAAGATCAAAATAAAGATTTAGAATTAGCTGCCGAGGATCTAAGAATGGCTACAAGACATCTTGGAAGTATTGTTGGTAAGGTTGATGTCGAGGAAATCCTAGGATCGATATTTAGAGACTTTTGTATAGGTAAATAAAATACCACTTGTATTCCTAATATACCGCGCTACATTCATCTTATGATTAAACAAAGCTATGATGTAGTGGTAATAGGGGGTGGGCATGCTGGATGTGAAGCTGCAGCTGCATCCGCTAGAATGGGCGTCAATACTGCGCTTTTTACACATAAAATAGAGACTATTGGTGAGATGTCGTGCAATCCTGCTATCGGAGGACTTGGAAAAGGGCATCTTGTAAGAGAAATAGACGCTCTAGATGGCGTAATGGGTGTTGTAGCTGATAAATCAGGTATTCAATTTAGATTATTAAATAGAAGTAGAGGTCCAGCAGTGCAGGGACCTCGTACTCAGTCAGATAGAGCTCTCTACAAAGAGTATATGCAGAAAATTTTATTAAATTATAAAAATTTGGAGGTAATTGCAGACCCAGTAATCAAATTTTTATTTCAAGGAGATAAAGTTATAGGCTTTGTATGTCAAAGTGGCAAAGAAGTGAGAACAAAGGAGCTTATATTAACTACTGGTACTTTTCTAAATGGATTAATACATATTGGTGAAACTCAGATACCAGCTGGTAGATTTGATGAAAAACCATCTACAGGTTTAAGTGAACAACTAGCAAAGTTTAAAATGCAAATAGGAAGACTAAAGACAGGAACTCCACCTAGACTAGACGGTAGTACGATTAACTACAATGATTTGGAAATGCAACCAGCAGATAATGAGCATTATTATTTTTCTTTTCTTACTAACAAAATTAATAACGAACAAATTAAGTGTGGAATGACTTATACAAACAATGAAGTACATAAAATTATAAGTGAAAATATTTCTAGAAGTGCTATGTATTCTGGAAATATAAAAGGTGTTGGACCACGTTATTGTCCTTCTATTGAAGATAAAATTGTAAAGTTTAAAGAGAAACAACAACATCAAATATTCCTAGAACCTGAAGGGTTAAAGGACAATACTATTTACCCAAATGGAATATCAACATCCTTACCTGAAGAGATACAGCTTAAAATACTTTGTAAAATCAAGGGTTTAGAGCAAGTTAAAATGATAAGGGCTGGTTATGCGATTGAGTATGATTATGTAGATCCTAGAGAATTAAAAACAACTCTAGAAACAAAAAAAATAAAATCTTTATTTTTAGCTGGTCAAATTAATGGAACTACTGGCTATGAAGAAGCTGCTTCTCAAGGACTTGTTGCTGGAGTAAACGCGGCATTAAAAGTAAAAAATAAAAAAGAATTTTTACTTAGTAGGAGTAACTCCTACATCGGTGTAATGATTGATGATCTTATTACAAAGGGTGTCAGTGAGCCTTACAGAATGTTTACATCTAGAGCTGAGTATAGATTAAGTTTAAGAGCAGATAATGCAGATCAAAGACTAACAAATCTAGGCTGTGAGCTAGGATTAATTTCTGACGAAAGAAAAAAATTATTTCATGATAAAGATAAGAAACTTTTAGAGATAAAAAAACATCTTATGTCTAATTTTATTACACCTAATAAGGCCAAGGATCATTCTATAAAAATTGCGATGGATGGTGTTAAAAGATCTTGTATGGAGGTGATAGGTCAGAGGAATGTTACATTATCTAAACTGAGAGAGATTTTCCCCTCAATTCCCTCTTATAATGCCTCCCTTGATAAGCAGGTTGAAATCGATGCACACTACGCTGGTTACCTACCTAGACAGCAACGAGACATCAATGCTTTCAACAAGGATGAAGCTTTGGAAATTCCTACAAACTTCAATTATGATGAATTGAGCGGTCTGTCTAATGAGGTGAAGAGCAAATTAAGCAAAATCAGGCCTAGAACCCTAGGACAAGCTCTTAGGATAGATGGAATTACCCCTTCTGCAGTAGTTATTATACTTTCTAACTTAAGAAAGATGCGATCTAAGCAATCTGCTTAATGGATACTGTTTTTGTTAAGAAATATCTTAAGGAAAATCTTGGTTTTTCTGATGAAAAAATTTTAAAAATTTGTAAATATGTTAATTTGTTGTTAATTTTTAACAAAAAATACAATTTAATTAGTAAAATTACTGAAAAGGAGGTCTGGAACAGACATATTTTAGATTCTGCTCAAATTTTAAGGTTTATTGACTTTAAAAAAGACCATATTTTGTCTGATCTTGGTTCTGGTGCTGGTCTCCCAGGAATTATTCTATCTATAGCTAATACTAATCCTAATTTTCACGTGAAACTATACGAAAAATCTCCTGTAAAAAGAGCTTTTCTAAGTGATATTCAAAAAATTACTAAATTCGATATTGAGGGAAACGTGTACGATTATAAAATTATTAGAACTAACTACATAGTTTGTAGAGCTTTTAAAAAATTAGACCTAATATTTGATATTTCACGTGAAAAAGTAAAAAATCCACATAAATTAATCATTCTTAAGGGAAAGAATGCCTTAAATGATCTCAAAAAACTTCCAAAGGATAAAAATTATATATATAAAACAGTTGATAGCATTACTGAAAAAGATTCGAAAATAATTATAGCTACAAAAAATGAAAAATAAAATAATTTCAGTTATTAACCAAAAAGGCGGGGTCGGAAAAACTACTACAGTAGTAAATCTTGCAGCTTCACTGTCCATTATGGGTCATAAAATATTAGTTGTAGATCTAGACCCCCAAGGAAATGCCACTACCGGATTGGGAAAGTCAAATACGAAGGAGGGAAATAATATTTACAACCTTTTGATAGGAAACATAGAATTAAGTGAAGCTATTATAAATACGGAGATTAAAAATTTAGATTTAATAAGTTCAACTGTAGACCTTTCAGGTTTAGAAGTTGAGACAGCTTCAGATGAGAAACGTGCGTTTACATTAAAAAACATTTTTGACTTTAATTCAAATATTTTAAAAAAATACGATTATATATTTATAGATTGCCCCCCTTCACTTAGTCTCCTAACGGTGATCGCTCTGGTAGGTTCTAATGAACTTGTCGTTCCACTTCAAACCGAATTTTTTGCCTTAGAAGGCATAACACAATTAATAAACACAATAGACAGAATAAAAGAAAAATTAAATCCGAAACTTTCTGTAAGAGGGATTCTACTAACAATGTTTGATAAGAGAAATAAATTATCAGGTGAAGTTAATATTGAAGCTAGAAATCATTTCAAGTCCAAAGTTTATAATACGGTAATACCAAGAAATGTGAGATTGTCCGAAGCTCCTTCGCATGGATTACCTTGCGTTATTTATGACAAAACTTGTGTTGGTAGCAAAGCATATTTTGATTTAGCTAATGAGTTTTTAAGTTCTAAAGAAGAAGCGACAGCAGCTTGATTATGAAAAAAAAGAAAAGCTTAGGCAGAGGATTATCAGCTTTATTTGGTGATGAAAAGAAAGATTATAAAATAAAAAACTCCAACTTAAAAACTGCTTTCCAAGTTTCAATAAGTGATCTTATAAGAAATCCATATCAACCAAGACAAATTTTTGATGAAAAAAAATTAGAGGAACTAACAAATTCCATTAAGAAAAATGGAGTTATTCAACCAGTCGCAGTAAGGCCAAACAAATCAGGTGATGCAAAATACCAAATTATAGCAGGTGAAAGAAGGTGGTTAGCTGCACAAAAAGCTGGATTACATCAAATACCCATTATCATTTTAGATTTAAATGATAGTGAAACTTTAGAGGTTGCTGTAGTAGAAAATATTCAACGAGATGATCTAAATCCAATTGATGAAGCAATGGCGTACAAAAGGCTGAATAAAGAGTTTGATTATGATCATGATAAAATAGCAAAATTAATGTCAAAAAGTAGAAGTCATGTAAGTAACACTTTAAGACTTTTAACTTTGCCTTCAGATGTACAGAGTATGATTGAGGAGGGTTTAATAACTGCTGGGCAGGCTAGACCTCTTATCGGCGTATCAAATGCTACAAATATTGCCGAAGAAATTGTTTCAAAAAAATTAAGTGCTAGGAGTGTTGAATATTTAGTAAGACAAAAAAAAGGTCCTCAAAAATCCAGTCAAATTCGTGTAGATGCTAACATTTTAGACGAACAAAGAGAAATGGAAGAGAATTTAGGAATGAGGGTAGATATTTTTAATAAGAAAAATAATTCAGGTAAATTGACCATACATTATACAAATTTGGATCAATTTGAATTTGTTTCAAAGATTCTTAAGAAGCGTTAGCCAAATTACAAATATCTACTATAGTTTTTTTAACTAAAATATTTTTATTAAACGCACTATTTGTTTTAATTATTATTTCTAGTTGGAACGTATTATCTAACGCGAGATTTATTTTTTTGACATCCCATTTTTTTAATTGTTCTTCGAAAATAGGTTTGTCCTTCCAAAAAAGAGGTGGTTTTATTTTGTTTATATTTTCTCTATTATTTGATCCCAATATCACATCTTTTATCCTATTAAGGCGTTGATTTAAAACTGTTATATAAAAAATAATTTTCTCATTTTCAATGTAGATATTATTTAATATTTTATTTGTATTTATTAAATCACCGTTAATAGCTTTATCTCTGAGGTTACTAAATTTATCATCCTCTCTAATATTCAATAATTCTTCTAATTGATTTTTTTCAATCTCTTTTTTTTCAAATAAAATGATTATCTTTTCCAATTCATTATTGAGTTTAGCTCGATCTAGATTACAGCTTTCTAAAATCATATTTACAACATCGGTGTTAAGATTTTTATATCCACTAAGTTTATTAAATATTATTTTTTTAAGACTTATTTCACTATCCTCATAACAAGCAATCACTCCGTATTGTCTCGATTTTTCGAAAAAGTTTCTAAGTTTAGAATTTTTTTGCAGAATTTCTGAAAAAATAAATATTTTTCGTTTCTCTAAATCTGTAATATTTTTTTCAATAATTTTAGTTATTTTATCATCGCATTGATCAATAATAAAAACCTTATATTCGTCAAATAAAGATTCATTAAATAATTCATTATAAAAATTTTGTTCATTTTGCAGTATGTCCTTTTGATTTAAATTGTAAACTTGAGATTTTTTGAATTTTGATTTTATTTTATTTTTAAAATCTTGAATTAAACCTATATTTTCTCCATAAAATAATAATAAGTCATTGTTAAATAATTGTTTATCATTTTCAGCTAAATAACTTTTAATTATCATTTATTTTTTTATTAAGTCTAGCAATGATTTGGTTGATAATATTATTTGTTAACGTTTCTAGTAACCTCTTTTCGTTATTAATAGTGTTAATTCTTTGGTCCGAAACCTTATAACTTCCAGATTTGTTGATTGAAAATTTAGTTTCACCTATTTCTCCTAGCAAGGTATATTTTACTTGCGTATCTATCACTAGTTCGTAATCAGTAACTTCATTTTTAATATTTTTATTTTTTACAATTCTTTTTTTGTTTGTATTAATACTTAAGTTGAAAATATTTTTGCTCTCTTTAGAGGAGGTATATAATAATCTATTTTTAATTATAAAAGATATTCTTGGAGCACCAGTAGTAGTAATTTCAGATATGGAATAATCGTTCTTATTCATTTTGTTTACAACTTTATAGCCACAGCTTAAAAATAGCGAACAGGATAAGAAAATAGTAAATAGTTTTAATATTTTATTCATTAATCCTTAACAATGTAATTTATAATTTTATTTTTTACAAAGATCGTTTTTAATATTTTTTTATCTTTAATATATTTACTTGCTTTAGATTTATCTAGAACCATAGAGTTAATTTCTTTCTCTTCGGCATCTTTTGTAAGTGTAATAATATCTCTAGTTTTACCATTTATTTGTATTGCGAAATTAATCTCTGTTGATAATTTTCTAGTATCAATATCAGGCCACTTATTCGTTGTTTTACAATTAAAAAATTCAAGGGACTCACGAGCTAAGTGTGGCGTGAATGGGATCATTAATTTCATTACATCCACTAAACTTTTTTTCATCACATCTTGGCTTACGTTGGACGTTATATTTTTAATTAAATAATTAAACAATTCATAAAAAAGAGCTATAGAAACGTTAAATTTAAACTGACTAATTGATACGTCAATTTTATACATAAAAGTATTTATTTTTTTTACAAATTCTTTTTCTTGAACTTTATCAGATGTCTCCTTATTTTTTTTAGAAACAGAATAGATTAGGTTCCAAACTCTTTGTAAAAATTTATTTGCAGCGGCAACGCCTACATTAGACCATTGAATATCTTTTTCGGGTGGACTATCAGACATTATAAACCATCTCACAGAGTCAGCACCATACTGAGCAATCATTATTTCTGGGTCAATTGTATTTTTTTTTGATTTAGACATGGACTCCGGTGGACCAACTGTAACTTTAGTACCATCAATCTTTTTTTCATAATTATTATCGTCAATCTTTTTTACTTCATCTGGATAAAGCCAATTACCATCTTTATCTTTGTAAGACTCATGACAAACCATTCCTTGTGTAAACAAGTTTGTAAATGGTTCAGAAATTTTGAAGTTTTTGTTACACACACTTATTCCTTTAGTGAAAAAACGTGAGTACAAAAGATGTAATATTGCATGTTCGATACCCCCAATATATTGATCAACAGGCATCCATTGATTTATTTTATTTATATCAAATGGTGATTTCTCATATTTAGGACTGCAAAATCTTAAGTAATACCATGAGGAGTCTACGAAAGTATCTAAAGTGTCAGTCTCCCTTGTTGCAGGTTTACCAGAGGGTTTATGAATTGTATTTTTCCATGTTGGATGTTTTTCTAAAGGATTACCGTTAGAATTTAGATCTATATCTTCTGGAAGCTTGATTGGTAAATCTTTTTTATCTACAGGCTGGACACTTCCATCTTCTAAATAAATCATAGGAATAGGACAGCCCCAATATCTTTGTCTAGAAATTCCCCAGTCTTTTAATCTAAAAAGTGTTTTTTTTACGCCAATATTTTTTAATTCAACTTCTTTTATAATTTTTTCTTTTGCTTCAGAAACAGATAGCCCATTAAGAAATTCAGAATTAATTAAATTTCCCTCTCCTATATATGCTTCAATTAAAGTTTGGTTGTCTTTGTTGTTTGATACCACTTGAATTATTTCAAGATTATATTTTTTTGCAAAATCAAAATCCCTCTCATCGTGAGCAGGACAGCCAAAAATAGCACCAGTTCCGTAATCCATTAATACAAAGTTAGCAAAATATACCGGTATTTTTTTATTTGTGATAAATGGATGATTAACAAACAAATTAGTTTGAAAACCTATCTTTTCAGCATTAGCCAGAGCCTCCTCTGTTGTGCCAGTTTTATTACATTCATTTTTAAAATTTTTAAAATCATTAGAACTATTGAAATTTTTACTCAAAGGGTGATCAGGAGACAAAGCAATAAAACTTGCACCAAAAATCGTATCTGGTCTGGTTGTAAAAACTTTAATTGATTCTTGTTTATTTGAAATTTTAAAATTTATTTCGCAACCATAAGATTTTCCTATCCAGTTTTTTTGCATTAATTTTACTTTATCTGGCCAACCAGATAATTTTTCTAAATCATCTAAAAGTTCGTTTGAAAATTTTGTAATATTAAAAAACCATTGTGATAATTTTTTTCTTTCTACTAAAGCGTTTGACCTCCAGCCTCTACCGTTAATAACTTGTTCATTAGCTAAAACAGATTTTTCGACTGGATCCCAATTTACATAAGTTTCTTTTCTTTTAACTAATCCTTTATTATAAAAATCGATAAATAATTCTTGCTGATGTTTGTAGTAATTTTCATCACATGTAGAAATTTCTAAATCCCAATCTATTGATAAACCTAACATTTTAAGCTGATTTCTCATTGTCTTAATATTTTGATTGGTCCAATCTTTAGGATGTAATTTGTTCAGCTTAGAGGCATTTTCAGCTGGTAAACCAAAAGCGTCCCATCCCATGGGGTGTAAAACACTGTTGCCTTTGAGAAATTTATATCGGGCAATAACATCACCAATTGTATAATTTCTGACGTGACCCATGTGTATTTTTCCCGATGGGTAAGGGAACATTTCTAAACAATAAAACTTCTGACCTTCAGTATTATATAATTTTTCTGATGAAAATTTTTTTTGCCATTTTCTTTCAATGACTTGAAAATTTATTCTCTCCATAGAAATTGGTATAATTTATCTTTTCTTAGTTTTACTTGAACGTTGTTCTTTATCGATTAGTACAGCTTTTCTTAAAATAGTGCTTTGCAACTCATCAACTAAGACTGAGTTGTTTATTAAATCAACATTGCAAATCTGAC
Organism: uncultured Pelagibacteraceae bacterium; assembly: GCA_902545945.1. Taxonomy (GTDB): domain Bacteria; phylum Pseudomonadota; class Alphaproteobacteria; order Pelagibacterales; family Pelagibacteraceae; genus Pelagilacustribacter. The sequence continues at coordinate 25,050 of CACCID010000002.1, read as the reverse complement.
TGGGTGAACAGATTTTTTTATGCACTATAATTTTTAAACTATCTGTTCTTATCTCATTTGATAAAAATCTAACTGTAATCTTTATAGCCTCATTCTTTTCTGTTCCATCCGAATACCAATCGGACACTATGGTCCCTCCAGAGTAATCTATAGTAGCCATCGGAATAAAATCTAGAGTGTCTAAAGAAGCTCTCCATAAGGGATTAGAAGTACTAAATTCATAAGTGGTTGAACGACCAACTCCCAATCCACCAAGGTTAACGCCTCGACCTTCTGATACATTTTTTTTTGCTCGTTCTTTACCAATTACTGGATTATCCTTAGCAGATGAATATTTAAAAAAATCCTTTCCGCAAGAAGATAGAATTGCGAAAGTGAAAATGTAAAAGAATAATTTTGCAAAAAATATATAATTCATGACTAATTTTGACTGGAGTATAACTTAATGGTAGAATATGGCTATTTTTATATATAAATCAACGTTTTTGGACTGTTGTAAATATATCACAATTCTTAAAATACTTGAGAAAAATGGCAAATAATCTCAAATTTCAGCAAAAAACCCTGTAAAAATCAAAATGAAAATTAATTTAATTAATTTCAAATTAACAAAAGGAAAAACAATGAAAAAAATAATAGCAATGTTATCAGTTGTGTTATTTTCATTCGGTGTAGCAAAAGCCGGTGAATTAACAGTAACTGGTAGCGCGATAGCATCTTACGCTATTTCATCTTCTGATGGAACAGCTGCTGCCAACAACCTTGAAAAAGGTCTTGGTATAGAAAACGAATTTACGTTAGGTGCTTCTGGTGAGCTAGACAATGGTTACACATGGAAATACGCAGTCGACATCGACTCAGTAGAGTCAGGTGCAACTAACGACGACGCTCAATTATCAGTAACAACTCCGCAAGGAACTATTGCAATCATGTTAGGTGAAGGTGCTTTAGGTGTAGATAACGCTGCATCTCAATCAGTAATCTCAAGACCTTCTGATACTTCGTATGCTGAAGGTATGTATGATACTTATGATATCGACGGTTACGATAACGTTCAGTACCACACACCAGCAGGATTACTTCCTTATGGAATTAGCTTTAAAGTTGGTTACGCACCATCTGGACAAGCTTCTCAAGCAAACGATTACCAAGATGCAGGTTCTGTAAATTCACAGACATCTACAGTAGATACGACTGCTACAGGTGGAATCGCAGTAACAGTTAAAAGTGCATCAGCAACTCACTATCAAATTAAAGCATCTGAAATTCCATTTATAGATGGTTTAACAGTAGGTGCTGACTACTTTGAAGTAAGCGGTGGAAATGGTTCAATTCAACAAAAACCTGAATCTGGAGCATACTACTTAACTTATGCTGCAGGTCCAGCTGTGATCGGTTACAGCAAAAACTTCGCTGCATTCCCAGTTAACGTAACAACTTCTGACACATTAGAGTCAGTAGAGAACACTAAGTTCTCAGTTGGTGTTAACGTGAATGATAACTTATCGATCTCTTACGAGAACGAGAAGTCTCAACCACAAACTACTAGAAACGCTACTCAATACGAGATGGAGTCTACTGGTATACAAGCGGCATACACAATGGGTGGTATGACACTTGGTGTGGTAATGAACGATCACGAAAATGCTACATACACGCAAAACAAAGATGTTAAAGATACTGTATTTTCAGTAGAAATGGCATTTTAATTAAGCGTTAAAGTAAATTATTTAAAAAAGCCGGCTAATTATTTTAGTCGGCTTTTTTTTTATTTCTGATAACAAAGCAAATCCGATCGAATTTACATTACTTAAGTTATTCAAATTGCTAAGATTAATACCGCCAAGGGGTATAAGAAATTTATTTATTTTTAGATAGTTATTGAATTTAACAACACCTAGGTGTGAAGCCTTTTTATCATAATCTACGATGAACAATTTTGATAATAGAATTGAACTACATCCTTGATTTACTTTCATAGTAATTTCTCTTGAATTATGTGCAGATCCTATAATTTCAAAATTAGAACTTTTAAATTTTAGAGAATTTAAAGATTTATTGTATGCAGAAAGATAGACTCCATTTGAATTTAAATATTTTGCTAATTTTAGGTCATTAGCTATATAAAAATTTATTCCTTTTACTTTACAAGCTCTTCTAAATTTTAATAAACTTAATCTATTGTCAATATTATCGAAATTTCTATAAATTACTGAAAATTTATTACGTTTTTTTATTTTTTGTAAATCTAAATCTCTGGTATTTTCAATAATTAAAAAATACTTTTTTTTATGAGCGAACATAAAAACACAATAATAGAAAGATTTGAGAAAATAAAATCTAATATTGCCCTAGCTGAACCGATTAAGCCAGCAAAAATTATAGCTGTAAGTAAGACATTTTCATTAGAGCAAATAAAACCTCTTATAGATTATGGTCATGACCATTTTGGTGAAAATAAAGTACAAGAGGCGAAAACAAAGTGGGCTGAACAAAAAAAAATATCAAAACATTTAAAACTGCATATGATTGGAAAACTTCAAAGAAATAAGGTTAAAGAAGCAGTTCAAACTTTCGATTACATTCACTCACTTGATAATCAAAAGTTAGCAGATGAAATTGTAAAACATCAAAGAAATTTAAATAAAAAATTGCAATATTTCATTCAGGTAAATATTGGAAATGAAATACAAAAATCAGGAATTTCAGTGAATGAGTTAGACTCTTTCTACAATTACTGTATCAAAGAATTAAATTTAAAAGTCATAGGTCTTATGGTGATACCACCTAATGATGTGAATACTGAAAAGTATTTTAAGTCTATTAATGAACTTAACCAATCTCTCGGGCTTGAAGATTTAAGCATGGGAATGTCTGCGGATTATCTAAAAGCTGTTAAATATAGATCAACTTTTCTTAGAATTGGAAGTTCTATATTTGGTTCAAGATTTTAACTTTTGTATTTCTTTTTAAATATTTAATAATTTTTAAAAGATCTTTTTTTTTAACAGCTATACAGCCTTTAGTTTTTTTAAAATTTTTCCTTGCAATGTGAATGAAAATAGCGCTTCCCTTATTTTTAATAACAGGGTTCATGTTATAATTTAATACGATAATAATATCATAGATATTTTCTTTTCTATAAAGCTTCTCATAATTATAATTAAAGGGCAATTTTACCAAATTATTATAATTTTTTGAATTAATGTCATCGCACCAAACCATATTTTTTTTTATAATAATTTTTTTTAGCTTTGTTTGTATGGTTTTTATTCTGTCTTTTCTGTATAAAATGTATTTTATTTTATATTTTCCTACTGGTGTTATTAAATCACCTTCTTCTTTTTTTAAACCAATCCCCTTTTTACCTATGGCACATTTTACTTTATATTTATTATAGGTAAGGTATTTTCTATTTATTAAAATATGCATGATTTAAATGTTATAATCTTAGGTCCCGCTTTTTTTGTTTCTACATTAGATGAACTTAAACCATTTTTAAAGTTTAACACCACAACTGATTATACAAATAATAATAGCGATATCATTCTTTTTCACACAGATATTTTAAAAGATAAAGTTAAAAAAGATTTTATAGATAAAAGCAGTTTAATCAAAATATGTGCATACAATAATAAGAAAACATTGGGAAATTACGATACATTTTTAGAATTACCATCTTCTATAAATGAAATTAATACTGTTGTAGAAAATATAGCTGCAAAAAAAAAATTTAACAAGAATTCATCAATTAAAATTAAAGATTATTATTTAGATAAAAATGAAAAAAAATTATCTAAATTGGGTCAATTTATAAATCTTACTGAAAAAGAGATTCATCTTTTAGATTTGTTTTTTAATAGCAAGAATCCTGTATCAAAGGATAAGATTCTATCTTCAGTTTGGAATTATTCTTCAGATGCTGATACTCATACAGTTGAAACTCACATTTATAGATTAAGAAAAAAAATAAATGATAAATTTACGGATGAAAAATTTATCCTTAATAATAAAAGTGGTTATTACTTGTGAAAAAGAGAAACAAGATAGCAAAAGATCTTCACACTACTAAGTATAGAAAAAGAGTTGTTAAACCAAAAAAGGGCAAAGGAAGTTTCAAAAGAAAAAAAACTAGTTCAAATTATTTTTAATAAAATTTTTTATATATTCGTTTAATTAAGTCGAGCCCCTATTATTTGAATGACTTTCGAGGACATTTCTGTTCCTGTCTCTAAACTCTCTTTAGTTGATTTGTTATTAATTAATCCATGAAGAAAACCACCTGCAAATAAATCTCCCGCACCTGTTAAATCTTTTATTTTTAAATTTTTCTTAGCAGAACATTCTATGACTTCATTTTTATTTATTGCGACTGCGCCTTTGTCTCCTCGTGTAATAACAATTAACTTATTTATTTCTTTAGCAAAATTAATTACCTCATCAAACTTTTTAGCATCAATTAATGACATATATTCTTGCTCGTTTGCAAAAATGATATCTAATCTATCCTTAACTAACTCTAAAAAGTTTTGTTTATGCCTCTCTACACAAAATAAGTCTGATAATGACATGGCGACCTTATTTGCACTATTTATAGCTTTTTCAAAAGCTTTCTTTGGATCACCTTCATCCCAAAGATATCCCTCAAGAAATAAGATTTCACTATTCTTTACTGCACTAGTATTAATATCATTTTCATTAATTTTTCCCGCAGTGCCTAAAAAAGTAACCATGGTTCTCTCAGAGTCAGGTGTAATTAGTATCAAACAAGTCCCAGTTGGAATTATTTCTTTTTTCTTCGAATAAAAGAATTCTACGCTCTCCTTTTTTAAACCTTCTTCATACTTATTCCCTAAGTTATCATCGCTTACTTTGCCAATAAAACCTACCTTATTACCAAGTTGCGATAGACCTACTATTGAGTTAGCCACAGAACCTCCAGAAATAGTTTCCTCAATTTTAAGATTAGATAGTAATTTTTTAAACTCAATTTCATCTACGAGTTTCATTGTACTTTTTGTTAATTTATTTTGAGCAATAAATTTGTCTTCAACTTTACAAATTACATCAACGATAGCGTTGCCTATTCCTAAAACTTTCATCTAAGCTTTTTTGGTTTTAACAGGTTTTTTTCTATTGGGATAACAGCTTTTACATATTTTACAAGATATTCCATAACAATCTCTAGCCTTGCAATATTCTCTTCCATACCAAATTATTTGTAGATGTAGTTTATTCCAGTATTTTTTAGGAAAAACTGCTTTTAAATCTTTTTCAGTTTGTACAACGTCCTTTCCACTCGTTAAACCCCATCTTTGAGCTAGTCTATGAATGTGTGTATCTACTGGAAAAGCAGGAAAACCAAAACCTTGAGACATAACAACACTGGCAGTTTTGTGGCCCACTCCAGGCAATCGCTCTAGCTCTTCGTAAGTTTTTGGCACTTTGCCTTTATATTTTTCAACTAATGTTTTTGATAAGTAAAATATGCTTTTCGCTTTAATTCTAAATATTCCAATTCTCTTTATTAATCTTTCAATTTTTTTTCTGCCAAGTTTTACAAAATGGTGAGGCTTATTATACTTTGGGTAAATTTCTTTTGTAACATTATTAACATTCACGTCTGTACATTGTGCTGAAAGAAGAACTGAGACTAAAAGTGTAAAAGTGTTTTTATAATTTAAAGGTACGGGAACTTTAGGATAAGTTTTATTTAATATCCTTAAAATAATTTTAGCTTTTTCTCTATTGTTCACTTAAAGCTTAGAAGGTCTCTCATCGAATAAAGGCCTGCTTTTTTTGACATTAGCCAAGCAGCAGCCGTTAAAGCACCTTCAGAATATAAAGCTCTATCAAAAGACTCGTGATTTAGTTTTATAATTTCTTTTCCACTAGAAAATCTTACTTCATGTTCTCCAATAACTTCACCTTTACGAATTGAATTAAAGTTAATTTTTTTTGCATAAGGAAAAGATCTTTTATTTAAATATTTTTTTCCAATTAAATTATAAAAATTTTTATTTTTTCCATCAGCTATTCCTTTACCAAGCATTAAAGCTGTTCCAGATGGATAATCAATTTTATGTTTATGATGAACCTCATATACTTTACTTAAAAAATTATTTCCAAGAGATTTTGAAGTGATTTCAGTTAAATACATTAGTAAATTTACTCCTAAACTCATATTACCTGCCTTAAGTATAGGAATTTTTCTAGAAAACTTTTTTATTAAATCTTCTTCTTTTTTTGTAAAACCAGTCGTTCCTATAACAACTCTTTTTTTTAAACTTGAAGCAATCTTAAGTATTTCTAATGTGCATTTAGGAACAGTAAAGTCAATTATTACATTAGATTTTGTAAATGCCTCAATGCTGTTTTTAGATGGTTTTAAACCAGCAATTTTTTTATTAATAAATCTACTCTCTGTTAATGATACCAATTTAAAATTTTTATCTTTTTTTGAAGATTTAATGAGTTGTTGACCCATTCTTCCCATACATCCAGATATAGATAAATTTACTTTTCTCATAAACTAATAAAATAAATGATTACAATAATAACTAATATAATTATAGCCCAAATAGATAAATTTCTTAAAAATTCCTTTAATTTATAATTTGTGGAAAGGAAGCCGGGTAAAACTAAAATTAACACTGCAATTAGAAAAATTGCAGACATTATTTGATCAGTGCTCATTTAATTAGGAATTTCTCCAAAACTTTTTAGCTTTTTCAAAAAAACTTTTAATAACAGGATCTGGTTTATTACTTTCGATTTCGTTAAACTCCTCAAGAATTTCTTTTTGCTTTTTAGTCAATGAAGTTGGAACTTGTGTATTTATTCTTATATATAAATCACCAAAAGCACCTCCTCTTAGGACTGGCATACCTTTACCTCTAAGTCTAAATTGTTTGCCATGTTGTGTACCAGCAGGAATCTTGATTTTCGATTTACCCCCATCTATTGATGGAACATCAACTGAAGTTCCAAGTGCAGCATTTGTAAATGAAATCGGAAGTTCGTAGTATAAATTCTCGTCAGCCCTTTTAAATATTTCATGATTGTCTATAGATATAAATAAATAAAGATCTCCGCTGGAACCACCTTTGGAACCAGCTTCACCTTTACCAGCTACTCTTATTCTAGTACCATCGTCAACGCCTTTAGGAATTTTTACTGTTACATTTTCATTAGATTGCACTTTTCCGTTACCACTGCATCTATTACAAGGATCACTAATCATTTCTCCGTATCCGCTACATTGTGGGCAAGTTTGTTGTACAGTAAAAAATCCTTGATTAGTTCTTACTTTTCCTCTTCCAGAACAATAATCACATCTAACAGGTTTTGAGCCTTTTGCAGCACCACTTCCAGAGCAAGAGGAGCAAGATTTATAAGTTGTGTACTTAACATTTTTTTGAACACCTTTGTAAGCCTCTTCTAAATCGATATTTACATCGTACCTTAAATCATTTCCTCTGTTGCTCGATCTTCTAGTTGAAGCACCCCCACCAAAATCGCTGAAGAAATCCTCAAAAAGATCTGAAAAGGATGAGGTATCAAAACCACCAAACCCTTGACCACCTCCACCTCCACCCTCAAAAGCAGCGTGTCCGAATTGATTGTAGTTAGCTTTTCTCTTTTCATCCGAAAGAATGTGATAAGCCTCGCTAGCCTCTTTGAATTTTTCTTCTGAAGTTTTATCACCTTTAGTTTTATCTGGGTGATATTTAAGAGCGAGTTTTCTATAAGCTTTTTTGATGTCGTCTTTTGATGCAGATCTCGGTACACCTAAGACATCATAACAATCTCTTTTAGCCACGGGACGTCTCCTTTATTATCTTAGGCGCTTTTTTCTTTATCTTCTTCTTTTTCCTTTACGTCTTCAAAATCAGCATCAACTACATTGTCTTTATCATTAGGTTTAGTATCTTTTGGACTTTCAGACTTACCAGCCTCAGGTTTTTGTTGGCTTTTGTAAACTGCTTCACCTAATTTCATTGAAACCTGGATTAAACTTTGCGTCTTTTTCTTAATATCTTCCACGTCTGTTCCCTCTAAAGATTTTTTCAAATCAGCGATCCCATTTTCGATAGATTTCTTTTCATCAGCTGAAACTTTATCACCATGTTCTTTCAAACTTTTTTCTGTAGAGAAAACTAAACTATCAGCTTGGTTTCTAGCATCCACAGACTCTCTTTTCTTTTTGTCAGCTTCTTTATTAGCTTCAGCATCTTTAACCATCTTGTTTATTTCTTCGTCAGATAAACCTCCAGAGGCTTGAATTTGTATCTTTTGCTCTTTTCCAGTCCCTTTATCTTTTGCAGAAACATTCACTATACCGTTGGCATCTATATCAAATGTTACTTCTATTTGAGGTGTACCTCTTGGAGCTGGTGGTAAACCTACTAATTCAAAGTTTCCTAAAATTTTATTGTCTGCTGCCATCTCTCTTTCACCCTGTAAAACTCTTATAGAAACTGCGGGCTGATTATCTTCAGCGGTAGAGAAAACCTGACTTTTCTTAGTTGGTATAGTTGTATTTTTTTCTATTAATTTTGTAGATACCCCACCTAAAGTCTCAATTCCTAAAGAGAGAGGTGTTACATCTAAAAGCAATACATCTTTTACATCGCCTTGAAGTACTCCACCTTGTATAGCTGCCCCCATAGCTACAACTTCATCAGGGTTAACACTTTTGTTTGGTTCTTTTCCAAAAAAGTTTTTAACTGTCTCAATAATTTTAGGCATTCTTGTCATTCCACCTACAAGAACCACTTCGTTAATTTCTGCCGCTGAAAATCCAGAGTCTTTTAATGCAGTTTTACATGGTCCTAAAGTTCTATCTACTAATCCTTGAACTAAAGCTTCTAATTTTGCTCTAGTAAATTTTAAATTTAAATGTTTAGGACCAGTTTTATCTGCAGTTATAAATGGTAAATTTATTTCTGTTTGTGCTGCTGATGATAGCTCAATTTTTGCTTTTTCTGCTGCCTCTTTTAATCTTTGAAGTGCAAGTTTATCAGTTTTTAAATCTATACCGTTGTCTTTTTTAAACTCATTTGCCAAGTACTCTACAATTGCATCATCAAAATCTTCACCACCTAAGAAAGTATCCCCATTTGTAGATTTAACTTCAAATACTCCATCACCTATTTCTAAAATTGAAATATCAAAAGTTCCTCCACCTAAATCATATACAGCTATTTTCTTTCCACCTTTTTTGTCTAATCCATAAGCTAATGATGCTGCAGTTGGTTCATTAATTATTCTCAAAACTTCAAGCCCAGCAATTTTACCAGCATCTTTAGTAGCTTGTCTTTGAGAGTCATTAAAATAAGCGGGAACAGTTATTACTGCTTTAGTTACAGCTTGACCTAAATATTTTTCAGCTGTCTCTTTCATTTTTTGTAAAACAAAAGCTGAAATTTGTGCTGGTGAATATTTTTTACCTTTTCCCTCTACCCAAGCATCTCCATTGTCTGATTTAACAATTTTATATGGTACTTTTGAAATATCTTTTTGAACAGAAGGACCGTCAAATTTTCTTCCAATTAATCTTTTTGCTGCAAATATTGTATCACCTGCATTTGTAACGGCTTGCCTTTTTGCAGGTTGACCAATCAATTTTTCTTCATTTTCAAGAAAAGCAACTACTGAAGGAGTTGTTCTAGCACCTTCTACGTTTTCTAAAACCTTTGCTTGAGAGCCATCCATTATAGCTACGCAAGAGTTTGTTGTTCCTAAATCTATGCCTATTACTTTACTCATAATTTTCCTATTCAGTAGCTATATGGGTGTTTTTTCTACATCTACAAGTCTATTTTTCTCCTTTTTTATCGTTATTTTCTTCATCTTTTTTAACTTTTTTCTTTGCTACGCTCACCAAAGCTGGTCTAAGTAATCTTTCACCCAACATATAGCCTGCTTGTATTTCATGAATTATTGATCCTGGTTCTGCTTTATCATCTTCAACTTCAGACATAGCTTGATGAAAATTAGGATCAAACTTTTTGTTATTAGAATCAATTTTTTTAATTCTATTTCTCTCAAATATAGAAATTAAATCTTTCTCGATAATATTTATATTTTCTAAAAATTTATTAAAGTCTTTGCTTTCTTTTAGTTTTGTGTCATTTTTGATAGCTTCTTTAGCCCTCTGAAGATTGTCTAAAATTGCTAAATTTTCCTTAGCAAAGTTAAACGACCCAAAATCGAATGCATCTTTAATTTCTTTTTCGAATCTTCGTCTTTGATTTTCAATTTCTGCAAGAGATCTTAATAATTTTTCTTCAGTTTCTTTTAACTTTTCTTCTAAGGTTAATTCTTTATTTTCATCTATATTCTGATTTTTTGTATCTTTAATCTCTTCTTCTTTTCGTAAGCCTTTTTTTTGTTTGTCATTGTCAGTCATGTACGATGCTATATAATAATTATTTATTAAATTACTAGACTAGATATGAAAAAAATTTTAATTGGCACTCATAACAAAGGAAAATTCAAGGAATTAGCATATTTACTACCTAAAAAATTAAAAAAGGTTTCACCAACATCACTTAATATCAAAAGCCCAAAAGAAACAGGCAAATCATTTATCTCCAACTCTAAACTCAAGGTAAAGTATTTTTCTAGATTTGTAGACTACCCAGTAATATCAGATGATTCTGGTTTGTGCATAAAAGCTCTTAAAAACAAGCCAGGGATTTATTCTGCTAGATTAGCAAAAAAGCATGGAAGTTTTTTTAAAGCAATGAAAGTTCTTTTAAAGAAAATGAAAAATAAAAAAAATAGAAAGGCTAAATTTGTTTGTAGCCTTTCATATAAAAATAAATTTGGAAAAATCGTCACAGTACAAGGAAATCTATATGGAAAAATTTCTACTAGAATATTTGGTCGAAAGGGATTTGGATATGATCCAATTTTTATCCCAAATACAAAAAAAATAACTTTCGGTCAAATGTCGAGAGAAAGAAAAATCAATATGGATCATAGATTTTTAGCTTACAAAAAACTCTTAAAAAAAACTAAAATTTAACAAATTTTTTATTAGCAGTTTTATAAATATCTAATTCTTGAATTATTTTACCGTTTTTGAATGTAAACGTACCAATTTTCCCCTTTATTTTATTTTTAAATATTAAATCGTTTATAGAGTTAATTTTCCCATTTTTTTTCCAAGCATAATAGATTAGACCTAGTGCGTCGTAGGCTAGTATTGTAATTTCATTAGGATTTGCATTAAATTTCTTAAAATATCTGTCATTATATTTTTTAAATTCTTTATAATTTACAGAAGGATAATAAAGATCTTTAATAGTATTTTCATAAAAAATACTTTCATCAAACCATTGATTAACAGTTGTGAATGTAACTTTATCTTGGTTTACGTCGGTATAAACTAAAGAGGTTAAAACACTTTTAAGGCTGCTTCCAAAATCAACAATTATCACAGAGTCGAAATTTACTTCACCAAGAGTATATAATTGTTCTAAGCGTTCTAATTCCTTAATTGACTCTTCATCTTCTTTGTCTTGAAACATTTTTTTTCTTAATTCTAAACTTCGTTTTCTCTGCGAATAATTTGTTAAGGTTTCAATTTCACCAGTTAGAACTTCAGGATTGGGACTATATGTAAAAGTTTTAAAATTTTGTAGATTTAAATTTTTTAATCTTTTTTCAACTAGTTCTAAATATTCATTTTTAGGATACATGATAATCGTTTTATTTTTTTTTTGGTTTTTTAAAAAATTTGAAATGGCTAACAATTGAGACTCTAGGCTAATTCCAATACTTATTATATTTCCAGATAGTTCAGGTTCAATGTTAGATGGAGAGATAAATATTAGATCACTATTTTTTTTTGCTTCATCGAATTCTTCATTAGAAATAGGGCCAATTATAATTTTAACACCGTTGGATCTAACATCATTAATAGCTCTTTTAAGTTTTTCTTTATCATTAAAGCCAGAGTCTCTTGGAATAATAACCACATCTTCATCATTTATTTCTTCTAAAGCGAGTTGTAAAGAGTACAGCAACGAATTTCCTAACTCACTATAAGCTCCAGTCAGTGGTACTAGCAATCCAACTTTTAGTGTTTTATTGTTTTCATTGCTAGATAAGTTAGAATTTAAAATAAATAATAAATAAAATAGTGATAGCAAAAACTTTTTTTTCATAATGCAAATTTTACCAAATAACTTATATATTGTTTCTACACCTATTGGAAATTTAGATGATATAACATTAAGGGCATTAGAAGTTTTAAAAAAATCAGACATAATTCTTTGTGAGGACACAAGACATTCTATAAAACTTTTAAATTATTATAAAATTAATAAAAAATTAGTTGCTTATCATAAGTTTAATGAAAAAAAACAAATAACATCCATAATTAAATATTTTAATGACGGCAAAATTTTGTCTTTAATTTCAGATGCAGGCACACCACTCTTATCAGATCCAGGAAGATTATTAGTAAATGAATGTATAACTAATAATATAACCATTACCCCAATTCCTGGTGTTTCATCAATTACAACTGCAGTGAGCGTTTCTGGTTTTAAAGATCAGTTTTTATTTTATGGTTTTTTACCTAAAACGTTAAATAAACTTGAAAAAGTTCTAATTTCATTATCCAAAAACTATTACACACAAGTTTTTTTTATTCCTTCAAACAAGCTTAATTTCTATTTAAAAAATTTTAAAAAATATTTTTCTGGTAGAAAAATTCTTATAGCAAAAGAAATTACCAAACTACATGAAGCTTTTATAAGAGAAGATATAGACAAACTAAAAACAATTAAAAATATCGTAAAAGGAGAGCTCACAATTGTAGTGTCTGAAAAAAATGAAACAACAGAGGAAATTGATGAAAAAAAAATTGTGAATAAAGCTAGAAAATATTTAGAAAATTATAGCTTGAAAGATACTGTTGATTTGATTTTGGAGACGGAAACAGTAAATAGAAGAAAGGTTTATAACATATGTTTAAAAATAAAAAATGAAGAGAATAATTAGTTTAGTCTTAATATTATTTATTTCAGCTTGCTCTTCAGCCACTCAATTTGGCACTGGGGTAAATATTACATTTGATCCTAGAACAATTGGAATGCAAATAGATGACACAATTATGCAAAAAAATCTTTCAGCTAGACTTGCACTTACAGAAAAAAAGTATTTTATATCGATACAATCCGAAGTAATTGATGGAAGGATATTTTTATCTGGAAAGGTTGATGAGCCAGAAGAAAAAATACAAATTACAAAAATGGCTTGGGAAACCAAAGGTGTTAGGTCTGTTAAAAATGCAATAACAATTAAAGGTCAGAGTAATTTTAAAAATGCAGCAAAAGATATTTTAATAACAAGTCAATTAAGATCTGCTTTAATTTTTAATAAAAAAACTAAAGCTAGAAATTACACATTAGAAACAGTAAATAAAAATATTTATATTTTTGGGATAGCAATGGATGAAGATGAAAAAAAAGAGGTAATTAATGAAGCTAATAAAATTTATGACGTAGAAAAGGTTATACCATCAATATATTTGGCATCTGAACTAAGTAGAACGAAATTTTAATTGGAGTAATCAATTACGTCTGAAGAATATGCAGCAATAGATGCTAAATTTAAAATTTCAGATGTCGAAGCTCTTAGTGGTGCAACCTCTATAGGCTGACCTAATCCAATCAATAACGGACCAATGTTTTTTCCCCCTCCGAAAACTTTCATAAGTTTTGTTGAGATCGCAGCACTATGTAAAGCCGGCATTATCAAAACATTTGCATTACCAACTATTTTAGAAAATGGATAGATTTCTTTATAGATAGGGTTCAAAGCTACATCTGGCTGCATCTCCCCGTCAAAATCAAAATCAACTTTTTCTTTTTTTAATTTTTCTATTGCATCTCTAACATGTCTTGTGTTTCTAGATAAAGGCTTCCCAAAAGTAGAGTGAGATAAAAAAGCTACTTTTGGTTCAAATCCAAATAGACGAGCAATACGAACACAAGATTTTGAGATATTTACTAATCTTTCGGCGGATGGTAACTCCGTAACATTCGTATCTGCAACAAGTATTGTTTTTCCTTTAGAAACAATCATTGTCATACCAAAAATTTCCTCTCCAGATCTTGCTTCTACTACTTTTTTTAACTTTTCAATTGAAGCTGCATAATGTCTAATATTACCTGTAACCATTGCGTCTGCATCTTTACAAGCTATCATAGAAGAGCCCCATGCTATTCTGTCATTTCTAACTAATCGATCAACATCCCTTTCAAGCTGACCTTCTCTTTGAAGCTTTTTATAAAGATGCCTAACATATTTTTCTCTCTTCTCTTTATCTGTAGAATTTACTATCTCAATTTTATAATTCTCATCTAAACCGATTTTTTTTAATTGTTCTTTAACTCTATTTTCAGCACCAATAAGTATTGGTATACCAAGCTTATTTCTTCCAAATTCGATTGCAGCTTTAAGCATATTTTCGTCTTCCCCTTCTGCAAAAATAACTCTTTTAGGATTTTTTCTTATTTTTGCATTAATACCTTGCATAATTGACATTGAAGGATCTAAACGATTAGTTAACTGGTCCTTATATAATTGAAGATCTTCAATTTTTTTTCTTGCAGCTCCACTTTTCATTGCGGCTTCCGCAACAGCTGCAGGTATTACACTTATTAATCTTGGATCAAAAGTTGAAGGGATTATATAATTTTTTCCATATCTTGGTCTATCACCACCATAAGCGGCTACAACTTCGTCTGGTACGTTCTCTCTAGCTAAAAGGGCTATGGCATTAGCAGCTGCAACTTTCATTTCTTCGTTAATAGCTTTTGCTCTTACGTCTAAAGCACCTCTAAATATATATGGAAAACCAATAAGGTTATTTACTTGGTTTGGATAATCAGATCGCCCAGTTGCAATGATTGCATCATCTCTTACTTCTTCTATCAATTCAGGCTTTATTTCTGGATCTGGATTTGCGCACGCAAAAATAATTGGATTTTTTTCCATTGATTTTACCATGTCCTTAGTAACAACATCTTTTGCTGATAAGCCTAAAAATACATCAGCATTTTTCATTGCATCAGCTAAAGTTCTTAATTTTGTTTCAAGAGCATGGGCAGATTTAAATTGATCAATATTTTTTCTTCCTTTGTAAATTACACCCTTGCTATCACACATAACTATATTTTTACTTTTAACTCCGGAACTTTTAAATAGGTTTGCGCAAGCTTGTGCCGATGCCCCAGCACCATTAACAACAACTTTTACCTCTGAAATTTTTTTCTTTGATATGTCTAAGGCATTTATTAGAGCAGCCGTAGTTATGATTGCAGTTCCGTGCTGATCATCATGAAACACTGGGATATCTAAAGTCTCTTTTAATTTTTGTTCAATAATGAAACAGTCTGGAGCGGCTATATCTTCAAGATTGATACCACCAAATGTTCCACTTATATTTTTTATTGTTTCAATAATTGAATTTGTATCTTTATTATCAATTTCAATATCAATCGAGTCTATATCTGCAAAACGTTTGAACAAAACTGACTTCCCTTCCATTACAGGTTTAGACGCAAGTGAACCTAAATTTCCCAATCCTAAAATCGCACTCCCATTACTAATTACGGCTACAAGATTTCCTTTACTTGTATAGTCATAAGCAAGATCAGGATCTTTTGCGATTTCTTTCACTGGTGCTGCAACACCTGGGGAATAAGCTAGTGATAAATCTCTTTTAGTTGTTAAAGGTTTTGATGATCCAATCTCAATTTTGCCTGACTTTCCCTCTATATGAAAATCAAGAGCTTCTTTATCTGAGTAATGGTCGATTTCTGTTTTTTTTGGCATTTATTTTATGAGTATGTAATATAAAGAAATTTAATTCACTATAAATTTATGGCTTAATTTAGATTATTTATGAACTTACTTTCTTCGGCTTCATTATTTGGTTTTTTCACTCTAATAAGCAGAATTTTGGGATACCTAAGAGATATCTTGATCGCAATTTTTCTAGGAGCTTCTATATCCGCTGATGCTTTCTTTGTCGCATTTAGATTACCAAATACTTTTAGAAGATTATTTGCAGAAGGGACGTTTAATGCAGCATTCATCCCCAGTTATACATCTGTAAAAATTGTAGATAAAAAAAATGGAAAAAAGTTTGCGGACGATGTTTTAAGTTTATTATTATTAATTTTGTTATTAATAGTTACTTTAGCAGAAATTTTTACTCCTTATTTAATCTACATCATTGCCCCAGGTTTTTTGGGTGATCAGATTAAGTTCAATTTGGCAATCGAACTAACTAGAATTATATTTCCATTTTTATTATTTGTGAGCTTATCCTCTTTTTTTTCCGGTATCCTTAATTCAAATAATAAATTTGCTGCCGCTGCAGCAGCACCAATTATTTTAAATGTAGTTTTAATAATAAGTTTAATTTCATCTTTTGTATTTGAATTAAATTATGCTAAACAACTTTCTTATGGTGTTTCAATTGCTGGTATTATTCAGTTGTTATTCTTGATTTATGTTACTAAAAAATACTACGAACCCTCTATAGATTTTAATTTTAAATTAAGCGGTAAAGTGAAATTCTTTTTCAAAAAACTTTTACCAAGTGTTTTATCTTCAGGAGTTACTCAAATAAATATTTTAGTTGGAACAATTATTGCTTCTTTTCAATCAGGTGCCGTATCTTATCTTTATTATGCTGATAGAGTTTATCAAATTAACCTTGCTATAGCAGGAATAGCTGTTGGTACTGTTTCTTTACCAGTTCTTGCCAAAGCACTTAAAATGAAAAACGTAAAAAAAATTTCTGATATTCAAAACAAATCTTTTGAGCTTTCACTACTATTTTCAATTCCTGCAAGCTTTGGATTAATACTTGCATCTAATGAAATAGTTAATGCATTATTTGGATATGGAACTTTTTCTCTCAATGATGTTGAAATGACAGCTACTGCTTTAATGTACTTTGCATATGGGGTGCCAGCATTTGCATTAATAAAAATCTTATCAAATTTTTATTTTGCTAGAGATAATACTAAAACACCATTTTACATTTCTACTTTTATTATTTTTTTAAACATTTTGATTAGTGTTACTTTCTTTAATAGAATTGGTTTTGTAATTATTCCAATCGCAACATCAATTTCGACTTGGATTGGAGTTTTTGTTTATATTTATTTATTAAATAGTAAAAAAATTTTATTACTAAGAAATCAATTAATGATAAATTTTATCAAGATATTGATTTCGACAATTATAATGTCATCCATATTGTTATTTTCTTTAAACAAGTTTGCAAATTATTTAGTCTACAGCTACGATTATAAAGCTGTTTATTTAATATCAATAGTAAGTTTTGTGGGTATTTTTTATTTGTTATCATGTTATTTACTAGGAATATTAAAACTTAAAAATTATAAAACAAATTAATGAGTAAAAAAAAATTAGTATTTTCAGGAGTTCAACCAACAGGGAACCTTCATTTAGGAAACTATTTAGGAGCGCTTAAAAATTTTGTTTCGTTGCAAAAAAATGCGGAATGTATTTATTGTGTTGTTGATTTGCACGCCATTACTGTTTTTCAAGATCCCGGTCATTTACATGATAATGTCTTAGAAACCACGGCAAGTTTTTTAGCAACTGGTTTAGATCCTGATAAAAGCATTATCTTTAATCAATCTTCAGTTTCTGGTCATGCTGAGCTTGCTTGGATTTTAAACTGTGTATCAAGAGTAGGTTGGTTGAATAGAATGACACAATTTAAGGATAAAGCAGGATCAGATAAAGAAAAGGCCAGTGTTGGACTTTATATTTATCCAAATCTAATGGCAGCAGATATCTTACTTTATAAAGCTACTCACGTTCCAGTTGGAGCAGATCAAAAACAACACTTAGAATTATCCAGAGATATAGCGCAAAAATTTAATAATGATTTTAACTGTAAAGATTTCTTCCCTTTACCAGAACCATTGATACCTAAAAATATTTCTAGAATTATGAGCTTAAGAGATGGAACTAAAAAAATGAGTAAATCTGAAGAGTCTGATTATTCAAGAATAAATTTAAAAGATACAGCTGACGAAATTATTAAAAAGATAAAAAAAGCAAAGTCAGATTCTGAAACAATACCTGATGATGCAAAGTTATTAAAAAATAAACCGGAAGCTTTAAATCTTTTAAATATTTATTCTGAAATAACTAAAAATAGTTTGGAAAAAACCATCTCGGAGATGGCAGGAGAAGATTATTCTTATTTAAAAACAAAATTAGCTGAAGTTTTAATAGATGAAATAACACCTGTTGGAAAAGAAACTCAAAAATTACTTAAAGATAAGCCTTACTTAAAAAAAGTTTTAAAAAAAGGTAGTGAAAAAGCTAATATAATTGCTGAGGAAAACCTGAAAAATATACGTGAAAAAGTAGGCTTGATATAATATAAAGTCTTAATGATACAAACTGAAACTACACCAAATCCAGACTCTTTAAAGTTTTTGTCTGAAAAGACATTGTCATCTATTGGAACTGAGGAATTTAAAAAAGAGAAAGAGAATGAAATAAAGATTCCATTCATTAAGGAATTATTAAACATTAAAGGCGTAGAATTAGTTTTATTATCAGAAAAATTTCTTTCAGTTAAAAAAACTAAAGATGTTTCATGGAATGAGCTAAAACCAATGGTGATTTCTCATTTGAATGAGTATTTTGAGAAAAATGATGAACCGATATTAAGAAAAAGTGAAAAAATTGAGAAAAACAGTAATACAGATAATGAAACTGTGAATAAAATTCTTGAAGTTTTAGATACCAAAATACGTCCAGCTGTGGCAAGAGATGGTGGGGATATAAAGTTTATATCCTTTGATAACGGAGTCGTAAAAGTACAATTACAAGGGAGCTGTTCAGGATGTCCTAGTTCTTTAATGACTTTAAAACAAGGAGTTCAAAATCTTTTAAAACATTATGTAAAAGAGGTTAATACTGTAGAGGCCGTACAATGAAAAAAAAATTAAGTTATAGAGATAAACTAGTTGAGCTAGCTTATATATATGATGTTAAAGAAATAAAAGACTATGAAAAAAGTAGAAAAAATCTAACATCAGGACAATTAGAACTTATTTTAAAAAAAAATAAAATTATAATTCCAAAAGACTATAAATCCAATTTTTTTAGGGATACTTTTGTTAAACCAATTTCAAAAGCAAAATCGAACTTACAGGAATATAAAGAGGAAAAAATAAAAGCAAAAAATAGATTTTTAAGAAAAGCTGAGAATTTAAAGTACGATACAAAAAGAAATATTAATAGATCAATACATAATTTGTGGTTAGGTCTTGGAAAAATTGGTTTAAATTTTTTAAATATAATTCCAAAATTAGGCTCAGTAATTTTTAAATTCTTTGGAGATTTGTTCACAGATATATTTAATGGTATTTACAATCAACAAATTGATCCAAAAAAAGCACGAAACGTAATAATTGGGTTTTTTGTTATTGTTTTTGCAACATCAATAACGATAAGTGGTATAAACTATTTTAGTAACGATGGTACCGCAATTGATGTTCAGGTAAAAAAACCAGAAACTAAAAAACCAGATTTAAAAAAAGAAGCAGTTAAGAAACCAGAAGTCAAAAAACCAGAAATTAAAAAAGAAAAAAAACAACCACAAGTAAAAAAAGAAGCAAAAAAACCTGAAATTAAAGTTAAAAGAAAAGATGTTAACGAGTTAATCCTTCCTGATTTGAATCTAAAAACAGAAACGGTTTTAAATCTTTTTGAAGATGTAGACTATAAATTGAGTGAAGTAAGGGCAGAAAAACTTGTTAAACCAATTTATTTTACACAATTTCCGAAAGACCTTGAAACGATTCAAAGCACAAAGCTTAAAAAAGAAACATTTATACAAATAGTATTGCCACTTGTTGTGGCAGAAAATGAGAGAATAATAGAGGATAGAGAAAAACTAAAAGTTTTGTCTGAAAAAAAATATACTACCGACTTAGAAAAACAATGGCTAAGGCAGAAACTTTTGGAATATAAAGTTAAAAAAGGAGATCTCAAAGAACTAATGACTCGTATGGATATAATTCCAACTTCGATAGCTTTAGCTCAAGCTGCAAAAGAAAGTGGGTGGGGAACATCAAGGTTTGCTTTAGAGGGTAACGCTATCTTCGGCCAATGGACTTGGAGTGGTCAAGGTATTGCACCATTAAATAGAGAGAGCGATAAAAATCATAAAATCTTAAAGTTTCCAATATTAAGAGCTTCAGTTAAGGCATATCAAAATAATCTTAATACTCACAAAAGTTATAAAAACTTTAGAGATAAAAGACAAAATTTAAGAGAAAAGAAGAAAAAATTAATTGGGCTAGAACTTACAGATACATTAAAAAATTATGCTCAAACAGGATCTGAATATACAAAAAAATTAAATCAAATTATTTTGCAAAATAGATTAACAGACTTCGAGCTTGTAAAACTAGTTGGATCTGTAAAACAGGTCGAATTAAGTTCTTAATTATTTATCACTCACTACAAATTGAATTCCAAGCCATCGCCAGTATCCACTTGGGTCTCTTAATGAACAATTTATTCTACCTCGTTCACCAATAAACTTTTCTTTTATATTAATTGATAAAAGTGTTTCACTTAAAAAACTAATATTGGATTGTCTCCATTTATTTCCTTCATTTGAATAGCAGTTTAGAGATTTTAGATCGTTAATATCTTGATAAAACTCTATTTTAACATCAGGTGGATTTTTAGATTGTAAGAGATATTTTTCCTCTGGAAGAATATTTTTATATTTAAACGGAAGTGTTCTTATTAACGAATTAAATCTTTTTATTTCACCATATTTTTCGTTGATTGGATACCTGGGTAATTCATAAAAGTCCTTGGTTTCATCCATCACACCAGAATGTTGACCAAAAGCATATTTAAAATTTAATGATTTAATTATGTTTTTAAATTCAACACTGTATTCACCGAAAGGATAAGAAAAAAAATCAGAATTAGTTCCTAACTCTTTTTTAAAAATTGAAATTGACTTTTCAATATCTTTTCTTATTAAATCACTATTTTCATCTACTAAATATTCATGAGTGTGACTATGGTTTCCTATTTCAACAAATTTCTCTTTACTAATTTCTCTTATTTGATCCCATGTCATATAATTATATGCTCCTACTTCTCTAGTACTTACGAATAAAATAAATGGTATTTCTTTCTGTTTTAATACAGGCCATGCATTCTTATAAAAAGATAGAAAACCATCATCAATTGTTAAAAGCACTTTTCTTTGAGATTTATTATTTTTAAGCTCATCTTCAAAATTTTTGGGATTAATGAAACTTATATTTTTATCTTCTATCATTTTAATATGTTTCAAAAATTCATTCATTCTTATATTTGTAGAAGGATATTTATTTTCATCGAACCTATGATACATCAAAGATATTACACCATAGTCTATCTGTTTCTCGCTTGCAGTACTTGAATATAGATGGCTTTGAGATATTAAAATAGTTATAAATAATGAAATGATAAAAGACTTTTTAATTTTAAATTGCATAGGCAAAAAAGACAAAATTGGTTTGTACTTTAAAAATAATTTTTACATTCAAGAACTAGGCCAAAATGAAAATAAAAATGATTTCTTAATTATGAACATATTAAATCTGTTAAAAAAATACAAAGTAAATTTAAATAATAAATTTTCAATAATAGTGAATACTGGGCCAGGCAGTTTTTCATCACTTAGAGCAACTCTTTCAGTCGCAAAAGGTTTAAAAATATCCAGAAGTGTAAATTTATATGGGTTTAAGGACACTGATTTAAAGCAATTCGACCTTGCAAATATTGAACTTTTGATAAAAAAAAAATTGATACAAAATAAATTGATTAAACCAATATATTTAAGTTAAATTACTTCAAATGAATTCAATAGAAGAAAAATGTTTGAAAAAAGGTGTCAGATTAACTGACCAAAGAAAAACTATTGCTAAGATAATTTCGGAGTCCAAAGAAGTTTACGGCTCTAAAGATCATCCTGACGTAGACGAGTTACATAAGAGAGTCACTTCAATAGACAATAAAATAAGCATAGCTACTGTTTATAGAACAGTTAAACTTTTTGAGGAAGCTGGAATCTTAGTAAAGCACGATTTTAAAGCTGGTAAAGCTAGATATGAAATAAATGACGATCACAATCATTTAATAGATATAAATAGCGGTGAAATTATAGAGTTCGTTGATAAAGACATTGAGGAACTACAAGTAAAAATTGCTAAAAAATTAGGTTATAAACTTGTCGATCATAAACTTGAACTTTATGGTTCCAAAATAAAAAAATAACTTGCTAAAAAAAATATTCATCAAAACTTTTGGATGTCAAATGAATGAATACGATAGCAATCGTATTTATGATTTAACAAAAAAAATAAATTATCTTAAAACAGAAAATTTAGATGAAGCTAATTGTTATGTCTTGAATACTTGTCATATAAGAGAAAAAGCAACAGATAAAGTTTATCACGATATAGGTAGAGTAAAAAAACAATTTAGAAAAAAGGCAAAACCCATCGTATTAGTAACTGGTTGTGTAGCACAAGCAGAAGGAAATATATTATTGGAGAAAGAAAAATATATTGATGCTGTGATTGGACCTCAATCATATCACAAAATAAATAAAACAATCTTAGATTTGGAGAAAAAACAAAAAAAAATTAATTTTACTAATTTTGATGTTATCGAAAAATTCGATAGTTTGAATTCTTTGAAAAATTCATGTGGTAAAATATCAACTTTTTTAACTATACAAGAAGGTTGTGATAAGTTTTGTAAATTTTGTGTTGTTCCTTATACAAGAGGATCAGAATACTCTAGATCAATCAAAGAACTAGTTATAGAAGCTAAACAATTAATCGATAACGGTGCTAAAGAAATTACGCTTTTAGGCCAAAATGTAAACGCTTACAATTTTGAAGGTAAAAAACTTTCAGATTTGATATTCGAAATATCTAAAATAAAAGATTTAAAAAGGATAAGATATACAACTTCTCATCCAAAAGATTTTACCCAAGATTTAATTGATATTCATAAAGATTGTGAAAAGTTAATGCCATTAATTCATTTACCTGTTCAAAGTGGATCAAATAAAATCCTAAAGGCAATGAATAGGAAACACACAATTGAAGAATATCAAAGAACAATTGACAAATTAAATAAAGTTAATTCTAATATAAAATTTTCAAGTGATTTCATAATTGGATATCCCGGAGAAACTTTTGAAGACTTTAAACAAACTGAACAGTTAGTAAAAAAAGTGAAATATATTAATTCATACTCATTTATTTTTAGCGCAAGACCAGGTACACCTGCATCTAAATTAAAAAAAACAAATTTATCTGAGGCAAAGAAAAGGTTAATTAGCTTTCAAAGCGTTGCAGAAACAATTAAAACAAAATACAGGGAAACTTTGATTGGTAAAATATCTACTGTTTTATTTGAAAACCATACCAAAGATGGAGGTAAATATTTTGGAAGGGATGAATTTTTAAATTCTGTGATAGTAAAAAGTGATGAAAATTTAGTCGGGCAAATTAAAAAGATTAAAATTATAAATGGAAACCACAATACATTACATGGAGAAATCCCATCAAATTTGAGTCAAAATAATCATGCAGCATAAATAACAAATGTCAGAAATAAGCAAACTAGAACAAAATTTAATTATAAAAAAAATTGATGATCAGACAGTCAACATATCAATTAATGACAATGAGATGTTAATGTCGATTGTAGGTCAGTTTGATCAAAATTTAAAACATCTCTCAAAATTAACTGAAACAGATGTATATTTCAGGGGTAATTCAATTACATGTAAGGGAAATAAAGAAAAAACAAATACTTTTTGTGAGGCAATTAAATTTTTGATTAATAAATACATTTTGACGAATATAATAGAAAAAGGAGATATACCTTTATCTGTGAAAAAAAATATAGAAATTGAAAAGTCAAATGTTAAATCATTTAAACAGCTTATTATAACACCTAGAAAATCAGTTATAGCTAGATCTGAAAGGCAATCTGATTATATAAAAGCTCTTAAAGAAAATGATATCGTAATGTCATTAGGACCAGCGGGTACAGGTAAAAGTTTTTTAGCAGTTTCAGTAGGTGTGACTTTGTTAATGGAAAAGAAGATTGATAGAGTAATCTTATCTAGACCAGCTGTTGAAGCAGGAGAGAAGCTTGGTTTCTTACCAGGTGACATGAAAGAAAAAGTAGATCCGTACTTAAGACCACTTTATGATGCACTATATGAACTTTTTGGAGCAGATAAAATTGACAAAAAAATAGAAACAGGCGAAATCGAGATAGCTCCTTTAGCATTTATGAGAGGAAGAACATTAAAGAATTGTTTTGCAATTTTGGATGAAGCTCAAAATGCCACAGAAACTCAAATTAAAATGTTTTTGACTAGAATTGGAGAAAATTCAAAATTAGTTGTTAATGGTGATCCTAGTCAAATAGACTTATTAAACAAATCTCAATCTGGTTTAATTAAATCAAGAAATATTCTTAAAAGTTTAAAAGAAATAAAAATAATCGAATTTGATCATAATGATGTAGTAAGACATCCTTTAGTCGCAAAAATTATTAGGGCTTACCAAAATAAAAGCACTGATGATAAAGATTAATGTAATTACAAATAATAATAATTGGAATAGATTTATTAAGGATCCAAATAACTATGTTGATAGAAAGATAAAAAAAATTAATAATAATAAAAAAAAAAAATTTAAAAATATTATTTACTGCACCTTACTTTTATCTGGAAGCAAACAAATCAAAAATTTAAATAAAAAATTTAGAAATAAAAATAAATCTACTGATGTTCTATCTTTTCCATTTCACAGTAAAAAAATTTTAGAAAAAAAACTCAAAAAAAAAGGCGAGATTTATCTTGGAGATATAATAATAAATTTAAATAAAATTAAAAATAAAAAAAATATAAGAAAT
>CACCID010000001.1 GCA_902545945.1 uncultured Pelagibacteraceae bacterium | reverse complement strand
GATTTCACTAAAAAAAATAATCTTAAATTAAATTTAATAGAAAACAGGTTTGCAGAAATAATTACTTAAGAAAATTATTCCCAGTCAAATTTAGGAAAAGTGTCAAAAAGTTGCAAAACTTTATCAGACCACTGATTGCAAATTCTTTTATAATCTTCATCAGATGTATTCAGACATTTGAGATAAGATAATTTTTTTTGATTTTTTTTATAAACCGCGATATCTATTGGAGGACCAACAGTTAAATCACTTTTTAAGGTGGAGTCCATAGAGATTAATGCGCATCTCGATGCATCACCTATAGATACATTTGGAGTTATCACTCTATCGAGTATTGGTTTACCGTATTTAACTTCGCCAATTACTAAATAAGGCTTACTGTCTGCAGGCCTTATGTAATTTCCTTGAGGATAAACGAGGTACAATTCTAAATCCTGACCTTTTATTTGTCCCCCAATAATAAAAGTAGCTCCTAAAACAAGGCTGTCCGTGTTTACCCCGTCCGGAGATGAGTGTTTAATCGTAAGTTTCCCAACATATGAAGCTATTTGCTCAAAATCTTTGCATATATTGAGATTTAAATCAGAATTTTCTTTTATATCTTTTTCAATAGACTTAAAAACTGCTTGTGAAGTTGCTAAATTTCCCGAAGTAACAATTACCACTGTTCTATCACCCACATCATAAGTAAGCATTTTGGAATATATATTCACATTATCTAAACCAGCATTTGTTCTAGAGTCAGACGCTAAAACAATACCCTCATTAGTCTTAATACCAATACAATATGTCATGGTGAATTCTTATTTAAAAAACAATAAATATTCAATTCTTAATTATCATAGCTATTATCGAATTTGTGCATTTGATAAAGTCAATAAACTATTAAGAATTATAAAATGGTCAATTTGTGGAAAAAATACGACTCTAAAAAAACTTATGATGAGTATCTAAACTCTGATCATAAGCTGCGTAGGCAAGCTGTAATTATTTCTCACATCTTAGAGAGACATGGCATCAAGAAATTAAATGAGATTGAAAAGAACTGTGCAAGCACAATAAATGCTAGGGGAATAAATTTCCGAGTTTATTCGTCTGGGAAAAAACTCCAAGAAAAAAAATGGCCTCTGGACATTATTCCAAGAATTATTCTTAAGAAAGATTGGACTAAGGTTTCAAAAGGTTTGCTTCAAAGGGTAAAAGCTCTCAACCTTTTTATAGACGATGTTTATAACGATAGAAAAATTTTTAAAGATAATATTATTCCTGAAGAATTAGTTTTCAATTCACCGTTTTATTTAAGGGAATGTTATGGCTTCTCGCCAAAGTATAAAGCTTGGTCAAATATTTCAGGAATTGATTTAATTAGAAATATCAATGGTGAGTTCATGGTTCTAGAAGATAACTTACGTGTTCCATCAGGAGTTTCTTACATGCTTGAGAACCGAATGGTAATGCGAGATGTCTTTCCCGAATTATTTACAAAATATAAAGTTTCTTCAGTTCATCAATATCCAAACAAATTATATCACTGTATGCTTGAATGTGTCCCTCGAAAAACAAGAAACCCACATATGTGTGTTTTAACTCCAGGAAGATATAACTCAGCTTATTTCGAACATAGATTTTTAGCTGAACAAATGGGGATTGCACTTGTAGAGGGGAAAGACTTATTTGTTGAAAAAGATTTTGTCTATATGAAAACTGTTACAGGCCCAATGAAAGTTGATTGTATTTATAGAAGAATAGACGACAACTTCTTAGATCCAAAAGTTTTTTACAAACATTCTTTACTAGGAGTGCCCGGTTTATTTAAATGTTGGCGTAAAGGAAATATTGGTATTGTAAATGCACCTGGTACGGGGATTGCTGATGATAAAGCTATATACTCATATGTTGATAAAATGATTAAATTTTATTTAGATGAGGAACCAAAACTAAAACAGGTCCAAACTTTTTTGTGTAGAAAAAAAATTCATAAAGATCATGTCATCGAAAATATTTCAAAACTAGTCGTTAAACCTACAAATGGATCGGGCGGTAATGGAATATTGATTGGTCCTAAAGCCTCAAAGGAAGAGAGAGAAAATATGATTGATAAAATTAAATCTAAGCCAAGTGATTATATTGCTCAACCATTAGAAATTTTATCTACAACGCCAACAATATCTGAAGAAGGAATTGAACCAAGACATTTAGATCTTAGACCATTTGTCTTAACTGGTAAAAAATCTTGGGTTACAACAGGTGGACTTACTAGAGTAGCTCTTAAAAAAGGAAGCACTATCGTGAACAGTTCTCAAGGTGGTGGCTCTAAAGATACTATGGTTATTGAAGTATAATCTTAACATTTTTGTGCTAAAATGTTAAAATGTTCTCAAATTCGTCCATTTTAATATTTACTGATCTTGATGGAACACTTTTAAATAGAGATACTTTTGAGTTTGACAGCATCAAACCTTTTCTTAAAGAGCTTAAAAATAAAAATATTATAATTATACCTAATTCAAGTAAAACTGAAGACGAAATAATTGAGTTTAATAATGAAGCTAATTTTCAATTTCCATTTATCAGTGAAAATGGGTCAATTATTCATAACCTTAATTTTTTAAACCACGAATTCCCTGATAAAATTATGCTAGCTAAAAATATTCATGAAATTCAAAAAATTTTTGATAAAAATATAAGTCAAGATTTAAAATCAAAATGTAAAGTTATTTCTAACCTTACAATTTCCGAACAAACTCAAATTTTTGGTTTACCTGAAAATAAACTTAAAAAAGTTTTTAAGAGATCATGTACAATACCCATAATATTTGAGGGAAATAATGAAGAAAAATTAAGTTTAAAAAATCTATTATTAAAAATTGGTTTAGATTATATGGAAGGTGGTAGAGTTTTAAATTTAGGTGATAGAGCAAACAAAGCGGACGCCATGAAAAAAATAATTCAAATGCTTGAAACTAAATTTAAATGTAAGCCAAAAACTATAGCAGTGGGTGACAATCATAATGATTTAGAGATGCTTCAAAATTCAGATATTCCTTGTTTAGTAAAAAATGATAAGTTTTTAAAAAAAAACTTACAAATTAAAAATTTGATAGTATCAAAACAAGCAGCACCAGAAGGTTGGGTAGAGATAGTCAAATTGGCACTAGAAAAAATTAAATAAAAGGAATAAATTTTGTTATGGGTGATTTTTCTCAAAATGGAATAATTTCAAATCTTCACGATTTTGGAACTAAAACTACAGCTGATATAGAAAAAGAATTAGAAAAATTTTCTAAAGAAAGAAAAATGGAATTAATTTTACCAAGTTTATATTCAGAGTTAAAAGGAGATGCCTTACCTAATATTGTAAAACAGGTTAGTGAAACAAAATATCTAAATCATATTATTATTGGTTTAGACAGGGCTTCAAAAGCTGAGGCTATTCAAGCTTGGAAATTTTTTAAAACATTAAATACACCTTTTACAATTTTATGGAATGATGGACCTAGATTAAAAAAATTACATGAAGAACTTAAAGAAAAAGATTTAGCACCGGGAGAGATGGGAAAGGGAAGAAATGTTTGGTATTGTCTTGGCATGTGTATAGCACGAGGTGAAGCTAGATCTGTTGCCCTTCACGATTGTGATATCAAAACTTATGACAGAAGAATGTTAGGAAAGTTATTCTATCCTGTTGTAAATCCTTTTTTTAATTTTGAGTTTTGTAAGGGATATTATCCAAGAATATCTAACGGAAAAATGAATGGTAGAGTTGCAAGATTACTAGTATCTCCTTTATTGAATGCTTTAGAAAAAACTATTGGAAGAAGTGATTATTTAGATTTTATGAAATCATTTAAATATCCCCTTGCGGGAGAGTTCTCCTTTAGAAGAAACGTTTTACCAGAGCTAAGAATATCATCTGACTGGGGTATTGAAGTAGGTATTCTATCAGAAATGCAAAGAAATTTTTCTCCTCAAAACATTTGTCAGGTTGATTTAGCAGACAAGTATGATCACAAACATCAGGACTTATCAGCAAATAATGAAAACAAAGGATTATCAAGGATGTCTTTAGATATAATCAAAACATTAATAAGAAAACTAGCAACACAAGGAAATACATTTAGCCCTGAATATTTTAGATCATTAAAAGCTACGTATTATCGATATGCATTAGATTTAATCGATATTTATAGAAGTGATGCTGAAATGAATGGTTTTAAATTTGACTCTCATACTGAGGAAAAAACAGTTGAGTTATTTGCTTTAAATATAATAAAGGCCGGCGACTCTTTCTTAAAAAGTCCTATGGACACCCCATTCATACCCACCTGGAGCAGAGTTAAAAGCGCTATCCCTGATTATTTAAAAAGACTTAAAGATGCAATTAATGAAGATAATAAAAATTTTAAATAATTTTATTATTAATATTAGTAAAACCCAAATTGAGTCTTTTCAAATAATACGATTTCAAACTTAAGTTTTTATTTTAAATATTCTTAACAACTCTTAAAAGAAGCATACATATTTCTAATTAAATCAAAGTATAAATCTTTTCCTGGATCAAGAGTCGCTCCTAATGGATCTATAACTCCGGTCTTTATATTGGTATCTTTTGCAACTGCTTTTATAATATCTGGATTAAATTGAGGTTCTGAAAATACACAAGTTACTTTTTCATGTTCAATTATCTCTCTGATTTCAGACAATTGTTCAGCTCCTGGTAATACATCTGTGTTAACTGTAAAAGCTCCTAAAACATTCACATCAAATCTTTTTTCAAAGTACTGATAGGCATCATGGAAGACAATAGATTTAAAATCTCCTTTTAATTCAGATTTAACTTTTTTTGTAAGATTGTCTAAAGCTTTATGAGCCTTCTTTAAATTAGCTTTATAAACAGGTGCGTTGTTTGGATCTTTTTCAATTAAATGCTCTGCCATCTCACTTAAGATTGCTTTTGCGTTTATTGGATCAAGCCAAATGTGCGGATCGTGTTCACCGTGAGCATGCTCGTGATGATCATCATGTTTATCCTCTTTATGACCATGTTCTTTATGATCATCATGTTTATCCTCTTTATGACCATGTTCTTTATGATCATCGTGTCCGTGATCATCATGCCCTTCGAATATGTTTCTTTCTCTGAATTCTAATTTTTTTAAACTCTTGATTTCCATTAATTCTATTTTTTCAGCTTTTTTTGCTATTGATTTTAATGGTTTTTCTAAAAAAGTTTCTAAGTCTTCGCCAACCCAAAATATTAAGTCAGCATTTTGCAACATTTTAGCGTGTGATGGTTTTAACGCAAATCCATGTGGAGAATTATATCCATCAACAATTAAATCTGGTTTACCCACTCCATCCATCAAATAACTAGCTAGTGAATGTATTGGTTTAATAGAAGCCACAACTTTAATATCTGCATTAGCAGAAAAACTAAGAGTTAATGTAAAAAATAAAGCAATTGTAAGCTTAATAAATTTGTTTATCATGGTGTTATAATATAACGTTTGTTATAATATAACATATTTGAGGTCAAGGTTTTTTATTATGGAAAATAAAAATAAAGTTCTACTAAAGGTTGAAAATGCTGGCGTTTCTATAAATGACAAATCTTTAGTTAAAGGAGTTTCATTTGAGATTAAACAAGGCGAGATAGTCACTTTGATAGGTCCAAATGGCTCTGGGAAATCAACAACAGCAAAAATTGCTTTAGGGATTTATAAAAAGATAGATGGCAAAGTTAAAAAATATACTGACAAAATTGGATACGTGCCTCAAAAAATTTCAATAGATTGGACCTTGCCAATAAGAGTATTGGATTTTATGACTTTGACAGAAGAATTAACTCAAGATCAAATTAATATTGCTTTAAATTTAACTGGCGTTGAACACCTAAAAGATAAAAGTTTAAGTAATTTATCTGGAGGAGAGTTCCAAAGAGTTTTGATAGCAAGAGCTATTTCTAAAAAACCAGAATTATTAGTTCTTGATGAGCCAGTACAAGGCGTTGATTTTAAAGGTGAAATTGCTTTATATGAATTAATCAAACAAATTTCAGAAAAAATGAAATGTGGAATTCTTTTAATTTCACATGATCTTCATGTAGTAATGTCTGCAACTGATTTTGTATTATGTTTAAATGGACATGTATGTTGTTCAGGAGCACCTCATAAAGTCGTTAAAGATAGTAAATATAAGGAATTGTTCGGAGATAGAGCTTCCAATATCTTATCTTTATATGAGCATAAACATGATCATACTCACTCTCAAGATGGAACGATAGATCAAAAATAATATGCTTGATGATTTTTTTATAAGAGCTTTACTTGCAGGAATTGGAATAGCTTTAATAACAGGTCCAATAGGATGCTTTGTAATTTGGAGAAGATTGTCTTTTTTTGCAGGTACACTTGCACATTCAGCTTTATTAGGTGTAACTATGGCTTTGGTATTTGAACTTAATATTGCTTTTTCAGTTTTTTTAATATCAGCAGTTTTAGCAATTTTTCTCCTTCAATTACAAACTAAAACAAATCTTCCTAATGATGCATTGTTAGGTTTATTAGCCCATTCATCGCTAGCAATAGGACTTGTAATCATTGGATTTTTAACAACTATTAGATTTGATGTTATGGGATTGTTATTTGGCGATATATTAGCTGTAAGTCAAAGTGATTTGTTATTAATCTGGGGTGGCGGCGTATTTATTTTAATAATTTTAAAGATTATTTGGAAACCTTTGTTTGCTTCCACAATTAATTATGATTTAGCTAAAGCAGAAGGAATGAACCCTGATAGGTATAATGCAATATTCACAATTTTGATGGCAGCAATAATTGCTATTTCAATTAAAATAGTCGGACTTCTTTTAATAACTGGAATGCTAATAATTCCCGCAGCTCTTGCAAGAAATATATCTAACAATCCATTACAGATGGTTATTTTATCGACAATTGGTGGACTATTATCTATTTTAATAGGATTATTTTCTTCTTTAGAATTTAATACCGCATCAGGTCCATCAATAATAACCGCAGCTTTAATACTTTTTTGTTTTTCACTTATTAAGTTTAAAAAATATTCCGAATTGAAAAAATGATAATTAATTAGTAAATTATATTTATGGCACGAGTACAAACACTTTCTAGAAACCAACAAATAGTTTTAGATATTATTGAAAAGGCAAAAGGTCCTTTAAAAGCTTATTCCATATTATTTAATGTACAAAAAAAAGGAATTAACGCACCTCAGCAAATTTATAGAGCTCTAGATAAGTTGATTGAAATGGGTAAAATTCATAAAATAGAAAGTAAAAATGCTTTTGTTGCATGTAGAAGCTCAGATTGTGAAATTTCGAAAGCAACTGCATTTTCTATCTGTGAAAGTTGTGAAATGGTTGATGAAATCAGTGATACCAAGCTCTCAAAATATTTATCAGGTTTTAATCATAAAAAAGGAATGAAATTTAAAAGATTTAATCTAGAATTTTTTGGTATTTGTAAAAAGTGTAAAAAAGATTAGATTACATCATAAAAAATATTTCTGCGACAATACTCTCTTTTCATTAAAATTTTTATAATTTAATATATTAATAACAAAGGGATAATTATGAAATTATTTAAAACATTATTAACTATAGTTTTTGTTTCAGCATTAAGTTTATCAACAAACGCAAAAGAAATAAAAATGGGTAAAGCTGATTGGGATACCGGTTATTTCCAAGCAGAAGTTTATAAAAAAGCACTAGAAAAAATGGGTTATAAAGTTACTGGCCCAACTGTTATGAAGCCTCAGGTGTTCTATGTTGCGGCAGCAGCAGGAGATATGGATCTTTGGGTGAATGGATGGTTTGGAAACCACGACTCTTATGTAAAAGAGGCTATGGGTAAAGTTAAACCTGTAGGCTATGTTGCAAAAAGCGGTGGCTTGCAAGGTTACTTAATTGACAAAAAAACTGCAGACAAATTTAATATTAAGTCTGTAATGGATATAAAAAATCACGCTAAAGAGTTTGACTCTAATGGCGATGGTAAAGCAGATATGGTTGCCTGCCATCCAGGATGGGGTTGTGAAAAAATTATATCAAGACATTTTAAAGAACTTGGTTTGGGTGAATTTATTAATCCAATAAAAGCAGATTACTCTGCTGCAATGGCAGACATAATTTCAAGATATAAAAATGGTAAATCTGTTTTATTTTATACTTGGACTCCGAACTGGACAGTCGGAACTTTAAAATTAGGCGAGGATGTAGTTTGGATTGAAGCTCCTTTTAGCGAAACAAAAGTGGTTAGCGTACCAAATGCAACAAAGTCAAAACTTAATATGGGATTTGGTGTAAACGACATTAGACCAGCTGCAAATGTCGATTTTTTAAAAGCTAATCCAAAAGTAGAAAAGTTTTTAAAAAAAGCATCTATACCTTTAGCTGATATTGCTGCTCAGAACTTAAAAATGAATAAAGGTGAGAAAAGTGAAAAAGCAATAAAAAAACATGCCGAAGAATGGATCAAATCAAATCAAAAAACTTTTAATAGTTGGATAAATTAGAAATAAATTAGCAAATAAGAATATATGCGCACTATAGTGCGCATATAAGATATATCTCACTTTTTAGTTGTATTACGGTTACATTCAAAATTCATACGTGTTAAAATTTTTTAAAATTTAGGAGGGAAAATGAAATATTTAAAACATTTAGTATCAATAATTGCAGCTTTTACTATTAGTAGTGCTGTATTCGCTAATGAGATCAAGATGGGTAAGGCAGACTGGGATACAGGCTATTTTCAGGCTGAGATCTATAAGGCTGCTCTTGAGAAAATGGGTTATAAAGTTTCAGGCCCAACTGTAATGAAACCTCAAGTGTTTTATGTAGCGGCAACATCAGGGGATGTTGATTTATGGGTGAACGGATGGTTCGGTACTCATGATGGTTACATATCAGAATCTAAAGGAAAAGTTAAACCAGTTGGTTACGTAATGAAGGGTGGAGGAGCCCAAGGTTACCTAATTGATAAAAAATCAGCAGATAAATTTGGTATCAAAAGCGTAATGGATATCAAAAAACATGCAAAGGAGTTTGACTCTAACGGAGACGGGAAAGCAGACATGGTTGCTTGCCCTCCAGGTTGGGGTTGTGAAAAACAAATCACAAAACATTTTGACGAGCTTGGATTAGGTGATTTTATCAATCCAGTGAAAGCAGACTACTCGGCGTCAATGGCAGATGCAGTGTCTAAATACAAAAATGGAAAATCTATTCTGTTTTATACATGGACACCTAACTGGACTGTTGGTGCTTTAAAACTTGGTAAAGACGTAGTTTGGATTGAAGTTCCATACAGTAAAACTAAACCTACTAAAATCGCTAATGCAACAAAGTCTAAAGTAAATTTAGGTTTTGGTGCTGATGATATTAGACCAGCAGCGAATGTAGACTTTCTTAAAGCAAATCCAAAAGTAGAAAAGATGCTTAAAAAAGCTTCTATACCTCTTGGAGATATTGCTGCTCAAAACTTGAAGATGAACAAGGGTGAGAAAAGTGAAAAAGCTATTAAGAAACACGCAGCTGAATGGATAAAAGCTAATCAAAGCACATTTGATAGTTGGATCAAGTAAAGGTTCAGGTTAATTTTAATGAGTTTAAAATTAGCCCCTTCAGATTACGAAATATACATTCCAATTGGTGAATGGATAGAAGGAAATATTAAAGAGTGGTTATTTGAACAAAGGCCACTCTTTAAAAAGATTTCAGCACCAATTGATACCGTTCTAAATAGTTTAGACTCTCTTTTTAATTTTATTCCTTTTCCAATAATTCTTTTAATTTTTATTTTTTTTGCTTATAGAACTAACGGTTTAAAGTTTGCAATCTTTTCTTTTATAAGTTTAGTTTTTATAGATCTGGTTGATCTATGGTCTGAGAGCATGACTACTTTAGCTATGATTTTTACTGCAGTCATTTTTTGTATGTTAATCGGAATACCATTAGGTATACTTGCCTCTCGAAGTAATACTTTTGAAATAATTTTACGTCCAATACTTGATATAATGCAAACCATACCAAGTTTTGTTTATTTAATTCCTGTAGTAATGCTTTTTGGAGTTGGTTTAACTCCTGGTGTAGTTGCTACAATTATATTTGCTTTACCACCAATTATTCGATTAACAAATTTAGGTATAAGGCAAGTTGGTAAAGGTTTTAAAGAAGCTGGATCTAGCTTGGGACTTACAAAATTTTTAGTACTGATTAAAATTGAAATTCCTTTGTCTTTAAAAACTATAATGGCAGGAGTTAATCAAACTTTAATGCTTGCGTTGTCGATGGTAGTTATTGCAGCTCTTATAGGTGCTGGAGGGTTAGGTTTAACTGTATATATTGCACTAGGAAGACTTGACGTCGGATCCGCAGTCATTGGTGGAACAGGAATTGTAATTCTAGCAATTATTTTAGATAGAATAACGCAAAAAATTATTAAATCACACTAAAGAATTTAATTTTTTAATATGTTTTGGAGTAATTTCACAACATCCTCCAATAATTTTAGCTCCCCTATTTTTTAATTTTTCACAAATTTCAAGGAATTTTTGAGGGGTGAGGTCTTTTCTTTTTCCAAGCTGAATCTTAGGGTTATTTGAATCAGGTTTCCATCCTGGTGGAATATGTTCAAAGGCATTGATTTTAAATCCAAATGGAACTTTAAGTTTTTTTGCATCTTTCATCACTTCATTTAAATCTTCAAATGAAACACAAGAGGCCATAATCCCAATAGGTTTATGTTTTTGAACTTTTTTTGCCACAGTTATAAATTTTTCTCCCGAGGGCAACAACCCTTTACTCCTAATATGGATACCGACTAAAATTTTTTTTTTATATTTTTTTATAGCATTTAAACCTAATGAGCACTCTTTCCAGCTACTCATTACATCCAAATAAAAGAAATCCACATATGGATTGAGATATTTTGCCTGAGATCTAAAACTTTCTTTTATAAACTTAAGATCTTTTCCAAGATCAGCAAAATAAGTAAAATTTTGAGGTGGCAGACTTCCAGCTATCAAAACCTTTTTCTTAGACATAGCTACAGCTCTTTTAGCCAGTTTTCCTGCAAGAACGTTCAATTTTTTATACTCTTTTACTAAACCATTTTCGATTAGCCTTCTTTTTCTGCTACCGAAGCTATTAGTTACTATAATTTCGGCTCCGGCTTTTATAAAATCTAAATGAGTTTTGATAACTGTTTTATGGTATTTTCGAATATATAAAGCTGAGGCTCCCCATAAAGTTCCATGTGGTTTAACTCCTCGATTAAGAAGTTCTTGGCCCATGCCTCCGTCTAAAATTCTTGTTTTTTGAAAAAAATATTTATCCAGAAACTTCAATTCCAAAGAGAGTAGATAAAAAAATTACGATCGCGAATATTGCAAACCACATAAACCATTGCGATGCCACTTTGACTATAGAACCTTTGTCTATACCTTTCCAAGGCATAAACGTGTATGTGGCCAGAGTAACTAAAATTAAAAATAAAAGTAAATTGGTTAAATTCATTTATCTTTGGTTCAACAACATTACTTCTCTAACTTCAGCACCCCTATATTTCGATAAAGGTCTTATTAATTTATTAGAAGCATGTTGCTCCATTATATGTGCTGACCAACCTGTAATTCGAGACATTACGAATATCGGTGTGTAGAAATCTATATCTATTCCCATCATGTAATATGTTGGACCACAAGGAAAATCTACATTTGGATGTATATTCTTTTTTTCCAACATAACTTTTTCTAAAATTTCATACATTCTCGTATACTTTTCTTTTTTTAAAAGCTTAGCTACTTTAAACATATAATGTTTCATTGTGGGTACTCTAGAGTCCCCCGTACGATAAACTCTGTGACCAAATCCCATTACAACT
This sequence comes from uncultured Pelagibacteraceae bacterium, assembly GCA_902545945.1. Lineage (GTDB taxonomy): Bacteria > Pseudomonadota > Alphaproteobacteria > Pelagibacterales > Pelagibacteraceae > Pelagilacustribacter. The sequence continues at coordinate 117,201 of CACCID010000001.1, read as the reverse complement.
TTCTTTTTATTTAACGCGTTTTCAATCCAAGCTTTTGCTTTTTCCGGTTTTCCTATTTCCTTCATCATGTGCATCACAGCTTCATTTGCTCCACCATGTAATGGACCTTTTAAAGAAGCTATGGCCCCAGTGATTGCTCCATGTAAATCTGACAAACTTGAGGTAATTGTTCTAGCTGTAAAAGTTGAAACATTAAAACTATGCTCAGCATATAAAATTAAAGAGATATCAAATGCTCTTACTATTTCTTTATCTGGCACTTTATTAAACATCATTTTAAAAAAATTTTCTGAGAAAGATAAATTTTTACTAGGAGAAATTATGCTTTTACCTTTTCTGGATCTAAAATAAGCGGCAACTGCAGTAGGAGTTTTAGCAAATATTCTCATTGCTTTTCTCATGTTTGCTTTTGGAGAGTTGTCTTTGGTATCTTTATCCTCTAGCGCCATTAAACTTACACAAGTTCTAATCACATCCATAGGATGAGCGTTTTTTGGCATCTTTTTAATATCACTTAATATTTGTTTTGAAAGTTTTCTTTCAGATCTTTCTTGTTTAATAAATTTTTTCAGTTGATTTTTATTTGGTAATTCACCATTAAGAACAAGATAGGCAACCTCCTCGAAATCACACTTATCACAAAGTTCTTGAACCGTATAACCCCTGTAAGTTAGAGCGCTTAATTCAGGCACCACATGAGAAATAGTTGTTTCATCAACAACTATACCAAGTAACCCTTTTTTAATTTCTTCACTCATTATTCGTGACCCTCTGTAGAAAAATCAGTTATTTTTTTATCTGGAGTATTGTATTTCTCATATTCTACTAACTCGTACAACCTTTTTCTAGTCTGCATTTTGTCAATTATATTATTTTGATGACCGTCATAAAATATTGATTTTAAACCCATTTCTACATTTTGCATAGCAAGTCGTTGTGTGCTCACAGGATAAATTACAAGGTTATAACCTAAATTTTCTAATTGTTTTTTATCTAATAGTTTTGATTTTCCAAACTCGGTCATGTTAGCTAATAAATATCCTTTTGCTACTTTTCTTACTTTTTCAAATTCACTTTCATCTTTCATTGCTTCAGGAAAAATCATATCAGCTCCAGCCTCTTCATAAGCTTTTATTCTTTCTAATGTTTTACCTATTCCTTCAACCGAATTAGCATCGGTTCTTGCGATTATTAAAAAGTTATTGTCTTTTCTAGCTTTCACAGAATCTTTAATTTTTTTTATCATTACTTCAGTGGACACCAATTCTTTATTATCTAAGTGACCACATCTTTTTTCCTCTATTTGATCTTCTAAATGACATCCGGCTAAGCCTTTGTTCTCAAACACCTCAACTGTTTTTTTACAATCTCCAAATCCTGTATCAATATCAACAATTGTTGGAAGGTCAGTAACCCTGGCTATTTGGCCGCTTCGATAACTAACTTGATCTCGGGTTGTTAGACCAATGTCAGGTAAACCAAGATCATTAGACATAACACCACCAGAGACATAAACTCCATCAAATCCTATTTCTGCTATTAACTTTGCGCATAGAGGATTATATGCTCCAGGAAATCTTAATAATTTTTTTGATTTTAAATTTTCAATTAATTCTGAACGTTTTTCTGAAACTTTTTTTTTAGTAAAATGCATTCGTGAAGATTTATATTAGAGCATAGTGCAAAAATCAAAGATTATTTGAAAAGTATAAATAAACCAGTCAAAACTAATAAAACCGCTAATAAATATTCAATAATTTTTTTTATTTGACTATTAGTTATAAATTTTCTTAAACCACTTCCAAAAAGTGCCCACAAACTTATTGTTGGAAAACATATTGCTGCAGCTGTAATTGTCACAAAGGATACCCCAATAAAAATATTTTCTTCTGTAGGAAAAAAACCTGAAGCAACCGTAACTGCAATTGACCAGGCTTTAGGATTAATAAATTGAAACAAGGAAGCTTCATAAAATCTTAATGGCCTTCCCGTTTCTTTCTGAACCATGCTAAAAGATCCGATCATTTTCCACCCTAGATAAACTAAATAAATGAAACAAAGAATTTTCATATAAAATTGAACTTGAGGATAAAGCAAAAATAAATTTGCTAGACCAAAACAGGTTAAACCAATCTGAAAAATATGACCTAAGGGAATTCCAATTAAATGAGGCAAAGTTCTCACAAAACCAAACTTCATACCTGATGCAGTTAGCATCGCATTATTAGGACCTGGCGTAAAAAACATTGTAAAATAAAAAGCTGATAATGCTGAAAATAGAGCAAAAGTTATCATAGATATTTTTCTATTATTTTTTCAAAACCAACAAAGTTACTGATTAATTCATTGTGTTTAATTTCTTTTTCAGTTTTTTCAGTATATCCATCTTTAATTAATACAAATGGTAAGTTAGCATTGTGAGCTGAGTTTGCGTCAACCTCGCTATCTCCAATCATCATAGTTTTTTTTAAATCACCACCAATTATTTCCACTACACTAGTTAAGTGCCTAGGATCTGGTTTATTAAACTCGAATGTGTCTGCACCTGCGATGTACTCGAAGTATTTACTCATATCTAACTTTTTTAAAAGATCTACAGCTAACCTTTCCTGTTTATTAGTACAAACAGCCATAGATATTTTTTTATTTTTAGCCCATTTCAAAAACTCTATAATTCCATTTATTGGCTGACTCTCTCGATCAATATTTTTTGCATAAAAATCAATAAATTCTTTTGTCATCTTCTTCTTTATTTTTTCATCTTTTATCTCTTCTTTAAAAGATCTCTGCATCATTACCCATGCTCCTCTTCCTGCTAGAGATTTAATTTCAGATAATTTCTTCTCAGAGTGACCAAACTTTTTCATCACGTGATTGTGCGCAGCCATCAAATCAGGAGCAGTATTAACTATCGTTCCATCTAAATCGAATAAAATTGTATAAATTTGACTCATATAAAAAAGTATTAAAAAGAAATATTTTGTGACTTATTTAAATTACATTCATAATGTAAAGAATTTTTAAATGAAAAGAAATACAAAATTAGACAAAGCTAATTCATATCGATTATCGCAGGAAGTTTTAAGAAACAAAGCTTTATCTAAAGGAGTTAATTTAATTGCTCCTGAGACTGTTTTTTTATCTCCAGATACTTCTTTTGGAAAAAATGTAACTGTTGAGCCCTATGTAGTTTTTGGCCATAAAGTAAAAATAGGTGATAATTCATATATAAAATCATTTAGTCATATTGAGGGAACAAAAATAGAGAAAAATGTTTCAGTTGGACCTTACGCGAGATTAAGAGAAGGAACAATTTTAAAAAACAATTCTAAAATTGGAAATTTTGTTGAAACAAAAAAAACAAATATTAATCAAAACTCTAAAGTAAATCATCTTTCATATATTGGTGATTCTACAATTGGAAAAAATTCAAATATTGGGGCTGGAACAATTACATGTAATTATGATGGAGTAAAAAAATCAAAAACAAAAATTTCTGACAACGTTTTTATTGGATCTAATTCGTCACTAATAGCCCCAGTAAGTATTGATAAAAATAGTACGGTTGGTGCAGGGTCAGTAATTACTAAAAATGTAAGGAAAAAGTCCCTAGCACTTACAAGAGCTCAACAAATTGAAATAAAAAATTATAAAAAAAAGAAAAAGTAATGTGTGGAATTATTGGAATTGCAAGCAATAAACCTGTTTCGATTAGTATAATTAATTCACTAAAAAAATTAGAGTATAGAGGTTATGACTCTGCTGGATTAGCAACGTTAGATAACAACCTCATTGATGAAAAAAAATGTTCTGGAAGAGTAGACGAGTTAGAAAAAATATTATTTAAAAATCCCTCAAATGGAAATATTGGAATTGGCCATGTTAGATGGGCTACACACGGAATTCCTAATATTGTAAATGCACACCCACACTCTTCAGAAGAAGTATCCCTCGTTCACAATGGAATAATTGAAAATTCTGATGAGTTAAAAAAAGATCTTGAGGAAAAAGGATTTAAATTTAAGTCAGAGACTGATACAGAAGTGATTACAATATTAATTACACAATATTTAAAAAATTCACAACCTCTAAACTCAGTATTTAAAACTTTAAAAAAATTAAAGGGTAGCTTTGCTCTTGGCATTATATTTAAAAACCACTCAGATATGATTATTGGAGCAAGAAGAGGCAGCCCTTTAGCAGTAGGTTTTTCTAATAATGAAAATTATTTAGGTTCCGACTCTTATGCGTTGAAATCTATGACAAATAAAATCTCCTATTTAGATGATGGAGAAGTTTGCATGCTAACTAAAAATGATGTGACTTTTTATGATTCAAAACAAACCAAAATAAATAAAAAAATACATACTGTATCTGATGATGAAAATACTTCTGACAAAGGTGATTATAAAAACTTTATGTCCAAAGAGATTTTTGAACAATCAAAAACAATAAAAAAATGTATAAGTGAATATACTGATAGTCTTAAAAAAGACATTAATATTTACAATTTTCCAATAGAACCAAAAAAAATTAACAAGATAATATTAATTGGATGTGGCACTGCATATCATTCATGTTTAATTGCAAAGTATTGGCTTGAAGAATTAACATCAATTGATGTTGAAATAGATATTGCTTCAGAATTTCGATATAGAAATTTAAAATTTAACTCTAATAATTTATATATTTTTGTTTCTCAGTCAGGTGAAACCGCTGATACTGCTGCGGCTTTAGATATTTGTAAAAAAAATAAAGTTAAAACTTGCTCAATAGTAAACGTAGTTGAAAGCACTATTGCTAGAAATTCTGATTGGGTTTTACCTATTCACGCTGGACCAGAAATTGGAGTAGCTTCAACAAAAGCTTTTTTAGGCCAATTAATAGTTTTATACATTTTGACACTTAAACTTTCTATTGTGAGAGGTGACATTGATAAAAAAACTTATGATATAAATTTAGAAAACCTACAAAAACTTCCCGAGTCAATTAAAAACACTCTTAAGCTTGAGAGTGAAATTCAATTAATAGCTAAAGAATTTTTAGATGCTAAAGGATCAATGTTTCTTGGAAGAGGAAATTCTTTTCCAGTAGCTCTAGAAGGTGCTTTGAAATTAAAAGAATTATCTTATTTGCATGCTGAAGGTTATCCAGCAGGAGAAATGAAACATGGACCTCTAGCTTTAATAGAAGAGGGTTTGCCAGTGATAGTGATTGCTCCAAAGGATAAATATTACGAAAAAACCCTTTCAAATATGCAGGAAGTTATAGCAAGAGGAGGTAAAATTTTTTTTATAACTGATAATAATAAAAGATTATTAAGTACTAATATTAGATTTAGACTTAGGGTACCAAGAGTTGACAGTTTCCTATCACCTCTACTTTTAACTGTTCCTTTGCAACTGTTAGCATATCATGTAGCACTATTAAAAAATTGTGATATTGACAAACCTCGAAATTTAGCAAAGTCAGTTACAGTTGAATAAAATGAAAAAAAGATATCAAGCGATGGTTCTATCTTGTATGGATCCTCGCTTTCAGCCAATAGTTTATAATTACCTAAAAAAAAAAAAATTAAATGGAAAATATAGTGCAGTAACAATAGCAGGCTCAGCTATAGGTGTTACAGCTAAGAAATTTAAAAAATGGCATAAATTATTTTGGGATAATTTTGATATTTCTTTAAAATTACACAGTATTAAAAAATTAATTGTCATTAATCATCTTGATTGTGGGGCTGCAAAAATAATTAATGGCAAAAAAGAATTTTCTAAAATAAATGAGACAAAAGTACATAGAAATTCTTTTCAAAAAATAAAAAAGATTTTCAAAAAAAAATATCCAAAATTGAAGATTGAATTAAAAATTATCTCTTTAAATAGCAAAGTAGAAACATTTAAGTAAATATAAAGCTAATATTGTATTGAATATTTTTTACGATTAATCTATATATAGCGCAGGTTGAATATGAAAAAATGGAATTTAAATAGCTGGACCAAATACCCTGCTAAACACTTACCTGTTTATCAGGACAAAGAGGAACTTGATTTAGTTTTAGGTAAAATTAAAAAATATCCTCCTTTAGTTTTTGCTGGAGAGTCAAGATCACTAAAAAAATCTTTAGCAGAAGTTGCTGAGGGTAAAGCATTTTTATTGCAAGGCGGAGACTGTGCTGAAAGTTTTGCTGAATTTCACCCTGACAACATAAGAGATACTTTTAAAGTAATTTTACAAATGTCTTTAGTTTTAACAGCATCAGCTTCTGTACCTGTTGTGAAAGTTGGCAGGATTGCCGGACAATTTTCAAAACCTAGAAGTGCACCGACTGAAAAAAAAGATGGAAAAGAATTGCCAAGTTATTTAGGTGATAACATCAATGGAATGGAATTTACTAAAAAAGCTAGAATTCCAGATGCAAAAAGATTATTTAGAGCATATTCACAATCAGCTTCTACTTTAAATTTGTTAAGAGCTTTTTCACAAGGAGGATTTGCTGATCTTAGACAAGTTCATTTATGGAACTTAGGATTTATCAAAGATAAAACTAAAGGAAAATACAAAGAGATTGAAGACAAGATAAGCGACTCACTTGCCTTTATGGAAGCTTGTGGAATAAATTCGGACAATAACAGAAGGTTAAGAACTGTAAATTTTTATACTTCACATGAAGCATTACATTTACCATTTGAGGAGTCTATGACACGTGTGGACTCAACAACAGGTGAATATCACGATACTTCAGCTCATTTCGTGTGGATAGGTGATAGAACAAGACAACCTGACGGAGCACACGTAGAATTTTGTAGAGGTATTAAAAATCCAATAGGTCTTAAATGTGGCCCAACATTAAAACCAGAGGAGTTAATTAATTTATGTAATATTCTTAATCCTGATAACGAAGCTGGAAGATTAACATTAATTTCAAGATTTGGAGCTGACAATGTTCAAAAATATCTACCCAAATTAATGCAAGCAATAAAAAAAGAAGGACTTAAAGTTATTTGGTCTTGTGATCCTATGCATGGTAATACAATTAAAGCAGCTACGGGATTCAAAACTAGGCCTTTTGAAAATGTACTTAAAGAGGTAAAAAATTTCTTTGCGGTTAGCCTATCAGAAAAAAGTTATGCAGGTGGGCTACATATAGAAATGACTGGCCAAGATGTGACAGAATGCACAGGTGGAGCTCAAAAAATCTCTGAGAAAGATCTCTCTAGTAGATACAGGACTCACTGTGACCCAAGATTAAACGCAGACCAAGCTTTAGAATTAGCTTTCTTGATTTCTGAAGAAATTAAAAAAAATTCGAAAATATCAAATAAAATTATTCAAGCTGCGTCTTAATAATTATTGTAATTATTAAGACCAAACCTTACAAGAGAGGTAAGGTATTAATTATGGAAGTAAAAAAAAGAGCAAAAATAATAATCGACTGGATAGACAACTATTGTGATAACGCTTCTTATAAGCCAAAATCTTTGGTAGTTGGAATATCGGGTGGAATAGACTCTTCCGTAGTTAGTACTTTATGTGCAAACACTGGTAGAAAAACAATTGTGTTAACAATGCCAATAAAACAAATCAAATCTCAACATGATTTGAGTTTGACACATGCTAAATGGTTAAAACAAAAATATAAAAATGTTGAACATCATTTGTTGGAGATGGATAAAATCTTTAACTCATTTTCTCAAGTTTTAAATAAATTTGATAATGAGCATGGATATGCAAACTCAAGAGCAAGGTTGAGAATGGCGACTTTATACCAAGTAGCAGCAGCAAATAATGGAATTGTTGTTGGGACAGGTAACAAGGTTGAAGATTTTGGCGTTGGTTTTTATACTAAATATGGCGATGGTGGGGTTGATATCTCTCCAATAGCTGACTGCAACAAATCTCAAGTGTGGGAGTTAGGCAGACATCTCGGTGTGTCGGAAGAAATAATTAATGCCCAACCCACTGATGGTCTATGGGATGATGGAAGAAATGATGTAGAACAGCTTGGGATGAGTTACGCAGATTTAGAGAGAGCTATGGAAAATAAAGATGATCCAAACTATCGAAAATATTTAGAAATAAGAGAGAAAAATTTACACAAAATGAATCCGATACCGGTATGTACATTTAATGAATAGCTTAAAATTAACAAATTCTCTAACTAGAAAAAAAGAAGTATTTAAGCCAAATAATATAAAAAAGATTTCCTTGTATGCTTGTGGCCCGACTGTATATGAGAGCCCCCATGTAGGTAATGCAAGAACTCTTGTAGTATTTGATGTTTTATTTAGAGTTTTAAGAGTTCTTTATAATTCAAATGTAACATATGTAAGAAATATTACTGATTTAGATGACAAAATAATTGAAGCATCTCAAAAAAATAAAAAAGACATAGATGAAATTACAAATGATGTGATTAAAATTTTTCATAAGAATTGCAAAAGTTTAAATTGTTTAAAACCAACAGTAGAACCAAAAGCTACAGAGCATATAAAAGAAATGATTGAAATGACATCTTCATTAATAAAAAAGGGATTTGCATATGAAAATAAAAACCATGTTTATTTTGCAGTAGGTAAATTTAAAAATTATGGAAAATTGTCGAATAAAAATTTAGATGAGTTAAAGGCAGGTAGTAGAGTAGAGGTTTCAGATTTAAAAAAAAATCCTATGGATTTTGTCTTATGGAAACCTTCAAAAGAAAAAGACCCTGGCTGGGAGTCACCTTGGGGTAGAGGTAGACCAGGCTGGCATCTAGAATGCTCAGTTATGAGTGAGAAATATCTTGGTAAAAATTTAGATATTCATGGTGGCGGTCTTGATTTAATTTTCCCTCATCATGAAAATGAAATAGCCCAGTCTTGCTGCAATAATAATACAAAAAACTTTGCAAATTACTGGGTTCATAATGGATTTGTAACTATTAATAAGGAAAAGATGTCAAAGTCATTAGGTAATATTATTTCTATAACAGATGCAGTAAAAAAATACTCAGGTCAGGTAGTTAGACTAGCATTATTAAGTGCTCACTACAGTCAGCCACTAGATTGGAATAATAAACTTTTAGAAAATCAAAGAGCAACTATTGAAAAATGGTATCAATTGTATGAAAAAAATAATGAGGAAATATCTTTGAGAGAGATAGACATGTTACTAGATGATTTAAATACTCCTGGTTTCATTGCTAAAATTCACGAACTTTATACAAGCGCTAATAAAGGTGATGAAAGAAGTAAAAAAATTTTTAATAGTGCTTGTAAATTACTTGGTTTATTTGATTTAACAAAAAATGAGTGGGAAGATTTAAAAAAAGTAGATAAAAATATTTCAGAGGAATTTATTGAAAAAAAAATTAAAGAAAGATTTGTAGCAAAACAAAAAGGAGATTATAAACTTGCCGACAAAATAAGAGTTGAATTAGCAAGTAAAGGAGTAATCATTGAGGATAAAAAAGAAAAGACAACTTGGAAATTTAAATGAGTAAAGAGAAAATATATATTTTCGATACCACTTTAAGAGACGGAGCTCAAACGGAAGGTGTTGATTTTTCAATTGAAGATAAAAATAAAATAGCAAAAGTTTTATCAGATATAGGTGTTGATTATGTAGAGGGAGGGTGGCCTGGAGCAAATCCTGTTGATACAAAATTTTTTTCTAACCCACCTAAAATGCAACAAACTTTATTTACCGCTTTCGGTATGACTAAAAAAACTGGTAGAAGTGCAAATAATGATCCCGGTTTAGCTTCTTTAATGAATGCCAATACACCAGCAGTTTGTGTGGTGGGAAAATCTTGGGATTTTCATGTAAAAGTTGCTTTAGGAATTGAAAAAGAGGAAAATTTAGAAAACATCAAAGAAACAGCAAAATACTTCGTTAAAAACAAGAAAGAATTTTTGTTTGATGCTGAACATTTTTTTGATGGTTATAAGGCTAACTCAGAATATGCAATTGACTGTTTAAAGCAAGCCTACGATAATGGTGCTAGATGGGTTGTATTATGCGATACTAATGGTGGTACACTACCAAATGAAGTTAGAGAAATTGTAGCAAAAGTTTCAAAAATAATACCTGGAACTAATCTTGGAATTCATGCGCACAATGATACAGAAAATGCTGTAGCTAATTCTTTAGCTGCAGTTGAAAGCGGTGTGAGACATATTCAAGGCACTATCAACGGCTTAGGGGAGAGATGTGGCAATGCAAATCTGATGTCAATTATTCCAAACTTATGTTTAAAAAAATCTTTTAGCGATAAGTATGAAATTAACATTAAAAAAGACAAACTTTCTTCATTAACTGAATGTTCAAGATTGTTAGATGAAATACTAAATAGAAAACCCAATAAAAATATGGCTTATGTTGGTGCTTCTGCCTTTTCTCACAAGGGAGGTCTTCACGTTTCAGCAGTGAAGAAAGATCCAAAAACTTACGAACATATAGATCCAAAAACAATTGGAAATCACAGAAATATTATTGTTTCAAATCAAGCCGGTCGATCAAATATTTTATCAAGGTTAGAACAATACGGAGTTAAAATTGACTCTAAAGATCCAAAAATCCAAAAAATTTTGGATGAAGTGAAAGATAGAGAATTTAGTGGTTATTCGTATGATGGAGCTGATGCTTCATTTGAATTATTAGCTAATAGATTATTAGGTAAAGTTCCTGAATATTTAAAAGTAAAAAGTTACGATGTAAATGTTTCAAAATTTGACAAAATACAAACAAAAGCAAGCGTAGTTTTCCTGATAGATGGAAAAGAAATTGAATGTCATGGAGAAGGGAATGGACCTGTAAATGCATTGGATAATGCGATCAGATCTAATTTTAAAAAAGTAACAAAATACTATAATTTTTTTTCAGATTTAAAGTTACTTGATTATAAAGTTAGAATTCTGAATACTGGTACTGAAGCAACAACTAGAGTTTTAATTGAAAGTACTGATAAAACAGGTGTTAGTTGGTTTACAGTTGGTGTATCTCCAAATATTATTGAAGCTTCATTTAAAGCATTAATTGATAGCTTGGATTATAAACTTTATAAAGAAAAAGCTCCTGCTAATTTAAATGAGCAGTAAATTTGGTATCATTTTAGTAAAACCGCAATTAGGTGAAAACATAGGCGCATGTGCCAGAGCAATGAAAAATTTTGGTTTCTCAAAACTTCATATTGTAGAGCCTAAAATTAATTTTCCAAATCATAAAGCTAAAGCAACATCTGTAGGAGCGTATGATATTATTAATAAAGCTAAAGTGTTTAATAATATTCAAGATGCAATAGAGCCTTTTAATTTGGTCATATCTTTAAGTGCAAGACGTAGAGACATTAATAAAAAAAATATTTCACTTAAAGAATTTCAAAAAATAATCAAAAGAAGAAATCTTAACTTGGGTTTAATGTTCGGTCCTGAAGCTTCAGGTTTATCAAATAAGGATTTATCATTTTCAAACTACATATTACAAATTCCAACATCATCCAAATTTAAATCACTTAATTTATCTCATTCTGTGACTTTAGTCTGTTATGAAATTTTTAAAGGATTAAATAAGAAACAAATTAGTAAAAAGAGCTTTGGTTTAAAAATATCTTCTAAGTCAAAAATTTCCTCTATAGTTTCTCATTTGATAAATCTTCTGGAAAAAAAAGATCTTTTTATACCTAATGAAAAAAAACATTCTATGATATTGAATATAAATAATTTAATTCATAGATTAGAACCAAACGATAAAGAATTGAGGATTTTAGCCAGTATTATCAGTTCTTTAAGTAAAAAATAACATTAAAGCTTAATTGACAAATTAACCTTAAAGCTTATAAACACTCAAATATTAAATATGACAAAAAGACTAAAATCTAAACATAAAGTAGATCGAAGACTAAAAGCAAACATTTGGGGAAGACCTAAAAGTCCTTTTAACTCAAGAGCTTATCCGCCAGGTCAACATGGTCAGAATAAAAAAGGTAAACCTACAGACTATGGTACTCAGCTTCAAGCCAAACAAAAATTAAAAGCTTATTATGGAAACATAAACGAGAGACAATTTAGAAACATTTACAGGAAAGCAATTTCAAAAAGGGGTGACACAACAGAGAATTTGATTGCATTATTGGAAAGCAGACTTGATACAGTTATTTATAGAGCTAAGTTTGCACCAACAGTATTTTCAGCAAGACAAATGATTAATCATGGTCACATAAAAGTTAATAAAAAAAGAGTTAACATCGCAAGTTACACTGTAAAAAGTAGTGACGTAATTGAGATAAGAGACAAATCAAAAAAACTTGCAATAATAGATGGCTCGCTTCAGAGTAAAGAGAGAGATGTACCAGAGTACATTCAAATAGATAATAAAAATAAAACTGCAAAATTAGTAAGAATTCCAAAATTTTCAGAAGTACCTTTTCCGGTTATTATGGAACCAAATTTAGTTATTGAGTATTATTCAAGATAATTATATCTTCTACATCAAATAACAAATGTTGACAGTTTCTGTATTATTATTGGTATTTATTTTTACTTTTAAAAGCCTGGTATCTTACATTAAAAAAATTAGAACAGGTGACCCTAATGAAAGCGATATTACCTATTGGATGTTTTCGTATGATTTTAAATCTCCAAATAAAGATTGGATACCAGAAGATAAAAACTTTCTTGAGAAAAAAAGAAAAAGAAATTTCTTAGTTTTTATACTTTATTTAAATGCTTTTGGTATATTCTTGTTATTAAATAGTTTTACAGCACATTTATTAAATTACATCGTAAACCCAGAATTCAGTTATCCTATTTAACTAATTTTAATAATAAATTAAGAGATTTTTTTACTGTTTGTCTTTGTATATAAACTCTACCTTTATTTTTAAAATTACATTTATTAACAATAACCTTTTTTCCAACTCTAATTCCAATGTAAACTAAACCCACTGGTTTTTGTCTGGAGCCGCCCCTAGGTCCAGCTATACCTGTTATTGAAATACATACTTTAGACTTACTTATTTTACTTAGGTTGTTTACCATAGCCAAACAACATTCATTACTTACAGCGCCAAATTTTTTTATTATTTTTTGAGGAACTTTTAATACACTTGTTTTGGCTTGATTAGAGTAAGTGACTAACCCCATAGTAAATACTTTTGATGATCCGCTTACAGAAGTAATAGTGTTAGATAGCATTCCTCCAGTACAAGACTCCGCAATTGCAAGTTTCATCTTTTTTCTTTTGATTAATGAAATTAAATTTTTATTTAAATTCATTAGAAAAATTTTGATTTAATTACCATAAAAATTATAAATGTCAGAACTACATATAAACCAGCAACCACATCATCCATTATTACTCCAAAACTATTTTTAAATTTCTTATCAAAAAAACTTACTGGAAAAGGTTTTTTTATATCAAAATACCGAAACAAAATAAAAATATATAAATAAAATAGAGTTGCCTCATTTGAGTCTTTCGCACTTCCATGAGCGATTTCATATAGATAAATTGGAATAGATTGCCCTATGAATTCATCTACAACAACTTCTTTAGGATCTTTGTTTTCATTATATTTTATATATTCAGACACTGCATAGAAAGAATAAATAAAAATTATAAATAAAATTATTAAAATAGTGATATTAGATAAATTAATTATATGAAATAAGCTGTATAGAAAAACAGTTGTTGTAAGAGACGTTATTGTTCCAGGAGCGAATCTAACTGATCCAATACCGAAGCAGGTTACGAATAAATAATTGAAAGTTTTAATCATATTTTATTACTGAACATATAACTTCGCATGCTATTGCCTTTTCTTTACCTATCACACCGAGTTTTTCAGTAGTTTTCCCTTTAATATTTGTTTGGTCTTTCGAAATTTTACATAGCTTAGCAATATTATTGATCATTTTGTTTTTATAATTTTTGATTTTAGGTGTTTGAGTAATAATATTGATATCAATATTATTTATAAAATAACCTTTAAATTTAATTAGTTCTATTACTCTTTTAAGTAAAATTGTGGATCTAATGTTTTTAAATTTTTTATCTTTATCAGAAAACATTTGGCCGATATCACCCATTTTACAAGCACCTAAAATAGCATCAGTCACTGAATGAAGAACAGGGTCTCCGTCTGAATGACCTAGCGTACCTACCTTCGATTTAATTCTTAAACCAGCTAAATAAAGTTTTTTTCTTGGCACCAATCTGTGAACATCAAATCCTATTCCAACACTCTGTTTAGATTTATAAATATTCTTAAGATTTTCAAAATCTGATTTGTCAGTAATTTTAAAGTTGCTCTTTTCCCCCTCGATAAATTTAACTTTATTAAGATCCATATATAAAGAAATATCATCATCTTTATATTTGCCTGAATTAGTTTTATGTAGATGATATATTTCTTTTAAATTAAAAGCTTGAGGTGTTTGTGTCAAAAATAAATTGTCTCTACTTTTTCCAAGAATATATTCATCTTTACTAGAGTCGATTATTTGTTTTATCGCATCTTGTAATTTTATTTTTGGTACTACTGCCCGAGCATTCTTCATATTAACTATAATTTTACTAAATAATTTTGATGAAAAATTAGGTCTTGCTACATCATGAATCAAAACTTTAGAAACTCCATTTTGATTCTTTAAATATTTTAAAGCATTGAAAGTGGACTGTTGCCTAGTATTTCCTCCAGGTATAAGTTTTATATTTTTAAGTTGAAGTGATTTAAGGCGTTTTTTGTCTTTTTTGTTATAAACGAGAACTATTTTTTTAATTTGTTTAAATTTACGTGCTTTATCAACGTTGATTTCAATTAATGATTTGCCAGCTAATTTTTGATAGGGTTTACCAATATTAGACTTAAATCTATGGCTATTACCCCCAGCAAGAATGATTAAACAAAAACTCATTGTATTAACTTATATTATATTTATATAAATTTTTAATGGTTATTTAAGATGTTTAGAATAATTAAAAACTTTAATTGGATTATTTTATCTTCATTTCTATGTATTTTCATGGGGATTGTTACTTTTTTAACATTCATAAATGAGGGTTTTGTACCACTTACAGATAAGAATTTACAATATTTATTAATAATAGATATTTTTTTACTACTACTTTTTTTTACGCTCATATTTAAAAACTTTTATAGATTTTATTACACAGGAAAAAAAAACAAAAAAGGTTCACAAACTAATTTAAAATATATTTCTTTTTTTTCTCTTTTTACAGTTATACCATCTTTAGTTGTTGCTATTTTCTCACTTTTTATTTTTAATTTTGGCATTCAAAATTATTTTGATAATCAAATTACTAAAGCTGTAAATAATTCATTTGATGTAGCAAAAAATTATTTGGAAGAAAGTAAAGAAAACGTTTTATCTGATGTTATTTTAATGAGTGTGGGCTTAAACCGAGCATCAGGTCTTTATTATTCAAACCCAAAAAGATTTCAAACTGTAATGAGGTCTGAAAAAATTTTAAGAAAAATCGATGATGTATATTTAATTGATAGTTTAGGAAATGTTTTGTTTTCAGATGTAAGAGATATAACTGAAGAATTCATAGTGCCAGCTGATGAAGACTATGACCTAGCCCTAGAAGGAAAACCAGTTTTTATTTCTGACAATCTAGAAAATAAAACTACAGTCATGACTAAGCTAACATCATTAGTTGATACTTACTTGTATATTTCAAGAAACATTGATCCTGAAATTTTGAGATATTTAAATGAAACAGAAGAAGCTGTAAGTTTTTATTATTCAGTTGAAAACAGCCAAACTGGTATAAAAGTAACTTTTGCAGTTATTTATATAATCGTGGTGACATTATTGTTATTTCTTTCAACATCTATAGCTATTACTTTTGCATCAAGATTAACTAAACCAATAATAAATCTTATAGGCGCATCTGACTCAATCAGTAAAGGAGCACTAGACGTTAAAGTTCCCGAATTAGAAACAGATGAAGAATTTCAACAGCTTAATAAAAATTTTAATCTAATGATAGAAAGGTTAAAAGAACAGCAAGATAAATTACTAATTAATGAAAGGTACGAAGCTTGGGAAAATGTTGCAAGAAAATTAGCTCATGAAATTAAAAATCCTTTAACACCAATTCAACTTTCAATCGATAGCTTAAGAGAAAAATATAAAACTAAATTTACTCAAGATAGTAAAGATTTTGAAAAATATTTAGAAACAATAAATAGACAAATAAAAGATATTGAAAAACTTGCTAATGAATTTTCAAATTTTGCTAGAATGCCAAGACCAATATTTAAAAGAGTCGACCTAAAAAAACTAATTAATAAATCATTAGATTTTATTAAACTGACTTCTCAAAATTCAATAAGACTAGTTTATAAAACTAATCACAAATATATTAACGGAGATGAAGATCAACTGAATAGAGTTTTTATTAATCTTATTAAAAATTCCGAAGAGTCATTTGAGGATATAAAGCAGAAAGAGCCTAATTTTAAAGGAAATATTGACATAGAAATAAATAATAATAATGACTATATAGTCATTAGAATAAATGATAATGGCTCAGGTATTATTGATGCTAAAAAAGCAATGACACCTTATTTTACCACAAAAAAAACAGGAACAGGCCTAGGGCTTCCAATTGTAACAAAAATAATAAACGAGCATAATGGAAATTTTTCAATTAAAAAAAAGAAAGATAAAGATGGCACTATAGTTACAATTTCATTACCTAAATATGCATAAAGAAATTTTAGTCATAGACGATAATCCAGACATTAGATATTTGGTTTGCAATATTTTAGAAGAGCAAAGTTTTAAAGTTCGGACAGCAGCAAATTATGATCAAGCAGTTTTAGAGATAAATAAAAGACTCCCTGATTTAGCAATAGTTGATATTAAATTAGATAAGCCTGATAAAGATGGAATTGACCTATTAAAGTTATTAATAAAAAAAAATAAAAATACACCAGTTATTATGATTTCAGGTCATGCCACAGTTAAAGTTGCAGTTGAAGCAATTAGACTCGGAGCTTATGAATTTATTGAAAAACCATTTACAAAAGAAAAGATTATAAATTATGTCAACAGAGGGCTAGAGTCTTCATACCTAAAAAAAGAAAAAGATATAATCGAAAATAAATTATTCCATTCTTTCGAGTTGATAGGCGAAAGTCCAGATATTATAAAGATTAAAAAAATTATAAATAAATTATCTTCTTCCGAAAGTAGAATTTTAATTTCTGGTCCAACAGGATCAGGAAAAGAATTAGTTGCTAGAAAAATTCATAAGAATTCACTAAGATTAAAGGAACCATTTATTATAATTAACGCTGCACTTTTAAAAGAAAAAACTTATGAAAAAGAATTATTTGGAGAAGAATTTGAAGACGGAAATATATCATTTGGAGCATTAGAACGAGCAAATAAGGGTACATTATTAATTGATGAAGTATCCGAAATTCCTTTTGATACACAAGCAAATGTTTTAAGAGTTTTAATTGATCAAAAGTTTAAACGAGTTAATGGATCAAATGATATAAATGTTAATATAAGACTTATTTCATCTACCTCTAAAGACTTAAATCAATTAGTCAATGATGGAAAATTTAGGGAAGATCTTTTCCACAGGTTAAACGTTATGCCGATCGAATTGACTTCACTTACATCTAGAAGTGAAGATATACCATTTCTTATCGAATATTTTCAAACAAAACTCTCAGAAATTAACGGTGTTTCAAAACCAAATATAGACGTGAAAAATAATAGTTTATACACGTATAATTGGCCTGGAAATGTAAGAGAACTGAGAAATTTAGTCGAAAGGATAACGATATTGTCATCTAATGAAAGCAAAGAAAAAATTAATCAATTAATTGATGATATCTTAAATCCATCTTCACTGATATCAGAGGAGAAAAATATTTTAACTCAATCATTTCAGTCACCATTGAAAGAAGCTAGAGAACATTTTGAAAAAGAGTATTTAATAACACAACTAAAAAAACATCACGGTAATATTTCCAAAACTGCAGATTTTATTGGCATGGAAAGATCTGCTTTGCACAGAAAGCTTAAATCTTTAGGTATTAAAGGAATTAATTAAAAAATGAACATAATTATATGCGGGGCTGGGAAAGTAGGCTTTTCTATAAGCAAACAATTGTCAGCACAAGGTCATTCAGTAACAGTTATTGATCAGTCATCAGAAGATATAAAAAAAATTAATGATACCCAAGATGTAAAAGGTATTGTCGGCAGAGCCACGCTTCCAACAGTTTTAGAAAATGCCGGAGCTGAAAAAGCAGATATGGTAATTGCAGTAACAAAAAATGACGAGACTAATATGATTGTTTGTCAGTTGGCGAGTTCATTATTTAATGTTTCAAAAAAAATTGCTCGAATTAGAACTAAAGATTTTTTAGAGGGAAAATGGGGAAAGCTTTATAATAAATCTAATATACCAATTGATGTAATTATTTCTCCAGAGTTAGAGGTAGCAAAGTCGCTCTATAGACGTTTAGAAGCTCCTGGAACTTTAGATAATGTTCCTTTTGGAAAAAATAAATTAAAGATGCTAGAAATCTCAATTGAAAAGGGCTGTCCAATAAAAAATATTCCTTTAAAAAAACTTACAGAAAAATTTCCAGATTTTAAAGCAAATATTCTTGGGGCCATGAGAAAAGGAAAGTTTATTTATTTGAAAAAAAATGACCAAATGATGGAAGATGATAATATTTATGTTGTTGTTAGTAGCGATCAATTAAATCCGATATTAAAAGCTTTTGGACATGAAGAAAAAATTTCTAAGAATGTTTTAATTATTGGTGGTGGTAATATTGGTCTACATTTGGCTAAGATGTTAGAAGAAAATTTTGAAGATCTAAGAATAAAAATAATTGAAAAAAATAAAAAAAGAGCAGAGGAAATTGCCAACGAACTATCATCTTCAATTGTAATAAACGGTGATGCATTAGATGAAGAAATACTGAAAGAGGCAAATCTTGAGGGATCAGAAACAGTATTAGCTTTAACTAATGATGATGAAAATAATATGATGGTTTGCGTTCTTGCAGAAAAAACCGGCTTAAAAAAAAGAACAATAGCTATAGTAAATAAAACTAACTACAATCTTTTGCAGGACTCATTGAACATTGATGACTTAGTGGACCCCAGAATGACTACTGTTTCCAGAATTATGGAGCATGTCCATAGAGGATCAATTGGGACAGTTTATTCTTTGTTAGACGGAGAATATGAATTTATAGAGGCAAAAATTTCTGAAAAGTCCGAATTAATAAATAAAAAAATTCGTGATTCAAATTTACCTGAAGATATTAGAATAGGTGCAATTATAAGAAAAGAACAAGTGATTATTCCAAAATCTAGTTTTATTTTTGAAAGAAATGATCTAGTTGTATTTCTTGCTAAAAGAGAAGAATTAAAGGCAGTTGAGAGTATATTCAGCGTTGGCACAATTTAAATTTCATGAATTTAAAAGGTATAAGTTTTTATCTTGGCTTATTTTGTTTTCCAATTAGTTTTTTAGCTTTTATAAATATTTTATATGCTACTTATTTTGATTACTTCTTGAGTATTGAAACATATTTCTCAGTTTTACTAGTTTCATTAATTCTAGGTGTTGGACTATTTTATTTTGGCAAAGATTCTCAAAAAAAAATTAATTATATTGAACAATTAATTTTAGTTCTCTTAACTTATCTTGTAATTTCAATATTAATAGCAATTCCTTTTTACTTAAGCAATTATCAAGTAACGTTATTAAACTCAATGTTTGAATCTGTATCTGGATTAACAGGAACAGGATTTTCTATCTTCAAAAATATAAAATATTTAGATCCTACTTTAATTTTATGGAGATCATCTTCACAATGGGTCGGTGGATTGTACTTCCTCTTTTTTCTAATTATTATTTTTTCTAATAAAACTTTTAATTATAAAATGACTGATCTTGTTTATTCAGGCGATAGTAGTTTTAAATCAAAAGAAAATTTAAAAGAAAATATTACAAAAATAATAATTATTTATTGTGTTTTAAGTTTTATAATTTTTACCTTACTTAATCTTTCCGGTCTAAGACTTTTCAATTCTCTTAATTTGTCTATGACATTAATATCAGGAGGTGGATTTTTACCTATTGATAATATCAATAAAATTATATCTACAAATTTTCAAAAATTAATATTTTTTCTTTCTTTGATTATTTCAATGCTTAATCTTTATCTATTATTTAATTTATTTAATAAAAAAGTTTTAATGAAAGATCATAAAGAAGACTTATATTTAATGATTATTTTAACATTACTTTTTGTTTTTATATCTTTTAATGATTACTCTGCTTTAGATATAATTATAAGCTTATTGAGTAGCTTAGCCAATTCTGGACTAACATTATTCAAACCAGACAATAATTTAAGTTTATATTTTTTATTAATCACAATTATTGGAGGATCATTGATATCTAATTCATCTGGAATAAAATTGATAAGATTTTATATTCTCCTTAAAATGACATCATCAGAAATTATTAGATTGATTAGTCCCAACAGTGTTATTAATAAGACAATTTTTAGCTCTGAAAGAAAAATATCTGACGATAATGTGAGAATATCTTTTCTAATATTCATCTCATTTTTTATTAGCCTTTTAATCTTATCTAGTTTTTTAGTAATAGATAACATCGGTTTTGAAAAATCTTTTAAGTTGTCAGTCCTAACATTGACCAATACAGCAAATTCTGAAATGTATAATATGGAAAATATTAATTTTACTAATTTATTAACAACTTCAAAATTAAGTATAATATTTTTTATGATAGTCGGAAAAATTGAGTTAATATCAATTTTCTTAATTATCAAAAAGGTAATATTTAAAGATTAATGTCAAAAATTGTAATTATTGGTGCTGGTGCTATGGGTTCAGCTTTTGCTTTGCCTTGTTTAGATAATAACCATGATATTACTATTGTTGGAACTCACTTAGAAAATGATTTCATTGATAATTTACAAAAAAACAATAATTTACATCCTGGGTTAAACACCGAAATTCCTCAAGAAATTAAAATTTTAAAGTTTGAAAAATTTGATGAACTATTGAAATCAAATGTGGATTTGATTGTCCTTGGAATAAGTTCTAAAGGCATTGAATGGGTCGCAGATCAATTGAGCAGACTTTATAAAGATGGTAAAATCCCAAAATTATTGATGCTTACAAAAGGTCTAAGCATTCACAATAATCAGTATGAATTATTAGTGGATAAACTTGAGAGACTACTAGAGGCAAAAGGAATAAAAAAAGTTGACATATCAGCTGTAGGTGGCCCTTGTCTGGCTGCCGGTTTGGCTAACAGAGTTCATTCCAGTGTCGTTATTGCAAATAAAGATATTCAAACTGCAAAAAAAATAGCTGATATGCTTAACACAAGTTATTATCACACATCACATTCCAGCGATCTAAATGGTGTCGAGGTTTCGGCCGCAATAAAAAATATTTTTTCAATGGCAGTTGGTGCAGCAAAAGGCTTATGTAGTAAAAATATTTCTAACAAAATTAGAGAAAAAAATTATTTAAATACAGCATCAGCTTTAATCAAACAATCTATCCATGAAATGGAAATATTTGTTGAACATTTAAAAGGCAAAAAAGAAACTGTTAAAGGTTTAGCAGGTTTAGGAGATCTTTATGTAAGTTCTGGTGGAGGCAGAAATGCAAAAATGGGATCTTATATTGGGGAAGGACTAACTTTTTCAGAGGCCAAAAAAACAAAGATGGAAAAAGTAACAGTTGAAGGAGCAGATCTAGCAAAAGAAATTGCAAAAAAAGTCAATGAGGATTTTGATCAAAAAAAATTACCTTTAATGCTAGGCATGATCAATGCTATTGTAGATGATAAGAAACTCGAATTAGATTGGGAGTCATTTAGATGAAAAAATTTATAATCTCAATTGATGCAGGGACAACTTCTAATCGATCAATATTATTCGATTTAAAAGGCAAACCAGTCTTTTCCTCACAAAAAGAATTTACACAATATTTTCCGAAAAGTGGTTGGGTAGAACATAATCCAGAAGAAATTTGGAGAACAACTTTAAAAACTTTGAAAGATGTTATTCAAAAAGCAAAAAGACTAAGAGGCGAAATTTTAAGTATAGGTATTACAAATCAAAGAGAAACAACTGTTTTATGGGACAAGAAAACAGGTAAGCCAGTGTATAATGCAATTGTCTGGCAAGATCGTAGACAAGAAGAGTTTTGCAAAAAATTACGAAAACAAAACAAAGATACTATGATCTTTAACAAAACAGGTCTTTTAATTGACTCTTACTTTTCAGGTACAAAAATTAAATGGATAATAGATAATGTTTCTAAAGCTAAAAAACTAATGAATAAAAAACAATTATTGTTTGGAACAATTGATAGCTTTTTAATTTGGAGATTAACTCGAGGAAAAATACACGCAACTGATGCTACAAATGCAAGTAGAACAATGATTTATAATATTAGTTCAAATAAATGGGATGATACGATTTTGAATTTATTAAAGATCAAAAAACATATTCTTCCTGAAGTAAAAGATTGTGCCGATGATTACGGTCAAACACATTCATCGATTACAGGTAAGTCTATACCGATAAATGGCGTGGTAGGAGATCAGCAATCAGCCACTATTGGTCAATGTTGTTTTGAACAAGGATCTCTTAAAAGCACGTATGGTACTGGAGCTTTTGTTTTACTTAATACAGGCGGTAAAAAGATTTATTCAAAAAATAGATTGTTAACTACAATAGCATATAGAATTAATGGTAAGACAACATATGCTATGGAAGGATCAATTTTTATTGCAGGTGCAGGTGTTCAATGGCTCAGAGATAGAATGAAATTTTTTAAGAAAGCCCCAGAGACAGAAAAAATTGTAAAATCATTAAAAGATAATAATAATATTTATTTAGTACCAGCTTTTACAGGGCTAGGAGCTCCTTACTGGGATGCAAACGCTAGAGGAGTTTTAAGTGGAATTACTAGAGACACAAGTCCAAAAGAAATAGTGAGAGCTACAATTGAAGCAGTTGCCTATCAAACATATGATTTATTTGAAGCTATGAAACATGATGGTTTAAGACCAAAGATTGTAAAAGTCGATGGCGGAATGGTAATGAATAACTGGTTTTCACAATTTTTATCTGACATAGTAAATGTAAAAGTTTTAAGACCAAAAGTTCAAGAAACTACAGCTCTCGGTGCAGCATTCATGGCAGGTTTGCAAATTGGAGTTTATAAATCATTAAAAGATATTTCTAAATATTGGCATTTAGATAAAAAATTTTCACCAAAGATGAAGAATTCTATAAGAAATAAACTTTTAAAAGGCTGGTCAGTAGCAATTAAAAAAACTTTAAGCAATTAACACACCCTCAAGTTGTATAATTAACTAATAAACCTCTGTACACTTTAGATTAATTTTGGTTCAATAATACATCATTAAAAACAACAATGGGGGAAATAAAAATGTTTAAAACATTAAAAACTTTCTTAGCTGTTGCTGTGTCATTTTCAATCGTAACTATTTCTAGTGCATTTGCAGACGGTCATATGGCTGCAATCAAGAAATGGTCTAATGGAGAATTTAGTCTTTCAACTTTGTCTGCAAAAGAGAGGGAGAAAGAACTAGAGTGGTTCCACAATGCTGCAAAGCCATTCAAAGGAATGTCTATTAAAGTATTGTCTGAAACTATTCCAACGCACGAGTATGAATCTAAAGTTTTAACAAAAGCTTTTGAGGAAATTACTGGGATTAAAGTTAATCACCAGTTACTTGGTGAAGGTGATGTCGTAATGGCTGTGCAAACACAAATGCAAACTAACGTAAGTATTTACGATGCGTATATCAATGACTCAGATTTGATAGGTACTCACGCTAGAATGCAACAAGCTGTTAACTTAACGAAATGGATGGCTGGAGAAGGTAAAGACGTTACTTTACCAACTTTGGATTTAAATGATTTCATCGGTAAACAGTTTACAACTGGACCAGATGGAGATTTATATCAATTACCAGACCAACAATTTGCTAACCTTTACTGGTTTAGAAAAGATTGGTTTGACAGACCTGAAATTAAAAAAGGGTTTAAAAAGAAATACGGCTACGATTTAGGCGTACCTCTAAATTGGTCTGCTTATGAAGACATCGCTAAATATTTCTCAGAAGATGTGAAAAATATTGACGGTGTTAGAATTTATGGTCACATGGACTACGGTAAAAGAGCTCCTGACTTAGGTTGGAGAATGACTGACGCGTGGTTATCAATGGCTGGAGCAGGTGATGTTGGAAAACCTAATGGAATACCAGTGGATGAGTGGGGAATAAGAATGGAAAAAGGTTCTTGTAACCCTGTTGGAGCTTCAGTAACAAGAGGTGGAGCTGCCAACGGTCCTGCTGCTGTATACGCAATCAGAAAATGGGATGAGTGGCTAAGAAACTACGCTCCTCCAGGTGCTGCGGCTATGGACTTCTATCAGTCTTTACCGTCACTATCTTCTGGAAACGTTGCTCAGCAAATTTTCTGGTACACAGCGTTTACAGCTTCTTTAGTAGGAAAAAATCCTAACAACAAAGTTGTTGATGCTAACGGTAAGCCGTTATGGAGAATGGGTCCATCACCAAAAGGACCTTATTGGGAAGAAGGCATGAAGCTTGGATATCAAGATGCTGGATCATGGACTTTATTCAAGTCTACACCAGTTAAAAATAGAAAAGCTGCATGGTTGTACGCTCAATTCGTTGTATCAAAAACTGTAGACCTTAAGAAAAGTCACGTTGGTTTAACTATTATAAGAGATAGTTCAATCGATCATAAATCATTTACTGACAGAGCAGGTGATTTAGGTGGACTTGTTGAGTTCTATAGATCAAACAACAGAAATATTTGGTCACCAACAGGTGTAAACGTTCCGGATTATCCGAAACTAGCACAAATCTGGTGGCAACAAATTGGAGATGTAAACTCAGGTGCGTTTACTCCACAACAAGCTATGGATCGTCTTGCAGAAGAGATGGACTTAGTTATGTCTCGTATGGAAGCTGCTGACAAAGGTAGCAATGCATACGGTGGATGTGGACCAAGACTTAATAAACCAAGAGAAGCTTCTTACTGGTTAAATAAGAAAGGTTCACCAAAAGCAAAACGTAATGAGAAACCTCAAGGAAAAACTGTTCCATACGCGAAAGCTTGGAAATAGTAAGAGGTTAATCTAAATTGAAAAGGGGGCACTTGCTGCCCCCTTTTTTTAAAACTAAATTTTAAATTATGAGTCTAGAATTAAAAAACGTAGAAAAAAAAGTTGGAATAGATACTCATATTCATCCTACAAGTCTTAAATTAGAAAAAAATACCATAAATGTACTGCTCGGTTCCACACTAGCTGGCAAGACAACATTAATGCAAATAATGGCAGGGTTAGATAAACCAACCTCAGGTGAGATATGGTTTGATGGAAAAAATGTTACAGGTATGAAAGTACAAAAAAGAAATTGTTCTATGGTTTATCAACAATTTATTAATTATCCAAATTATACGGTTTATGAAAATATTGCTTCTCCGCTAGCTATAACGGGAGTTAAAAATGATGAGATTAAACAAAGAGTGGGAAAGGTGGCTGAACTTTTAAAATTATCAGCAATGTTAAATAAAAAACCTGACGAATTATCAGGCGGACAACAACAAAGAACAGCTTTAGCGAGAGCCTTAGTTAAAGATTCTGATTTAATTTTATTAGACGAACCTCTTGCAAATTTAGACTTTAAGTTAAGAGAGGAGTTAAGAGAGGAATTACCAAAATTATTTGAAGATAGAGATTGCATTGTTGTTTATGCAACAACAGAGCCATCTGATGCTCTGATGATAGGTGGCAATACAGCAACGTTATTAGAGGGCAAAGTTATTCAATATGGCAAAACGCTAGAAGTTTATAATAGGCCTGAAAATTTAATTTCAGCTAAAGTTTTTAGTGATCCACCGATGAATATAGCTGAGATTACAAAAAGTGGGGATAATTGTAAATTTACCGATAATGATGTTCAATGGAAATCATCAGCAAAAATTAAGGATGGTAATTATAAAATAGGTATAAGACCTCATAATATTACAACTTATAAAGAGGGAAATAATTCAGTTGAAATTAATGGTAAGGTTCAAATTTCTGAACTAAGTGGGTCAGAAAGCTTAATACACTTTACTAATGGAAGTTTAAACTGGGTTTCATTATCTAATGGAACTCAACAAAAAAATGTTGGAGATGATACTAAACTGTACATGAACACGGATGAGTTTTTATATTTTGATCAAAATAACAGATTGGTAAACAATGGCTAAAATAACTTTAAAAGATTTAAGTCACAGCTATTTAGAACAACAGAATAATAATTCTGACTGGGCTTTAAGAGATGTAAATATTGATTGGAAAGATGGCGGAGCTTATGCTCTTTTAGGACCATCTGGTTGCGGTAAGACAACTTTATTAAATATTGTTTCAGGATTATTAAAACCAACAAAGGGCAGTGTTTTATTTGATGATAAAGATATGACATCACTGAACCCTGTTGAAAGAGATATTGCTCAAATATTTCAGTTCCCAGTTATTTACGACACCATGACTGTGTATGAAAACTTAGCTTTTCCATTAAAAAATAGAGGTCTTTCAGACTCAGAAGTAGCATCTAAAGTTAAAGAAATTGCTAAGATGCTTGAATTGACAACTACATTGAATAACAGAGCATCAGGTTTGACGGCTGATGGTAAGCAAAAAATTTCATTAGGTAGAGGACTTGTCAGATCAGATGTAAATGTAATTATGTTTGATGAACCATTAACTGTTATAGATCCACATTTAAAATGGGTTTTAAGATCTAAATTAAAAGAACTACATCAAAAAATTAATCGTACTATGATTTATGTGACACATGATCAAACAGAAGCTTTAACTTTTGCAGATCAAGTTGTAGTCATGCATGAAGGTCAAATCGTTCAAACTGGAACACCCGTTGAATTATTTGAGAAACCCAAACATACTTTTGTTGGACATTTTATTGGTTCACCCGGAATGAATATACTTCCTTGTGAAATAAAAAATGGTGAAATAAATTTCAGCGGTCAAAAAATACAAAGTCATAAAGCTATAAAAAAATCAAATTTTAGTAAAACTCAAATAGGCATAAGACCTGAATTTATAAATTTTTCAAAAGATGGAATTCCAGTTAAAATTAAAAGAGTAAGTAATACTGGAAGACATAAAATTGTTGATACAGAATGTAATGGAGGAAACATCAAAATATTATCTAACGCTTCTACCGAAATCCCAAGTGAAAGCGCCCATATAACTTTCAATCAAAAATATACTTATATTTATGGAGACAATTGGATTATTGAATAATGAATAAAACTATTAATCAAAAAGCTTGGTATTTTGTTATTCCCGTATTTGTTCTTGTTGCATTTAATGCAGCTATTCCTTTAATGACAGTAGTAAATTATTCATTTCAAGAAACTTTTGGAAACAACGTATTCGCTTGGGAAGGAACAAGATGGTTTAAACAAATCCTATTATCTGAAAGATTTCATGCTTCATTAGGAAGACAATTTGCTTTTACTTTTATAATACTTCTAATTCAAATACCTCTTGGAATTGCTATTGCACTTACAATGCCAAAAAAAGGATGGGGTGTACCAGTTTGTTTGATTTTAATGTCTATGCCGCTTCTAATTCCTTGGAATGTTGTTGGTGCAATGTGGAATATCTTTGCACTCCCAGATATTGGTTTTCTTGGTCATTCATTAAACGCAATGGGTTTTGATTATAACTTTACCCAACAACCCGGCGATGCCTGGTTCACAACTATATTAATGGATGTTTGGCACTGGACATCTTTAGTTGTTCTCTTATCTTATGCAGGTCTTAACTCAATTCAGCCCGCGTACTATCAAGCTGCAGAAATTGATGGTGCTAGTAGGTGGGCAACTTTTAGATATATTGAATTACCAAAAATGAAAAAGGTTTTAACCTTAGCCATTTTATTAAGATTTATGGATAGTTTTATGATTTACACTGAGCCTTTTGTACTAACAGGAGGTGGGCCAGGAAATACTACAGCATTTTTATCTATTGACTTAGTTAAAATGGCTTTGGGTCAATTTGATTTAGGACCAGCGGCTGCGATGTCATTAATATATTTCTTTATTGTACTTTTAGTCTGTTGGGTATTTTACAATTTAATGATGAAAAATGAGGCACAGTCATGAAAAAATATAAATGGTTAGTACCTACATTATATATAATTTTTTTAATGTTACCGATCTATTGGTTAATTAATATGTCATTTAAGACAACTACTGAAATTATTAATACATATTCTTTATGGCCACAAAAATTTACAACAGAGAATTATGTAAAAATATTTACAGACAGTACTTGGTATATGGGTTACATAAATTCAATTACATACACAGTATTTAACACTGTTATTTCAGTGGCAGCTGCTTTACCTGCAGCTTATGCTTTTTCCAGATATAAATTTTTAGGTGATAAGCATTTATTTTTTTGGTTGTTAACAAATAGAATGGCTCCACCAGCAGTATTTGCTTTGCCATTTTTCCAGTTTTATTCATCTGTAAATTTATTTGATACTCATATTGCTGTTGCTTTATCGCATTGTTTATTCAATATCCCTTTAGCAGTATGGATTTTAGAAGGATTTATGTCTGCCGTTCCAAAAGAATTAGACGAAACAGCTTATGTTGATGGTTATTCTTTTGGTAGATTTTTCTTTAAAATTTTTGTGCCAACTATTGCAGCTGGAATAGGTATAACTATGTTTTTCTGCTTTATGTTCTCATGGGTTGAACTTTTATTAGCGAAAACACTAACAGCTACTGCTGCAAAACCAATAGCAGCTACTATGACTAGAACCGCAAGTACCTCGGGATACGAACTTGGCTTATTAGCTGCAGCAGGAACTTTAACAATAATTCCAGGAGCAATTGTAATTTACTTTGTTAAGAATTATATCGCTAAAGGTTTTGCGATGGGAAGGGTTTAATGTTTAAGAAATTGTATGCAGCAACATGGGGTGACGTTGGTAAAGCAAAAGAAAAAGGTTTTTTTGATTTTGATTTATTTTCGTGGATGGCTTGGACATGGCAAACGGCTGCTTTTTTTATTTTTATAGCTTTATGCATAACGGTAATGCTTATTTGGGAAAAGAAAGTACCAGGAGGTTCTCCAAGAAAAGGTATTTTAGGTTTAGATACAACTAGAGGTGATAGATTATTTGTGTCTTTATTGGGTAGTGCGTTTATTCATTTGGCATGGTTAGGTCTTGTTGGTAGTCTCTTGTGGATAGCATCAATTATTTGTGTTGCTTATTTTATTGTTGTATTTAAATACGTCTAAATATTATTCATTAAAGGAGATTAAATGGTTAAAGTTGGCATCAATGGTTTTGGAAGAATAGGTAGGTTAATTTTAAGAGCAATTTTAGAAAATTATAAAAATAAGATTCAAGTTGTTGCAATTAATGATTTAGGATCAATAGAAACTAATGCTCACCTAATTAAATACGATAGTACTCATGGCATCATTAATGAAGATATTCAAACCTCAAAGGAGGGTTTTAAAATCGGCAATCAAGAAATAAAAGTTTTTGCAGAGAAAGATCCAGCTAATATCCCTTGGGGAAAAATAGGTGCTGACGTGGTTTTAGAATGTACAGGTATTTTTTTAGATAAAACTTCAGCAGAAAAACATATTAAAGGCGGGGCAAGAAAAGTAATAATTTCTGCTCCAGGTAAAGAAGTTGATTTTACAATTGTCCAAGGAGTTAATAGCAAAGACTTAAAAAAAGAGCACAATATTATTTCTAACGGATCATGCACGACAAACTGCTTAGCTCCAGTTGCAATGGTTTTAGAAAAAACTTTTGGAATTAGCTATGGTTATATGACTACAATACATAGTTATACGGGTGATCAAAAACTCCTAGATACATTACATAAAGATTTAAGAAGAGCTCGTTCTACTGAAGGAGCAATGATACCTACTTCAACAGGAGCAGCTAAAGCAATGAGCTTAGTTCTACCGAGTTTAAAAGGCAAATTAGATGGTACAGCTATAAGAGTTCCAACACCAAATGTTTCATTAATTGATTTAACATTAGTTACTGATAAAGAGACAACACCTGAAAGTATTAATGAAGCTATGACAAAGGCTGCAAAAGGAGAATTAAAAGGTATCTTAGATGTAAACCAAAAACCTTTGGTGTCAAAAGATTTTAACCACAATCCTCATAGCTCAATATTTGACGTTACTCAAACCCAAGTTATTAAAGGAAAATTTAGTAGAGTTCTCTCGTGGTATGATAATGAATGGGGATTTTCAAATAGAATGTGTGATACAACAATTCAAATTGCCGGTCTAATTTAATTGGTTCCAACCTTGTAAAGTCTAATCATATTCGTCATACCGGCTTTCCCAAAAGGTAAGCCAGCAGTAATAATAACAAAATCGTTTTTATTAATAAATTTTAATTTTTTTATAATTTCTCTTGAAATAGACATCATATCTTTCCAGCCATTTGCGTCTCTACTATTTTTTGACTGCACTCCCCATAGCAAAGAAACCTGCCTACAAATATTTATATTTGGAGAGATTGTAATAATTTTAGCCGCTGGCCTCATTGCAGAAACAAGTTTTGCAGATTTACCGGAGTTAGAAAAAACAATTATGGCTTTAACATTTTGATTATATGCAATGTTTTTTACTGATCTCAAAATAGATTTGACTGGATCATTCTCAGAAACAATTGAGTTTTTAAAATCTTCGATATGCTCTCTTTTGTACTTTTCAGTAGAGAGGATAGTTTCAGCCATTGTTGAAACAGCTTGAGATGGAAATTTACCAATAGCCGCTTCTGCCGATAACATAACAGTATCTGCACCTTGAAAAATTGCAGTCGCTATATCATTGATTTCAGCTCGTGTTGCAGTGTTATTTTCAATCATACTTTCTAACATTTGAGTTGCAACAATTACTGATTTTGAAAATTGCGAACATTTTTTTATTAAACTTAATTGAACTTTAGGAACTTCACTATGACCAATATCAATAGCTAAGTCACCTCTAGCTATCATAATTGAATCTGTAGCTTTAATAATTTTATTTATATTTTTTAATGCTTGTTTATTTTCAATCTTAGAGATAATTCCCATATCTTTTTTAATTAATTTTCTTGCTTCAAGTATAAGTTTTTCATTTTGGAGATAAGACAAAGCTATCCAGTTACATCCAATTTTTATTGCAGTTTTGATATCTTTTTTATCTTTTAAGGTTAACTTATTAAAAGGAATATCAAAATTAGTTATATGAACGCTCTTATTACTTCTCATTAAACAATTTTGACTTTTACAAATTGTTTTTACTGAAGTTCCTTTTTTACTTACTACTATAAAAGTAAATTTCCCATCATCTATTAAAATTTTATTACCTTTTTTTAATTTTTTCAAAATTTTAGGATAGGGGAAAGATATTCTATTATTATCGCCTAAATCTTTTTTTCCATCAAAAGTATATTTTTGATTTAATTTTATTTTTTGTATATTATTTTTTATTTTGCCAATACGAAGTTTTACTCCTTGTAAATCAGCAATAATAGAAACTTTCTTGTTAGTACTCTTTTCAATTTTTCTTATTTTTTTTACAATAGAATAGATATTTTTAGTTTCGTGACTAAAGTTAATTCTAAATGCATCTACACCTAATTTAACAAGTTGTTTTAACTTGAATTCGTTATAAATTGCCGGCCCTAAAGTAGCTATAATTTTGGCTTTTTTTTCCATTCTGAAATTATTGTGTTATAACATTACTTGCCTCAAAAAAAAATATTTAACAATAATTTAATGAGTAATAAAAGAATTGGGATACTTACAAGTGGTGGAGATTGTGGTGGTTTAAATGCTGCGATCAGATCTATATTTTATAGGGCTAAAAATAAATACAACATGGATGTATTTGGCATAAAAGATGGTACAGCAGGTCTAATGCAAAGACCTGTAGCGGCTGTCCAATTAACTCATAAGACATTTGAGGGTTATTTACTTAGACAAGGAGGAACCTTTCTTGGTTCAACTAATAAAGGAAATCCATTTAAATTTCCCACGAAAAATGGAAAATTTTTAGATAAATCTAAAGAAATAATCGAGGGTTATCATGAAATGAAACTTGATGGGCTTATTATTATTGGTGGTGATGGAAGTATGCAAATCTTAAAAAGACTTGCAAAAGAGGGAGATATGAAAATTGTAGCCATTCCTAAGACAATAGATAATGATGTAGGAGCTACGGAGAGCTCAATTGGTTTTCATACTGCCGTAGACGTGGCTACTCAAGCATTAGATAACCTTCAATCAACAGCAGCGAGTCATCGCAGAGCTATGATCCTGGAAGTAATGGGTCGGGATGCAGGTCATATTGCATTGAATGCTGGTATTGCAGGAGGTGCTGATGTTATTTTAATACCCGAGATAAAATATTCAATTAATGGAATTATAAAAAAATTAAATGAAATGAAGAAACACGATGTTCAACATTCTTTAATAATTGTTGCTGAGGCAGTTAAAAAGGAAGACGGATCAATCGTAATGCATAAATATATGGATGGGGAGCGAAGATTGGGTGGAATCGGTGATTACATAGCATCTGAACTTATGAGAAAAACTGACACAGAATGTAGAGTTACTGCATTAGGCCACGTTCAAAGAGGCGCCCCACCAACGGCTAGTGATAGAATACTAGCTAGTGCTTTTGGAGTATATGCAGTAGACTTATTAAATCAAAAAAAATTTGATCGTATGGTTGCGTGGAAAGACAGAAGAGTAGTAGATGTTCCAATTGACGAGGGAATTAATACTTATAAAAATGTTGAGAGAAAGGACTCATTAGTTGAAACTGCTCTCTCATTAGGAATTTATATTGGAGATGAAGTATAATGAATAAGAATGATAATAAATATGCAAATAGAATTGTTAATGCATTTTTAAAAAATAAAACAATTTCTCCTTTACCAACAAAATATACCAAAAAAATATCTGATGCTCAAAAATTTAGAAAATTATGTGAAAGTAAAATTAAAAAACCGATTGCAGGTTTTAAAGCAGCCGGAACTGGCATACCAGTTTTAAAAAAACTTAAAGAAAAAGAACCTTTTTATGCAACAGTTTATAATCACAATGTCTTGAAGAATAAAAAAAGTGTGAAAATAAATAAATTTACTTTAGGTATAGAATTGGAAGTTGGTTATCTAATAAAAAAAAATTTTTTTAATTTCAATCGAAAAGTTTCAAAACAGAATATAATTAAATTTATAACTTATATTTTTCCATGCATTGAAGTAGTTGGGTATAGACAAAAGAAAAAAGGTATAAAAAGTTTAGGTGACCTTTGTTCAGATTTTGGTGCTAATATAAAGTTTATTATAGGAACAAAAAAGAAATTTAAAAATCAAAATATAAAAAATTTAATGACAAATATTTCTAATAAAAAGATCAAACAAAATGTTAATGGAAACACTAATACAGTTTATATTAATCCACTTAACTCACTAAGATTTGTTTTAAATAAAATTCAAAAAGATAAAATTAAATTAAATAAAGATTTCTATGTTTTTACTGGTTCAACTGTCGGAGTAGTTCCTATTCTTGACAAAGGTTTATACAAAGGTGTAATTGATAAATTGGGTTCTGTGATAGCAAAAATCAACTAGATAAAAAATATCCCCCAACAAGTAAAATACTTATGATAGCAATCATTCTCAACTTTTGTTTTAGTTGATCACTTTTTTCACTATTGTATTTTCTCTTTGAAAGAAAATAGATGTTAGCTTGATCTTTGTTTCTAAACCTGGGTCTTAAAGGACTTGGTATAGTTTTATTTTTAATTGATCTAAATTTTTTAGGATTAATTTGAAGCATTTTGTATATAACTAGTTTATCCCATATAAATCAACTTAAAGCCTTAATTACTGCGACAATGTTGCAAATGATAATCATTCTCAATATATTGTAAATGATAATCATTATCAATAAACGAGAGAATATTATAATATTATAATGAGCAGAACAATAATAATTAGTTATCTATTTTTAGTTGCATTCGCAGGAAGTTTATTTGCAAATGAAGTAAATATATTTAGCGCAAGGCATTATGACTCTGATGTTCAACTTTATGAAAAGTTTACAACTAAAACAGGAATAAAAGTAAACGTTGTATCAGGTAAATCAGGTGCTTTGGAAAAAAGAATAATAGAAGAAGGAGCAGATAGTCAAGCTGATCTTTATATCACCGCTGACGCTGGAAGACTTGGTGCTTTCGAGGCTAACCTCCAAAGCGGGCTTACAAGTTCAGCAATTAAATCTGCAGTACCAAGTAATTTTAGAACATCAAAATGGACTGGTATCGCTAAGAGAGCCAGAATTGTATATTTTGCTCCAGAAAGAGTAAGCGGTGCTGAGTTAGCAGGTTTGACATATGAAAGTTTAGCTGATCCAAAATGGAAAGGCAGACTAGTAATTAGAGCTTCAAACAATATCTATAATCAATCACTAGTAGCTTCATTAATTAAAAATAATGGAAAAAGTAAAATAGCTGATTGGTCAAAAGGTATGGTTTCAAATATGGCTAGATCTCCAAAAGGGAATGATAGAGCTCAGATACTTGCTGTTGCATCAGGAGAAGCTGATATAGCAGTAGCTAATACTTATTACTTAGCACTCATGCTCTCTGGAAAAAAAGGACCAGAACAGCAAGCTGCTGCTAAAAAAGTAAAACCTTTCTTTCCTAATCAAGATGGAAGAGGAACTCATATGAATATTAGTGGTGCTGGACTTGTAAAAGGTGCGCCGAATAAAGACAACGCTATTAAGTTAGTTGAGTTCTTATTAAGTGAAGACGCTCAAAATCATATTGTAAATAATACTTTTGAGTATCCGATGATTAAAGGTGTGTCTCCACATCCACTTGTTGTAAATATGGGACTAGATTTTAAACAAGATCTAAAAACAAAAGTTGTCAATTACGGAAAAAGACAAGCAGATGCTTTAGAAGTAATGACAGCAGCAGGCTGGAAGTAGTTATTAATTATATGGGGCGAACAATAAAAAAGGAAATTAACTTGAATAATTTAAAATCAGGTTGTTCGCCTTGTATGTCAGAAGTTAAAAAAATGGAGCAGAAAATCTCCAATAGAAAGGTTTCTGAAATTAAAATTGAGGAAGTAAAAACAATTGTCTCTTCTATGTTTAAAAAAGATTAAAACTTTGACGTCAATTTCTCTGGCTTTAAATGCTAGCTATATTCTACACTCAAGCCGCTTTAGCCAGAAAACTTTATATGATAACAAAATTCATTAATGACAAAATATAATATTTGGTTTTTTGGATCACTAATTGTAGCCACGGTGGTTGCTATGCCTATCATTACAGTTTTTTTTAGCTTTTTTAATGAAACAAGTAATTATTTTTATATTTTAAAAGAAACTTTTTTATTTGATTATATTTTTAACTCAATAACAATCTTATTATTTGTAATATTTTTTACTTTTATTCTTGGTATTTTTTCTGCATACTTTGTATCTTTTTATGATTTTCCTTTATCCAATTTTTTTAGTTGGGCACTAATCTTATCGTTCGCAGTTCCAGGCTATATTTATGCATTTTCAATAATTGCTTTTTTTGAAAATTACGGTACAGCTTTTTCATTATTAACATTTTTATTTGGTGAAAATAATTACAATGCCGTTATTCCAAAAATAGATGGATTAACTGGAGCTATAATATCTATATCGTTTTCTTTGTTTCCGTATGTTTATGTACTGACGAGAGCATCATTTTATTATCAATCGAATAATTATATTGAAGTAGGAAAAAATCTTGGTCTTTCGTCAAAGGAAACTTTTTTAAAAATAGTTTTGCCTTCAGCAAGACCGGCAATCATTGCAGGTTTAGCTTTAGTATCAATGGAATGCTTGTCAGATTTTGGAACTGTATCATTTTTTAGTGTGAATACGTTGACTACTGGAATTTATAATTCGTGGCTGTCTTTTGACGATTTAAATACAGCAAACCAGATATCTTTTATATTACTTATTTTTATTCTTTTACTTTTTTCAATAGAAATTTACTCAAGACAAGATGCAAAATATCATCAACCAGGTCGGGGTTTTAAGTCAATTACTAAAATTAAATTAAATGGAAAACAGTCAATAATTCCAGTTGTTATTTGCTCTTTGATCTTTTTATTGAGTTTTATTTTTCCAGTTTCTCAAATGATTTATTGGACAGTAAAATTTCCTAAATATATTCAAGACATAGATATATTTAGAATTAATTTGAATACTTTAATGCTAGTAGGATTAGCTAGTGCCTTAATTGTAATTGTTTCTCTATTTATAAATTATGGAAGCAGAATTTCAAAAAGTAAAATTCTAAATTACCTTACAACTTTTTCTATTTCTGGGTATGCAATACCAGGAGTTATTCTAGCAGTTGCTTTTATAACTTTCTTCTCAAATTTAAGTGATTTTTTTACAAATAATTTTAATTTTAAGAGCTCAAAAAGTTTATTTATTGGATCTATTTTTGGGTTATTATTGGCATATTTTATAAGATTTTTCTCTTTGTCATTTAATGGAATAAAATCAAGTTATGAAAAAATTAATAATTCCATAGACGAATGTGCTTATCTTCTTGGTTATTCAAAGATTAATACATTTTTAAAAATCCATATCCCGTATTTAAGCACAAATATAATTTTGATAATTTTATTAATTTCTCTTGAGGTAATTAAAGAATTACCCATGACAATGATTTTAAGACCTTTTAATTTTGAAACATTTGCTACTCAGGCTTATATATATGCATCCCAAGACTTACTGGAGGCAGCTGCATTACCATCTCTTTTTTTAATATTTTGGTCTACAATTTTAATAGTTCTCTCATCTAGATATATACTTTCAAAAAAAAATTAATATAATTACTATATGTCTAATAATTTTTTTGAGATTCAAAATGGTAACTTTATTGCAAGCGAAAAAAATAAAGTAAATAACGTAAATCTAGTCATAGAAAAACAGGGTGAAATTATTTCTTTGCTAGGTCCCTCTGGAATCGGCAAAACCACTATACTAAGGACGATTGCTGGTTTACAAAAGCTTAGCGCAGGTAAAATCAAACTTAGAGATACAATTTTAGCCTCTGACGGAATTCATATTGAACCAGAGAAAAGAAATGTAGCTCTTTCTTTTCAAGATAATTCTCTTTTTCCAAATTATAAAGTTATTGATAATATTAACTTTGGAATAAAAAGATCTAATGGCCATGGGTCAAATGTAGATGTTAAAGAAATAATAAAATTACTAAGAATTGAACCTATATTAGAAAAATATCCTCATCAAATAAGTGCTGGAGAGGCTCAACGGGTTTCATTAGCTAGATCATTAATATCTAAACCTGATTTATTATTATTAGATGAACCATTTTCAAATATAGATCAAAGTTTAAAGGAAGAAATACAAGTATCCGTAAAAAAGCTTTTAAAAAGAATTAATTTAACAACCATCATCGTAACACATGATTCATACGAAGCTTTTTCGATGGCTGATAAGTGTGGAATTATTTTAGATCAAGAATTAAAGCAGTACGACGTACCTTATAATGTACATCATGAGCCAAATTCGATGGACGTTGCAAATTTTTTAAACAAAGGAATTTTCATCGATGTTCAGGTTGTAGATAGTGAGTGTGCAGTTCATAGGCTTAAACATGATGAACTAGGAGAAATTAGAGGAACATTATCAAATAATTATCCATCTGGATCAAAGGTTAAATTACTTTTACAGCCTGAAGACTTAATACACGATGATCAAAGCAAATTAAAATTAGAGGTAGTTGACAGAAAATTTAGAGGAACAAATTTTATTTATACATTAAGAACTAAAAAAGGTGAGCATTTACCTGTATTTGTTCATTCCCATCACATTCATCAGCATGAAAAATCTGAACAATTTGGTGTTAAATCTCCGATTTTTATTGACCACTTAGTATGCTTTAAATCATGAATGATAGTAAGGATTTAAAAGATATTTTTGAAGCGATGGAAGAAATTAACAATCTAAGTGAAAAAAGAAGAGAAAATAAAGAGACTTTAATATTAGATAAAAGTTTAGAAATAACTACAAAATCTAGTCTTTCGAAAGAAAAAAATATACCAATTGAAACTGAAGAATTAATAAAACAAGCTGAAAAACAATTAAACATAATAAAAGAAAAATAAGCTAGTTTTTAATTTATAGTTTTGTATATTAGACATATTTGCGCCCTTAGCTCAGCTGGATAGAGCATCGGTTTTCTAAACCGAGGGTCGTAGGTTCGAATCCTTCAGGGCGCGCCAAAACCTAATAAAAAAATTAATGGATGAAAACTTAGAGCAATCTTTTTTTAAATTTTGTAAATTAAACGAATTTGAAATTAATCCTAAACAAGTAGAAATAATTAAATTACTTGAAAACTTTATTTCATCTAAAAAAAACTTTTCAGATTTTTTTCTAAAAAAAAAGCTTTGTTTTTATCTTTATGGAGGAGTAGGTGTGGGTAAAACAATGTTATTAAACTTTTTTTATGATCAAATAAAAATTACAAAACAAAAGATACATTTTAATGAGTTTATGGTTAATTTCCACAATTTTAGACATAAAGAAAAAAACGATAGCTCAATAAAAAATTTTGTAAAGACCTTAAAACGAAAAGTTGATTTGATTTATTTAGATGAATTTCAAGTTACTAATATTGTTGATGCAATGATTTTAGGAAAATTATTCGAGGTTATTTTTAAAGAAAATATAAAAATAATAATTACGACAAATATTAAACTAAACGATCTTTATAAAGATGGACTTCAAAGGGACCAATTTTTACCTTTTATTTCAACAATAGAAAAAAATTCTATAGAAAAAGAGCTAACCTTGGATGATGATTATAGGAAACAAAATCTAGAAAAAACAAGAAGAATTTACTTTCCTCTTAATGAAAAAAATATGTTTATAATTAATCAAAGCTTTAGAATATTAACTAGAGGCAAAAAAAAAGAGACAAAAAACATTAAAACAAAAGGAAGAAAACTTGTAATTAATAATTTTTATGAAGGAATTGCTAAATTTAAATTCAATGATTTATGCGAAGAAAAACTTGGCAGTGAAGATTACATTAACATTGCAAATGTCTGTAAACACGTATTTATTTCTAATATTCCAGTTTTTAATGATATAAATTCAAATCAACAATTACGATTTATTACTTTAATTGATATTTTTTATGAAAAGATGATCAAACTTACCGTTTCTTGTGAAAAAAACTTGGAAAATTTAGGCTCATCAAAATTACATAAAGAGATATTCAAACGGACACTTAGTAGACTTTATCAAATGACTTTAAGCTAGTTAGGTGAGATAATTAAGTTGTAATTTTTCTCATGTTGTATTTTGAAATATTTTAAATCTATATATGGTATTTTTCTGAATTTGAATTTTTGTCTTAAATGAAACATAATTCGCCCGTTTTGAATTCTTTATTCAAAAATATTGTTAACAATAACTTAAAAGGAAATCATTAATATGATCAAATCAATCAAAACATGGATTTTAGTTGGATTTGCATCTTTGCTTTTAGTCGCTTGCGGCCAAGGTGGAGGAGGAGCTGGTTCAAAAAAATCTAAAACATTAGACAATACTAAGAAAGCTGGTTTTGTGAAATGTGGAGTTTCACAAGGTCTTCCAGGCTTTTCTAATGCTGATGCATCAGGAAACTGGTCTGGTATTGACGTAGACGTATGTAGAGCTGTTGCTGCTGCTGTTTTAGGTGATGCAGACAAAGTTAAATACACTCCGTTAAGTGCTAAAGAAAGATTTACGGCATTAACATCAGGTGAAATCGATGTACTTGCACGTAACACTACTTGGACATTATCAAGAGACGCTGACATTGGTTTAACTTTTGTTGGTGTAAACTTTTATGATGGTCAAGGTTTCATGGTGAGAAAAAATTCAGGAATTAATTCTGTGAATGATTTCAGAAACGGTATTTCTGCTTGTACAAATACAGGTACGACTACCGAGCTTAACATGAGAGACTTCTTTAATTCTAAAAATATAAGTTATGAACCAATTGCATTTGAAAAAGCAGATGAAGTAGTTCAAGCTTATGATGCTGGAAGATGTGATACATACACAACTGACAAATCCGGTTTAGCGGCACAAAGAACAAAAATGTCAAATCCAGATGAGCATAAAGTATTACCAGAAACGATTTCTAAAGAACCATTAGGTCCTGTTGTAAGACAAGGAGATGCAGTATGGGAAGATATCGTAAGATGGTCTCTAAATACTATGATCGAAGCGGAGGAATATGGTGTTAATTCATCAAATGCTTCTAGCTTAAAAGATTCTGAGAACCCAGCTATTAAGAGATTAGTTGGATCTGAAGGTGAATTAGGTGCAGCTTTCGGTTTAGATAATGACTGGAGCTTAAGAATTATCGAGCAAGTTGGTAACTACGGTGAAAGCTATAAAAAACACATAGCTGATACTGGAATTTTACCTAATAGAGGTCCAAATCAATTATGGACTAAGGGTGGAATTCTTTACGTACCACCAGCAAGATAATTGCTAATAAAATTAAAAAGGGCTAGATTAATCTAGCCCTTTTTTTTATTCTCAAAATAATGATTTTTAAAAAATTCAGCATTGAAAACAAAAAAGCAAGAGATTTAATTCCTCAAGCAATAACTGTTTTAGCTTTACTATCCATAATTATTTACTTTGCAACTAATGCTCAAATCAACATGGGTAATAGAGGAATATCTTTTGGATTTGGCTTTTTAAATCAGGAAGCATCATTTGATATTACATTTTCAATGATCGAGTATGATGGTTCACACTCGTATGGAAGAGCGTTTTTAGTAGGTTTATTAAATACAATTTTAGTCTCAGTAATAGGCATATTTTTTGCAACAATTATTGGAGTAGTAGTGGGTATATCAAGACTATCAGATAACTACTTAATCGCTAAAGTAGCAGAGTGGTATGTAGAAATTTTTAGAAATATTCCTTTAATTTTGCAAATTTTTTTCTGGTACTTTGCAGCACTTAGAGCATTACCTTTACCTGAAAACGGTATAAGTTTTAATGATATATCATTTTTAACGATTAAAGGCTGGTATGTGCCAAAATTTATATGGACTAATTTTAATATTTTTCTTTTATCAGTTATAGCTGCTTTTATTGCAATTTATTTTATTAATTCTTACGCAACTAAACAAAGAGAACAATTTGGAAAACAGTTGCCAGCAACATCTATATCTTTAGCGACATTGATATTGATACCCTTAATTACATTTTTTTTTCTAGGAGTCTCTCTCACTTTTGAATATCCAGTTTTAAAACAATTATCATCAACAGTTTATACTTATGAAGGTGGAGTAAGTATTATTCCAGAATTAATTGCATTAGCTTTAGCTTTATCAATGTACACAGCAACATTTATTGCTGAAAATGTAAGAGCTGGAATTTTGGGAGTTGGCAAAGGTCAAAAAGAAGCTGCTGCAAGTATAGGATTAAATAAAAATCAAATTTTAAAACTTGTAGTAATGCCTCAAGCATTAAGAATTATTATTCCACCAACTACAAATCAGTATTTAAATCTAACGAAAAACTCATCTTTAGCTGCTGCTATAGCTT
The DNA here is from genome assembly GCA_902545945.1 of uncultured Pelagibacteraceae bacterium. Lineage (GTDB taxonomy): Bacteria > Pseudomonadota > Alphaproteobacteria > Pelagibacterales > Pelagibacteraceae > Pelagilacustribacter. The sequence continues at coordinate 75,378 of CACCID010000001.1, read as the reverse complement.
ATCCAGATATAGTACTAGTTTTTGCGGGAACTGCTTTAATGCAAACAGGAAGAGCTATTGAAATAATTTCAATCACTATGCTTACTTATTTAACTTTAAGTATCTCAATTTCAATGTTTATGAACTGGTATAACAAAAAAATGGCAATCAAAGAAAAATAATGAATTTAATTGTGAAACCATCAAAAGATACTATAAAAACTTATGTTCCTATAGGCTTGTCTCTTGTCTCTTTAAGTATTTTAGATGTTTTTGTTAATGCATTCTTTAATTTAAATTTAATGGCATTTATGCCATCTCAATTAAGCTATTTTTTACCATTAATATTGGGTTTTATTGGTTTCTACCTTATCAGAATTGAGTTTAGCGGTGTTCGTTCTTTAGATATTTTAAATAAAAATATAAATTCCAATAATTTTAATGCTTTATTAACACTTTTCACAATTTTTATTATTATAAAATCAATCCCCCCAATGTTGGACTGGTTTATTTTAGAGGCTAATTTTACAGGTAATTCAAAAGATGATTGTACAGGTGATGGTGCTTGTTGGGTTTTTATAAAAGTTTGGTTCAATAGGTTTATGTATGGCCTGTATCCTGACGCAGAACAATGGCGAATAAATACAGCTTTTTTAATTTTATTTTTAATAGTGGGGGTTACATTTTTTGTATCTGAAAAACTTAAAAAATACTTTATCTTATTCCTAGTTTTTGTTTTCCCATTCTTGGGAATTAAGCTTATTTCAGGTGGAAGTTTTGGTCTTGAGTATGTTGAAAGTGCAGCTTGGGGCGGCCTTTCATTAACTTTTATTATTTCAGCTTTTGCAATACTTTTTTGTTTTCCTATTGGTGTAATTCTAGCCCTAGGAAGAAGATCTTCTTTGCCAGCAATTAAATATATTTCTATTGGATTTATAGAACTTTGGAGAGGAGTTCCTCTTATTACAGTTTTATTTATGTCAGCTGTAATGTTTCCAATGTTTTTACCTGACGGAACTTTTATTGATAAATTAATAAGAGTGCTAATAGCTATTACATTGTTTGAAGCTGCGTATATGGCAGAAGTTGTTAGAGGTGGATTGCAAGCTTTACCAAAAGGTCAATATGAAGCTGCGAAGTCACTAGGTATGGGTTATTGGAGAATGAATGCACTTATAATATTGCCCCAGGCGCTTAAATTAGTGATACCTGGAATAGCTAACACTCTTTTAGCTCTAGTAAAAGATACACCATTAATTTTTGTTGTAGGGTTGATGGAATTAGCAGGTATGATAGGTTTAGCAAAAACTAATCCTAAATGGCTTGGAATGGCGATGGAAGGCTATGTTTTTGCAGGTTTAGTTTTCTGGGTAATATGTTATGCAATGAGTAGATACAGTCAAAATTTAGAGAAAAAATTAAGCACAGAAAGATAATTATGTCAAAAATAATTGAGCTTAAAAATGTAAATAAATGGTTTGATAAATTTCAAGTTCTAAAAGATATTGATCTTGAAGTAGCTCCACAAGAAAAAATTGTTATATGTGGACCATCTGGATCTGGTAAGTCAACATTAATAAGATGTATTAATAGATTAGAAGAGCATCAAGAGGGAAATATAATTGTTGACGGTACAGAACTCGCTGAGAATACAAAAAATATTGAAAAAATAAGAGCCGAAGTTGGAATGGTATTCCAGCAGTTTAATTTATTTCCTCACTTATCAATATTAGACAATTGTTCATTAGCTCCTATATGGGTAAAAAAACTTCCAAAAAAACAAGCTGAAGAAATAGCAATGAATAATTTAAAAAGAGTTCAAATTGATGATCAAGCTTTAAAATTCCCAGGGCAACTTTCAGGCGGTCAACAACAACGTGCTGCGATTGCAAGAGCCCTGTGTATGGAACCAAAAATAATGTTATTCGACGAACCTACATCTGCCCTTGATCCAGAGATGATTAAAGAAGTTTTAGATGTAATGGTTGATTTAGCAAAAGGTGGAATGACTATGATAGTTGTTACACATGAAATGGGTTTTGCTAAAGAGGTCGCTGATTATATGATTTTCATGGATGAGGGTAAAATTGTAGAAAGAGCTAAAACAAAAGAATTTTTTGAAAACCCTAAATCTGAGAGAACTAAACTTTTTTTAAGTCAAATTTTATAGCCACTTTGGTATTGGCAAATTTTTACTTTTTAAGAATTCTTTGTTAAAAATTTTACTAGCATATCTTTTTCCATGATCGCAAAGTATTGTTACAATTGTTTTCCCAGGTCCCAATTGTTTTGCAAGTTTAATTGCTCCTGCAATGTTTATTCCAGAAGAACCACCTAACACTATTCTTTGTTTTTCAATTAAATCATAAACTAAATTTAAAGCTTCAACATCATCTGTTTGAAAAGCTTCATCTACTAAGGCTTTGTCAAAATTTTTAGTAATTCTACCAGTTCCGATTCCTTCAGTTATTGAACTACCCATGCTCTCGAGTTTATTTTTTTTAATATGTGAGTAAAGAGCAGAACCCATAGGGTCGGATAAAGCAATATTGATATTTTTATTTTTATTTTTAAGACCTATAGAAACACCAGCTAAAGTCCCACCTGTGCCTACCGCACAAGTAAAACCATCAACTGTACCTGCTGTTTGACTCCATATTTCTTCTGCAGTTGTTTGAATATGAGCCTCTGTATTTACAACATTGTCGAATTGATTAGCCCAATAAACTCCATTTGAACTTTCTTTATTCAAATCTTCAGCTATTTGTTTAGATTGTTTAATATAATTCTTAGGGTCAGAATAAGGAACAGCATCAACTTCAATTAATTCTGCTCCCAACTTTCTCAACGTATTTTTTTTTTCAATAGATTGAGTTTTAGGGATAACAATTTTTAAACTAAGATCGTACTCTTTGCAAACAACAGCTAAACCAATTCCTGTGTTACCAGCCGTACCTTCAACAATAGTACCACCTTTTGATATTAATTTACGCTTAAGTGCGTCTTGAACAATAAATAAGGCAGCTCTATCTTTTACAGACTCCCCAGGATTAAAGTATTCAGCTTTACCATAAATATGGCATCCAGTTAATTCTGAGGCTTGTTTTAATTTGACTAATGGTGTATTTCCAATCTGATTTAAAACTGTGCTCATATCATTAAATATATGAAAAAAATTATACTTTCAATTACAATATTTTTCTTAATAAATACTCAATCATTTGGGCATGTTGAACATTATGCAAAATATAACTATTTGGAATATGAGTTATTTAGAAACAATAATTCAATTGGGTATCATAAATATGATTTTAAAAGAGACGGTGATAATTTGTCAATTTTAAGTGAAGTGAGTTTTAAAATTACAAAATTAGGCGTTGACTTATATAAATATTTTGCAAAAAGCGAAGAAAATTACGAAAAAGGTATTTTTAAAAGCTATTTTTCAAAAACTAAACAAAATAAAAAAGATAAATATGTAAATATAAGACTTGATACAAATATTGATAAACTAATAATCGATGGATCTTCGTATAAAGGTGAAGCAAATAAAGATTTTATAGTAGGTACTTGGTGGAATCACGAGATAATTAAAAAGAAAGCTCAAATTAGTGGAATTTCCGGAAGAATTATAGAGCAGAAAGTCACTTTTGTTGGCAAGGAAGAGATAAAAATAGGAGATAAAATTTATAAAACGTTACGTTTTAATTTTAAATCTTCCGATGAAACTTTACCAGATAATAAGAAGCTTAATACGGATATCTGGTACGAGGAAAACACATATTTATGGGTTAGAGCTGCTTTTGAAAAAACAGGATATTGGGAATATAGGATAAAAAAAGTAAATTGACAAAATTTTGGTCAATTTTTTTTTTCTATAGTCAACAGATAAAATGAATTTTTTAAGTCTTTTTAAAGGAGAAAATTAATTTTTTTGGGTATTGCTAAAAAGCTAATTTTGAGGTTTTATTATAAAAAAAAGGGAGTTCAAATGGAAGAAAATTTCAATGTTCATTTAGGGAAAAAACTCAGATTAAGAAGATTGTCATTAGGTCTTACACAAACAAAAGTCGCTCAAGCAATAAATGTTACGTTTCAACAAATACAAAAATATGAAAAAGGCACTAATGGAGTTAGCTCAAATAGGTTAATGCAACTCTCTCAATTTTTAAAAGTACCAATTATCTATTTTTTTGAAGATTATAAAGAATTTAAAGACATAAATTCCAATGATGAAACAAATGATGATTTAAATTATTCTTTTCTGAGTCGAACATTTTCATCTTTGTCAAAAAATCAAAAAGAAAAGATTTTACAAATATTAAATAATACAGCAAAATTTGAAAAAGTTGGTTAATTGGCTCCTCGGGCAGGACTCGAACCTGCGACCAATTGATTAACAGTCAACTGCTCTACCAACTGAGCTACCGAGGAATAATTTGCAACATACTTTTTTTAGTGAAATAAAACAACTTTTATTTTCAAATATCAGTTTTAGCATCTAACAGAATTAGATTTTAATTTAACATGGAGGCCACGCCCAGAATCGAACTGGGATAAAAGGATTTGCAATCCTCTGCGTAACCATTCCGCCACGTGGCCATTCATTAAATTAAATCATGATTTGAGTCATGCTTTTAATCTATTTCTATTAATATCGAATAAATATAACTTATTTTTTGGTAAGTAAATTGTAATTTGTTTATCTTTGATATTTTGAGTGGTTTTTATTCTTATTTCTGATCCATTTACATGTGTGTAAATAATTTTCTCAGATCCTAAATTTTCAATAAGATCAATTTTAATTTCAGCAGAAATTTCGCTTACATTTTCTAACGAGATGTCTTCAGGTCTTATTCCAATATAAATCTCATTCTCAAAATTAGTATTTTCAAAATGGATATTTTTATTAAATAATTTTAAAGTATTTTCGTTAATTATATCTTTTCTTTCAATTTTTAAAATATTCATTTTTGGATTTCCAATAAACTCAGCAACGAAAATATTCCTTGGATTATTATAAATATCCTCTGGATCCCCAAACTGTTCAATTTTTCCTTTATTCATAATTACAATTTTATCAGCTAAGGTCATTGCTTCAATTTGATCATGAGTGACATAAACTATATTGCTTTTCAAATTTTTATGTAATTTTGAAATTTCAACTCTCATTTCTGACCTTAGTGCTGCATCTAAATTAGAAAGTGGTTCATCGAACAAAAATAATTTAGGATTTCTAGTTATAGCCCTTCCTATTGCAACTCGTTGTCTCTGTCCTCCCGAAAGTTCTTTTGGTCTCCTATCTAAAAGTTCCTCAATCTTTAAGATCTTTGCAGCTTCAATTACTTTATCAATAATCTCATTTTTTGAAATCTTTTCAGTTTTAAGACCAAAAGAAATATTTTGAAAAACATTCATATGGGGATACAAAGCGTAAGATTGAAAAACCATCGCAATTTGTCTTTTTGAAGGTAATAAATCATTTAAAAGATTATTTTCTAAAAGTATTTTTCCTTTATCTATTTTTTCTAATCCAGCTATCATCCTCAGTAGCGTAGATTTTCCGCAACCAGACGGACCTAACAATACTATAAATCTACCTTTTTCAACCTCTAGGTTAAAATTACTAATTACGTTGTTTTCACCAAAAGATTTATCAATATCTTCAAATTTCAAAAAAGCCATATTTCAAAAATTTTCAATTTTTAGTTTTATCAAACCTAATATGTATGCTTAAATCATTATTTAAATAATTAATAGGAGGAAAAATGAGAAAATTAATAACCATCATTTTTGTTTTAACTTTTTTAACGTCTAATAGTTTTGCAGATATTACTTTTTGGACTACAGAAGTTCAACCAGCAAGAATGGAAAAACAAATGGAAATGGCTAAATCATTTGAATCTAAAACCGGTATTAAAGTCGAAGTCATTCCTGTAGAGGAAAAAGATTTGGGGACTAGAGCTACCGCTGCCGCAGCTGCTGGTAATCTACCTGATGTAATTTATCACACACTTCAATATGTTTTACCTTGGGCAGAAGCAGGGATACTTGATGTCAATGCGAATAATGATGTAGTAAAAAGTTTGGGAAAAAAAACATTTGCTCCAGGAGCATTAAATATGGCAAAGAAAGGTGGTAAAATTGCTGCTGTGCCAGTTGATGGATGGACACAAATGGTTGTTTATAGAAAAGACTTATTTAAGAAGGCAGGTCTTGAACCACCAACAAGTTACGAGAATATAACTAAAGCAGTAAAAGTTCTATCTGGTGGAGATATGTTTGGGTTTGTTGCTGCAACTAAAACTGATGAAAACTTTATGAGTCAAGTTCTTGAGCATGTTCTTTTGGCCAATGGAGTGAATTTTGTTAAAAAAGGTGGAACAAAAAAACAAGGTAAAGCTCTTAAAAACTCTTTAGAGTTTTATAAAGTAATAGCTAAAGCTAGTCCTCCAGGAGAATTATTCTGGAAACAATCTAGAGAACTTTATTTTGCAGGTAAAACGCCAATGATAATTTGGTCACCATTCATTATGGATGAATTAGCTGGATTAAGAGACTCAGCTCCTCCAACAATCAATAGTGATCCAACATCACCTGAACTTGCATCTAAAACTGGTTTCATAACTAATTTTAGTGGACCTAACAATAAGAAGGGTGCTGCTTGGGCTGACGTAAGATATTTCGGTATTACTGCTGATGCAGATACCGACGAAGCAAAAAAGTTTGTTGAGTACTCTATGGATGAGGGCTACACAAAAACTTTAGCAATTGCGCCTGAGGGTAAATTTCCTGTTAGAAGAGGAAATTCTTCAGATTCAGCTGCATTCACAAAAGCTTGGAGTAAGTTGCCAGTTGGTGTGGACAGAAAAAAACCATTAACTGAACTTTATTCACCAGATGTTATTAATAATATTGTGGCAGGATTAGATACTGCAAACAGATGGGGCGTTAAAGAAGGAGAACTTTCTAGAGCATCAAAAATTATCAATGCTCAATTCTTAAATAGAATCACTAGAGAATACATTGATGATCAAATATCTGTTGATGAAGCGGTTAAAAAAATTAACGCTGAATTAGCAAAATTCTAGCAAATATATTTCTTAAAAGCGGATAATAATATATTATCCGCTTTTAAATGAGCTCAACATTATCAAAAATAGAAAAAAGAACAGCATACACACTTTTGTTGCCTGCTATCTGCTTGATTTTTGCAATTATTTTATTTCCAATTTTTGCAAATATTTGGATAAGTTTCAAAGAAGTCGGACTTAAAGATATAAGAATTCCTGAACCAAGAGCAAAAAAAATTGTTAGAAATATTCAAGATAAAAATTCTGAGCTAAAAATTATCTATAAATTAAGAAATAGTTCTTTAATCCAAGATATTAGAGAGGTTAGATTTTCAGACAAATATCCTAAAAACATTAAACCAATTAATTTGGATAATAGATGTGAATTTAAGTCTAAAAAAATTAAATGCTTTTTTGGTGACTGGGAGGCAGGATATCGAGAAAATTTTGAAATTATAGTTAAAGATACAAGTAATAATGCCATTAATAGTCAGAATATTAAATCTATTAAACCAAATTTATATGGAAAATCTGACAATATCTTATTGACCACAGATTTTACTCTTCAAAATTTTAAAAATGTATTCTTGAATAACAATTTTTTTGAGCTTTTGATGACTACTTTTTATTTTACTTTTTTTGGTACACTCGGCGCAATTTTACTTGGGATATTTGCTGCCCAACTTGTTAATCAAAAATTTTATGGAAGATCATTTATGCGAAGCATTTTACTTTTTCCTTACGTAGGTCCAGTGGTTGCTTTAGCTTATACTTGGACTTTACTTCTAGATCCTAATAGCGGGACTATAAATTCTCTACTTGTTAGTTATGGTATTATTGAAAAACCTATAAATTTACTTGGGCAAAAATATTTAATTTTTAGCATTTTAGGATTTGAGTTAAAATTAAGATTAGCATTAACTACAGTTATATTTTTTGAGATTTGGCGATATTTTCCATTAGCCTTTTTATTTATATTAGCAAGATTACAAGCAATCCCTAAAGATCTTTATGAAGCCGCTGATGTCGATGGAGCTGGACCGTTTAGAAAATTTTTTTATATTACTCTTCCGCAAATTACAGCAATTTTATCTATTTTATTTATGATAAGATTCATTTGGAACTTTAATAAATTCGAAGATATTTTCTTATTAACCGGAGGTGCTTCGGGTACATTAACATTACCAATAAGTGTTTATCAACAAGGTTTTGCTGTATCAAATATTGGAATGGGCTCAGCAGTTTCAATAGTAATCGTGTTATTATTAATAACTTTTATGATTATTTATTTTAAATTAATCGGAAAGAAAGCAAATGAAGTATAAATCCTTAATAATAACTTTATTTGGATCGTCAATTTTTTTAGCAACAATTATTTGTATATGGAAAATAATGGCGACTTTGCAAGGTCTAAGTTTTACAGATCTTAACTTTAATTTTAGTTTATTATTATCACTAGGACTGACTATTATTTCTATTTTAATTGGGAATAAATTGAATCATCTTTTAAAAATTTTTATATTATCTCTTTTATTTACAATTTTATATACATTTATAAGTGAGAGCTCCCCCCTATGGTTTTCGGTAGGTATTTTTTTGTTAGCTTTATTTTTTACAGATAGATTAAAAAAGTATGATTTTAAATATTTAAATCAAGATTTTATATCGGAAAAAATTGTGTTTGAGTTTTTATCTTTGTTTGCAATAGTATTTTTTGCTTTAGTTATATTATTTCCTTTTTACATTATGTTTGTTACTAGCTTTAAAACGCAGACAGCTCTACTGATTAATCCTCTAGATTTAAGTATTGATTTTTCAAAGGATATTTTTGAAATATTTAAATCATATTTTGTAATTTTCAAAACTTATGATTTTGGTAGATATATTTTGACAAGTTCTTATGTATCAATTGGAACTGTTTTAATAACTTTATTTTTTGCCATTCCAGCTGCTTATGCAGTTGCAAGATTAAATTTTTTTGGAAAAACTTTTCTATCAACGTCAATATTAATAATCTACATGTTTCCAGCCATAGTATTGGTTATTCCGTTATACACTGTTTTTAGTCAACTCGGTTTGAGAAATTCAATAGAAGGATTACTAATTGTCTATACAGCAACTACTTTACCGGTGGCGATTTATATGCTTCAGGGTTATTTTAGAAGCATACCCAAAGAAATTGAAGAGGCTGGTCTGATCGACGGACAAAACTGGTTTGGAATAATAATTAAAATAATTATTCCTTTAAGCTTACCTGCTATCGCTTCAGTATCATTATACGTATTTATGATAGCTTGGAATGAATTTTTATTTTCACTAATGTTTTTAGATAATCCAAAAACATTTACATTATCCAGAGCGATAAACCATTTAACTGGTGATGCTGAAACACCAAGGCAATATTTAATGGCTGGATCAGTTATAGTCACTTTGCCTATACTTTTAATTTTTGTATATTTTGAAAAATATTTAGTGAGTGGATTAACAGCTGGAAGTGTAAAAGGATAATGAAAAATAAAATAAAAATTGCAAAAAAAACTCTAATAAATAATAGAAGATTAAATTATACTTTACCTACTAATAGTAACCTTTACCCAGCTCAGTGGAATTGGGATTCAGCTTTTATTGCCTTAGGATATTCTAATTTCAACTTAGATTATTCATTTAAAGAAATTGAGACTTTAATTTCTGGACAATGGGACGATGGAATGATTCCACACATTCTTTTTCATATTAAAGATTTAAATTATACGCCTAACTATAAAGCTTGGAATTGCGGCAGAAAAATTTCCTCGTCTGGAATAACTCAACCACCGATATTAGCAAGTATTTTAAGGATAATTATTGAGAGAAAAAAATTTTCAAAAGAAGAGATAAAAAAATATCAAACCTTAATATTAAAAATTAAAAAATATTTAGAATGGTTTATTAGATACAGAGATCCAAAAAGAACTGGTTTAATTTCTATACTTCATCCATGGGAAAGTGGGTATGACAATTCTCCTTTATGGGACAAACCGATGAGCAAGATTAAAATAGAATCTAAACTTAAATATAAAAGAAAGGATAATAAAATTGTTGAAAAAAATCAAAGACCATTAAAAATAGATTACGATAGGTATGTAACAATAAAAAATCACTTAAGACGACTGAATTATGATCCTAAGAAGCTTTATCACAAATCAAAATTTAATGTTGTTGATGTAGGATTTAATTCACTTTTTTTAAAAGCTTTAAAAGATTTAGATTTTTTACTTAAATTTATAGGTAAGAGTAGCTCTTCGTTAAAAAGATACATTTTTTTAAACGAAAGCAAACTTATAAAATTATTCAATTCAAAAAAAATGAAATTTAAAAATAAAGATCTAAAAAATAATACATCAATAGAAGTACCATCAATAACTAATTTTTTCATGCTATTTGCAGATTTAAACAATAATTTAATTAATAAAGGATTAATTAAATGTTTAAAAAAATATTATAAAGATGAGAAATATTTTTTTCCTTCAATAAGTTCTAAGCATAAATCTTTTGAGGAAAAGAGGTACTGGAGGGGACCAGTATGGGTTAATTGTAATTGGATTATTTATCAAGGATTGAAAAATAAAGACAAAAAGTTTGCTAAAATTATAAGAAAAAAGACTATAAATTTAATCGAAAAAAAAAAATTTCGTGAATATTATAGTTGCAAGTCAGGTTTAGGCATGGGTGCTAAAAATTTTTCTTGGACTGCTGCCTTATATCTAGATTTTAAACTTAATAGATCTTAAAATCTGATATATATCTCTAAATATCAAAAAAAATGGAATTTAAAAAATACAATCACAATTTAGAAGAAAAAAAAATCTCGGATTTTTGGATTAAAAAAGGTTTATTTAAACCAAAAAAAAGCAAATTTAATAAAAAATTTTCTATAGTAATCCCTCCACCTAATGTAACTGGAAGATTGCATATGGGACATGCTTTAAACAATAGCCTTCAAGATGTTTTAGTTAGATTTAATAGGATGAAAGGCCTCGAAACTCTATGGCAGCCAGGAACTGATCATGCCGGGATTGCAACCCAAGCAGTTGTAGAAAATAATCTTTTAAAAGAAGGAATTAAAAAAAATGATTTAGGAAGAGAAAAATTTGTTCAAAAAATTTGGAAATGGAAAGAAGAATCTGGTGGAATTATTTTAGATCAACTAAAAAAATTAGGTTGCTCTTGTGATTGGTCAAGAACTAGGTTTACTATGGATAATGATTTGTCTAAAGCTGTAATTAAAGTTTTTGTCGATCTTTATAAAAATAAGCTAATTTACAAGGATAAAAAATTAGTTAATTGGGATACCAAACTTCAAACTGCTATTTCTGATTTAGAAGTTGTTCAAAAAGATGTTCAATCCCAATTATATTATATTGATTATTCAATCGAAAACTCTGATCAAAAAATCACAATCGCAACTACAAGGCCAGAAACTATGATGGGGGATACAGCAGTAGCTGTAAACCCCAAGGACGAAAGATATATTGATTTAATTGGAAAAAATGTTCTAATTCCAATTGTTAATAGAACTGTAAAAATTATTTCTGATAATTATGCTGATCCTGAACAAGGCTCAGGAGCTGTTAAAATTACGCCTGCGCATGATTTTAACGATTACGAAGTTGGTAAAAGAAATAATTTGGAAATATTAAATATTTTTGAAAAAAATGGCAGAATAAATAAAAATGGGGTTAAAGAATTTCATGGGTTAGACAGATTTGAAGCAAGAAAGCTTTTAATTAAAAAATTGAAGGAAATAGGTTCCCTAGTAAAAATTGAAAATATTAAAAATAAAGTTCCATATGGAGATAGATCAAACACCATAATCGAACCTCTTTTGACAGAGCAATGGTTCGTGGATGCAAAAAAATTATCAAAAAAACCTATAAAGATTGTCAAGGAGGGTAAAACCTCTTTTTTTCCAAACAACTGGTCCAAAACATTTTTTCAATGGATGAATGAAATTGAGCCTTGGTGTATATCTCGACAGATTTGGTGGGGCCATAGAATACCTGCTTGGTATGATGAAAACGGAAATATTTTTGTAGCCGAAAATGAAAAAGATGCGGAAAAGATAGCAGAGAAAAAAAATGGAAATAAACATTTTAAGTTAAGACAGGAAACTGATGTTCTAGATACCTGGTTTTCATCAGCACTATGGCCTTTTGCAACTCTTGGATGGCCAAAAAAAACTATAGAGCTTAATAAATTTTATCCAACTTCAGTTCTTGTTACTGGTTTTGATATAATTTTCTTCTGGGTAGCAAGGATGTTGATGATGGGAAATTATTTTAGAAAAAATACACCTTTTCATAAAGTATATGTTCATGCCTTGGTTAGAGATGAAAAGGGGCAGAAAATGTCAAAGTCAAAAGGTAATGTAATTGATCCATTAGATTTAATAAATGAATATGGAGCAGATAGTCTAAGATTTACTTTAATTTCGATGGCTTCTCCAGGACGAGATGTTAAATTATCAAAAGATAGAGTTACTGGAAATAGAAACTTTATAACAAAAATTTGGAGTGCAAATAATTTTTTAAAACTAAATAATTGCAAATTAGATAAAAAAATAAATTTGACATCAATTAAACTTCCAATAAATCAATGGATTTATAACGAATTTATAAAAACACAAAATCTAATCACAAAAAATATTGAAATATTTAGGTTTGATGAGGCAGCTAGGCATGCATATCAATTTGTTTGGCATTCCTATTGCGATTGGTATTTAGAGTTTTTAAAACCTATTTTAAATTCAAAAAATAAAATTGAAATTAAAGAGGCCAAGGCTTTTTCATCATTTATGATGGCAAATATTCTTAGAATTCTTCATCCATTTATTCCTTTTTTCACTGAAAAATTGTGGTCTTTAAATGCTTATAAAAAAATTTTCAATAATTTTTTAATCTGCTCCAGTTGGCCAGATTTTAAGATAATTAATAAATTTAGCAAAAATCAAAATAATATAAATGATTTAATTGAAATAATTTCTAACATTAGATCTACTAAAGCAGAATTAAAAATTACTCCAAAATTATATTGTGACATATTTTTTGATGATAAATCAGAAAAATTAAAGACATTGGTAAATAAAAATATAAATTTGATAAAACAGGTTGGTAGAGTAAATAATGTTCTTACAACAAAAATAAGAGATAAAAATTCAATAGATATCTTAGTTCTTAAAGAAAAACTTTCATTAAATTTTAATGAGGACGTAAACTTAGGATCTCAAAAAGAGAGAATTTTAGAAAAAATTGAGAGAATTAATAAACAAATAACTAGTTTAAATGATAAGCTTAAAAATAAGGCTTACGTGACAAATGCACCTAAAGAAATAGTACAAAATGATAAAAATTTAGTTAAAGAATTAACTATTGAAGATGAAAAATTAAGAAGTATTGTATCTAGTATTAATTAAATGTCTAAAATTGATAAAAAAAAATTACCAAGTCGCCATACTTCACTAGGACCAGATAGGGCTCCTCACAGATCGTTTTATTATGCAATGGGTGAAACCGAACAGGATGTGGCGAAGCCTTTTGTAGGAGTAGTATCCACTTGGAACGAAGCCGCACCTTGCAACACAGCTTTAATGCGACAGGCACAGTCAGTTAAAAAAGGAGTAAAAGAGTCTGGTGGAACGCCAAGAGAATTTTGTACGATAACTGTAACAGACGGTATTGCCATGGGTCATGAAGGTATGAAATCATCTTTAATCTCAAGAGAAGTCATAGCTGACTCAGCAGAACTGACAGTGAGAGGACATTGTTATGATGCATTAGTTGGTATCGCTGGATGTGATAAATCTCTTCCAGGCTTGATGATGTCTATGTTGAGATTGAATGTACCTAGTGTGTTTATTTACGGTGGATCAATTTTGCCTGGAAAATTTAAAGGGAAAGACGTTACAGTTGTAGATGTATTTGAAGCGGTAGGTAAACATTCCTCAGGCAAAATGTCTTCTGAAGAATTAAGAGAATTAGAATTAGTTGCTTGTCCAAGTGCTGGGGCTTGTGGGGGTCAATTTACAGCTAACACAATGGCGTGTGTATCTGAAGCGATAGGATTGGCTTTACCTTATTCAGCTGGAACACCAGCCCCTTATGAGGAAAGAGATAAATATGCTTATGAAAGTGGTCAAGCAGTAATGAATTTATTAGAAAAAAAAATTAAACCAAGAGAAATAGTTACTAAAAAATCATTAGAAAACGCTGCAACAATTGTGGCCGCAACTGGAGGCTCTACTAATGCAGCCCTTCATTTACCTGCTCTTGCTAATGAGATAGGGGTTAAATTTGACTTAATGGACGTTGCAAAAATATTTAAAAAAACCCCTTATCTTGCTGATTTAAAACCTGGAGGAAAATACGTTGCAAAAGACATGTGGGAAGCTGGCGGCGTTCCTATGTTATTAAAAACTTTATATGACGGAGGATATATTCATGGCGAGTGTATGACAGTTACAGGAAAAACTATGAAAGAAAATTTAGCAAATATTAAGTTTAATGCTAATCAAAAAGTTTTAAGAGAATATAATAATCCCCTTTCTCCAGATGGTGGAGTCGTTGGATTAAAAGGTAATTTAGCTCCAGACGGAGCGATCGTAAAAATTGCGGGACTAAAAAAATTACAATTCACAGGTAAAGCTAGATGTTTTGATAATGAAGAAGATGCAATGAAAGCAGTACAGACAAAAAAATATAAGGACGGTGATGTAATAATAATTAGATATGAAGGTCCAAAAGGTGGACCAGGAATGAGGGAAATGCTCTCAACAACTGGAGCTATTTATGGACAAGGCAAAGGTGAAAAAGTTGCACTTATAACTGATGGAAGGTTTTCAGGAGCTACTAGAGGTTTCTGTGTTGGTCACGTTGGCCCAGAGGCTGCAATGGGTGGTCCAATTGCACTTCTTAAAAATGGAGATGTAATAGATATAGACGCAAAAAAAGGATCAATTAATGTAAGGCTAACTAGCGCACAATTAAAAGCTAGAAGAAAAAAATGGAAAGAAAAAAAATCAAGTTTTGGATCTGGAACGATTTGGAAATATGCTCAAACAGTAGGACCTGCTTATCTCGGCGCTCCAACACATCCAGGTAAGAAAAAAGAAGTTAAAGAATATTCAAAAATTTAATGAAAATACGTCCAGTAATTTTATGTGGCGGATCTGGTACAAGACTTTGGTCCGATCAAAAACATCATCAACCAAAGCAGTTTATTGATTTTGGAAATTGGACGTTATTTGGAAAAACTCTAGAGAGGATAAAAAATTCTATATTTGATTATCCAATAATAAGCACTAATAAAAAATATATAAAGGAAATTAAAAAACATTTAAAATTAAAAGGTTTTAAGAAATACAAAATTATTCTTGAACCAGCAAAAAGAAATACTGCTCCTGCTATACTTAGTTCAGCATTAATAAAAGAAATATCTGAAAACCAACCCTTAATTTTTTTAACATCAGATCATTTAATTCAGAAAACAAATCTGTTTTATAAATCAATTAAAAAACACCAAAAATACTTAACAGATAAAAATATTTTTATATTTGGCATTAAACCTTCTAACCCTTCATCAGAGTTTGGTTATTTTTTATCAAAACGGATAAGCAATAAATACAAGGTTTCAAAATTTATTGAAAAACCCAATTTAGAAAAAGCAAAAAAAATCATAAAAAAAAATGCTTATTGGAATTCAGGAATGTTTTTCTTAACTAAAAAATCAATAATTTATAACTTTAAGAAGCATCAAAACAAAAACTTCAATTATTGTCTAAATTCTGTAAAAAAATCAAAATTTCAAAACAATATTTATTATCTTAATAAAAATGACTTTCTAAAATGTAGGACAATTTCTTTTGATTACGCAATTTTGGAAAAATCAAAGGATATAAATGCTATAAAATTAAATATACCATGGTCTGATCTAGGTAGCTGGAAAGAAATTTGTAAAGTCTATGATAAATTAAAGACAAAATATCAAAAAAAGAAAAATATTTTCTACAGACCTTGGGGCAAATATACAAATTTATTCAACGGTAAAAATTTTTTAATTAAAGAACTTTATGTAAAACCTAAAGGAGTTTTAAGTCTCCAAAAACACTTTCATCGTTCTGAACATTGGGTGGTAACTCAAGGAACTCCAAAGATAACTCTCAACAGAAAAAAATTTTTTTTGAAAACCAATGAAACTATTTTTATACCAGTGAAATCTATTCACAGAATAGAAAATCCATATAAGAAACCGGTAAAAATTATTGAAGCTCAATTAGGTTCAATTTTAAAAGAAAACGATATAGTAAGATATCAAGATATATATGGTAGAGTTAAATAATTTCTAGTTCGATTGGTGTGTGATCAGATGGTTTTTCTTTGGATCTTGGTTTCTTATTTATATTAATCGATTTAATATTTTCAATTAAGTTGTTTGAAAGTAAAAAATGATCAATTCTCATACCATAATTTCTTTGCCAGGAACCTGCAAAGTAATCCCAAAAGGTGTATTCTTGTTTTGTTTTATTTTTAAATCGATAAACATCTTTAAAACCTAAATTAATCAATTCCCTATATTTTTTTCTTATTTCCAATCTACCTAAAGCATCGTTTTCATATCTTTTAAAATCATGAACATCTATTTCTTCTGGAATAATATTAAAATCTCCTGCTATAAGAATATTTGAGTTTTTTTGAATTTTCTTTTTAACATTTAAAATAAATTTTTTTAACCACTCTTTTTTATACTCATATTTTTCTGTATCTACAGGATTTCCATTTGGAACATAAATATTTATAATTTCTATCTTTTTATTTTTAAATTTTAACTCAGCAGTTATTATTCTTGATTGTTTTAAATCATCTTTAATAAAGCTATTATCAATTTTATCTAATTCAAGTTTAGAAATAATAGCAACACCATTGTAACTTTTTTGACCGAATACATATGATATGTAACCTAAACTCTTAAATTCATCGATCGGAAAATTTTCATTTTGCGTTTTAATTTCTTGTAGCAAAAGTAAATCAGGGGCAGAGTCTTTAATATAATTTTTTATATTTTCTATCCTGGCTCTAACAGAGTTGACGTTCCAAGATATAATTTTCATTAAACAGAGAAAGAAAGGCCACAACCGCACGAAGCAGTAGCTTTAGGATTATCAATTACAAATGACTCTCCAATCATCTCTTTTTTAAAATCGACTATAGATCCAGCAATTATTTCTAGTGAAGATTTATCGATAATTGCTTTTCCAAATATTATATCATCCTCATTTGATTTTAAGTCAAAACCAAAACTATATTTGAAGCCAGAGCATCCACCACCTTGAACAGTGATTCTAAAATATTTTTTCTCATTGTCTTTAGTAATCAAATTAATTTGATTTAAAGCTTGATCTGTAAAATTTAATTTCTTTTCCATAAACGCTATATTTTTAGTATATAATCTATGTAGTAAGCATGCAAAAAAAATCAATTGGTAAATTAGCTAAATTTGCAGTTCCTCCCAAATCTAGTGGAAGATTTTTTAGGGAAAAGGGAACAGATCTTAGGAATGACTTTCAAAGAGATAGGGACAGAATTATCCATTCAACTGCATTTAGAAGACTGAAACATAAAACCCAAGTTTTTGTAAATACATCTGGCGATCATTTTAGAACAAGGATAACACACTCATTAGAAGTTTCACAAATTGCAAGAACACTATCAAAATTTTTTAATTTAAATGAAGATTTATCCGAAACTCTTAGCTTAGCCCATGATCTAGGTCACACACCTTTTGGGCATGCAGGTGAAGAATCATTAAATGAGTGTATGAAAAATTTTGGAGGTTTTGATCATAATATACAAACTCTAAGAATTATTACAATTTTAGAAAATAGATATTATAAATTTAAAGGCTTGAATCTTTCTTTTGAAACTATTGATGGACTTATTAAGCATAACGGACCCATTAAAGACTTAAAAAAAATTAATGAAATTTTAGGAAAAAATTTTTTTAAAAAAAAAATTAATTTTAATACAAATTCATCTTTAGAAGCCCAAATAGCTTCTATATCGGATGATATAGCATACAATAGTCATGATCTTGAGGATGGATTAAAATCAAATTTATTTAAATTAAATGACTTAAAAAATATATCAATTCTGAATAAAATAATTTTTAAACATATAAAAAATCAAAAAAAACATTCTTTTGATTTAATTATCAGACAAATTATAAGAGAAATAATTAACGCTATGGTAACTGATGTAATAATTACAACTAAAAATAATTTAAAAAAAAAAAAGATAAATAGTCTAAATGATGTTTATAAAGCAAAAAAACAAATAGTTTCTTTTTCAGATAAAATGAAAAAATTTGATTTTGAAATTAAAAGTTTTTTAAAAAAAAAGATGTATTTTCATCAAAAAGTAGAAACAAAAACAAATTACGGGAGAAAAATAATAACAAAACTTTTTACTAAAATTAGGAAAAATCCGAAAAAATACGTAAAAATCAAAAAATATGATGAAAAAAATTTAGAAAGAATTATTTGTGATTATATTGCTGGAATGACTGATAGATATGCAATAAATCTGTATAATAAAATTTAATGAATATTTTTGAAAAACATCTGAATGAAATAAAAGATCTCATTTTAAAAAATAAATCTGCATTAAATTTGAATAATATTGAAAATTTAAAAAGTGTAAACTTAGATACACCACCAGAACAATTTAATTATGATTTATCTTGTAATATTGCAATGATTTTAGGTAAATCTAATAAATTAAATTCAAAAGAATTGGCTCAAAAATTAAAAAAGCTTTTTTTGAATAAAATAAATAGTTTTGTTGAAGTACAGATCGCTGGACCAGGTTTTATTAATATAAAACTTTCTAATACTGCATTAATAAAAAATATTAACATGATTTTAAAGAGTAATAAAACTTACGGAGCTTACAAAACAAAAAAAAATTATAATATTGAATTTGTTTCAGCTAATCCAACAGGTCCTATGCATGTAGGTCATTGTAGAGGCGCTATATTTGGAGATGTATTAGCAAATTTACTTATATTTAACGGTAATAAGGTTACTAAGGAATATTATATTAACGATTATGGAAATCAGATAAAGAACTTTGTGGAGTCTGTTTATCATAGAATAATTGAAATCAAAGATCAAAAACCCTTTCCAAAAAATGAAAATCTTTATCCTGGAAATTATATAATCGATATAGCAAAAAATATTTTGAACGATAATAAAAATCTTGATTTAAGAGATTTTGATAAAAACTTTAATTTTTTAAAAAATAAATCCTTAGAAGCATCAATGAACTTAATTAAAGAAGATTTAAAAAAATTAGGAATATCACACGACATTTTTTTTTCTGAAACAGATATAGTTAACAAAAATTTGGTCAATAAAGCTGTAAATATTCTAAAAGAAAAAAATTATGCAAAGAACGGTTTTCTTGATCCTCCTAAAGGAGAAGCTAAAAAAGATTGGAAAAGAGTTAAAAGATTAATTTTTAAATCATCTTTGTTTGGTGATGACTCTGATAGGGCTCTTCAAAAAAATGACGGGACCTGGACTTATTTTGCAAATGATATCGCATATCATATGGATAAAGTGGATAGAAACTACGATAATCTCATTAATATTTTAGGTGCTGACCATACTGGTTATTTAAAAAGAATTAAAGCTGCAGTTTCAGCTCTGTCTGATAATAAAACTTTATTGGAATGTAGAGTTTGTCAATTAGTAAAACTTTATAAGAATGGACAGCCATACAAAATGTCTAAGCGAGCAGGAGAATTTATTTCAGTACAAGATCTTTTAAATGAGGTAGATAAAGATCCAATCAGATTTATGATGTTGAATAGAAGTAATGATATTGAATTAGATTTTGATTTTGACAAAGTAAAAGAAAAAAATAAAGACAATCCTGTATTTTATGTGCAATACGCTTACGCAAGAGTCAATTCAATCTTAAGAACTTTAAAAATTAAATTGACTGATCAAATTGATCTAAATGATAAAAATTTTGTTCTTAACGAATTTGAACAAAAATTATTAAGAAAAGTTTTTGAATGGCCAAAGATAATTGAATCCGCATCAAATAAATATGATTTACATAAAATACCTTTTTACCTATATGAACTTTCAACATTATTTCATTCTTATTGGAGTAAAGGTAATGAAAATGAACAATTTAAATTTATAAAAAGTCAAAAAATTAAAAATAATGAAATTTTTGCTATAATAAATCTTGTTGCAATTGTTATACAAAATGGAATGAACATACTTGGTGTATCTTTACCTAAAAAGATGTAATGCAAAAATTTTTTAATATATTATTTTTAATTTTGATCTTATTTTTTTTTGGAAGTGTATACAAGTACTACTCATCAAATAATATTATTCAAATCAAAGATTTTAATAGAGATAATATTAATGAAATTTTTAACAATAAAATTTCTAATTTACCAATTCTTGAGAATGATACATTAAATGTAATTGAATTTAATGATGGTTTTTCTGTTGAGATAAAAGATGATAAACCTAGAAGTTTTTGGAATTTACTCAAATCTAAATGAAAAGAAAAGCAATTATTATTAGTTTAAAAGGGAAAATACTAAGCAAAAATGAAAAAATTCTTTTATCCAAAGAAAAACCATGGGGTGTAATTTTATTTGAAAGAAACATTCACTCTTTAAAACAAACTCAACATTTAATTTACGAAATAAGAAAATATACAAACAATAAAAGTTTTCCCATTTTAATAGATGAAGAAGGCTCTTCTGTTTCAAGATTAAGAAAAATTTTTTTAAATAGATTGAATGCAAAATATTTTGGAGAAATTTATGTAAAAGATAAAAAATCAGCAATATTTATTTACAAAAATTATATAAAATCATTATGCAATATCTTAAAAAAAATTGGTTTTAATATAAACACTATTCCAGTGCTTGATGTCCTCCGAAATAATACTAATCAAATTATAGGGGCGAGAAGCTTTTCAAATAAAAAAGAGATTGTCAAAATATTGGGAGAAATTACAGTTCGTGAATGTCACAAAAATAAAGTTGCCTCCGTAATTAAACATATACCTGGTCATGGTTGCTCAAATAAGGACAGTCATATTATTATGCCTAAAATAAATTTAAACGAGAGTAAACTCAATACCATTGACTTTTACCCTTTTAAATTTAGTTCGGCAAAATTAGCTATGACGGCGCATATCCTTTATTCAAAAATTGACTCAAAAAATATTTCAACATTATCTAAAAAAATAATAAAAAAAATAATTAGAAAAAAAATAGGATTTAAAGGAATTTTAATGTCTGATGATATTTCCATGAAAGCATTAAAATATGATTTAGTCACCAATGCAAAAAAGGCAATAGAAGCAGGGTGTAATTTAGTTTTATATTGCAAAGGAAATATTAAAGACAACTTCAAATTGATCAAATCTGTACCATATATAGATAAATTTACTCAGAAAAAAACTTCAGAAATTTACAAAATTTTAAGGTAAAATTATTGATGGAATCAAATAACTCTAATCAAATATCTGTAAATATTCCTAATTTTAGTGGGCCATTAGAAGTTCTTTTAGATCTCGCTAAATCACAAAAAGTAAATCTAGCTGAAATATCTATTACTAAATTAGCTGATCAGTTTTTAGAATTTATAAAAAATAATGAAAATTTGAACCTAGAGACGGCTTCAGAATTTTTATTAATGGCAACATGGTTAGCTTATTTAAAATCAAAACTTTTACTGCCTGAAGATGAAGAAGACGATTTTAAAGCTCAAGAAGTAGCAGAAAGATTAAAGTTACAATTAAAAAAACTTGAACTGATACGTATTTTATCAGACCAAATGTTACAAAAAAAAAGATTAGGAGTTGACATATTTACAAGAGGTATGAAGGGTGGGATAAGATCTATAAATACACCTATATATGATATTTCATTATATGATATACTCAAAAATTATGCTGGATTACGAATGCAAAAAAGTTTTCAAAATATTACTATTCCAAAACTGCCAGTAATGACAACAGAAGAAGGTATAAAGCAAATTAAAAATAATCTAGATAAAATTAATGATTGGGTAGATATTTACGATTTAATTCCAAAATTCTATCTTAAAAATCAAATGAAAAAAACTGGGATAGCAGGTATTTTTGCAGCAAGTTTAGAATTAACTAGAGAAGGAATTACAAAGGTTTCTCAAAATAAAATGTTTGAAAAGTTAATGATTAAAAGATCATGATATGGTTGATAAAAAAAAAAATAATATAATAAGTTTTCCATCATCACCATCTAAGTTAGAGCGGCAAGTAGAAGCTATATTATTTGCTGCATCTGAACCGTTAGATATTGAAACGATCGAAAAAAGAGTTCAAACAAACACAAATATAAAAAAAATTTTAGAAAATATTAAAGAATTATATAAAAATAGGGGAATAAATTTAGTTTGCATTAAAGACAAATGGTCTTTTAGAACTGCAGAGGACTTATCCAAACTGATGGCTTTACAAAAATCAACTCAAAAAAAATTATCAAAAGCTACAATTGAAACATTAGCAATTATTGTTTATCATCAACCAGTTACTAGATCTGAAATAGAGGAAATCAGAGGAGTTTCTTTTGCATCAAATACTTTAGAAATTTTACTTGAATTGGACTGGGTCAGACCAGCAGGAAGAAAAGATGTTCCAGGTAAACCAATTCAATATGCGACTACTGAAAACTTTCTTAATCATTTTAATATACAAAAATTATCTGATTTACCTACAATTGATGAGCTAGGTTCAGCAGGATTAATCGATACATCAACTATAGATAAATCTATATTTGGAACAGGCAAATTCTTTAAAGAACAATCATTTAAGGAAAAAAACAATATTTATGATGATATTGATGATGCTATAAAAAAAGCTCCAGAAGAAGAAAAATAAGTATATTTATTTAATTAGATTTATTGTATATATTTTTAATATGGGAAATATAGGTTGGACAGGGATAATAATAATAGCGATATTAGTAGTCATTCTTTTTGGTAAAGGAAAGATTTCCAGCATTATGGGAGACCTCGCTAAAGGAATTAAAAGTTTTAAAAAGGGTATGTCCGATGACCCAACTTCTGGAAAAGACACTTCAGAATCAGAAAAAGACTCAGACTCAAATTCTGAAAATAAATAAGCTAATATGCCTCAAATTGGTTGGTTAGAGATATTAACAGTCGTTATAATTGCAATATTAGTTTTGGGACCCAAAGAATTTCCAATTGCTCTCAAAAAAATTGGTTCGATTTTTGGAAAGATAAAAAATACTTTTAGCAGTTTTCAAAGAGAAGTTTCATCAGTCACAGATGATATCGATATTGAAAAGGATATAAACAATTCAAAGCAAAGTAATAAAGAAACAAACAATGAGTGAGAATAATTCTTTTACAAGTCATTTTATAGAATTACGCTCAAGATTAATCAAATCACTAGTATTTATTTTTATTATTTTTGTTATCTCTTATACATTTGCTGAATATATATATGCATTTTTAGTTAATCCGTATGCCGAAGCAGTTAAAGAAGATACAACGACTAGGCGACTTATTTTTACTGCTTTACATGAAACATTTATTACATATTTAAAGGTAGCTTTTTTTTCTGCTATTTTTTTAGGAAGCCCAGTTTTATTGATACAGATTTATAAATTTATAGCACCAGGATTATATAAGAATGAAAAGAAAGCTTTGTTACCTTATTTAATATCCACACCAATACTTTTTTTACTCGGTGGAATGCTGGTTTATTATTTAGTGATGCCAATTGCTATCAAATTTTTCTTATCATTTGAGTCCATGGGTTCAAATACAAGTTTACCAATTCAATTAGAAGCAAAAGTAAACGAATATTTATCTTTAATAATGAGATTAATTTTTGCCTTTGGAATAAGTTTTCAATTACCAATAGTATTAAATCTTCTAGCAAGAATTGGAGTTGTAAATTCAGAATATTTAAAAAAATCAAGGAGATACATAATAGTAATTATTTTTACTGTTGCAGCTATACTTACGCCACCAGATCCAATAACTCAAGTAGGTCTAGCAATTCCACTTTTATTACTTTATGAGTTGTCTATAATAACTGTGAGATTTACCGAAAAAAAAGATAAAAACGATAATTTAGAAGATGCATAATTTAAAAGAATTAAGAAAAAATTTAGATACTTTTAAAAAAAAAATTGAAAATCGTAATATAGATTTTGATATAGATGATTTTAAGAAAAAAGATATTTTAAATAGAGATTTAATTAACAAAAAAGAAAAACTAGAGCAAGAAAAAAAGTCTTTATCAAAATTAAAAGACAAGTCTAATTTTAATAAATCAAAAAAAATATCTCAAGAAATTTTGGAATTGGAAAAAAAACAATTTATAAGTCAAAATGAAATAGATAAAATAATTTTTTCTCTCCCAAATTTAGCTCTTGAGGATGTTCCAGTTGGAAAAGATGAAAAATCAAATAAATTAATTAAAACAAAAGGCAATATTAAAAAATTTTCATTTAAACCAAAATCTCATATTGAATTAGGAGCAAAAAATAAAAATATTGATTTTGAAACCTCAATTAAATTATCTGGATCAAGATTTGTTGTACTGAAAGATAAATTTGCGATGCTGGAGAGAGCACTTATTAACTTCATGCTAGATACTCATGTAAATAATTTTAAATACACAGAAATTTCACCTCCTCTAATTGTTAATGAAGATGCAATGTTTGGAACAGGACAACTTCCAAAATTTGAAGAGGATCAATTTGAAATAAAATTTGAAAAGTCTGATCAAAGAAAATTTTTAATACCAACAGCTGAAGTAGTATTAACTAATTTAGTAAGAAAATCGACAATAGAAAAAAAATTATTACCCCAAAGATTTGTTGCCTCGACGCCTTGTTTTAGAAAAGAAGCAGGAAGCTATGGCAAAGACACAAAAGGAATGATTAGACAACATCAATTTTATAAAGTTGAACTTGTAAGCATTGTAGAACCAAATAAATGCCTAGAGGAATTAGATCGTATGTTAAGCTGCGCTGAAAGTATTTTAGAAAAATTAGAGATACCTTATCAAGTTATTTTACTTTCGTCAGGAGATATGGGATTTAGCGCTGAAAAAACTTTTGATATTGAGGCTTGGATCCCATCAGAAAATAAATATAGAGAAATTTCAAGCTGTTCATCCTGTGGCTCGTTCCAAGCTAGAAGAATGGGAGCAAAATATAAAACTGAAAGTGGAAATGACTTTGTTGGAACTCTTAATGGATCTGGTTTAGCCGTAGGAAGACTGATGATTACTTTATTAGAAAATAATCAAAATGAAGATGGATCTATTAATATTCCAAATGTATTAAAAAAATACATGAATAATCTAGAAAAAATTTAAATATAATTTACTTGTTAATTTAAAGTTTTTAATATAATTGTTTTTCAATGAGTGGACAGGGAATAGCGCAGTTTATACCATTAATATTAATTTTTATAATTTTTTATTTCTTTTTGATAAGACCTCAACAAAAAAGAGTTAAAGATCATAAAGCAATGGTAGAGTCTTTAAAAAGAGGTGATGAAGTTATTACATCAGGCGGTATAATAGGTATTGTTGATAGAGTAATGGAAGATGACAGAATAGAAGTTACGATTGGTGAAAATACAAAAGTTCAAATAATTCGATCTACAATTACTAGCTTGCTAAAAAAAGAAGAAGTTAAAAAATAATTCTTTTTCGTGTTAAATTTTTCTAAAATAAATATCTTATTTATTTATTTTTTATTAATATTTATTTCTATATTTTCATTTTTAAATTTTCAAAATGAAAATGATCAATTAATTAAAAAAAAAATTAACTTAGGTTTAGATTTGCAAGGAGGATCTTATTTATTATTAGAAATTAATTCAGACAGTTTGGTTAAAGAAAAAATTCAATCTAAAGTCATACCTATAAAAAAATTACTTAAAGATAATCAAATAAATTACAAAAATTTTAAGATAAATGAGAAAAACTTGTCTCTATCAATAGATAACATTGAAAAATTTGACTTATTATTTAATTCTAGAAAAGATAATCTAGTAAATCCTTATATTGATAATTATAGATCTTATGAATTGGAATATAAAAAAATAGATAATTTCCGAATCGAAATATCTTTTTCAAAGTTTGGATTATTAACTATAAATAATTCAGCTTTAAAACAATCTATAGAAATAGTTAGACGTAGAATAGACGATGTAGGAACAAAAGAGCCAACAATATTACAAAGAGGTGAAAAAAGAATACTTGTGGAGTTGCCAGGGCTTAAAGACCCAGAAAGAATAAAATCCTTATTAGGTAAGACAGCTCAATTAAATTTTAGACTTGTTTCTGATAATAAAGAATTTGGAACTGACGAATTAACTTCTGAAAATGGAGTAAAACTTAACGTTAGTAAAAGAATAATCATGAGTGGCGAAAATCTAATTGATGCCCAACCTAGCATCCAAAACCAGAATAATGAACCAACAGTTTCTTTTACATTGGATAGATTGGGAGCGCAAAAATTTGGAAGAGCGACAACAGATAATGTTGGAAAAAGATTGGCTATTGTTTTAGATGGTGAAATTGTTAGTGCTCCCAATATTAATGAACCAATTACATCTGGTAATGGAATGATTTCAGGAAATTTTACTTTTCAAGAGGCAACTGATTTAGCATTGTTGCTTAGATCTGGGGCTTTACCTACACCATTAATTGTAGTGGAGGAAAGAACAGTGGGACCAGATTTAGGTGAAGACTCTATAAAATCTGGAGTTAAATCTTTAATAGTTGGCTTTATTTTAGTTATCTTATTTATGTTATATAAGTACAAAATTTTTGGCCTAATCGCTAATACAGCCTTAATTGCAAATTTATTAATGTTAATTGGTGTGCTTACAATTTTGGAGGCAACCCTTACGTTACCAGGCATTGCAGGTATTATTTTAACCGTTGGTATGGCCGTAGATGCCAATGTTTTAATTTTTGAGAGAATTAGAGAAGAATTGAAAACTGAAAAATCTATAATTCATGCTTTTGACTCAGGTTATAAAAGAGCCAAAATAACAGTTTTAGACGCTAATATAACTACTTTAATTGCTGCTATCATTTTATTTGCATTTGGTTCAGGTCCAGTTAAAGGTTTTGCTATTACTTTAGGAATTGGAATTATTACGACACTTTTTACTGCATACTTTTTAGCAAGACACCTTACTTCATTAGTTGTTTTAAACACAAAAAATAAAGAAATAAAAATTTAATGACAAATTATAATTTTTCATCAAAATTTAAGCATGCAAATATTTTTTCAATAGTTCTTTTTTTTATAAGCATTATTTTTATTATATTTAAAGGCTTAAATTACGGAATAGACTTTAAAGGAGGCACTCTTATTGAATTGAGATCAAATAATATTGAAGCTTCTTCAATAAGAGATGTTTTAAAAACTATGGATTTGGGAGACGTAAATGTTAAGAAATTTGGTAAAGAAGGTGATTTTATAATAAAAGTTGAACAAAAGGGAGATAACAATGAACTAATTCCAAAAATTAAAAACAATCTATCAAATAGTTTAAATTCTGATGTTAACTTTAGGCGAGTAGAAAATGTAGGCCCAAAGGTGAGCGCAGAGCTATTACAATCTGGTATTATTGCAATCTCGTTGTCATTAGCAGCAATGCTATTTTATATTTGGGTTAGATTTGAATGGCAATTTAGCATAGGCTCAATCATTGCATTGTTTCATGACGTGATAATAACACTTGGTATTTTTTCACTTTTATCTTTAGAAATAAATCTCTCTATTATTGCCGCAGTATTAACTATTGTTGGTTACTCAATGAATGATACAGTTGTTATATATGATAGGATAAGAGAAAATCTAGGAAAATTTCATAAATTAGATATTAGTGATACTGCAAATTTATCAATTAATGAAACTTTAGCCCGTACAATAATTACATCTGTTACTACTTTATTAGCATTGTTTTCAATATTTATTTTAGGTGGTGAAATTTTGAGAGGATTCTCTTTTGCTATGATTTTAGGTGTGATAATAGGTACATATTCCTCAATATTTGTAGCTTCACCAATTCTAAAATATTTTAAAGTAAGTTATAAAACTATAGAAAAAGAAGAAGAAAAAATAGTTCCTTAAAAATTAGTAAAGATTTTGAGCCGCTACCATAGATAGTAACATCGGTAGAGAAAGAAGAGTGTTTGTTCTAGAAAATAACATCGCAGTTTTAGCAGATGCAACCTTAACTTCTGGAGTGACTTCAACCATTCCTAATGCTTTCTTTTGATTAGGCCAAATTACAAACCAAACATTATAGGCCATTATTAAACCTAACCACATACCTATACCAATTGCAGTATTTTTACCTCCAGAACCATCTAGACCCAAAATCATTGCGCTATGAACATATCCATTTATCCATGCTAAAATTAATCCAGATATAACCGTTATGGCCGCTGCCCATCTGAAATAAAATAAAGCAGCAGGAGCTATAACTTTTCCAATAGCAGGTTTTTGTTCATCGGGTATTTTTGTCATATTCGGAATTTGAACAAAATTAAAATACCATAGTAAACCTATCCACATTATTGCAACAATAACGTGAATAAATCTAAACAACCAACTCCAAAAAATTGTATCAAAAGCAAACCCATCTCCAAAAAAATGTAGACCTAAAAATAACAAAATCGCTATTCCTAAGGATAGATGAATAGTTTTGGAGAGTGATTGCAATATACTTGTCATGATTCCTTTATAACATAATTTTTAATTTCAAGCAGTTTTTTTCATTGGATTTTGAACCATAATTTCTTTGATAAACTTGCCTGTATAACTATCTTTGACTGTAGAGACTTTTTCAGGTGTACCTTCAGCAATAATTTTTCCTCCATTTTTGCCTCCCTCAGGACCCATATCTATAATGTGGTCTGCAGTTTTTATTACATCTAGATTATGCTCAATTACAACTACAGTATTTCCAGTACTTGCAAATGCTTGAAGAATTTCTAATAGTTTTTTTATATCATGGGAATGTAATCCTGTTGTTGGTTCATCTAATATGTATAAAGTTCTACCTGTCGGTCTTTTAGATAGCTCTTTGGCCAATTTTATTCTTTGGGCTTCACCACCTGATAACGTAGTAGCTTGTTGACCTATTTTCATGTAACCAAGTCCAACATGTTTTAAAGTTATTAATTTTGATCTGATAGATTGTATGTTTTGAAAAAATTCACAACCTTCATCAACTGTCATGTCTAAAACGTCTGCAATATTCTTATTTTTGAATCTAATTTCTAATGTTTCTCTATTATATCTTGCTCCTTTACATGTATCGCAAGGAATAAATACATCGG
Organism: uncultured Pelagibacteraceae bacterium; assembly: GCA_902545945.1. Lineage (GTDB taxonomy): Bacteria > Pseudomonadota > Alphaproteobacteria > Pelagibacterales > Pelagibacteraceae > Pelagilacustribacter. The sequence goes on along the minus strand of CACCID010000001.1, from coordinate 45,861 downwards.
GTAAAAAATGCATCTCATAGGTTATAACTCCATCTCCTTCGCACGTTTCACATCTCCCACCTTTAACATTAAAAGAATATCTACCAACTTTATATCCTCTTGCTTTTGACTCTGGCAAACCTGCAAACCACTCTCTGATAGGTCCAAAAGCACCAGTATAGGTAGCAGGATTAGATCTAGGAGTTCTTCCGATTGGTGATTGATCTATATCTATTATCTTATCTATTAATTCTGTTCCTTTGAAACCCGTGAAAGCTTTAGGAACTTTACGACTTTTGTTTTTATTTAACATTAAATTAAATGCATTATACAAAGTATGTAAAATCAAAGTTGATTTACCGCTACCAGAAACTCCAGTAACACAAGTAAAAGTACCAACTGGAATTTTCAAATTTACTTTTTTTAAATTATTTCCACTTGCACCACTAATTTCAATAAATCTTCCATTCTTTGCAGATCTTCTTTTTTTTGGAATTGCTATAAATTTTTTTCCTGATAAATATTCACCAGTTATACTTTTTTCATTAGAAATAATTTCTTTTACAGTTCCATTAGCTACTATTTGCCCCCCATTCAATCCAGCCTCAGGCCCAATATCTATAATGTGATCTGAATTTTCCATTGTTTCAATATCATGTTCTACAACAATCACTGTATTTCCTAGATCTCTTAATTTTTTAAGTGCTTTAATTAATTTTTTATTATCTCTTTGATGCAATCCAATAGAAGGTTCATCTAAAACGTATAAAACCCCTGTAAGACCTGAACCAATTTGAGAAGCTAATCTTATTCTTTGAGCCTCTCCACCAGACAAAGTACCTGACTCTCTTGATAAGGTTAAATAATTTAAACCAACATTTAAAAGAAAGTTAAGCCTTTCATTAATTTCTTTTAAAATATGTTGTGCTATTTTATTTTCTCGTTCAGTTAACACATTTTGTAAATTTTCAAACCATTTTTGTGCGTCATCAATTGATTTTTCAGTTACTTCACTAATATTTAATGAGTTAATTTTTACACAAAGAGCTTCATCTTTTAATCTCATTCCTCTGCATTTTTCACAGGCAGTTTCACTTTGATACTGGGATATTTCTTCTCTTTTCCATTCACTATCAGTTTCCAAATAACGTCTTTCAAGATTATTAACAACTCCTTCAAAAGTTTTTTTAGTTGTATAGGCTTCGTATCCATCATCATATGAAAATTTTATTTCTTCTTCGTCTGAACCAAATAATATTATATCCTGAATTTTCTTTGGAATTTTTCTCCAAGAATCTGCCATTGAAATTTTATAGTGTTTAGCAATGGATGCTAAAGTTTGAGCATAGTAAAGAGAAGTAGATTTAGCCCAAGGCTCTATAGCTCCATCTTGAAGACTTTTTTTAGTATCAGGAACGACTAAATTTGGATCAACATTTAGGTTATGTCCTATTCCTTCACATTCTTCACATGCTCCATATGGAGAGTTGAATGAGAATAGTCTTGGTTCAATTTCTTCAATAGTAAAACCACTTTCAGGACAAGAAAATTTTGAAGAAAAAGTTATACTCTCACGTTTTCTAAATTTCTTTGGCAAAGTTTCATTTTCATATTCTACTACAAGTAATCCATTTGAAAGATTGACAGCTGTTTCAACACTGTCAGCCAATCTGTTTCCAAGGTTTGAATTTAAAACAACTCTATCTATAATTATTGAAATTTCATGCTTGAGTTTTTTATTCAAATTTGGAAATTCATCTATATTTAAATATTTTCCATCAACTTTAATTTTGCTAAAACCTCTTTTTTTTAGGTTTAAAATTTCTTTTTTATACTCTCCTTTTCTACCCCTAACTATCGGTGCAAGGAGATATATTGTACTATCTTTTGGCAGTTTCTTTATTTTATCAACCATTTCACTTATTGGCTGAGACACAATCGGTTTTCCCGTGAACGGAGAATAGGGAGTCCCAACCCTTGCAAAAAGAACTCTCATATAATCATAAATTTCAGTAACTGTTGCTACCGTTGATCTTGGATTTTTAGAGGTATTTTTCTGTTCGATTGATATAGCTGGACTTAAACCTTCTATTAAATCCACTTTAGGTTTTTTCATTTTATCTAAAAATTGTCTTGCATATGAAGAAAGGCTTTCTACGTATCTTCTTTGTCCCTCTGCATATATTGTATCAAAGGCTAAGGATGACTTTCCTGATCCCGAAAGACCAGTTATAACTACTAGTTTCTCTTTTGGAATTTCAAGAGAAACATTTTTTAGGTTATGTTCTTTAGCGCCTTTTACAACGATTTTTTTCAACATTTTTTTTCCTCAAAATAACATACAACTTATAATTATTGGCTAATTATGATATAAATAATCACTTTAATAAATAAATATTCAAAATTTATTCAAAATTAATATGGCTGGAAGTTTAAATAAAGTACAATTAATAGGTCGTTTAGGCGCAGACCCTGAAATAAAGCAGATGGTTAATGGAAAAAGTGTAGCTAGACTTAGCATTGCAACAAGTCAAAGTTGGAAAGATAAAGCCAGTGGTGAGCGAAAAGAAAAAACGGAGTGGCACAGAGTTGTAATTTTTAATGAAGGTTTGGTAAATGTTGTTCAACAGTACGTTAAAAAAGGTGCTAACGTTTATATAGAAGGTCAATTAAGTACTAGAAAGTGGAAAGATGAAGCAACAGGGCAAGACAAATACTCTACCGAGATACTTCTACAAGGATACAACTCAAGTTTAACTATGTTAGACAGTAGAAGTGGCAATAATGGTAATTCAAATTTAGTTTCTGAAGATAAAAGCTCTTTACCTAAAGACAATCTAAATCAAGATAGTTCTGATTTGGATGATGAAATTCCCTTTTAAAATTTCATGGAAAAAAATACTGTAGAGAATAAAACATTTAAGCCTATATTCGTGCAAGATGAGATGAGTTCTTCTTATCTATCATACGCGATGAGCGTAATTGTAAGTAGAGCATTGCCAGATGTAAGAGATGGATTAAAACCTGTACATAGGAGAATAATATACGCAATGTATAAAGGTGGATACGATTGGTCAAAACCTTTCAGAAAATCTGCGCGTATTGTTGGTGATGTAATTGGTAAATATCACCCACATGGTGATCAATCTGTTTATGATGCTTTAGTTAGATTGGTTCAAGATTTTTCGATGAGTGTGCCGTTGATTTCAGGCCAAGGTAATTTTGGTTCAATTGATGGAGATCCTCCTGCAGCAATGAGATATACCGAAACCAAGTTAGGAAAAATTGCTCAATTTTTAACTGAAGATTTAGAAAAAAATACTGTTTCCTATAGAAGTAATTATGACGAAACAGAAAAAGAACCAGAAGTTTTACCATCTCAATATCCAAATATTTTAGTTAATGGGGCTGGAGGAATTGCTGTAGGAATGGCAACAAGTATCCCACCACATAATTTAGGAGAAATTATTAATGGCACAATCGCATTTATAAATAATAAAGATATAACAATTTCTCAACTCATGAAACATATACCAGGACCAGATTTTCCAACTGGAGGAATAATTATTGGAAAAGATATTTTAAAACAAGGATACAACAAGGGTAGAGGATCCTTTAAAATTAGAGGAGAAATAGAATTAGAAGAAAAAAAAGGTGGAAGAGAAACCTTGATCATTAAATCTATTCCATATCAAGTCAATAAATCTAATCTAATAGAGAAAATTGCTCAACTTGTTAGAGATAAAAAAATTGAAGGTATAAGAGATATAAGAGATGAGTCGAATCGCGAGGGAATACGTGTTGTTATAGAATTAAGAAAAGCTGTGGAGCCTGAAACAATTAGAAGACAATTATATAAATTAACAAATATAGAAAGTTCATTTGGTTTTAATACTCTAGCAATTGTTAATAGCAAACCAAAAATTTTAAACCTTAAAGAATTCATCTCTGAATTTTTAAAGTTTAGAGAAGATACTGTTATTAAAAGAGTAAAGTTTGATTTAAAAAAAGCAGAGGAAAGAGCTCATATTTTGATTGGACTAGCTACTGCAGTAGAAAATATTGATGAAATGATCAAAATTATAAAAAATTCAAAAGATACAGAAATTGCAAAAAAAAATTTGTTATCAAAAAAATGGAAAATTAAAAAAAGCGCAAAATTAATAACTTTAATTGAAAAGAAAAAAAATATTTTAAACTATTTGCTTTCAAATGAACAAGTAAATGCAATTTTGGAATTGAGGTTACAGAAACTTACTGCTTATGGAATTAGTGAAATTGAAAGTGAAATAAATAAATTATCAGAATTAATCATAGAATATAATAGGATTTTAAACTCTAAAAAGGAGCTAAATAAACTGATTGTAAAAGAGTTAGAAAATATTAAAGACAAATTTTCCTCTCCAAGAAAAACTCAAATTATAGATGCAGTTCTGAATTATAACATTGAAGAAACAATCCAAAAAGAGTCTGTAGTTATAAGCATTACAAACCAAGGTTATATCAAAAGAAGTCCTTTAAATTCGTTAAAAGCCCAGAAAAGAGGAGGTAAAGGAAAAACTGGCATATCTACAAGAGAAGAAGATTTTGTTATACAGATATTTACTGCTAATACTCACACGCCTGTTTTATTTTTTTCTACCCAAGGATTAGTTTACAAAATAAAAGCACACAAAATTCCTGAGGGAACAGCAGCCTCAAAAGGTAAATCTATATATAATATTCTTCCTCTCAAAAGTCATCATTCCATTAGTTCAATTATGCCTCTGCCAGAAGATGAAGCTGAATGGAAAAATTTGATGGTAGTTTTTGCTACCTCTAAAGGTAATATTAGGAAAAATACCTTAGAAGATTTTATTAATATAAATAATAGCGGTAAAATAGCTATGAAATTAGATCAAGACGATAGGATTATCGGAGTGAAAATTTGTAAAGATGATCAAGATATTCTTTTAAGTACTAAATTTGGAAAATGTATTAGGTTTAAATCAAAGAAGCTTAGATTATTTAAGGGAAGATCTTCAAAAGGTATCAAAGGTATTCAACTAAAGGATAAAGACAGGGTTATTTCCCTTTCAATTTTAGATAATACAAATATTGATGCTAAAACTATTAGTAAAGATAAAAAAATAAAAAAAGCTATTGATAAATTTATTTTATCAGTAACGGAAAATGGTTATGGTAAAAGGTCATCATATTTAGACTATAGAGTTACTAATAGAGGAGGGAAAGGAATTATAGGGATAATAAATTCTCCACGAAATGGAAATATTGCATCATCTCTTGTTGTTGGTGAAACAGATGAAATAATTTTATCTACAGATAAAGGTAGTATTATGCGATGTGCTGTTAAAGAAATTAGAATAGCTGGAAGAAACACCCAAGGAGTTAGAATTAAAAAATTAAGTGGAATAGAAAAAGTTGTCTCAGTAATAAAAATTGAAGATAATATAAAATAAATGAAAACTGCAATTTATCCAGGCACTTTTGATCCTATAACGTTTGGACATATCGATGTTATTAAAAAATCATTAAATATATTTGATAGAGTTATAGTTGCTACTACTGATAATATTAATAAGAATTACCACTTTTCTATTGAAGAAAGAATAGATATAATTAACAATTCTCTATTCAAAGATCTTAAAATTAATAAAAAAAAAGTTAAAATTATTAGCTTTGATTATTTAACCATCGATCTTTGCAAAAAATATAACGCAAATACAATTATCAGAGGTCTAAGGGCCGTTTCAGATTTTGAATACGAATTTCAATTAGCAGGAATGAATAAAAAACTAAACTCAAATATAGAGACAATGTTTTTAATGTCTGATGTTGAAAATCAAATTATCTCCTCAAAGTTTGTAAAGGAAATAGCTAATTTAGGTGGAAATATTAATAGATTTGTCACTCGATCAACAGTTAAAAAGTTAAAAAATAAATCTTAATGAAGAAATTTATCTATTTATTTATACTATTTTTTGGTTTACTAACTAATACTTTAGCAGAAAATAATATTATGATTTTAAAATTAACATACGGTGATGTAGAAATTGAACTTTATCCAGAAAAAGCTCCTAATCATGTAAAGCGATTTAAAGAGTTAGCTGACTCAGGAAAATATGATGGTGTAGTTTTTCATAGAGTGATAGATGGTTTTATGGCTCAAACAGGAGATGTAAAATTTGGAAATTCAAATAGTCCAGATTACAATTTATCATTAGCTGGTACTGGAGGATCAGATTTACCAAATTTAAAAGCTGAGTTTACAGATATAGCTCACACTAGAGGTATATTGTCAGCAGCAAGATCCGCTGATCCAAATAGTGCAAATAGTCAATTCTTTATTTGCTTTGATTCAGCTCCACATCTTGACAGACAATATTCTGCATTCGGAAAAGTAATTAAAGGCATGGAATTTATTGATAAAATAAAAAAAGGTGATCCAAACAGTGGTTCAGTTCCAGAACCTGATAAAATAATCTCTTTAAAATCAAAATAGTTTTAATGCTCAAAAAAGAATTTTCTTTTGAGTTAGTTACTCTTGATGGTACTGCTAGACTAGGTAAAATATCTACTCCAAGAGGTATAATTGATACACCGGCCTTTATGCCAGTTGGAACTCAGGGTACGATTAAAGGAATATTTACTGATGATATTATAGAAACCAATACCCAAGTAATTTTAGGTAATACTTATCATTTATTACTCAGGCCAGGTATAGAAGTACTTAGTAATTTTGCAGGATTACATAATTATATGAATTGGCAAAAACCAATTCTTACCGACTCTGGTGGTTATCAAATTATGTCATTATCAAAATTTAATAAAATTGATGTGAAATTAGGAGCAATCTTTTCTTCACACTTGGATGGAAAAAAAATAATTCTTAGTCCTGAGAAAAGTATACAAGTTCAAAAAAGTATAAATTCAGATATAATAATGGTTTTAGATGAGTGTCCAAAGTTAACTAGTAACAAAAAAATTTTATCTAAAGCGATAAATGTTTCTACTCAATGGGCTGAAAGAAGCAAAGTAGAATTCGGTAATGATAAGTCAAAAGCACTCTTTGGCATTGCTCAAGGAGGTTTATACAAAGATTTAAGAATTGAAAGCATTGAAAAATTAAAAGAGATAAAATTTAATGGTTATGCTATGGGAGGTTTAGCAGTTGGAGAAAAACAATCAGATATGTTTAAAATTTTACATGAAACAACTTGTTATCTTCCAAAAAATAAACCAAGATATTTAATGGGTGTTGGAACCCCATCAGATATACTGGGTGCTGTTAACGAAGGGATTGACATGTTTGATTGTGTAATGCCAACGAGATCAGGCAGAACAGGACTTGCATTTACATGGGAGGGCAAATTAAATCTTAAAAACTCTAAATATCAAAGAGATAAGGCACCTTTAGATGAAAATTGTCACATAAGACAACTAAACAAATATTCAAAAAGTTATCTAAATCACCTGATTAAATCTAATGAAATGATGGCTTCAATGCTCATTTCATTACATAATATATATTTTTACCAACAATTTATGCGCGAAATAAGAAGAAATATTAAAGAAGGCACTTTTAGAACATTTTATAAAAAGTATATAAATTTATTCGATTAAATATTTGAAATTTGTACTATTAGTATATAAAAGGACAACTTCTAAGGGCCCTTAGCTCAGTTGGTAGAGCACCTCCCTTTTAAGGAGGGTGTCGATGGTTCGAGTCCATCAGGGCTCACCAAATATTAAGTCTTAATTGGTGGGTATTTTATTACAACTTCATTTATCCAATTTTTTAAATTATCAATCCTTTTTTTGCTACTAGGGTGTGTACTTAAAAAAACAGGAGGCTCTTTTCCTTTATTCTTTTCAGACATCCGCTCCCAAAGTCTTACTGACTCTCTTATATCGTAACCAGAAAGAGATGAAAAAATTAATCCTAAATAATCGGCTTCAGTTTCTTGTTTTCTTCCAAAAGGATTCATAATTCCTAATTGAAATATATCTAAACCTGTATTCTGACCAACTGTATTTCTTGTCCTGTTAATCGCTCCACCTAAAAATATATCTGCAATTTGCGTTCCAAAATTTATTGTCATTGCGTGGCTCATTCTTTCAACTGAGTGTCTTGCTACAGCATGCGCTATTTCATGACCCATTACTATGGAGAGAGCATTTATATTTTTAGTTACTTTCAGTAAACCAGTGTATACAGCAATCTTACCACCGGGCATACACCATGCATTAACAACTTTATCATTATCAACTAAAATATAATCCCAACCAAAATCCTTCGTTGGATCATCTTTACCTTCTTTTTTAAAGAAGGCACTCACAGCGAGTTCCATCTTTTTTCCTATTTGTCTTATTTCCTTCAATTGCGTACCTGTCGTAATTAATTTAGTTTTACTTCTAAAATTTTCATAAGCTTTTGCAGCTTGTGCATTTATTCTATATTCAGGATATATTGTGAGTTGTTTTCTATCAGTTATAGGAACAGTTGAACATGATGGTAAAAACATGGAACAACAACCACATCCAAAATAGCCAAGAAATTTACGTCTATTTATGTTATACATCTATAAGACTCATGATTTTAAATAATAAAATACTAATTGCAATTTTTATTTTGATAATAGTTTTTATTATTTACTCAAGCTATACATAAAAAATGTCTGAACCATCATTAAAAAGATCAATTTTTTCAAAATTAAGAAATAATTTTATAGCAGGTGTTGTTGTTTTAATTCCAATTGGGATAACATTATACTTAACATTATTCATCATAAGAATTTCTAGCAAAGTTATACCAAAAGAGATTAATCCCAATAATTACCTACCGTTTGATATTCCAGGTGTAGAGATTTTAATAGCATTAATAATAATTACTTTTATTGGTTGGTTATCACTTTCTTTTCTAGGAAAAAAATTTTTTGAGTTATTTAATAATGTACTTAAAAAAATCCCAATTTTAAGAACAATATATTCCGCAATAGGTCAAATGACCGAAAGTTTTACTAAAACAGATAATAAACAAAAAAGTGTTGTATTATTAGAATATCCTCGTAAGGGTGTATGGGCTGTAGGATTTGCAACCAAAGAAAATGAAGGTTTAATTAAAGAAAAAATTAAAGAAGATTTAATAAATGTATTTGTTCCAACAACACCCAATCCAACAAGTGGTTTTCTCTTACTTGTTCCAAAAAAAGATCTAATTTTTCTTGATATTTCATTTGAACAAGCATCTAAATTTATTGTTTCAGCAGGGACAACAAATATAGATTAAAATTCTTCTATATTAATAATTTCAGCTTTATCAAATAACTTTAAAAGAAAGGAATATTTTTTTTCATTAATATCATCTCGAATACCGAGAATATATTTTTCTGCTAATTGAAATAAATCTTCGTGATGTAAGGGATCTGCAAATCTAAAATTTTTAATTCCACTTTGTTGATATCCAATTAAATCACCAAAACCCCTTAATTTCAAATCTTCTTCAGCTATAAAAAAACCATCATCCGAGTTTTTTAATATCTTAATTCTTTTAATTGCACTTTTACTTAATCCTTCCTTAAATAGCAAAATACAAACTCCTTGTTTTTGACCTCTACCAACTCTTCCCCGTAATTGATGCAATTGTGCAAGACCAAATTTATTAGCATTTTCAATTATAATTAAATTTGCATTAGGAAAATCTATACCAACTTCAATAACAGTTGTTGAAACTAAAATAAAAATTTCTTTATTTAGAAATTTATTTAAGATTTTGTCTTTCTCCTCTTTATCAAGCGCTCCATGTATAAGACCAACTTTATTAGGAAATTTTTTATTAATTATTTCATATTTTTTTTTTGCTGATGAATAATCCAAAAAACTGGACTCTTCAATCAATGGACATACCCAAAAAACTTGATTTCCATAGTCGATTTGTCTTTTAATTGATGGCCATAACTCATTTATTTTTTTTTCTGGCTTGCTTAATGTTTGTATTGATTTTCTTTCGGCAGGTTTTTCATTAATTTTAGAAATATCCATATCTCCATAAAGAGACATCATCATAGTCCTTGGAATTGGAGTAGCAGACATTAATAGTACATCACAATTGTCCCCACCTTTTTTTGCTAAGTCACTTCTTTGTTTTACACCAAATTTATGTTGTTCATCTATCACAGTTAAACCTAAATTTCTGAATTTAATTGTTTTTTGGAATAATGAATGTGTTCCAATAATTAAATCAATCTTTCCTTCTCTCAATTCTTTTAAAATTTTTTTCCTTTCCTTATACTCAGTTTTTCCAGTTAAAAATCTAATTTTCAATAAATTACCAAATATTTTTTTGGATAACTCAAAATGTTGTTTTGCTAAAATTTCAGTTGGACTCATCAAAGCAGTTTGATAACCACTTTGTACAACATTATAAATTGATAAAAGAGAAACAATGGTTTTGCCTGATCCTACATCGCCTTGTATAATTCTAAACATTCTTTTATGACTAAGTAAATCTTTATCGATTTCTTTAAGGACAACATTCTGACTATTAGTTAATTTAAATGGTAGTTTTTTTATTAAATACTCAACTTTTTTATTATTAAATATTTTTGCTTTTTTACTTTTTCTAATTCGTTTTCTATTTTCTGATAAAGATAAAAAATTTGCACAAATTTCATCAAATACTATTCTTCTATAACTTTTTGATTTATTATCTTTTTTTTCATTTAAGTGAAGGTTTTTAATAGCTTGATTCCAATTAAGTAACTTATTTTTTTCAATAAAATGATTATCAAGCCAGTCATTAATTATAGGGATATTCGATATAATTTTTTCACTTATGGATCTATATTTTTTTTCATTAATACCTTTTGTTAAATTGTACTTAGGAATATTCTTAACGACGTAATCTTGATTTTCTATCGTAGTAACATAATCAGGATTCGTTATTTGATATTTTTTATTAAAAAAATTAATTTTTCCACTTATGATGACCCATTCATTTAAAGGAAAAAGTTTTCTTAGATATCCTTCTCGGCTATTAAAATAAACAATATCAATTTTGCCAGTTTCATCTTCACAGATAATCTTATTAGGTAAATTTCTTATTCTAGGAAAATTAAGTTTTTTAACTTTTACCTTAATTGAGCAAATTGCTCCGACCTCAAGTTCACTTAACCTTACTATTTTTGACCTATCTGTCTCAGAATAAGGGAGATTTAAAATTATATCCTTTATTTTTTCTATTTTTCTTTTTTTTAAGTATTTACTTAATTGCGACCCAACGCCTTTTAAAGTGCTGATGCTATCGAAAATATTATCTTTGTTCATTTAATAGATTAAATTCGGTATAATATAATTTAATGAATAATAAATTAGAAATATTCAAAAAAAAATTAATTTATAGAGCTGGTTATAGAGGAACCAAAGAAATGGATATATTATTAAGTTCGTTTGTTGATAAAAATATTGATTTATTTAATGAACAGCTTTTAAATGAATTAGATAGATTTCTAAATTTTGAGGACGAAGTAATACTTAATTATTATCAACATGGCATTATTAAAGAAAATATTGATAAAAATGAAGTTTCCAAAATATTTAAGAAGTTTAAATTATAATGGCGGAGAGGGTGGGATTCGAACCCACGAACGAGTTGCCCCGTTGCTGGTTTTCAAGACCAGTGCTTTCAACCGCTCAGCCACCTCTCCTTGAAATAATTATGTCTCTTATTACTATCAAAGCACCAAAATAACAATAAATAACTCTCTTTAATTATACTAGTTGATACTTATTAATTATGATAATTATTAAAATGTTCAAATTATTTATAAATTTAATCTTTTTAATATTTTTAATTTTTAATCAAGCCTTTGCCACTACAGATTTTAATGAGTGGAAAACAAAATTTAAATTTAGAGCTGTTAATTCTGGCATTTCAGAAAAAGTTGTAAACGAAATAATGGCTGATGCTATTTTTTTACCTAAAGTGATCGAATACGATAGATTCCAACCAGAGTTTTATGAGGATACTTTTACATATATTAAAAAAAGGTCTTCTATGAGTAAAGTTAGAGAGGGTTTAAAAATATATAAAAAAAATAAAAAAATAATTGATATTGTCGAAAATGAATTTCAAGTTGAAAAAGAATTATTGTTAGCTCTAATGGGTATAGAAACTAATTTTGGAAAGTATTTAGGAAAAATGGATATTGTGTCTTCTCTCGCAACTTTAAGTTTTGATAAACGAAGAAGTGAGTTTTTCACTAAGGAATTACTAATTTTATTAAAATTAGTAGATAACAACATAATAGATAGAGAAATTTTATATGGATCTTGGGCTGGTGCTTTCGGAAACTTTCAGTTTATGCCAAGGACTATAAGAAATTATGCTATTGATTACAATAATAATAAAACAATCGAGTTAAAAAATATTGAAGACTCATTTGCATCAGCTGCTAATTATTTAAAGACAATTGGATGGAAGAAAAATCAGCCGTGTTTTTTTAAAATTGAACTTAAAGATAATATTCCAAAAAAATATTTAAATTCTTCAGCTAGAAATATAAAAAATAAAAGAAAAATTAGTTTTTTAAAAAGATATATTAAAAATTTCGATGATTTGAACATCGACGAAAGTTTTCCTGTAGCAATTATAATTCCTGATAAAGATATTATACCTGGAGCCGAAACTCTTTCACCGGCCTATATAATATTCGAAAATTATGAAAAAATTTTAAATTGGAATAGATCTTTAAGATTTTCATTAGCAGTTTGCACTCTCAAAGAAAGATTTGATAATGAAATATAAATTAATTTTATTTTTATTCATTTTATCAGCCTGCGCACCACAACTTACAACTCTTAATAAAAAAGAGTCATATGTTGCAAACGGTTTTGCCTATATTTATAATGAATTTGATTTTAATGAAAAAATAATTAAAGGCAAAATGAATAACGATATCTTACAAATTTCACATCAAAATCTTAAAACCGGTACTTTAATAAAAATTTCAAATCCAAAAAATAAAGAAAGCTTGATCTTAAAAAATATCAAAAGAATAAGATATCCGGAATTTTACAAAGTACTTATAACAGAGGCTGTAGCGGAAAAGTTAAATTTAAATAAAAATTTACCAATATTAGAAATTGTAGAAGTAAAAAAAAATAAATCATTTATAGCTGAACAAGCTAAAACCTTTAATGAAGAAAAGAAAATTTCCTCAAAAGCACCTGTGGAAAATATTCAAATTTCAAATATTTCTAAAGTCAAAAGCAAAAAAAATAATAAATATTCAAAGGAAATCTATATTCTTTTAGGTTCTTTTTACTCCATTGATACAGCAAATTTTTTAAAACAAAGAATCAATATAGATGTGCCAGAATTTAATATTAATAAATTAAAGATTAAAAAGAATAACATTAATGAAAATTTAGTAATATCAGGACCTTATAACTCTATTAATTCTGTGAAAAATGATTACATTCTACTTAAAACTTTTGGATTCGAAGAATTAGATATTTTCTTTAATGAGTAAATTTTTAATAGTATTAATATTTTCAATAAGTTTAACCACTAAACTTTTTTCTAATCCTAATATACAAGCTAGAACAGGAATATTAGTTGATTACCACTCTGATAAAATTTTATTTGAACTCGATCCAGATGCACAAATTTACCCAGCATCAATGACGAAGATTATGACTTCTATAATAGCTTTTGATTTAATAAAAGAAAACAAGCTTTCTTTAGATGATCAATTTACAGTTTCTGAAAATGCTTGGAGGTTATCGCAAACTGGTTATTCATCAATGTTCATAATGATTAATGATCAAGTTTCTGTAGAAGAGCTTCTTAAGGGAATAATTATTGCTTCCGGTAATGATGCATGTGTTGCTCTCGCTGAGGGAATAGCTGGATCAGAACAAAACTTTGCAGATATGATGAACGAGAAAGCTGGTGAAATTGGCATGACATCTACAAATTTTACAAACTCTTCAGGTATCAATGATCCGGACAATGTGTCTACAGTAAGAGACATAGCATTGATGTCTAAATATTTAATAAAGAACTATCCTAGTTTCTACGAACTATTTGCAGAAAAAACTTTTACATGGGATAGAACTGGTGGTGAACCCATAAAGCAAGGAAATCGTAATCCTTTATTATATAAAAACGTAGGTGTTGATGGTGTAAAGACAGGTTATTTGGCTGTTGAAAAATACTCTTTAGCTAGTTCAATGAAAAAAAATGAAAGAAGAATGATTGCTGTAGTATCAGGTTTTGAAACTAAAAATTTAAGAAGCTCTCAGTCTTTAAAATTACTAAACTGGGGATTTAGAAACACAAATACTTTTGAAATTTCAAAAAAAGATGAGACTATTTTTGAGATAGACACATGGCTGGGTGTAAAACCAAAAATTAAAGCAACTACTAAAGAAGATTTTTATGTTACTATTAACAAGAAAGATATTAGATACTTAATTGTTTCATTAGATTATAAAGGACCTATACAAGCACCAATTTATAAAGGCACAGAAGTGGCTAAAATTATAGTTACTCAAAAAGATAATGTTATTAAAGAAATTCCTTTATTTGCAGCAGAAGATGTCAAAAAAGTAAATTTTTTTAAAAGCCTTCTAACTTCTCTGAATTATTTGATTTGGGGAGATGTTTAAAAAAAAACCTTTTTTTATTGTCTTTGAAGGAGTTGAAGGTTGCGGAAAATCATATCAAAGTAAAAAACTTTTTTATAAATTAAAAAAAAACAAAGTTAAAACTATATTAACACGAGAACCCGGCGGAACAAGAAGTTCAGAATTGATAAGAAATTTAATATTAAAAGACTACTTTAGAAAAAACAAAAAAGACAAATTCGATAAGTATACAGATACACTGTTATATTTAGCCGCCAGAAATGAACATATAATAAATAAAATTAAACCAGCACTTTTAAAAAAACAAGTTGTGATTTGCGATAGATTTACAGACTCTACTTTGGCTTATCAAGTCTACGGAAAAAAAGTTGATATAAAATTTATTAATGATATTCATAAAAAAATTTTAGGTAAAATAAAACCTAATTTAGTTTTTATTTTAAAAGTTTCTGCAAAATCTTCAAAACTTAGACTGAAAAAAAGAAAATCTAAAAACAGATATGATAACTTTGCACAATCTTTTTACACTAAAGCTCAAAAATCATTTTTGAAAATTGCAAAAAATAAGAAGAATTATTTTGTTTTAGACTCTTCTTCTAATAATACAATATTAGAAAAAAAAATTTTTAATATAGTAAAGAAATACCTAAATATTTAATGGATTACCCTAAATATTTTAATCCAAAAAATTCGTTAAAATTGTTTGGTTTAGAGGAAAATTTTAATTTTTTGTCATCAATATATTCAAAGGATAAATTACCTAAAGTTTTAATGCTATCTGGATTAAAAGGGACTGGAAAATCAACTTTAATTAATCATCTTCTCTTTTCAATATTTGATGGTCAAAATTATAATGAATCAAAACATTCTTTATCGGATACTTCTGTTTTTTACAAAAAATTTAGAGAAGGTATTTTTCAAAATATACTATATGTAAAAGGATCTGATTTTAAATCCTTAAAGGTTGAAGATATAAGAAATTTAAAATCTGTTATTCAACAATCATCAATAATTGATAACGATAGATTTATAGTTTTAGATGATATCGAAGTTTTCAATGCTAATAGTCTTAATGCATTACTGAAAATTATTGAGGAACCAAGTAAAAAAAATTATTTCATCCTTATTAATAATAAAACTAAGCCAATATTAGATACAATTAAATCAAGATCTTTAGAAATCAAAATTATTCAAAACGAAAATGAAAGAGTTAAAATTATTAGAGAATTAACCAAATTTTACAATATTGATATTGTTTTAGACCCTGAACAATCTAAATTAACACCAGGCAATTTTATAAAATTTAACTATGCTTTTGATGAATATAATATATCTCCAACGGATAATTTCACAGATAATCTGTCAAAATTGTTAAATTTACATAAGAAAAATAAAGACTTATTGTTTATAGATATAGTTTTTTATTTGTCAGATTTCTATTTTAAAAATTTGAAAGATCAACATGTTCTTAAAAACGATAAAGTTTATGAATTAAAAAATTTTGTGTTAGATAATTTAAATAAATACTTGACTTTCAATATTAATCAAAATTCGTTAATAAATGCTATTAACAACAAATTAAATTATGGCTAAAAATTTTTATATAACAACGCCTATATATTATCCCTCTGGGAAACCACACATGGGTCATGCTTATTCAAGCATAGTAGCCGACATTTTTGCTCGTTTTAAAAGACTTGAAGGTTATAACGTTTTATTCTTAACAGGCACAGATGAACATGGTCAAAAAATTGAAAAAGAAGCTAAAAAAAATAATAAAGATCCAAAGATTTTTTGCGATGAATTATCTGAAACTTTTAGATCTCTTACGAAAACCTTAAATTTAACTAATGATGATTTCATTAGAACCACAGAAATTAGACATCACAAATCTGTTATTGATATTTGGAGTAAGTTAGTTGATTCAGGAGATATTTATTTAGATAAATATAGTGGCTGGTACTCGGTTTCTGACGAAGCTTTTTATGAAGAGGATGAAATCGAAGAAAATCACGGAAAAAAAATATCAAAATCTTCAGGATCAATTGTTGAATGGGTAGAGGAAGAGTCTTATTTTTTTAAACTCTCTTCATGGCAGGACAAACTTATTAAATTCTATGAAGATAATAAAAAATTCATTTTGCCAGAGTCGAGAAGAAATGAGGTTATGCAATTTGTAAAAAAAGGTTTAAAAGATCTTTCAATAAGTAGAACTTCTTTTTCTTGGGGCATACCTGTGCCTAAAAATAATAAGCATGTAATCTATGTTTGGTTAGATGCTCTAACTAATTACATAAGCGCTTTAGATTATCCAGATACAGGAAGCGTTAAATATAAAAATTTTTGGCCAGCAGATGTTCATATAATTGGTAAAGATATATTAAGATTTCATGCTATTTTTTGGCCAGCGTTTTTAATGGCAGCAAAACTTCCTTTGCCTAAAAGAGTTTTTGGGCATGGTTGGATTCTTTCTGATGATAAAAAAATGTCAAAATCGCTAGGTAATATTTTAGATCCTATAGAAATCATAGATAAATATGGAATTGATCAATTAAGATATTATTTGATTAAAGAGGTTTCTTTAGGAAATGATGGATCAATTTCTCTAGAAAATTTAAAAAACTGTATTAACAACGATTTAGCTAATAATTATGGAAATCTTTGTCAGCGTGTTTTTTCATTCATTAAAAAAAATTGCAATAATAAAATTCCAAAGAAAAGTAAGCTTATTGAAAGTGATAAAAAATTAATTGATAATCTCAAAAATAATTTATCTAAAATAGAAGCTTTTATGAATAATCAAGATTTAAATGAATATATTAAAATGGTAGTAGGTTTTTCTTTTGATGCAAACAAATACTTTAATGACTCTGAGCCTTGGTCTGTAAAAAAAAAGGATCCTGAACGAATGAAAAATATATTATTTGTAATAATGGAACAAATTAAAAATATCAGTATTTTATTAAATCCAATTATCCCTATTGCTACAAATAAAGTTCTCGGAGCGATGAACATATCTAATCAAAATATAAACTTAGATAAAATAAAAGATGAAAATATATTTGACCATGAAAAGGAACTTAATAATCTAGAAATTTTATTTACTAAAATTGAAGATGATAATTGATTCACATTGCCACTTAAATTATGAGCCTATGTCTCTTTCTTTAAAAGAGACAATAAAAAGAGCAAATAATGATGGCGTAAAATACTTATTAACCATTTCAACAGAGGACAAAAGCTTTAATAAAATTTTAAAGATAATCCAAGAATTTAAATGTGTGTACGGCACTTATGGTATTCACCCTCATGAAGCTAAAAATCATAATAAAATCAAAGCAGAAGATGTAATTAAAAAAGTTAAATCAGATAAAAAAATAATCGGAATAGGCGAGAGTGGTTTAGATTTTTATTACAACCATTCTGAGAAAAATGATCAAATTAAATGTTTTGAAGAACATATTACTGCAGCCCAAGAGTTGCAGATTCCTATAGTTGTTCACACTAGGAGTGCTGAAAAAGAAACTTTAGAAATAATAAAAAAAAAGAAGATTGAAAGAGATTTCAAAGTGTTAATTCATTGCTTTACTGGCTCTAAAGATTTTGCATTTAAATTACTTGATCTTGGAGCTTATATATCTGCAAGCGGAGTAGTTACATTTAAAAAATCTGAAGATTTAGCAAATACGTTTAAAGAAATACCTATTGATAGAATGTTAGTTGAAACTGATGCCCCATATTTAGCTCCTGTTCCTTTAAGAGGAAAACCAAATGAGCCGAGTTATATTATTCATACTGTTAAGTTTCTCTCTAAGATTAAAGAACTTTCATTTGAGGATTTGTCTAATACTACAACTAAAAATTTTTTTAATTTATTTGGAAAATTAGAATAATGAATAGATTTACTATATTAGGGTGTGGTAGCTCTTTAGGTTCTCCATGGATTACAAACTACTCGGCGAGACTAAAAAAAAAATCAAAAAACATTAGAACAAGATGCTGTGCGCATATACAAAAAGGCAATCTTTCAGTTTTAATAGACACCTCACCTGACATTAAGTTTCAATTTTTAAGCAATAAAATTAGGTCTTTAGATGGAATAATTTATACTCATGAACATGCAGATCAAACATCCGGAATATTTGAGATGCGTCCTTTTTTTTGGAAAAATAAAAAAAAAATACCTGTTTATGCTTCAAAGAAAACAATTAAAGAATTAAAAGATAAATATACCTTTTGTTTTTCACAAAGACATGGATACAAACCAATAATGAAAGCAAATATTATTAAAAAAAAGTTTTTAATAAAAAAAGATGACACTCAATTATTCGTTGAAGCTTTTGAAGTTGCACATGGAATGATTAAATCTACTGGTTATAGATTTGACGATATTGCGTATATTAGTGATTGTAACAAAATAGGTAATTCCGTTTCTAAAAAGCTCTTAAACTTAAAATATTTAATAATTGATTGTTTGCGTAAGGAAAAACACCCTTCACATTATAATTTTGATGACGCAATAGGTTTTATAAAATTAGTAAAACCTCAAAAAGCAATTTTAACAAATTTACATGTAGATATGGATTATTACGATTTAAAAAAAAAATTACCAAAACATATAATACCAGCTTTTGATGGTTTAAATGTTAGCTTTTAATCTGTTCTTCTATAAAATTTATAAATCTTTTAGATGAAGGATTTGTTATTGAAGTAAAAGTTTCTGCAACTTTACCATTTTTTCCAATTATTATTTTATGAAAATTCCATTTTGGTATTGCATTTTTTCCAAAATTATCTTTTGCCCATTTATAAAAAGGATGCGCATTATTACCAATTACATCAATTTTTTCGGTCATCGGAAAATCTATACCAAATGTAGTTTCACAAAAATCTTTAATTTCTTTATTTGATCCTGGTTCTTGCTTAAAATTATTAGTTGGCACACCTATCACTACCAAGTTTTGATCTTGATAGTTAGACCATAATTTTTGTAAATCTTCATATTGGTTTGTAAATCCACATCTTGAAGCTACATTTACAATTACAATTACTTTCTCTTTATAATCTTTTAAATTTATCATTTTTCCATTTATACTATTAAATGAAAATTCATGAGCCAGCTGTTCATAATTTGAATTAGCATTTGAAAAAAAACTAAACATTATAAATATTATGGTAATTACTTTTTTCATTATTTCAAAGCTTTTAACACGGCATCTAAGGGTAAAAAAATACAATTTAGTCTATTAGTATTAGTTTTCTTAAATAATGACTGAAATTTCTTAAATTTAGTTGGAATTTGGAAAGATTTCTGATCCATAGAAAAGGACCTCAATTTATTCAAATCTTTTTTTACTCTACCAATGCTTAAACCTCTTATTTGCTTTGCCATTAAACTTGCTGAAGCATTACAATAAATACATGATTCAGTTTCATATCTCATTGAACTGATTTTTGATTTTTTTGCTACTAATTCTACTTTAATTAAGTCACCGCACATTGAGTTTTTTTTTGATGATTTATACGTGTAATCATTTTTTAATCCAACATTAGACGTATTAGATGCAATTTTAACAATTTCACTATAAATCATTTTTTAGAAAATAATAATAGCAGAAAATAACCAAAAAGTGTTGAAAGCAATGAGCCAGCTAAGACTCCAATTTTAACTCCATCCATATATTCCATGTTATTAGCAAAAGCTAAGTTTCCAACAAATAAACTCATTGTAAACCCAATCCCAGTTAAAATTGAAACCGCATAAAACGCCGGCCATGTTGAACCCGAAGGTTTATCAGCTATTTTTAATTTTACCGATAAATAAGATAAAACAAATACACCAATTTGTTTTCCAAAGAAAAGACCTAGTACAATACCAAGGGGCACAGGATTTAATAAAGTTGCAAATGTTAAACCTTCTAATGAAACACCAGCATTTGCAAATGCAAAAATTGGCATAATACCAAAAGCCACATAGGGCGCTAATCCGTGTTCAAGTTTTAATAGAAGAGAATTTTTATTTACCTTAGTATTATGAGGTATAGTTAACGCTAATAATACTCCTGCTATTGTAGCATGTACACCAGATTGATGTGTAAAATCCCATAAGAATATACCAACGATTAAGTATGGTAAAAAAATATTTATTTTAAATCTATTTAGTAGAATTAAAATTATGATCGCAGCTAACATTAATAGTAAATAAATTATTTGTATATTACCCGAATAGAAAAATGCAATAATAACTATCGCACCTAGATCATCAATAATAGCTAAAGCAGTTAAAAAGACTTTAAGAGAAATTGGGACTCTTTTTCCAAGTAGAGAGAGCACACCCAGTGAAAAAGCGATATCAGTGGCAGAAGGTATTGCCCACCCGTTAAGAGTAGCACTGTTTGAAAAATTAACAATAATATAGAAAAGGGCAGGAATTGCCATTCCTCCAACGGCTCCTATGATAGGAAGTAAAGCCTGTTTTGGATTTGATAATTCACCTTGCAAAAACTCTCTTTTAATCTCTAGTGATACAAAAAAGAAGAAAATTGCCATCAAGACATCATTTATCCAATGCAAGACACTTAATTTCAGACCAAAGCTTTCGGTACCTAAAGTTATATATTTTTTTAGTATTGAAAAATATTCATCGCTGTAAGATCCGTTGCTTATGATTAAAGCTAGTACTGCAGCTAAAAGAAGCATAATACCTGAGGAGGCTTCTAGTTTGAAAAACTCTCTAAATGGCTTTGTAATATATTGGATCATAAAAGCTTTTTACTTCTATAGTGATTATCTTTCAATTGCCAAATAGGTATAATTAACCTATAAAACACTCAATCGGGGCGTAGCGCAGCCTGGTAGCGCATCTGGTTTGGGACCAGAGGGTCGCAGGTTCAAATCCTGCCGCCCCGACCATTTAAAATGAAAAAAGCAAAAATTTACATACCAACCAAAACTGCGATGCAATCGGGTAGGGGGAAGTTAAAAAAATGGGTTTTAGAGTTTGAAATAAAAAATCCATCAATTAATCCATTAATGGGTTGGGAAACCTCAACAGATACTTTAGAAGAAGTAATATTAAAATTTCCATCAAAAGAAAAAGCAATAGAATACGCAGAAAATAACAATATTTCTTATACTGTCATTGAACCTAAAAAAAAAGAATTTGTAATTAAATCATACGCTGATAATTTTCTTAAGAATTAGTTATGTGGCGTAGTTTTTTTAAAGATAAAAAATGGTATTTATGGTCCTACGGCGGGGGGTTTTTTATAATTTCCCTGCTTGTTCTACAAACTTATTTAGACGTATTATTTAACAGTTGGTACAAAGATTTTTACGATATACTTCAAACAGCAGAAGATAGAGATATCTCTGAATTTTGGAGCTCTATTAAAAGATTTTTATACATTGCCTTACCATATGTAACTATCTTTGCTTTCACAAACTGGTTTACTAGACTTTGGGCATTTAGATGGCGTGAAGCTATAACATTTTCATACATGCCTTATTGGCGCGCCACTGAAGCAAAAGTAGAAGGTTCTTCTCAACGTATTCAAGAGGATTGCATGAATTTTGCTAAAATTGTCGAGTCAATTGGTTTGCAAGTTGTTAAAGCTATAATGACATTAATTGCATTTATTCCAATTTTATGGGTTTTATCTTCAAATGTAACTGTTCCTTTCTTAAATGATGTTTCCGGCTCTCTAGTTTGGGTGGCACTTACATTAAGTTTAGGTGGTATTTTAATAAGTTGGTTAGTTGGTATTAAACTTCCAGGTCTTGAATACAACAATCAAAAAGTTGAAGCCGCTTTTAGAAAAGAGCTAGTATATGGTGAAGATGATAGAAAAAACTATGTTCAGGCCCCAACAATATTGCAATTATTTACAGGTATAAAATTCAATTATCATAAGCTTTTTCTTCATTACGGCTATTTTGATTTATGGGCTATTTGGTACAGACAATTATTTGTAATTGTACCTTTTTTAATAATGGCCCCAGGTCTATTTACTGCTGCTTTTACACTTGGTGTAATGATGCAAGTAGTAAATGCTTTCGGTGAAGTAAAAGACGCTTTTTCCGTATTTTTATATAATTGGACCAGAATCACTGAATTAAGATCCATCCACAAAAGGTTAATGGAATTTGAACTTGCTATTAACTACAACACTAAAAAGTTGAGAAAACCCAGAAAATCTGATGTAAGAGCTTAATGGAGCTCTACTTAAAACTCATAGATGTAATTGCCCCTGTTTTTTTTGTAATTGGTATTGGTTATTACCTTGGAAAAAAAAATCCAGAAATTAGCACTGATTTCATAACTACTTTTGCAGGAAACGTAGGTACTCCAGCAATGATTTTTTACACAATAACAACAACTGGTGTAACCCTAGCTGTTTTTACTGAATACTTTATATACGCCTTAATCATAATTGGAGGTTTTTCTATTGTAGGTGTTACATTTCTAGTTTTACTTAAAAAAGATTTTATAAGCGAATTACCACCACTAATCCTGCCTAATACTGGGAATATGGGTATACCTATTTGTTTATTTGCTTACGGAACAGCAGGGCTAGGGGTCGCATCCGCAATTGCATCAGTAATTATTCTTCTTCACTTTACACTTGGAGTTTTGTTAGCAAAAAAAAGTTTTTCATTAGAAATACTTATTAAGAATATGCCAATTTACGGAATAATTGTTTCAGTCGTATTTTTATATTTCGAATGGGATGTTCCAGGGTATTTAGAGAACACTACATTTTTACTTACATACGCTACTATATTTTTAGTTTTAATGTCTTTAGGTATTGCCTTATCAAGATTAAAGGTAGTTTCTTGGACACACGCATCAATTTTAGGAGTAGTTAGAGTAGTTATTGGACCTTTAATTGGTTTTGGATTGATCAAATTTTTTAATTTAGATGGTTTTGCTGCCGGTGTTCTTTTAATCCAATCATGTATGCCAAGTGCAGTTTTAACTTATTTAGTGGGTTCAATGTATTCTGAAAAAAGGGTAGTGGATAATGTAGCGAGTGTAATTGTTACTTCTACTGTAATGTCATTTATCACTATTCCAATTGTAGTATATTTTAGTTTAAAATATTTTTAATAAATACAATTACTTAGAACAATTACTTAAAGTAAAATATTAAGTAATAGGTAAATAATAATGATATAAAAAAGAGAAAACTTAATTAAACATTGAAAAATATAGCATATTTGGCTCAAAAAAATGACTAATCCAGATTACAAGATTTATAAAAATAAAGATTTTAGTGGCAATAAAGATAAAATTGAAAAAATAAAAGGCTATTATCCATTAAAATCAAGTATTTTAGAGGATCCTAAAAGCAATAATTTTCAATAGTTCTAGAAGCTTTGCGAGTGAAGAATATAGCATTTAAACGGCCATACAGGCCGTTTTTTTTGCAATCAGCGATTCTAGAGTACAACTGACTGGTGCATAGTAATAAAAAACGATGAAATAAAGGCTAATAGACCCGATCGCCCGTAAAATAACAATTCTAGAGCGTTATACCCTCTTTTTTTAGCAATAATCTCTTAGTTTTAATGCCTCCTTTACCAGAATAACCGCCTAAGGATCCATCTGATCTAATAACTCTATGGCAAGGAATTTGAGGAGCTAGAGGGTTTTTTCCTATTGCATTAGCTACAGCACGCACAGCAAGCGGTTTTCCTATCGATTTAGCCACATCAGAGTAGGTTTTTACCTTCCCACGAGGTATTTTCTTCAGATAATTCCATACTTTTAGCTGAAACTTAGTCCCTTTAAGTTTCATCAGTCTATAATTAAATAAATTGTTAATATTAAGCTTAATAATATAGCTGCCAGAAGTCCTAAAGCTATTTTTTTTCTTCCTAGGGCGCTTGAGTTATTCCAGAAGAACGAGATCCCAAATACCACAGCGATGAACACAGCAATTGGGAGTATAAACTTTATCATTAGCTTCTAAATTATACATGTTGACAGCAATTTTCACTTGATATATTATTAACGATAATTAATGGTTATCAATAGTAATAAATAGAAAAATGAGCAACTTAATTACAGACATAAAAAAATTAAAAGATGAAACTTTAAAGAATTTGAAGAACTCAAAGTCAATAAACACAGCTAGAGCCTATAAGTCAGACTTTGAGGACTTCAGTTTATTTTGTGCTAAAAATGGATTCAAGAATATACCAGCTGACACAAAAATAATCTCTTTATACCTTACATATTTATCTAGCAAGGACGTTAAAATCAGTACAATAAAACGCAGGTTGGTATCGATCAGCGTTATTCATAAAATGAAAGGTCATTATCTAGATACAAAACATCCTGTAATTATTCAAAATTTCTTAGGTATAAAACGGAGAAAAGGAGTGAGTCAAAAAGGAAAAAAACCATTATTAATCAGTAACTTAAAACAAATAATTGATGTAATTAATCAACAAAATGAGCCTGAGGTTAAAAAATTAAGAAACAAGGCTTTATTGCTTCTTGGATTTGCAGGTGGTTTTAGAAGGAACGAACTTGTATCATTAAATATAGAGGATTTAGAATTTGTCTTTGAGGGTTTAAAAGTTCATATAAAAAGATCGAAAACTGATCAATTTGGTGAAGGATTTACAAAAGGCATCCCCCACTTTGAAAACTATCTTTACTGTCCAGTTAAAAATTTGAATAACTGGCTAAATATATCAAAAATTAAAAAAGGACCTATTTTTGTCAGGTTTTCAAAAGGTTCAAAAATTACAAATATAAGACTTACAGATCAAACGGTAGCATTAATAATTAAAGAATATTTAACAAAAGCAGGGATAGATAATAAAAATTATTCAGGACATAGCTTAAGGTCTGGTTTTGCTACTTCAGCTGCTGAAGCAGGAGCAGAAGAAAGAAGTATAATGGCTATGACAGGACATAAATCGACTGAGATGGTAAGAAGGTATATAAAAGAGGCGAGTTTATTTAAAAATAATGCTTTAAATAAAATTAAGATTTAAAATTAAAAAGTTTATTAATAAAGCTTTCTTTTTCGACACCATAATCTAAGATTTTTTTGTAAACTTCATCAACACTTAAATTAGCAAAATTATTTTCTTTAAAAATACACTCACCTTCTACAATCGGAGGTATAGTAGATTTAAAATTTTTAGTGTGGTTATCATACCAATTGGTCCCTAGAACTATAATTGGATGATTATAAGCGGACAAAACCCACATAGATCCAGAATCAGTACCTAGTGCAAGTTTTGTTCCTAAAGAAATTTTAATTTGATTAAAAAAATCATAATTTGTTAAATTATGATAAAGTTTTTTATTTTCAGATAATTCTGGCTCTTTAAAATAACCAAAATGGTAAACGTTTATTGAATTGTTGGTAAGTTTTGAAACTAACTTACTCCACCATTCTTCAGAGGGATTACGATTTTTACTTCTACCATAACCCGCAAAAGGCCATATCGCTAACGATTTGCTTAAAATCTTATTACGTTTAGAGTCTGCTTTATCATAAGTATAAGCAGCTTTTTTTTGTTCATCTTCAAATCCAACATCAAACCATTTAGTCAATTGAGGGATTTTTTCTTTATATGTTAAAACTTGATCTAAATCAGATATTCCAGACATTAAAGCCGTTTCTTCAATACAAGATCTTTTATTATACCAAAATTTATCTTCATGTTTCCTGTCTAAAATTGTTTGATTTTTATGATCTAGTTTCGTTGTTACAACATCACATTCTGATGCAATTTTATAATCCTCTGAACTGAAAGAACTCCATTTACCAGAAATAATTATCTTATCTATATCTGGGTGATTGTAAAATAGTGGTGCGCAATAAGAAATTTTTTTATGTATAACAAAATTTATGTAAGTTTTCTGATATTTTTTCTTGAAATATTTTAATTGAGGTAAACTCATTACAAGATCCCCGATTAAACTAAACGATGTTCCCCAAATTTTAATCATTATTTATTAGCTACTTTTAAAGGAATTATGAGCAAAAATTAAATCCGAATGAAACCAATTTACCATATGATATTCATTTTTTATCATTAATTGATAAATTTCTGACTCTATTACATTTTGTAATTTAAAATTTTTAATTTCAATTTTTTTTAAACTAGTGTCTAAAAATTCAATTACTATTATACTCGGCTTGTATTTTTTTAAATCAAAACCTTTAATGACATCTATTTCATGACCTTCAACATCAATAGAAACAAAATCAATTGATTTATCTTTATACTCTGAATTTTCGATAATGGAATTTAAAGTACTTGATCTTATTTTTCTAATATCTTTAAATTTTTCATTATTATTTTTTTCGGAAGTCTTAATTTTATTGATGGGAGATTTTTCATGGTAATTAATATACTCTAATTCAGTTTCTTCTGATGAAACCGCAAGATTTACATTTAAATCTTTTTTTCTAAATATATTAAATAATTCAATCGATTTTTTATCTATATCTATATTAATGCCCCTCCACCCTTTTTTACTTAATAAATATGTATTATTATTATATACAGGGTGGTTACATCCTACGTCTATATAAACTCCATTTTTTTTTTTAAAAATGAAATCTATTACTAGGTCTATACTAGTTAATGAATAAGAAGTTTTTTTAGTTTTAATTTTTCTATTTAAATAGCCTGGTAGCTCTTTGATAAATTTTATCATTTAAGTTTTTTAGAGGCATTTATAATTTGTTTAAAAATCAAGTTTAAGCTAATTTTTCTATTCATATTAGATTTAAAAACAAATTTGTGTCTAGTATTATAAGGTTTCCAACAACTATACCATGTAAAGTCTCTTTTGTTGATTACATCTATAATATTTGTGTTGTTAAATCCTGATATTTGAACCAAAAATCCAGAATGACAACTAATTGAATAAGTGGATAAATTAATTATTCTTTCAAAGATATCCAAACTAAGATTTTCAAGAAAAATTATATTTCTGTAATTTTTCAATTCCTTTTTTAAATTCTTATAATATAAAGAATTATTTTTATTAGAAGTTAAAACAATTTTTTTTTTTATTTTTTTTTGAAATATTATTAGCTCGTCTGAAAAATTTAGATCTATTTTAGATATATCTTTCCATTTTTCATCTAAGTGGATTAATACAAATTTTGATTTTATTTTATTTTTAAAAATTTTATTTGATTTTATTGTTGATTTTTTTTTTATTTCATAAAAATAATTATTTTTTGTTGAAAGATTTAATTTTAGATTATTAGCAAGTTTAATTAATAATGTGGGCAAGTGTTCAATTTTTTTTAGACTATTTTTACTTGAGAAAGTTTCAAATTTATTAAAAACTAAATAATTATATATGAAATTAGGTTTTGACCATTTGAAAAAAAAAAAATTAAATAGATAGGATATTCCATATTTAACCTGGGCATTTAAAAAAAAATTTGCAAAATTTGAAAATGACTTTCCATCTAAACTTAAAGAACAATAGTAAAATGTTTTTTTAATTTCTTTAAGGATTGAAATTTTTTCAAATAATGAGCCTTTCTTGTCATAAATTATAACTTTATCAATTATTCTATAACTATTTATAATCTTTTTGTTATATGGCGAACCCACAAGTGTGATGTGGGAGTCTTTATACTTATCTTTTATAGCTTTAATAATATTTGTTATTATTAAGAAATCTCCCAATCTATCTGTTCTAAAAATTATAAATTTTTTCATTTAAATTTAAATTCTGTTATTTTTTTTTTATATCCTAATTTTCTAAGTAAATTAATATTAGCAAATAAACCTGGGTAAGTTTTTTTTTCAAAAGTAATATTTGCTTTGAAATTATATTTTTTTATTATCAATTTGCTTAAATCATTTAAATTAATTTTTTTGCCACTTGCGATATTCAAAGGTTTCGAAATATTTTTATTTATCATAAAAAAAATAATTTCGCATAACTGATTTAAATTTATATAATCTCTAGGTGTATTAATTCTTAAAATTTTATTATTAAATTTAAGTTTTTTTTTCATATCATTTATAAAAAAACCATTTCCATGATTAGGCGAATAAAAATTAAAAATTCTTGCTATACCAATCTTAAATTTAATTCTTTTTTTATTTCCAAAGATAAAATCTTCTACCTTTTTTTTTGAATTTCCATAAATACTCATAGGTTTCCTTAATGAGTTTTCAGATAAACTTTTCAGTGAAGGTTTGTATACATGGGAGGAAGATGAAAATAAAAAGTATTTGAGTTTATCAAATTTTTTTTGATTCAATCTTTTAATTAATGCAATTGATGCGATTGAATTTATCTTATAAGTTTTTTTTGGATTATTCTTAGTTTTGCTAACAGCTGTTATAGCTGCAAAATGTAGAAAATATTGAATATCCAAATTATCATTAAGCCAGTTATTTAATTTTTTTTTATTTTCGATCCTATCTTTATATATTCTAAAGCTAAAATTTTTTTTATACTTTTTAATAAACTCACTACCAAGTGCTCCTCTCGCTCCTGTAATAGCTACAATTTTTTTAGATACTTTCTTCAAAAGCTTTTACTAATTGATTAACAAAAATATTATTAATTTTTTTCGTTGGCAAACCAATAAAAAAACCATGATCATTTACAACATCAGAATTCAAAAATTTTGAGTTCTTTAATAGCTTATATTTTTTCACCGAAGGCTGTTTAATGAAGTTCCCACTTATTATAGGTCTTGTTTCAACACCTCGTTTTTCTAATTTCATAATAAATTTTCTTCTATTTAATCTATTTTTTATATAAATAGGTATTCCAAACCATGAAGGCTTAACATTTTTATTAGCTTCAATAAAATGAAAGTTATTATTTACAAGTTTATTTTTTTTTAATGCTTTTACAATTATGTCTCTATTTTTATTTCTAATAGATATAAAATTACCCATATCATTAAATTGACTAAGCCCAATAGATGCAGAAATATCAGTCGGTCGAAGATTAAAACCAGAATTAAAGAAAATGAATCTAGAATCTAGATGTTTATTTTGCTTAGATATTTTTTTTTCAGTCTTTAATCCTCTAGACCACCCGTGGGCTCTAAGTGATTTAAGTATTTCATAGTCATCTTGGTTTCTACAAGTAACCATTCCGCCTTCTCCTGAAGATATTTGATGAGATGAATAAAATGAGAAGGAGGAAAATTCACCAAAAGTACCTAGATATTTATTTTTATATTTTGAACCAATTGATTCACATGTATCTTCTATTAAAATTATTTTTTTCTTTTTAAGAATTTTCATTAATTCACCCATATTTGTACAATTACCTAGGACATGAACTAACATTAAAGCTTTAGCTTTTGAGTTGATTTTTTTTATTAGGTCTTTGATATCAATATTTAGTGTAATTGGATCTATATCAACAAAAATAGGTTTTAAACCTGATTGAACAATGGGCCATAGTGATGTTGACCAGCAAACAGTTGGTATAAGCACATAGTCTCCTTTTTTTAATCTTTTTTTTCGATATGGGTTAATTAAGCATTGTAATGCTAAAAGGTTGGCTGATGAACCAGAATTCACCATCAAAGAATATTTTGTCTTCATTTTCTCTGTAAATTTTTTTTCAAATTTATCTGTGTGATTTCCAATAGTGAGTCTACCTGTTTTAATAACTTTGATAGCTTTATCTAAATCTTTTTTTCTATACGGATTTTCTAAAAGAGGATAAAAAAACTTTTTTGGCATTAAAAATCTTCTAATTCAGATGATATCATATCCTCTATTAAGTCATCAGTATTATACGCCGGTTTCCATTTAAGAAGACGTTTAGCTTTTGAAAAATCACCTCTTAAAAAATCCACTTCCGTAGGCCTTAAAAATTTTTTATCTATATCTATTATAGTTTTATTATTATCTAAATTAATAGCTTTTTCATAAATTCCTTTACCTTTCCATTTGATCTTAAACCCTAATTTTTTTGCAACTCGATTGGCAAATTCTTTTACCGTTGTTTCTTTATTTGTAGCTATAACCCAGTTATCAGGTTTTTTATATTGAAGTATTTTCCACATAGACGTAGCGTAATCTTTTGCATGACCCCAGTCTCTCACTGCGTATAAATTTCCTAATGTGAGTTTTTTTTGTAAGCCCTTTTTAATTCTGACTAGTCCTTGCACAATTTTTTTAGTTACAAATGTAGGACCTCTTCTTGGCGACTCATGATTAAATAAAATACCATTTGAAGCAAATATGCCATAAGCCTCTCTATAATGAACTGCTGCATGGAAAGCAAAAACTTTTGAAATTCCATAAACTGATCTAGGATGAAATGGTGTTAATTCATTTAAAGATTTTTTCTTTTCAAGCAGTCCGTACATTTCTGAGCTTGAAGCTTGATAATACTTAGTTTTTTTAAGTCTTAATATTCTTAACGCTTCCAATATTCTTAAGGCACCAATAGCAGTTACGTCCGCTGTATATTCAGGTATATCGAATGATACCCTAACATGGCTCTGAGCCGCTAAATTATAAATTTCATCTGGTTTAACTTTATTGATAATATTTAAAGTACTAGTTCCGTCAGAAATATCTCCATAATGAATAAAAAAATTTTTATTAGAGAAATTTACACTATCAAAAAGATGATCAATACGCTCAGTATTTGCACTTGAAGATCTACGTTTTACACCATGAATGATATAATTTTTTTTTAAAAGTAATTCAGCTAAATACGATCCATCTTGTCCTGTAATTCCAAAAATTAAAGCAATTTTTTTTTTCATTATTTTTCCCAAAAAAACATGTTTTTTGATTTTCTATCTAATGTTTTATCTATAATAAATTTAGAAACAAGGTCAGAATTAAAATATTTCATATATTTATTTTTTCCTTGTTTAGCAATTCTTTTTCTTAGTTTTTCATCTGATGAAATTCTTAAAATCTTTTCTGATAAATCATTTATATTTTTGTAAAAAACCATTTCCTGGTCGGTAAAAAAATCTCTGTATTTTGTTTTTTCATCAATTAAACAAACCAAACCATTACCTACTATTTGAGTAATTCTATCACTACTATAGTATTTTATTGCCTGGCCTCTACTTAAATTTAAACCCATCTTGGCATTTTCTATTGTTTTAAAATAATGATCAGCCCAAATCGGCTGTATTTTGTCTATACCGTAAATATCAAATTTTATATTTGGCGTTTTGATTTGTAAATCTTTTAAAAAATTAATTCTATCATCGATTTTTCCAGATTTAAGTACGCCTCTATGAACGCCATGGCTTAAAGCGAAAAAAACATCTACATTGCAAGATTTATTGTAATTATTTAAAATTTCAAACGATATGTCACTTGGATTTGGAATAAAAAAACTATTCTTTTTTTTTAAAAAAGGTAAAACGTCTGGACTTGTTGTCAAGAATGTAGAGTCTACAACATCAGCTTTGTCTAATATTCTGCTTTTATTTCTTTCAAAGTCAGGCCCTTTTCTATTTAATGGATCAAGGAACCATTGACCAAACCTTGCATTAGGATAATCATCTCTTAATTCAGATATTTGATCTTTGGAAATTAAATCTGCATGACCTATAATTATAAGATCAGGCTTATAATTATAACAAGTTTTTTTTAATTTATCATTTAGTGTTTTAGCCCCCTTATAATCATTAACTGATTTGTAATATTTTTGTATATCTCTATCACTAAATCCTAAAACGCTATGGCCTTGTCTTATAAACCCGTTATTAATTCTTCTTCCAGTATTGAAGAAAAGCCTACCATCTAATCTTTCATTAAAATTCGTAATATGAAGAATTCTTAAAATCTTTTTATTTTTGGGAGAATTAAATTTATTCTGAATCTGCAATTTCTCATCTCTGTAATCATCTATCATTTTTGCAACAAAAGAATGTGTTAAATAAAAATTTTTTAAAGATAATTCTTGAAGTTTTTTTCTCTCCTTTTTGTTTTCAATTAAATTTGAAATTACTTTATATAATTTCTTTATATTTAATATTTCTAAAATCTTTGCATTGGTAATAGTTTCCGGCAATCCTCCCTTGTTCGTAATAACAACCGCACATCCATTTGCAGAGGCTTCTAAACTTGTTCTGCCAAATGGTTCCTCCCACCTAGAACAAGCTACTGCAATACTTGATTTTTCAAATATTTTAAGTACTTTTTCATGATTTAAAAAACCGAGAACATCGACATTCTTATGTTGTATAGATATTTTTTCTCTCTTTTCATCACCAATTATTTTTGCTTTCCAATTAGGATATTTGTTTAGAATTTTCTTGATAGCTGATGCAAAAACATCGTAGCCCTTGGCTTTATTCAATTTTCCCACAAATGTAATCCAATTTTTTTTTTTCTTTAGAATTGAGAAATTTTTCTTGCTAGCAGATTGAAAAAATACTACGAGCTTATTACTATTTACAAATTTATTTTCTAATCCTTCTAAAAACCTTTTTTTTGACCAATTACTATTAAATATAATTTTATAGCAAGATTTAAGTAATTTTTTTCTATCATCTATTGATTTGGATCCATCCATAGATAAAGGATCGTTGTGAAAGTATAAAGATATAACTGTTTTTTTTAAATCTTTATTTAGCTGACTGATGTAACTTGGTCTATTGTGCACTTCAACTATTGAAAAATCATATTTTTTTTGAATTTTCAAAAATTTTGAGACATAATTTTTAGTTTGACTACTTAAAAAACTTTTTTTTAAATCTATATTTACGTATTTTAAATTAAACTTTTTTTTATATTCTGTATTGCCGAATACGATTATATTTTTTTTATATTTACTAATTTTGCTAGTTTCATTAACAAATAGTGAAACAGCTCCGGGATATTCTGGAGAAAAATTTTCTTTATACGGTAATAAAATTGCTATTTTCACGAATATTTTTTTATAATTTTTTCTCTTAATGCTCTATTGTTCTTTATATAATATTCTCTAGAAATTGCCTCTTTTTTTGAGTTAAATTTTTCTTTATAAATTAACATCCATTTTCTTCCTCTTGTAAATTTGGCACCTTTACCTAAATTATGAAGAATGATTCTTTGTTTTAAATTATTGGTATATCCAACGTATGTGACACGTTTTTTGCCTTCCGACTTAAGCATATATACGTAATAATTCATTAAAACTTTATTAAGATAATTTTATTAAACAAATATCTGGTTTAAATTTGTTACTCGTAAGAAATTCCAAAATGAGTATATTTGATATTAAGATAATCTTTAATAGCCATTGAACCACCTTCTCTACCATAACCTGTTTGTTTTATTCCTCCGAAAGGAGCCTCTGCAACGGCCACAGCGGGCGTGTTAACAGCTACGCAACCTGTTTCTAGTATTTCTGATGCTTCGTTAGCTTTTTTAAGATCTGTAGTATAAACATAACTACATAATCCTAAATCATTATCATTTGCTCTTTTCATCACTTCATCGAAACTTTTAAATGTTAAGATCGGAACAATCGGACCAAATGGCTCTTCTTTCATAATTGTAAAGTTGTCTTGTACATTGTCAAATATTGTAGGCTCAAAAAAGTAACCTTTATTAAAATTCGCCGCTCTTTTTCCTCCTAATAAAATTTTTCCACCTTCCTTTTTGGTGGTTTCAACTAATTTTTCTACGCCTTCCAATCTTTGTTTTGTACATAGAGGACCAAGTAAAGTATTTTTGTCCATTCCATTTCCAATCTTTAATTTTTTTGTTTTTTTTACCATTAAATCTGCGAACTCATCTTTCTTCTTTTCATGGATATAAAATCTATTTGGAGATATACAAACTTGGCCGTTGTTTCTGAATTTTGCGGTGATTGCCATATCAGTTACTTTATTTAAATCAACATCATCAAAAACAATAAATGGAGAATGACCGCTAAGCTCCATTGTGACTCTTTGAACTTTATCAGCAGCTTGTTTTAAAATTAACTTTCCAACTCTTGTAGAACCAGTTATTGATATTTTTTTTATAATATCAGATTTAATAAGTTCTTCAGAAATACCTGCAGGATCACCTGATAATAAATTTACCACACCTGGAGGGACACCTGCTTGTCTACATATTTCTACAATTTCCATTACACTTCCAGGAGTTATTACATCTGGCTTTACAATTACAGAACAGCCTGCGGCTAATGCAGTAGAAATTTTTCTAGAAGCAAGAATAATTGGAAAGTTCCATGGAACAAGAGCTGCAACAACTCCAACAGGTTGGTATATGACATGTATACGAGTATTTGGAAAACGACTTTGGTTTATTTCTCCAAATATTCTTTTTGTTTCTTCTGAATTCCATTCAAAAATATCTGCTGCGCCCCCTACTTCACCTGGTCCTTCAGTTAACGGTTTTCCGACTTCTAATGTTAGCCAATTAGATAAAACTTCTACTCGTTGTCTAATTAATTCTGAAATTTTTCTTATAATTTTTGATCTTTCCCAAGGTGATGTATTTCTCCAAACTTCAAGACCTTTTTCAGCTGATTTTAAAGCTCTTTGAACATCAGCACTGTTAGCTTTAGATGCTTTACCAATAATTTCCTCGGTAGCTGGGTTAATAACATCATAAGTTTCTCCACTTGAAGATTTTTGCCATTTGCCGTCGATGAATTGTCCAAATTTTTCGTACATAATTTGTTGAAATAAGATATTTAATTAAATAGGTTATATTGAATTTATGAAAAATATTCAACTTACTTGTGCTCATGCTTTAGTCAAATATTTGATTGCTCAAAAAACTTTAATCGATGGAAAAAAAATGTCTTTATTCCCCGGAGTATTTGGAATATT
The DNA here is from genome assembly GCA_902545945.1 of uncultured Pelagibacteraceae bacterium. Taxonomy (GTDB): domain Bacteria; phylum Pseudomonadota; class Alphaproteobacteria; order Pelagibacterales; family Pelagibacteraceae; genus Pelagilacustribacter. Next base: position 10,447 of record CACCID010000001.1, on the reverse strand, counting down.
TGGACATGGTAATGTTGCTTGTTTAGGTCAAGCTTTACAAGAAAATCAAAAAGATTTACCAACTTGGAGAGGTCACCACGAACAGAACATGGCTCTAACCGGTATTGCTTACGCAAGAGCAAAAAGAAGAAAACAAATATTCATTGCAACTTCTTCAGTCGGACCAGGAGCAACTAATATGATTACAGCAGCTGCTGTCGCGATGAGCAATAGACTTCCTATTCTTTTTTTACCTGGAGATACTTTTGCAAATAGAATGCCAGATCCTGTACTGCAACAAGTCGAACATTTTAATAATCCAGGTATTACACAAAATGATGGTTTCAAACCAGTCGTAAGATACTTTGATAGAATAACAAGGCCAGAACAAATTATATCTAGCTTACAACAAGCAATTCAAGTAATGCTTGATCCAGCTGATTGTGGCCCTGCATGTATATCTTTAAGCCAAGATGTTCAAGGTGAAGTATACAATTATCCCGAAGAGTTTTTTAAAGAAATAATTCATACAATTAGAAGACCAAAACCAGATGATTTTCAAATAAAAGAGGCAGCAGAACTTATAAAAAAATCAAAAAAACCAATTATAATTGCAGGTGGAGGTGTTTTATACTCAGATGCAACAGATGAATTAAGTAATTTTGCAAAAAAACATAACATACCAGTTACTCAGACGGTTATGGGATATTCCTCTATTAAAAAAGATCATTCTCACTATTTAGGTGCCATTGGCGGATTAGGAAGTAAAGCTGCTAACAATTTAAGCAAAGAAACTGATACAGCTATAGCTATAGGAACTAAATTAGCAGATTTTACAACTGGATCATGGGCAAATTTTGAAAATCCAGATTTTAAATTAGTTTCTATTAATGCAGCAAGATTTGATGCTAACAAACATATGGCTCAGGCTATTGTTGGAGATGCTAAAGTTTCAATGATTGAATTATCACAAGCTTTAGGCAACTGGAAAGCAGATGATAATTGGTACAAAAAATCTAGAAAAGAATTAAAAGATTGGGACTCTTATATAGAAAAACACAGCGGACCTACTAATCAAAAATTACCAAGTTATGCTCAAGTAATTGGTGCTTGTTATAGGAACTCAGATCCATCTGACATAGCTGTAACAGCTGCAGGAGGTTTGGTCGGGGAAGTAATACAAGTATGGAAACCAAGAGAACTTAACACTCATGAAACAGAATGGGGTTTCAGTTGTATGAGTTATGAAATTTCAGGCGCACTTGGAATTAAAATGGCAAATCCAGATAAAGAAGTCGTTTCATTTGTGGGAGATGGATCCTACCTCTTATTTAATTCAGATATTTATAGTTCTGTTATCACTAACAATAAATTAATAATAATTGTTTGTGATAATGGAGGTCATGCTGTTATAAATAGACTACAATTATACAAAGGTGGAAAAGAATTTAATTGTTTATTAAAAAGTTCAAAAACACCTAATTTAGTTCCATTTGATTTTGCTGCACATGCCAAAAGTATGGGTGCCGATGGTGAACAAGTTAATTCTATTTCTGAACTAGAGGAAGCCTTTAAAAGAGCAAAGAAATCAAAAAATACTTATGTAATTTCAATTCAGACAGATGGATACCAATGGTTAGAGGGATCTGCTTATTGGGAAAGTCCTACTTTAGGTATACCAACAACTAATGAAAATAAAAAATCACTTAAAGAACACCTAGAAGGAAAAAAGAAGCAAAGAAAAGGTGTTTAAATTCAATGGCTAAAGTATTTAATGTTGGTTTAATTGGTTGTGGACATATAGCAGAAACTTACTTTAGAGCGCATAAATACTTTAATAATTTTAGAATTGTTAAATGTGCTGACATAAATAAAAAGACAGCTGAAAATTGTGCAAAAACCAATAAGATTGAGTCTGTATCTGTAAATGAAATACTTAAAGATAAGAATATTGAAATAATTTTAAATCTTACAATTCCTACAGCACACTACTTAGTGGCCAAAAAATCATTATTAAATGGAAAACATGTGTACTCTGAAAAACCTTTGGCAGTAGACCTTAAAGATGGTTTAGAACTTATAAAAATTGCACGAAGAAAAAAACTTTTAATTGGAAATGCTCCTGATACTTTTTTAGGAGGTGGTAATCAAATGGCAAGACAACTTTTAGATAAAAAGATTATAGGTAAAATTAAATTTGGAACCGCGATATTTGCTTATCCTGGGATTCAGTCATACCATCCAAATCCTGAACCGTGGTTTAAAAAAAAAGGAGGAGGTCCGGTTATTGATATGGGGCCTTACTATTTAACAGCATTAGTGAATCTTTTAGGTCCTGCAAAATCTGTCACGAGTATTTGTAATAAAAATACCAAAAAAAGAATTATTGGTATTGGGCCTAAAAAAGGAAGAAGGATTAAAGTTGAATGTCCTACTACATTTTTTTCAACTATTAAATTTAAAAATGAGACAATAATTAGGTTAACTTTATCATTTGACGTAGTTTCTCACTTAAGAAATCATATAGAATTGTATGGAGAAAATGGATCTATGATAGTTCCTGATCCAAACATGTTTGGTGGTTCAGTTTTGCTAAGCAAAAAGCTAGGAAGTAAATGGAAAAATTATAAAACAAATAAAATGGTTTTAGGAAAAATAAATATTAAAACTCAAAGCTCTAGAGCAAATGAGTCTCCTACTAATGCAAATTATAGAGGTGTAGGACTTGCAGAAATGATTTATTCTATACAAAAAAGGAAAGAGCACAGATGTAATGGTAATTTATCATTACATGTACTTAATATTATAGACGGAATTCACAATTCAGCTAAAAGTGGTAAAAAATACAATATTAAAACCACGTGTAAAAAACCAAAATTTTTTTCAAATAAAGAGATTAATTCAATTACAAAATAGCTAGCTGTTTGAAACTCGATTCATTTCATTTAGTTCTACTTCAAGTTTATCTAGTTCTTCGCCGCCTGCCATCATACTTAAAAGTTTTTCTCTAGAAATATCTTTTTTTTCATAAGTCCCCAAACTTTTTCCTCTATTTAGAACTGTAAAACTGTTGCCGACAGGGTAAGCATGGTGGACGTTATGTGTAATTAAGATAACCGCCAATCCTTGCGTAGCAGCTTTGACAATATATTTTAAAACTACGGATGCTTGATGAACGCCTAAAGCTGAAGTGGGCTCATCTAAAACTAATACTTTGGCCCCGAAATAAATTGCTCTACTTATAGCTAAACATTGTCTTTCGCCTCCTGACATAGTTCCTACAGCTTGAGATGGATCTCTAACATCGATACCTATTTGACCCATTCGTTCTGCTGCAATTTTGTTTGCTGTTTTAACATCAAAGATTTTAAAGAACGGTGGTCCTTTTAAAGGCTCTCTGCCCATGAAAAAATTTCTAGTAACACTCATTAATGATACTAAAGCTAAGTCCTGATAAACTGTAGCTATACCCATATCCAAAGCGTCTTTTGGACTGTCAAAAATTGTTTTTTTTCCATCTACTATAATTTCACCTTCATCAGGTTTATGCACACCTGCTAAAGTTTTGATAAGTGTTGATTTACCTGCTCCATTATCACCTAACAAACACATGATCTCACCTTTACGTAATTTCATAGTTACATCTTTAAGCGCGATAACTTTTCCAAAAAATTTACTAATATTATTAAATTGAACTAAATAATCTGACATTATTTACTCTCTGTTACTTTTCTTCTAATATAATTATTAAATATTACGGCAATTAGCATCATTGCGCCTAAAAATACTTTAAACCAATCTGTGTCCACATCTGTATAAAAAATACCCATAGATACAGTTCCAAAAATAATTGCTCCAAATGCTGCACCTATAGCTGATCCATATCCTCCAGTGAGTAGACACCCACCTACTACTGCAGCTGCAATCGCCTCTAATTCTTTCAAAGTTCCTCTCATAGTATCTGCTGATCCTGCATCTAGTACTTGTATTGTTGCAAAAATTGTTGCTGCAACTGCGGTCCCGATAAAAAGACTTATTTTAACTCTTCCAACTGGTACACCTACGTTATTCGCTCCATTTTTGTCTCCACCTGATGCAAATATCCAATTGCCATATCTAGTTTTCATTAATATCCAAGTAGATAAAATTGTTAAAGCAATAAACCAAATAACTGATGGAGGAATACCAGTTGCTAAAGGACTTCCATCAGTTCTCAAAGTTATTAGGTTCATTGAACCTAGCCATGTAAAGACCCATTTAAAAGAATCTGATGCAAATATCCAAGCTATCGGATCATTTTCAATTAAAACTCTTAACCCAGGCACTTGTGTTCGTCCCGTTATTAATCTTGTTAAAGCTAAGGTTGCTCCTCTCAAGATAAACAACATTGCAAGCGTAACTATAAAAGATGGTAAACCAGTTCTGACTACTAGTATTCCATTAAAATAACCAACTAATACTGCCATTGAAAAAGCAAATATAATACTCATCCATAAAGGCCATCCCCAATAAATAGCAGGAATAGCTATGCAAATTCCTGCAAAACCAATCATTGAACCGATTGATAAATCAAATTCTCCTCCGATCATTAACATTGCTGCTGCGATAGCTATAATTCCTAGATTAGCTGACACATCTAAAAAATTCAAAATTCCGTAAGCACTAAACATGCCGGTATCACCAGCAACAATGCCAAAAAAAATAAAAACTAAAATTGCTCCACCTAGAGCTCCTAACTCAGGTCTATTTAATAAAATTTTAAAATTTGAAATTTTTTTAAGTCTTTCATCTTGATTAGAATCAGTTTTACTCTTTATGCTTTTTGACTTTGTAGACATAATTAAAACTTAAAAAAAAAGGCCTAGTGAAAATTCACTAGGCCTTTCTGATATATTTTTATCTATAACCTTGAGCAGCCCATTTAATTACACTCTTAGCATTTTTAGGTGTAACAAAACCAGGTCCTGTCATAACTACACCAGCTGGCATAGTTCCATATCTCATATATTGAGAAAAGATAGCTATAGGTAAATAACCTTGTAAGTACTGTTGTTGGTCAATTAAGAATTCAACTTTTCCTGCAGCAGCAGCTTTAAGCATTCCTGGAGACATATCAAATGTTCCAAGTTTAATGCTTCCAACTTTACCGGCTGACTCTAATGCCTTAAGAGCAGCTTCGCCTGCAAGACCAGCTCCTAAAGTAAGAATAGTGTCATATCCACCACCTAATTTAGCAGCTACAGCTTTTTGAATTTCAGTTGGGTCGTTAGATGTTCCTAATATATCTACAGAACCTCCAAAACCTTTTTTGAAACCAGCACATCTTCTATCCAAAGCAACATTACCAACTTCATGGTTGACGCATAATGCTTTTTTTCCACCAGCAGCTTTCATTTTTTGTCCGCCACCAACTCCTGCTTCAAATTCAGTTTGTCCAACGTGAGCGCTAATACCAAGCTTCATGTAGTCGTCTGAACCAGAGTTCATAGATATTACTGGAATACCTGCAGATATTGCAGCTTTTACAGATTTACCTAAAGCGGCAGCATCTGGTAAAGTTATTACAATACCTTTTGGTTTTTGAGAAACAGCGTTATCAATTAATTTAGCCATTTCAACCATGTCAAATGTTGCTGGAGCAGTATATTTGCAAGATACTTTCATATCTTTACAAGCTTTATCTACACCATTTTTTGCAACTGACCAGAAAGGATCATTAGCTTGCCCGTGTGACACAACAATGATATCAACCGCTAAAGCAGCAACTGATGTCATCGCCCATGTTAAAAGAGCAGCAATTGTTAAGTATACTTTTTTCATTATTTCCCTCTTGTTGTTAATTAATTTGTCGGCATTAAAACAAATTATAGGGGTAATTTCAAAAAAAAATACATTGGATACAACCTAGAGTATATCTAAAAGTGATTACAAGTATTAGACTTTAATTGATTTTTTTAATTTTAAAGATTTATATGCCGCATTCGCTAGCTTTAAAGCAAGATAACCATCTTCAAAGGTAGACCTAGATTTAATTTTATTTTTGTGAAGCGAAATAAGTTCTTTTATTTGCAGATTATATGCATCTTTATATCTTTCAATAAAAAAATTTAAAAAAGGTTTTTGAGAATTTGTTTGGGTGGAATTAAAAAATTCTGTTGCATTTTCTTTTTTATTGCCTGAGATTAGCATTCCTTTATTGCCAAACAATTCAACTCTTTGATCATAACCAAATGAACAATGTCTTGAATTAGTAATCACGCAAATTACTCCTCTTTTAGATTTCATTGTTACTACGGCTAACTCGTGATCTTTAATTTTTTTGTAAAAGGGCTCAAATGATGAGGTAAACGCATGAATTTCACTAATTTTATCATTGCCTAAATACAATCTACATAAATCAAAATCGTGAATCATCATATCTCTAAAAATTCCTCCTGATGTTTTTAAGTAAGAAATAGGTGGTGGAGCAGGATCTCTGCTTGTAATAATAATTTTTTCTAATTTACCGATTTTATTTTTATCTAACTCTTTTTTTAACAAAAAATGTCCTGGATCGTATCTTCTGTTAAATCCTAATTGAATTTTAGGTTTAATCTTTTTAACTTTTTTTAAAGTCTTAATTATTTTATTAATATTTAAATCTAAAGGTTTTTCACAAAAAATTGTTTTTTTCCTTTTAATTCCTTCTTCTATGAATTTTATGTGAGTATTTGTAGGACTTGAGATAAAAATTATATCTACGTTTTTATTATCAAATATTTTATTATAATTATTTTCAACTTTACACCTGTATAGTTTTTTTGCTTCATTTCTTAATCGAGTAATTTTTTCACAGATATACAATAATTTAATTTCTTTAATTTTAGTTAGATTTTTGGCATGCATTTGGCCAATTCTTCCAAATCCAAAAAGAGCTACATTGATCATATTTTTTGTATAAATTTATTATTTGTAATATAAACTTAGTACTTTATTAAAATTATGTCTATAAAATTAGGTGTAGCACCAATAGCTTGGAGCAATGATGACATGCCTGAACTTGGTGGGGACACTACTTTGGAACAATGTTTATCTGAAGCTAGCAGAGCTGGTTTTACTGGTATAGAGTCAGGTGGTAAATTTCCAAAAAATTCAAAAGAATTATTACCAAAATTAGAAAAAGAAAATTTGCAACTTTGCTCAGGATGGTATGGAGCTTCGCTTTTAAAAAATACACCAAAAGAAGAATTCAAATTAATGCGTCAACAAATGAATTTATTTAAAGATTGTAAGTCTCCATGCATGGTTTTTGCTGAGGTTACAAAATCTATTCAAGGAGATCCTTACACACCACTATCACAAAAACCTAAACTCACTGATGATGAATGGAAATTATTAATTTCAAGAATAAATGAGATAGGAAAAATGATGTTAGATGAAAATATGCCACTTGCCTATCATCATCACATGGGAACAGTAATTGAGACAGAATCAGAAACAAGAAGATTAATAGAAAGCACTAATGATGATGTAAAATTATTAATAGATACAGGACACATGCTTTTTGCTGGCGGAAACTCAATTAAGTTAACAGAAGATTTTATAGAAAGAATAATTCATGTTCATTGTAAAGATATACGTAAAGATGTTTTAGAAAAATCTTTAAAAAGTGATAGTACCTTCAGGCAAGCTTTTCTAGATGGAGCTTTTACGGTTCCTGGGGATGGATGTATTAATTATAAACCCTTCTTAACTATTTTAAAGAATAAAAATTACGAAGGTTGGTTAGTAGTTGAAGCAGAGCAAGATCCTGCTAAAGCTAACCCATTTGAATATGCCAAAATCGGCTATAATTATTTAAGTAAAACTGCTAAAGAATGTGGATTTGAAATAAACTAACGATAAGCAGAAACCAACTCGTTATTACCTGCTGCTACACATGGCGACTTCACGCATGTACCTATTACCCATTCAGAGCCAGCTTCGGACTCAAAATTACTCTCTGTTACAAAAATTATCCCTTTATCCGCAGACTGACCAGCTTTACCTTCAGCTTGAATTCTAGGATCCTGTGAAGTTTGTATTAGAGGTTTATCAATTTTGTATGGATTGTTAAGTTTTAGGTTATTTAAAATATAATTAACAATCTTTGAAGAAATCCAAGCAGAATTACAATTATCACCCCAAGAGGTAGTACCTCCATCATTCGAACTGCATTCATTAACTTGATTATTAATAAACTCCACAACTAATTTGTGATTAGCTTTTATATCATTAGCTTTTTGCGCGACAGCAGATCGAGTGGAAGCGGTCCAAATTAACATAATAACAACATAAGCTAAAGAACTTAAAACTAAAAATTCAAGAGGACCAAAATTTTTTAGTTTTCGTTTAATGTCAATCATAATTTAACTACCATAGATTTATCTATTCTATTTTCAAAAAAATCAATAATATTTTTAGTAGTTTCTATACTCATTCTTGACGTACACTCATCAGTAAAAGTAGCAGAGTGCGGACTTAAAATAACTTTTTTATTTTTTAATAAAGGATTATCTTTCTCTATTGGTTCATTAGAAAAAACATCTAAGGCAGCACCAAAAATTAATCCTTCATTTAAAGCTTTTTCTAATTCTATTTCATTAATAATCCCACCTCTTGCTGTGTTTACTATTATTGAATTTTTTTTCATAGATTTTAATACAGAATAATTAATTAAATTTTTAGTCTCATTTGTAAGAGGCATATGAAGTGATACATAATCAGCATTTTTTAAACCATCTTCAATTTTATCAACTTTAGTACCACCAAATTCTTTAATAATTTTTTCATCGACATATGGGTCATAAATATAAACTTTTGTATCAAAAGCTAAACATCTGCTTATTAATTTTTTTCCTATTCTCCCAAACCCTGCTATTAAAATATTCTTATTTAATAATTCAAATGTTTGAATTTTGTCTGCATTTAATTTAAAGTTACCTTTCCTAACTTCTTCATCATATTTAGAAATAGATTTGGATAATGACAAAAACATTGAAATAACATGTTCTGCTACAGCAACTGCATTAGCAGTTGCCGTGATAAGAAGAGAAATATTATTTTTTTTAATGTAATTTAAATCGACATTATCGAAACCAACACCATGTCTTGAAATTGCTTTTAGTTTAGTACAATGTTTCAAAATTTTTTCATCTAATTTAGAAACTCTTAATGTGCAGGCATCAAATTTTGGAAGTTTCTCAATTAAGTTATTTTCAGAAATATCTGTAATTAATTCGTATTCGTAGTTAGGATGATTATCTAGAAGTTCTAAACCATCTTTGTGTATCTCTTCAATTACAGCAATTTTATACTTCATATAATTTGACGGTCTCAAGGGGAATCGAACCCCATTTGGTAGATCTTGACCCTTGGTCTTTTCCGCTTGTTAAACAACAATACTAGATCATTTCAGTAATAACAATAAGAGTTTGATCACGAATTGATCACATGTATTAAAAAATAATTTTAATTATTTCAACAGATCCTCTAATGACTCCTAAAACGACAACTGTTTTAGCTGCATAAGCCCAAAACGCACTTTTTTTCTTTTTTTTAACTTTATTTGTATATTTAGTAGCACTTCTCCATACAGCGACGTATGAATAAATTACATATAGAAAAAAGAAAATTAAAAAAATTAAAGAAAAAAAAGCCCCAATTTCGCTTATAGTTTCTAAATTTTCTTCAATTAATATTGAAATGATACTCAGAATTCCTGTACCAATAAAGCTTACTATCCAAAAAGTTTTTACTAAACTTAAATCTCCATACCAAATTTTTTTTATGAGTTTCATATTATCTTTCTAATATTTTACCTAAGATATTTTTAAATACTCCTTTAGAAGAATTTTTAGAGATAGTCTTGCATAAATAATCGTAAGTATCAATTGAACCGATAAAGTTTGAGTCAGGGTGTTTAATCATAAACCCATTTTTGGTAAAAGGTTTTAGTATTAAATCATAATCTTCAAAATAAACAATTTGATCTTTTTTATTAAAAAAGCGAGCTTTTGTGATCATATAAGAATTTTCAGTCTCATTAAAAAAAGTAAATATATAATATTTCTCTCCTTTATCTATTGAACTTCCCATAGGCAAATGAGTCCCATCTCCAAGAATATAAGTTCCGTCACGGCCATTAAATACTTTTCCTTCAAATTTAAGTTTGATTTCATTTAAACAGTTTTCTGATGCATAAAGATTAGAATTAAAAAAGAATAAAATCAAAAAGATTAAAGCTATAAAACTGTTGTTAGTATTTGGTTTCAAATATATCACCTTTGCATTCTGTAAAAGCCCCAGCATAAGTATCCTTAGATTTTTCCTTCCACATCATTTCAAATTTCATAAGATCAAAAACTAGAGGTGCCATTTCGGTTTTTTTTTGTTTTAAATCATTAAATTCATCTTTTGTAAGTTTTTTCATATAAACAGCTAATTTTCT